>CAZHXN010000006.1:49659-82764 GCA_964536415.1 uncultured bacterium
GCCGTAACTCCCCATGAGGGCACCTCGATATAATCTCGATATAATTAGGATCGGGGCAGTTGCACTGCTCCAACCGCCGAGATCACGTTGGTTATCAGGGCAAGGTTTGGATTTTTCGGGGTACCCATTAGCACTGCTTCGGCGTACCCTCACGGAACAGGCGTTAGGATAGGACCAGGGAAAGAGTTGGCGCAGGCAATTGCGGGTTAGCCTCGTCGTTAACAGGCAGGGTTAATCTGAGGAAAGTCCGGACTCCCGAAAGACCAGACCTGCTGGGTAACGCCCAGTGCGGGTGACCGCGAGGAAAGTGCCACAGAAACATACCGCCAAAACAATTCAAAATTCAAAATTCACAGTTTTGGATTGCTTGGATTGAAGGGTAAGGGTGCAAAGGTGCGGTAAGAGCGCACCAGCAGCATCGAGAGGTGCTGGCTCGGTAAACCCCGGTCGGGAGCAAGGTGGAGGAACGACGGTTGGTCTTTTCCCGGTTCCGCTGAGGGCTAGGTCCCTCCTGTACCGCCAGAGGTGTTTGGTAACAAACATCCCAGATAGATAATTGCCCTGGTAACGGGCACCCGTTATCCAGAACAGAATCCGGCTTATGTCCAACTCTTTCTCTTTTGTCTCTGGCTGGCTGACGGGCAGGCAGAATGCTTACCCCACGATTGCCTGCTGATAAGTTGCTCAGCGGTGACGGTTACAATGTGTCCCAATGCTTGTATACCGATGACTATATGCCGATGACTGTGCTGGAGCTGCCGATCGATCCCCGTCGCCAAAAAGAATTGACGCTGCTGGTGCAGAAGCTCGGTTTGTCCCCGACCCAACCGATTCAATGGCACTTGCTCGATCGTGCCCTGACTCATATTTCGGTTTCCAGTACGCATAACTACGAACAGTTGGAATTTATTGGTGATGCGGTGGTGCGGTTGGCAGCGACGGAGTTCCTAGTGCAAGCCTACCCCCACCTGCCAGAAGGAGAACTGTCGGCAGTCCGCGCTATCCTGGTGAGCGATCGCATCCTGGCCCAGTTAGCCGATCAATATGGGGTAGCGCGATCGTTACTGGTTGCGCCGAGTGCGGCAGGGGATCAGGCCGGTCGTGAGTCACGCTTAGCTGATGCCTTTGAAGCGGTGCTGGCCGCCCTGTATTTAAGTACCCATACCCTGGGACTAATTCGTCCCTGGTTAGATTTGGAATTTAAACCGCTAGCGATCGCGATTCTCAATGATCCCGCCCGTCAGAACTACAAAGCTGCCCTCCAGGAATGGACCCAGGGTACCCTGAAGCAACTTCCGGAATATCGGGTGACTGAAATCAGCGGCCTCCACGGCGATCAGGAGCGTTTTCTGGCGGAAGTGTGGTTGCAGGGGAACTGTTTAGGAACGGGCAAAGGGCGATCGATCAAACAGGCTGAGCAAGCAGCGGCGAAAGTTGCCTGGTGTCGCTATCACCCTTCCCAGACCCGTGACGCCGAGTAACGCCACCCTCGAACGGCTGTTGCCAACTTGGCTAGCTGGGTCGAGACCTGCGCCTGATGAGTGGGCGGTAGTGACCGCGCTGGAGTTAGCCGATGCCGCACGGGCACGGGCCTTAGGGATCACTGCCGCAGCGGTGAGGCCCCACTTGGAACAACGCTTGGCCCTGTTGCGATCGCTGTGGCCTCGCCTAGAGCGCGATTCCACCCTATTGCCAGCAGCGATGACCAAGCGCGATCGCCTAACCCAACTCTGGCAGGTCTGGCTGCCGATCGCCCAACAACTGGCCACGTTGCAATCAACCCTAAAGCGACCGCTTATCCAGGGCATTCTGGGCGTCCAGGGAACTGGCAAGACGACGCTGGTCAAGATCTTGCAACACCTTTTGACCCATCTCGGTTGCCCCACCATCGGGATCTCAATCGATGATTTCTATAAGACCTACGCCGAACGGCGATGGCTACAACGTCAAGACCCCCGGCTGATCTGGCGGGGACCGCCTGGGACGCATGATTTGGAGTTGGGGTTACATGTCTTAGCGCAATTACATCAGGAACAGTTCCCTGTGGCCATCCCCCGGTTTGACAAGTCAGTTTGGGGCGGGGCGGGCGATCGCACGGAGCCAGAGTGGGTCTCGCAGGGGGCGATCGTTCTGTTTGAAGGGTGGATGGTGGGGCTGCGTCCATTACCCCCGACTGCCTTTGAAGCACCACCGTGGCCGATTGTGACAGCTGGGGATCGGGCCTTTGCCCGTGATATGAACCAGGCACTCCAAGCCTATTTGCCCCTCTGGGCTTACCTCGATCGCCTCATGGTCTTACAGCCCCACGACTACCGCCTCAGCCAACAGTGGCGACAACAGGCGGAACAACAAATGCAGGCAAGGGGCAAGGCGGGCATAAGTGACGCCACGATCGCCCAGTTTGTTGAATACTTTTGGAAAGCCCTCCATCCGGCTCTGTTTATACCACCACTCCTGCGCCCACCGGATGGGGCCGATCTGGTCTTGGAACTGGATAATCAGCATCGGGTGACGGCAATGTATTCAGCCAGGGGCACTGATTGAGTCAGACGGCAACAACGCAGTGATGTGGCAGCATCAACGGCTGTTTTAGCGGGGTTAGTATTGAATCATTGGTTAACATCCCAAAGAGGGGTTGGGTGGTGGAACAATGCCGTCCTCGATCGCAATTTCGACACTCACTTCGGTTTTCAATCTGAAGGAGGGATCGTAAACTTCGGCTAATTCGAGCAGTGGAGAGGCGACCCGTAACATGACTGCGCCTTCGAGTAGGTCACCTTCGGCCCAATGATATAACGGGCGTTGGCCTAATATCCTTAAGCGTTCTTGCTCAATGCTATTCAGGCTGGGTAAAGTTTGCTGCCATTCGGGAAAGAAATCAGCCGCCTCGTTACGACTTAACTGGAAGCAATTCTCGTTACGACTTAACTGGAAGCAATTTTCAACTTCTGTCAAGGTTCTAAATGCATTCGTAACGGCAATTATTTTTGCCATGATGATCCTCCTAGAGAGTTCTGGCGAGTTCTGGCGATAGAACTCATCAAAACCCCGTTGGGATTAGGCAGTAACTCATACACTGATCGCTCGATCGCTTGCCGATTTCCCCCCACTGTAACCCAACCCTACCGAGAGTTCGAGCAGGGTTAAGCATTGTCAATCTGGGGCGATCGCATTCCCCTAAGGCAACGTTTCTGGCTTCGATTCATGGTCGCGATCGACTTGCGGAGCGCTGGTCACCTCACCCGCCAAATCATCCTCAGTTTCCGATACGGCACTAGTTTCCGATACGGCACTTGCCTCAATATCGATCGCTGCTTCCGGCACTGGCTCATCGATCACATCCAGATCCGACTGGACCACCTCAACCTCGGCGGATACCGCGATCGCCGCCGCCCCATCGGGTCCCAGATCTGGCTCCCCAGCGGTTTCTAATTCTTCAGGGAGTTCTAACCTTGCTGCATCCGCCTCATTCGATACCACCTCAGCCGCCCCAGCTAAACCTTCCTCTAACAAAGCATCCGTCGTCTGGGCAACCGCCGGACTGACTTCAGCCTCCCAATCATCCCCTTCCAATTGATCTAGCCCAACCGTCGGGATTCCTTCCCCCTCAGACGCCGTACTCGCCTCCATATCAGGGATCACTTCAGCCGCGATTTCAGTTTCAGCTACAGGCTCAAGCGCTTCAGCTTCACCTTCAGTCTCGATTTCGGCTTCAATTTCAGCCTCAATTTCAGCCCCAACTTTAGCATCAATTTCAGCCTCAACTTCAAATTCAGCGTCAGGTGGGGCAGTCGTTGCATCCCCAGTGCCGGGTCGATTCAGCGTAATCATCGGACGGCTTGGACGCTGCTTAAAGGGAGACAACGCCACCAGCGCATCTTTCAATACCGTGAAAAGATTCTCCCGTTTTGGCTTAGTAGGCGCTTCTGGGGGACTCTCTGCCGCCACTTGATCTGCCTCTCCCCAAACATCACCTGTCTCCTCTGCTTCCCTGGTATCAGCTTCCTCCGCAGTCTCTGTGTCAGGAGGGCCTGCCGCAGTCAGAGCTTCCGTCTCCAGTAATTCCGGCTCAGGTGCAACTTTCTGATCGAAATGCGGCGCGATCGGGGTTGGGGCCGTTGGCTCGTCAACCGCTCCGGTTACAGGGGCTTGTGGCTCGATGACTTCTGGACTGGGAGCCGTCGTCGTATCCGCGATCGTCGTCGGCACTTCCGGGGTAGCAGGCTCAGGCGCGATCGCCGTTTCTACAGTCGCTGCTGAATCCGCCTCCCTCACGGTCACTTCAGCAGACCCCGTTGGTATTTCCGTTAGCGTTTCAGGTTCCGCTGGCACAGAAGGTGGTGATGTAACCGGAACCGCTTTAGACTTGGAGAACAGCCCAACCAGATCCCCCGGTAGCTTCATCAGCCCACCGATCAGCCGTCCAAGCCCCTGTTGAATCGTCTTCGGTCCCCAACCCGTCCGGCGATCGCTCGGCACCAACTCCCGCCGCAGCGTCAGGGTTTGCCAGCCAAACCAAGTCAACAGCGCCACACTGGCCGTCTGCCCCAGCAAGGCCGCCCCCGTAAACCGATTGGCACAGACCCACAGCACCAGGGCGTAGAACAAGCCTACCCCGCTGAAGACAATATCCCCCTTGCGATGGATTTCCGGGAAGAAAAAGGCAGACAGATACAGGGCTAGGCTACCCACCGCCACAACCAGGGCCAGAATATAGGGAAGCATGGGATCGAAGCTCCTCTCTCTAAAAGACGGTTCACTGCTGACTCAATACCAATCTACTGCGGTTAGGTCCGCTTCCCCCGCCTTCTGACGCGATCACCGCTCATTTTCCCCAGAGAGGAGCCAGTAATTATCCCTAGCTATCATCCAAATTTTGGGAACCACGGGGTCTATAGCTTGCGGCTCACAACGGGGTGCTTGCGCCACGTCTTCAGCGAAGAATCACTCTATCCCAACCGCCTTCAAAGGGCTGGACGGCAGATTTTTGAGTATAAATACTCATCAAAATAATGATTTTTGTGACAAAAACGCCGAAATCCATATAACTTAAAGGTTTCGACGATCCATATCACGGGAGTTCCTCCTAGAATAGTGCATTGAAACTTCGAGTCTACGAGGGTTTCGGCGCTTCCCGATTCCATGCCCTTAGTCCCCCCTTCAGGCACGAAGTTGTCAGTTAACCCTAAACCCGACTGAGTAAGGAGATGTTGCATGAATAAGGGTGAACTCGTGGATGCGGTTGCCGAAAAGGCCCGCGTTACCAAGAAAGAAGCCGATGCTGTCTTGACGGCAGCCCTGGAAGCGATCATGGAAGCCGTTTCCGAAGGCGATAAGGTCACGCTGGTGGGCTTTGGGTCCTTTGAATCACGGGAACGCAAGGCCCGTGAGGGGCGCAATCCAAAAACGGGTGAGAAGATGGAAATTCCCGAAACCAAGGTTCCGGCTTTTTCCGCCGGTAAGTTGTTTAAGGAAAAGGTTGCGTCTTAATTACCGGGGTAGAGGCACACGGCGGGTGAACCGTCCCACCCACGGGGGGAATTTAGCTTGGGCCGCATCGCTGGCGGGCTGTTCTCCCCGTGCCATCCTGGATTTTTCCGCCAGCATCAATCCCCTGGGGCCACCCGCTGGGGTCCTGGCTGCGCTTCAGGACAACCTGTTGACCATCCGGACCTACCCTGATCCGGCGTATGGGGAACTACGGGCGGCCCTGGCAGACGGCCATCGGGTGTCTGCCGACTGGGTGCTTCCAGGAAATGGGGCTGCCGAGTTGTTGACGTGGATCGGTCGTGACTTGGCGGCGTGCTCTGAGACTTATGTATTAACCCCTGCCTTTGCGGACTATGGCCGATCGCTGCGGGCCTCCGTTGCGGTGGCACAGCTGATTCCTTGCCGATTTGCACCGACACCGATCGCGGCAGATCTGCCCAGCGCCCTTGCGACGGCCCCCCCTACCGCAGCCCTCTTGCTCAACAATCCCCACAATCCAACCGGTAAGGTCTTCCCACGGGCGCAGATTCTTCCCTACCTCGATCGCTTTGCTCTGGTGGTGGTGGATGAAGCCTTCATGGATTTTTTGCCCCCGGCGGAGCAGCAAAGCTTGAGCGATCGTGTTCCCGACTTCTCGAATCTCATCGTTTTGCGATCGCTGACGAAGTTCTATAGCCTACCAGGTTTACGGCTAGGTTACGCGATCGCCCATCCCGATCGGCTGCGACGTTGGCAGTCCTGGCGGGATCCGTGGTGCGTGAACCAGTTGGCAGTGGTGGCAGCACTGGCGGCGCTGCCAGATCGCGACTTCCAGGAGAGTACGTGGGCTTGGCTTCCCCCGGCGCGATCGTCCCTGTACGCAGGGCTAGCCCAAGATCCCCGGTTTCAACCCTACGCCAGTGCAGCCAATTTTCTACTGGTTTACAGCCAGGAACCCGTTCCCCCGCTTCAGGCTCACTTGCTGCAACAGCATCAGATTCTTATTCGGGATTGTTTGAGTTTCCCAGAATTGGGTGAGCACTATTTTCGAGTAGCCGTCCGTACCCTGGAGGACAATCAACGCTTGCTAGGGGCGATCGGAAGTGCGTAGAGCAAACAGTCGTTGGTCCTAACCCCCAAATTCCAACAGCCGTTGGCCCCCGATCGCCGGAAAACCGTCGGCACAGGTTGGCAACGACTAAAGTTGTTACTACTAACTTTAGGAAACTTTATGTTTACTGTATGAGTGACCTCCCAACTCCTGGTGCCAAGCAATGTCTGAAATCTCCCTCGCCATCACGGTCAAACTCTTCGCCGCCTACCAGGAAGCCTATGGGGTGACAGAATTGTCGCTCACTTTTCCCCCAGGAACGCCGGTCGCAGCGGTGCGCGATCGCCTGATTGCCGAACATCCGGAACTCGAACAATGGCGGGAGGTCACCCGTTTTGGCATTAATTTGCAATTTGTTGAACCAGAGACGCTCCTACAACCGGGTGATGAAGTTGTCCTGATTCCTCCGGTGAGTGGGGGCTAAATGACGCGAGATTGACCACGCGGTTTCAATTGTCGGCAATATCGCGGTCATTCAGGGTCAGGGGGGATGGCCGCCGTCGCGGGCGATCAGGTCGAGGTTTTGCCCTTACCGATCGCGGGATTAATGAGTGATCAGGTAGGAGAAACCGTGGCGGCCCGCTATGCCCATCTGGACGCCCAAGCCAAACAATTGGGGTCTCCCTTGGGCGCACCCTTTATGACCCTGTCCTTTATGGCCTTATTGGTCATCCCGGAACTGAAACTCAGCGATCGGGGTCTTTTTAATAGTCAGGATTTCGAGTTTGTGTCTCTCTTTGTATCGGAATTTTCGGAGAAAAGCGGCCAAATTTGAAGGTTTTTTGAATTTGATGCCAACTTAGACACGATCGCGTATGCTGAAGCCTTGGCCTAGGGCATCCTAGGAATAGAAACGCACAATTACCCATACCCATGAGCGACTCCCATGAACCTCAGCTTCTACGACAGCCTGCAACAGTTTGCTGTCAGCCAAACCCACCTCCCCCTCAACCGCCGTGAGACGCGACTGCGCCTGAAGTTGCATCAGGTGATCTGTGCTCTCAGTGGCCAAGACGCCCTGGCGAATCTACAAGCACTGGGCGAGCAACCCGATGAGCAAGCCTTTTGGCAAACCTGGACAACTGCCTTTGACGATCGCTTCCTGGATGCCAACGGCTGTCCCAAAGCTGATATTCCCGAAATGCTCGAAGCCGCGATCGCCCTCTGGGAGTTTCTCCCCACCGATCCCGACGCCGCCCTTGCCGAACTGCTCCGGTACCAACCGATGGGCTATCCTGCTGCACCCGCCAACCTGGAAGACCTGGACGAGGATTTCGATAGCGGGGACGATGAACTGACCCCCGGCCTACTGGTCTTTGATCAGACCGTGTTAACCAATGCCTTAGCGGAAGCAGCCCTGAGTGAATCTACCCAACAAGCCATTGTCCGGATGCTCTACCTTGCCAGCGAGGAAGCGCCTGGTGATGAAGAACCGATCTTTATGATCCACTATGAACTGCTGTGGTGCATCTTAAGTGGCGTGTTGAGCGACCCCAACCTTGCCGCCCAGTGTTTCCAGGTGTTTATTGACCACATTTCGCCTGATGGTCACCTCAAGGCCCAAATTGAGGCCACCTGTCCCCTACCGAAACTGTGTCAGGCCGTGACCAGCCCAACCCTAACCGAACGGGATGCCTTGGTGATCGATCGCCTGGAAACCCTCCTCCGCTATACCCGCACCTGAAGCCAACCGCCCCCCCCACATCCCAGCTTGACCAGAAGTGTACGTTTCGATGCAGTCTTAACCCGCGATCGTCAGCTATAAGGTTAGCTATCTACCCGCAGCGTGAGGATTTGTCTCTGTTTGCGTCTGGTGATCGTCCAGCCTAGCCGAGTGTGATCGTCCAGCCTAGCCGAGTGAAGGGGTTAAGCCGTGAAAGTTGCCTTTGCCACGCAAGATCTGGTGCATATCAATGCCCACTTTGGTTGGGCCAGTCGGCTAGTGATCTACGAGGTGTCGGCACGGGGCTATTGCTGGCTAGAGACGTTTGAGTTTCCTAGTTATCCAACCAGTTATCCAACGGCTTCAGGTCATGCCGATTCCCTGGCTACCAAAATCGCAGCGATCGCCGATTGTGCGCTGGTCTATGTGGCGGATATCCGCGATCAGACGGTTAGGCACTTGCCCCAACCCCAAATCACCCCGATTCAGGCCGTGTCTGAGTTGGAAAAAGTAACGGATGCCCTCGATCGTCTCTGCATGGTCCTCCAGGGTACCCCGCCGCCTTGGTTATCCCAATCACACCAGCGGCGTCACCACCGCTCATCGCATCAGGAAGCCTGGGTCGATCGGGAACTCTCTGCCTGAGGTAACGTTCTGGTATTTTTGAGTATCATCGATTATCCTGAGTCTGGCCATGCTATGCGATATGCCATAGTATGGTAACGTTTTAGACATATCTACAGACTTTGAAAGCTATTGCCGATGGCCAGTTCACCGTGAAATTTGACTGCGCTCAAAACCGACCGTATGGTTTATGGCTCCAGCTACTGCCGACTGCTCCTGCCCATGCCAAACAACCGCCAGTCAGGCAAAATTCTAGACAACCGTCAGTCAAGAAAAAGGGCTTTGCAACTGGCGGGTGAGGTGAACGAGTTCTGGCAAAATGAGTGACTGCATGGCCAAACGCACGGCATGACTGGAACCTGGCAGGGCAAAAAGGAGCTTACCCCGGTAGGTACCCGCGATCGCCCGTGAAGCCATTGCCCGTGAGCCAATTTCCTGGTAACTCAGCCAGCGAAACAATTCGCCAAACCCCGGTAGGGTCTTATCTAACAGGGGCACAATGGCATCATAGGTGGTATCCCTGGGTGCAACGCCCGTCCCCCCATTGGTAATAATCACATCGAGATCGGCCTGTCGGGCTAGCTGAGCTAACTGCTGCACCAGGCGGGGTGGCTCGTCAGGGAACAGGGCATAGAAACCCACTTGATGACCTGCCTCAATCAAGCATTGCTGAATGAGTTGACCGCTGCGATCGTCCGCCACTGTGCGTGTATCACTCAGCGTAATGACTGCACACAGGATAGACGGGGGATTGCCCGGATCGGGATGAGGCAGGACCATCGAGCCTGAGACCTCCTATTCGTTGCGCTGTAATCCGAGGCCATGTTCCTCGGCATAGCGATTCATGAACCGGATAAACCGATCCCATTCTGCCGACGATCGCATGATGTAGCGGGCTTCGATCGCTTCCGGTTGGCCGTTGATGAACTTTGCATTCACTTCGCGGGAAACAAGTTCGCCTTCCTCGTCAATCAGGTACATCCCCGTGATCTCATCGGTACGATCCTGGCGTAGGGCATCGGGGTTCTGGAAATAAAAGGTTGCAGTTCCAGTGCTGCCATCACGCGATCGCGTTAACCGCACATCGGGGATCACGCTCTCGGTAACCCCTTGGGAGAATTGAATTTCAGCCATAGATCCTATAAATTAATCTACACTTAAATCTTCTTAACACAATCAGCGTACCATTTTTTCATGTCTGCTAGGTTAGTGGCCCGTGGTGCGCGTGCGATCGCTGTCGAGGGCATTGGCTCATCGTTGGCAGTGGCAAGTCCCGATCCGTTTGTAGCATCGAGACTGGGGGAAGACCCTGGAACTAGGCGTGTCCTCAAGGCAGATCCAGCCCTGTTGCCCCTGGCGCCGTTAGCAGCAACCACCGAGCCGGAGGCTTGGTTGCGATAGGTAGCAGCCCAGGTTGGTCAGATAGGATCAGATCAACGTTGCGTTTGGGCGAGGTCGCGGATTAGGAGTGTTGGTTAGGGGGGGGTTAAGCAAGGCGTCTTATGCAGCGGATTTTGGCCCAGTGTCGCAAGGAGTTAGCGCAATTTCGTCGCGATCGCTTGACGGTGGCGTTAGCGTTAATCCTGCCAGTTGCAACATTGCTGATCTTTGGCTATGCCATTCGGCTGGAGTCGAAGCATATTCCCCTGGCCATCCAGGATTGGGACCAGAGTTGGCTGAGTCGCGCCTATATTGAACGATTATTTGCCACCAATCAGTTTGTCCCAGTCCGTCATTCCGCTAATGAAGCGGCGATCGCCGTCATCGATCGCGGCCAGGCCAAGGCAATGGTTGTGATTCCACCCGAGTTTTCCCGCCGGGTAGAGGCAAAACGCCCTAGTCCTGTCCAGGTATTGATCGATGGCACTGATGTCAACAATGCCCGCGTGATTCGCAACAGTATTCGGGCCACGACGAACAATTTCATACGGATCAATGGCCTGTTACCAGGGAGTGAGCGGGTGGTGGCACGGGTGCGGCTGTGGTTTAATCCAGGACGACGCGAGTCGTTATTCATTGTGCCCGGGGTCTATGCTGTGGTGCTGGCGGTGTTCCCAGCCCTGCTGGCCGCGATCGCAATGGTCCGCGAGAAAGAGCAGGCCACCATCTTGCAAGTCTACGCCTCAGATCTGAAGCCAGCGGAGTGGCTCTTGGGCAAGGGGTTGGCCTACTTCCTAGTGGGCCAACTGGAGTCAGGGTTAGTCTTAATTTTTGCCGTCGGATTGTTTGGATTACGGACTGTAGGTGATCCAACCCCACTATTAGTAGGGAATATCGTATTTGTATCAGCGAGTGTCTTGTTTGGACTGTTCATTGGCAGTCGGGCGAGTAATCAGGGGGCAGCTGTGCAGGCCGTTGCCCTGATCAGCTTTCTGACGGCGATTTTGCTGTCAGGCTTTATCTATCCGCTGAATAATATTCCCTTCCCCCTCTCCCTAATTTCCTGGGTTGTTCCAGCCCGCTATTTTATGGACATTACCCGTGATGCCTTTGTGCGGGGAACGGGATGGGCGGGGGTATGGCCGTCAGAGTTGGCGTTAATCGGGTTAGCGTTGCTGTTTTTGCGGGCGGCGTTGCTGGCCACACAACGAATGCAGTTAAAGGATTAGGCATATGGGCAAGGAGGAGTCTCGCCTCCAGCAATGGGGAGCAAGGGTAATGGGCAGTCGGCTGGTGGCGTTAGCCCTCAAGGAAGTCCGACAAATTTTACGCAATAAGCAATTATTATTTCTGCTGGTCTTTCCGCCAACCATTCAATTACTCCTGTATGGTTTTGCCTTGAACCCAGACGTGAAATACCTGGAGCTGGGAGTGGTGGACTATGCCCAGACGATGACCAGTCGCGAGTTGGTGGCATCGCTGACCAACAATCACTTGTTTGTTCGCCATCCGGATAGTGGCAGTCAGGCAGCCTTGGGAGAGCAGGTTCGACGGGGAGAAGTGACAGCAGGAGTGGTGATTCCGCCCGATTGGCAACAGCAATTGCAGCGCGGAGAAACCGCAGAAGTGCAAGTTTTAATCGATGGGGTGAATGCGAATACTGCTGGTATTGCTAACGGTTATATCAATCAAATTATTCAGTATTTCAGTCGCAATCTAGAACCCATATCTCCTCCCCCCCCTATTCAACCTCAGGTGCATTTTCTGTATAACCCTGGCTTGCTGAGTAGCTGGTTTTTCGTGCCAGGGATGATTGGGGTTGTGTTAACTTTAACCAGTTCCCTGGTCTCCTCGGCAGCCTTAGTACGGGAAAAGGATATGGGAACGATGGAGCAGTTGTTGATGACCCCGGCTTCGGCGGGAGAAATTTTACTAGCGAAGATCATTCCCCTATTTGTCTTGCTCATGGGGGATGTCATGCTGGCGTTGTTGGTGGCAGATCTGGTTTTTGCCGTCCCCTTGCGAGGTAGCTTGATCCTGTTTTTAGCCCTTTCCGGACTCTATATTTTTGTGGGCATTGGGGTGGGAATGATGCTGGCGACGATCGCCCGTAACCAACAGCAAGTCGTGCTGATTTCCTTCTTTGTCAATATGCCGCTGATTCAGCTATCCGGCGCGATCGCCCCGGTGGAAAGTATGCCGCTGCTCATTCGGTACCTCTCCTGGCTGAATCCCCTACGCCATTACATTACGATCGTCCGCAGTATTCTCCTGCGCGGTGTGGGTTTAGAGGTTCTATGGCCCCACGTGGTGGCGTTGTTGGTATTTGTAATGGTGTTGCTCAGTGTGAGTATCCATCGTTTTCGCCGTCAGTTGAGCTAGCCACTTCCTGCGCGATCGTCAACCTAGGGTCGGGTCGCGATCACGATATCCTGAAAGCTGGGCGTGGACGATCGGCCACACCAGGAACCGTAGTGAATGGGGTCTAATAAAATCAGACCGGTGCGTTGGTAAAGTTGGCGTACAGAGTCCTCAGCGTAGGCGACGGCTGCTTCTGGATGAGTCGCATCCGCAGCCCAGCAGCGATCGTCAATCACATGATCAAACTTGAACTTACTTTGACCGCTGGACATGAGCGCGATCGCCTCTGGATTACGCAAGAAATAGGTAATCAAGCAGCGTCCTCCTGATTTTAAGGTACGACAGACTTCAGCCAAATAATTGGCCATTGCATCCGGTAACAGGTGGGTAAAAATTGAGGTGAGAAAAATAAAATCAAAGGTGGCATCCGCAAAGGGAAAGCGATAATCCTGAGGTTGAATCGTCCCCGTGGGATTATAGAAACTGTTATAGACATTGACGTGCTGAAAGTGAAAGTTGGGAAAACGACGACTAATCTGGGCCTGACACCAGGCAATTCCCGCCGGATTAATATCAAATCCCCAGTATTCACCCTGGCGATCGAGGTAATAGGTAAGGGGAACCGCCATTCGTCCCGTGCCACAGCCCACGTCTAATACCCGATGATCCGGTTTTAACCCGCCCAATTCGATAAAGTGCTGGCGGAAATGTTGACCAATTTTATGAAAGTCGCCTCCACCCACGGAATAGCCCTCTCCCTGGGGGGGGGTCAGAAACCATCGCCGAAATAACGGGCTATGGGCTAGTAAGCGGTTGGCCTGGATGAGCATAAAATGGAGATCTAACCGGATATACGAAATCAGTATGGCGTACAGATGCGCCCCGCACCAACCTACTTGCAGTGGAGAATGGCCATATCGCACGATCGCCAGTTTCCAGCGAGATGTTTCTGAATTTCTGCGTGGTTCCTATCTGCCTAGCCCCCCTAACCTAAGCAGACGCTGGACAAAAGCGATATCATACAGAAGGAAACGTTAAGTTATGTAAAGACTTTGGCTACCGCTTACGAGATCAAGAGTCGTCCCAGCCAACCAGCGGCATGGCATAAGCTCAGTTCCCTCTGGCACGGCGGCGAGGAGGTCGTCCAAGCCGGGTTACCCCACTCTCAACTCGCGCCTGCATGGCAAATTCTCTTGCTAGGGGATGGTTCGCCCACCCGTCATTTACGGCTGTTAACGGGGGAACCGATCGCAGTGGATGTGATTGATATGTCGGCGATCGGCATGAGTCATGATCAGGCCCCTAGCCTCATTGAGGCCGTGCCGGGTCCTCGCCTGCGTCGTCAAGTTTGGTTACGCACTGCTTCGGGGCAACGGCTGGCCTATGCCACCTCCTGGTGGGACGCGAGCCAGGTTGATGAGTATTTGCAAAATCGATCGCTCCCGATCTGGGATAATCTCTCCCGCCTGCACTCGGAACTCTATCGCGACATCCAGGGTATTCACTATGGCCATTCCCCCAGTCTCGAAGCGGCCTTTGCCGAAGCTGGTCCTTTCTGGGGACGGCATTATCTGTTCTGGCACAGTGGCCAACCCTTGACGCTGATCTATGAAGTCTTTTCCCCCTATTTACGGAAGTATTTGGGACCTATGCAGGGTTAGGAAAGAGAAGGCTCTCTTGGGTTTATGGTGGGAGCGCTACGCGCTCCCACCATAAACTATTTCAAATCTTAGGCTTGTAGTTGTACGGTTTACACCTAAATATCGGAACAGCCAAAGAGGAAAGAAAAGAAGGGGGCTTGGGGGAGGTGAGCCGGTAAGTCTGTACACTAAAGCAAGTCCTCCCACCTAAGTTAATGACATGGAAACGACTTCCTCCCTTGATGTGATGATGGGTATCGTGGCGATCGTCATCGTGCTAGGGGGCCTTTTTCTTCTCCTCAGTGGGGTGAGCGGGATTGGCCGTTCGTAGAACAATGCGATCGTCCCGTCATACAATCCAATTACAAGCCAATTACAAGACGGTCTATCCGACTGTACGCTGGCTCACTTACCCTCTGGTGCTGATCGACGATGACACTGGCAACTGCTTACTCCTCTGCCCCTGACCTCACCGCTGATGACTACGTGGTGATCGGCCTTGCGACCTGTTTCATTCGCGAAGAGGGCGAAATCCACCCGGTTCAAGTCGCTGAACCCATTCCCTCTGCGGCCCTAGAAGCGATCGTCAAAGGGATTCCTACCTCGTACCAAATGGCCTACGGGACGCGCTTGGGGACGGTTCTGCTGGATGAAACTAATGCCCAATTACCGCCGGATTTCCCCGCCACGGCCCAATTCTGTGATGACTTCCACGAACGCACGATCGCTGCTGCCCGCACCTATAAACGGCGTCCCGAAAGCCAATCCCTAATCCCGATCGGCAGTCTCCGCCAGGATATGAACTACTCCCTCGAACGGAAGCGTATCCTCAACTCGGAGCGTATCGTCCGCACGGAGGACAATGTGAAACAACACGCCTATACCCACCAGGTTCTCTAAACTATTCCCCGGTTGCTTGTGTCTAAACCCATGCAGCTAACCCAATGTTTACACGTAGCCCTGCTGGTTAGTGACCTGACGCAGGCTGAACATTTTTATGGTGAAGTCTTAGGATTGCCCAAAGTCGATCGCTCCCTGAACTTTCCGGGTTGCTGGTATCAATTAGGCGATGTCCAGATTCACCTGATCACGACCGAACACCCCCTACCCCCCCTGGCCAACTCAGACAAATGGGGTCGTAATCCCCACATTGCCTTTGCCGTTGCTGATCTGGAGGCTGCGAAAGCAGTCCTCTTACAGGCAGGTGCACCGGTGCAAATGAGTGCGTCGGGTCGCCCTGCCCTGTTTACTCAGGACCCGGACGGCAATATCCTTGAACTCAGCCAAGGTTAGGCGGCGGCTCGATATCGTCCACAGGATTACCTGTTTAAACACTCAGCCTGGGAATAGAGACTGAAACCCTCGCTAAACAACGGGACGATGCCCTGGGAAAAGCGATTAACGGTGGCTGTCTCCAAACCCCCACATCCCGAACAAGCTCTGGCAGACGCAGATTGGTAATGAATCGTTGCGACAGATCTGGCAGGGTCGTGACTTTACTTAACATTTTTCAGGCAGATGGACGGGGGAGATGCGGAGCGATCGGGTTAATGCCTGTGGATTTGGCTGCTCCTGACATAGCCTGTAATCCTTGCCAGTGTAAGGTTAGTGGGAGATTTTTTGGGAAAACCCCTGGGGACTTCCGGGGGCCAGCGCCATCGGCATTCATGAAATGGCTCTTTTGGGAAAATCTCGAAAGACAACTTTACAAACTTAAACTTAGCGTATACTATTTTTCCAGGTAGCCAAGGCTACCCAAGTAAATTTTGCTCTTATTCGGAGTTACATACGCAATGACTACAACCCTCCAACGGCGCGAGAGCGCCAGCGCGTGGGAGCGTTTTTGCGAATGGGTGACCAGCACCGACAACCGCCTCTACATTGGCTGGTTCGGCGTGCTGATGATCCCGACGCTGCTGACGGCGACGACCTGTTTCATCATCGCCTTCATTGCCGCTCCCCCCGTCGATATCGACGGTATCCGTGAACCCGTTGCCGGTTCCTTGCTCTATGGCAACAACATCATCTCCGGTGCCGTGGTCCCGTCCTCGAACGCGATCGGCTTGCACTTCTACCCGATTTGGGAAGCTGCCTCTCTGGATGAGTGGCTCTACAACGGTGGTCCCTACCAACTGATCATCTTCCACTTCCTGATCGGTTGCTTCTGCTACATGGGCCGTCAGTGGGAACTGAGCTACCGGCTGGGGATGCGTCCCTGGATCTGCGTAGCCTACTCGGCACCGTTGGCTTCCGCCACCGCCGTGTTCCTGATCTACCCCCTGGGTCAAGGTTCCTTCTCCGATGGGATGCCCTTGGGGATCAGCGGCACCTTCAACTTCATGTTCGTGTTCCAAGCCGAGCACAACATTCTGATGCACCCCTTCCACATGTTGGGTGTGGCGGGTGTGTTTGGCGGTTCGCTGTTCTGCGCCATGCACGGTTCCTTGGTGACCTCCAGCTTGGTGCGTGAGACAACCGAGACCGAATCGTTGAACTACGGTTACAAGTTTGGTCAAGAGGAAGAAACCTACAACATTGTGGCCGCGCACGGTTACTTTGGTCGGTTGATCTTCCAATATGCGAGCTTCAACAACAGTCGTTCGTTGCACTTCTTCCTGGCGTTGTGGCCGGTGGTGTGCATCTGGTTTACGGCATTGGGGATTAGCACGATGGCGTTCAACCTGAACGGGTTCAACTTCAACCAGAGCGTGTTGGATTCGCAAGGTCGGGTGATTAACACCTGGGCGGACGTGCTGAACCGGGCGAACCTGGGCTTTGAAGTGATGCACGAGCGGAATGCGCACAACTTCCCGCTGGATTTGGCGAGTGTGGAGTCGGCTCCGGTGGCCTTGGTGGCTCCGAGCATCAACGGCTAATCGCACCTGCTAGTCACGCTTAGCTTGTACAATCAAGAGCGCTCCCTGCGGGGGGCGCTTTTTCGCTGCTCTCAGGAGGTTGGATCTGAACGCTCCGATAACGCATCGTCCGTTTACCTGGGGTCGGCCGGATCTCACCTACTTGTCCGTTTGTCTGGGCTTTTGGTTAGGTTTAGCTTTCCTTTCCAGGCATCCTCAGCTTGTGTTTCAGTATGATTTCGATGAGGGGTTGACCCTGATTAAGGGGGTCTTGTTGAAGTATGGCTACCAACCGTTTCAAGACTTTTGGAGCGATCAACCCCTGGGATACCCTCGCCTTTACGCATTTTGGTTACAGATCAGCGAAACTTCCATCCTGTGGGCCAGGAGCCTAACGATGGTGTTTACCGGGTTGCTGTTGCTGAGCCTATATACGCTGTTACGACGCTATTTAGCACCCTTACCCAGTAGTCTCGCGATCGTGGCTCTCGTCAATACAAAGCACTTTGTCAACCTCAGTGTGTCTGCGATGATTGGCCTACCTGCCTTAGCCTTAGGCATGGTAGCCTTGGCCTTGGTGCCCCACGATCGTACTCAGGTTATCACCAAGCGTGATCTCGCCGCCGTGGTGTGTTTAATCCTGGCCATGCAAATTAAACTGATGGCAATCTTGCTCTTGCCCGGTTGGCTCTGGTTGCAAGCCTATTCCTATCGGCGATCGCCGTGGCCCCGTCAAATCAAATCGCTGCTGCTCCAAGTAGGCGTTTTGGGCTTAGGGTTTGCCTGCCTGGTCTTGAGCCAGTATCTAGGCTGGGAGGAACTCTTCCAAACCCATATTGAAGCCTCTGTGGATAATATCAGTGGGAGTGGCTGGGAAAAAGTCACCAATTACCTCAATAAACGCTTTGCCAGTGATTATTTATTTTTTATAATCTCTGGCCTAGGGATTGGTAATATTCTTTTTTTCAGGAAAAACGTCACTATCCTAATTTTTCCGACTGTACTTCTATTAACGGTTCTCGTTTTCTACTACTACCACGAGCCACTCTGGTTTCACCACTATCCCCTGTTTGCCATTCCCCTGATCTACCTCTTTGGGTTTGGGGCGGATTTATTGCTAGCTCTGGCGGCCCATCCCCACTTTAAAGCCTCGTGGATCTGGCTGGCGACTGTTTTGGCTGGTTCTGATCGTCGTTCCCTTTGCGCAGCAGGCCAGTCTTGCCTGGGAGGAGTCAGCACAATGGCAGACTGACCGGGTCCGACAAGAATTTATTGAGGAGCGGGCACTGGTCAGTACGATCGTGGCTCGTCAAGCAAACACACGCTACCTCGCCGCTGATCTGCCAATTTTCAATTTCCATACGGGGATTCTGCCGATTCCTGGTCTGGCGGTTATTTCTGATAAACGCTGGAATTCTGGCCAAATCGATCAGGATCAAATTCTTCGAGGCTGGCAGCAATACCAACCGGAACAAATCCTATTAGGGCGCTATGAAAAGAACTTGTTGAAACATCGTCAGATCATTGACTTTTTACATCAGCATTATTTTTTACGCCATGGGAGTAATCACTATCAACTCTATTGGCCCCAATCCTGGCAGCCCCATAATTGAGCATCTCTGTTGCCCCTAATCCCTGTTCCAGTCTCCTCTGGGTTGACTGACTGCTTGGCTCTCCTGAGATTTTGGTGTAACAGTGCAAAAAGCTACAAATTAAAGAACTAAAATGCTGGGTTTATGGTGGGGGGCGCTACGCGCCCCCCACCATAAACCCAGAAGAATCGACTGATTAATATTCAGATTGAGGGTTGGCCATGTCTAACCTGCACCTCGCAACAGCCCAATTCATGGCTCAGGTTGGCCCAAAATTTGCGCTTGGCCCGGTTCGGCGGCATCGGCTTCTTCCTGGGTCGCCTGGAGTGCCTGGGTAGGTTCGGCCACCCAATCTTCTAATTGATTATCTAATTGATTAAAGGTCGTCTGAATTTGGGTCGCCATGCGGTTGAAGGCCGTAGCCAGGGTATTGAGTTCTGCGATCGAGGCCGGGGGGACACGCTGATCCAGGTTGCCTTGGGAGAGGGCATCAACGGCTTGACTGACCTGCAACACCGTGCGACGAATCCAGTGGGTGGTGAGCAACCCCCAGCCCGTGGCAATTACCAGCGCCAACCCACAGAGTTGAATCGTCCGACGGCTATTGGCTTGGATGGGGGCCATAAATTCGGACCGGGGGACCACGGTAACAATCTGCCAGTCGAGGCCGCGATCGTCGTTTAGGGGGGTGATCTGAAGGTAATGGGGTTCACCGGCAACAGTAAAGCTCAATTGTTGTGTCTGGTCAATCTGGCTCCAGTCGGCGAGTTGCTCAGTCAGGAAAGTTGCAGTCTGACGAATGAGGGGATTTTCGCTGGCGGTCGCGGCAATGCGCTGGAGATTCTCCCCAGTGGTGACAAAGATGCGGCTATTACTGGAGGTGCCCACTAGCTCCCCCTGATTATCGACCACAAAGGTTAGTCCCCGTTGACCGATTGGGTGCTGTTGCAAAATGGCATCAATGGGTTCGCCACAGGAGAGGGTCGCACCGACAACGCCCAGAAAGCGCCCATCATCGCTATACACGGGTAAGGCCGCCGTCATGCTCAATCCCCCCGTGCTGAAGTCATGGTAAATCCCACTCCAGGTGGGACCCTGGTGGGCGATCGCGGCTTTGTACCAAGGACGCTGGCGCGGATCAAAACCGGGGGCAATCTGGACCACATTCGTCGCATACCCCTTGGCATCCGTGGCATAGTAACGGTTCTCACCGGTTTGGGGATCACGCCGGATGATCTCCATGGTACCGACCAGACGCCGCGCCCCCAGGGATTCCACGAGGGTATCGTTCTGGATATGTGCCCAAAAGTTGTGGGTAATGACGGGAAAGGTCACGAGGCGTTGGGCAAAGTAACGCTCCCGATCGCGATCGCTGAGTAAGGTCAGATGCCCCAAACGAATCGCGTCGGCGTTGATCTGGTTAACCTGGTGGGGGACGGCCACGTAGGTCAACAGATGGTCTTGAATCTGTTGGTTCACCGACGATCGCAATTGGCTGGCTACATTGTTGACGGCCTGTTCACCATTGCGCAGGGAAAACCACGCCGTCAGCCCAACCGCAGCCCCAACCTGGAGCAAAACGGGTAGCATCAAAACCAAGCGTAGGGGAATCCGGTGGGGGGACATGGCAGTTTCTCCTGAACCTGTTTTTAGTCTGCGAGAAGATGTCCCCGAACACTAGCTGAAATGCGTGGGCTAATGGCGGATTAATGTAAAGAAATATAAAAAGACCTGGGGGGGTCTATCCATACCCAACTACTGCCCATCAGGACCCGATCGCAGGGCTGACGGGAGGATGAGCATGGCATCGCCAAAGGAATAGAAGCGGTATTGCTGGGCGATCGCTTCCTGGTAGAGGGCCAGGGTTCGCTCTCGGCCAATTAGGGCGCTGACCAACATTAAGAGGCTGGATTTGGGTAAATGGAAGTTGGTAATCATGCCGTTAATCACTTGCCATTGGTAGCCGGGATAGATAAAGAGATTGGTTTTACCCCGAAAGGGTTGCAGGCTGCCGGTTTCCTTGACGACGCCTTCGAGCGATCGCACAACGGTTGTCCCTACGGCAATGATGCGTCCACCTCTGGCCTGGGTGTGTTGGATTTTGGCGATCGTTGCAGCGGGAATCTCGAACCACTCGGAATGCATGGCATGGGCGGTGATATCGGTTGCTTCTACCGGGCGAAAGGTGCCGACCCCCACATGCAACGTTAGAAAGGCCTGTTCAATGCCCCGTTCCCACAGGCGGGTGAATAAGGACTCGGTGAAGTGCAAGCCTGCGGTGGGTGCAGCGGCGGACCCCGATTCCCGGGCGTAGACGGTTTGATACTGATCGGGGTTGGCGGTGCTGTGGTCAATGTAGGGGGGCAGGGGCATTTGTCCCAGGACTTCGAGGTAGCTTTCTAGCTCGGCGGATTCGGGTAAATGAAATTGGAGGATACGCCCCCCGGTGGCGGTGTCCTTGGCCAGGATGGTGGCGGTGAGGGTGACGGCGGCTGGGTTGTCGGGGTGATTCGCTGGTGGAGACGCGGCGTGGTTATTGGCTGAGGGATCAGGGGGCTGGGCCTGGGTGAGTTGATGGCCGAAGTATAGGCGTGACCCCACTTTCATCCGTTTGCCTGGGCGGACGAGGGCAAGCCAGCAGTGGGGCGGTAGGGGTTGGCCGCTGGGGTCGGTTTGGCGGGGTTCCAGGAGGAGAATTTCGATCGTCGCGGCCCCACTGGTTTTATGCCCATAGAGACGGGCGGGGATGACGCGGGTGTCATTCAGGACGAGCAGATCGCCTGGTTGGAGCCAGTCGGGCAAATCCCGGAAGAGGCTGTGGTGGTGCTGAGTGGGAGAAGTGACGACCAGCAGGCGGGAACTGTCCCTGGGGGTAACAGGATTTTGGGCAATACGATCGGCCGGCAGGTCGTAGTCGTAGGCTGCCAGGGAGCGATCGCGATCTGAGTCAGTGGTCAAGGACTTGTCAGGTTTACACAACACGAGTACCCCTTTCAGGCGTTAAGTCCGCCCAGAACGTGAAGGAAATCTAAAATTTGGGGGAACTTCCCCATGTTCTTGCCCCAAAGTTGGGGACTTTTCCCCTATGAGCCAAGGCGAGTCCTAGGGAGAATGGATATGTAGCATTGTTGCTTTGTCCAGAGGTGATATGCAATACCTCTACTATCTCGCCAACGCCAGTTTAACCATGCGCGTGGTTGAATACCTCCATGCCCATCCCCAATTAGGTGCTCAATTTGTAACAGTGGTCCACCGGATTGACGGTTGGGTTGTCCGTATCAAGTTGCGCCATACCCTTGATCCGCAACGGGCGGGAGATTTCCGGGCGTTTCTGAATGAGTTGGGGATTCCTTATGAGGCGGATGCCCGTTTACAAATGGTGCTGTGGAGCTTGGAGATTGGCCAATCGCCGATCGAGGTGATGCGCCGTTATCAGGTGGCGATCGTGTCCCACGGGTTGCCCGACAGTCAGGAAATTGAAGCGTTCCGCAGTCAGTTTGTCCGTGGTCTGGGCTATTGCCCGGAAACGTTGGCCTAGGTTGGGTCCAGGGAAGCCCATCGTGGCGGCGGCTATCCCTCAGTCTTACCTAAGACACCCCCCCAAGGGCAGGAAGCCAGCGTCTCTTTACGTTGCAGGTTGATGGCGGCTGGCTCAGCCTATGCCCGCTCCCTTTATTAAAGTTCATCGTTATTGTCTTGCGGCGCGATCGTTGTGTTCTCCCCGTGTGTTTGGGCCGGGGAGGGGCGATCGAACCTTTTGTGGTAGGTGCCTTAAGGGTCACCCCTTGTTTCGGAAACCAATCTACAGACTGAAATTCACCATGCTGCCCCAAAAGCTGGGCAACCTGCTCCGCATCCGTCAGGGCCTTGGGCAAGGCCGATAACCGTCGATCTTTATACTTGGCAATCCCGATAACCAGCGCGTAACGAGCCATGCGGTAGGGACACTCCCATCGGGTTAAACATGAGTTCTCAACGTTGCTAAACAGCTATTCCTTCAGGATTAATCCCGATCGTCCAGCGAGGAATCGCTGTCTCCCTATCTTATGCTGAGAATCAGATCAGACCCCCAATTCCGTCAAAAGCGATCGCAAACTTAAACAATCGCAAACTTAAACAATCGACACAAACTCCTACCCCTATCCAGTGAGGTAAGCAATGGCTGATATTCAATGCCTGCTCATTGAAGAAAACAGCGAAACCGACGAAATCTACATTGAATCCAAGGACGAACCGGAGATCCCCTCGAGATCGGGCTACGATCGTCCCGGCATGGGCATTCGGGAAGACACCGCCACCAAAATGCAGTCTGCTCATCGCCTGATTCAGGGCTATACCGCCTACGTGCTCAGTGCCTTCCGGGACTTCAGTGCCGCCCAAGTCGAAGAAGTGACCCTCACCTTTGGCATCAAAATCGGCGGTAAAACCGGCATTCCCTATATCACTGAAGGGTCCCGCCGAGAGTAACCTGTAAATCCAGGTTAAATGTAAATTCCCCCCCTAGGCGTTAACACGAGGCGCTATAGTTTCAGACAGATAGACGCTTGTGTAGGGTGGGTAGCAGTATGGTTTTCGATTGGTTTCGTCGTCAATTTAAGCGCGAGGAAGACGCGCCCCCATCGGTAGAACCCACCCCAACTCCAACGTCTGATCAGCCCACGGCTGAGGTGTCTACCCCTGAAACACCGACGGCGACTCCCGCCACTCCCGATGACTATTTGGCCTGGGCAAAAGCCGCTTATCAAAATATTCAACGTCAGCAGGCAGAACGCACACCCTCTCCTGCTGCTGAGACTGACGTTCCCACACCTGAACCCACGACTGAGCTAACCCCTGAGCCAACGGCTGCACCCACGCCTGCAAGTCTAGCGCCTGAGGCAGCGGCCCCAATTTCAGAGGCAATCGCGCCCGTGATCACACCGGAAGCGGAACCCGGTGAACCCGCCCCGATCGCGGCTCCCGCCGCCAAGGGGGTTCCTGAGCCGGAATCGGAAGCGGAACCGGAGGCGATCCCAGTTGCCCCCCCACCAGAAGTTGTGCCCTCGTCAGAACTCGTCCCCCCGACGATCGCGCCAGAACCAGCACCAACTGCCGAATTAGCAGAGGCCGTTGCGCAAGAGGAGACCGTTGCCGCCTTAGAGACGACGCCCGCAGCTTCCCCTGAAGCGACGCCTGAAATTGCGACCGATGTTGCGCCCGGAGGTGTGCCCGATGTTCCGGTATCTGCGCCAGTAGCGGTGGGTGTAGAAGCGGCTCCCCTGCCCTTCTGGGCCAAGGCTGAAGCCGAACGTCAAGAACGACTGGAACGCTTGAAAGCAAGTGCGATCGAAGAGCCGGAACCGGAACCGGTCACCCCTGCCCCCGAGCCGGAAGCCGCTATTCCTGGTCTCGCCTTTGATGAAAATTTCATCTGGTCTGCTGAAGTGCTGGCTGCCCAAGGACGGCGACCTGAAGAGATTTCGGTTGAAGAAATTACCTGGCTCAAGCGCCTGCGGCAGGGCCTCGATAAAACCCGACGCGGTTTAGTCAACCAACTCAAGGCGATCGTCGGGCAGGGTCCCCTCAATCAAGCTGCTGTCATGGAGATTGAGGCCCTATTGCTCCAGGCGGATGTGGGGATTGACGCGACGGATTACATCATCGAGGCGTTGCAAGCCAAGTTGCGGGAAGAGGCCCTCCCGCCAGAGCAGGCGATCGCTTATCTCAAGTCGATTCTGCGGGAAATGCTCGATCGGCCTTTGCAAAAAACGGGCAAGCCGATCCTGATCCCGGACAAGGATCGCCTGAATATCTGGCTCATTACTGGCGTCAATGGGGCGGGCAAAACCACCACGATCGGGAAACTGGCCCATTTGGCCCGTAAGTCAGACTATAGCTGTCTGATTGCTGCCGCCGATACCTTCCGGGCCGCCGCTGTCGAACAAGTCAAGGTGTGGGGACAACGCAGTGAGGTTGAAGTCATCGCGAATCCGGGCAAAAATACCGATCCCGCCGCCGTGGTCTATGATGCCATTACGGCTGCCCAGTCGCGGGGAACCGAGTTACTGTTGGTCGATACGGCAGGGCGTTTGCAGAATAAGAAAAACTTGATGGATGAATTGAATAAAATCCGGCGGGTGATTGATAAGCAAGCCAATGAAGCCACGATCGAATCCCTACTGGTCCTAGATGCGACCCTGGGGCAAAATGGGCTGCGTCAAGCTGAGGTCTTTTCAGAAGCCGCTAATTTAAGTGGCGTGATTTTAACCAAACTGGACAGTACCGCCAAAGGCGGGGTTGCCCTCGCGATCGTGCAACAGTTGGGCTTGCCGATTTACTTTATTGGTGCGGGGGAAGGGATTACGGATTTGCGACCCTTCTCCAGTTATGAATTTGTAGAAGCTCTAATCAGTGGTTAGCAGCACCCGCTGGAGACTATAGCCATCCTAACATCTAGCCTTTACCTAATTTAATCAGTACACAGTCAACGATTGGGGGGTGGTCTTCTAGTCGGCGCGGGCAGGTTGTCCACCCGCACTCATCAATCCTCTGATCTGGCTACAGCAGGCATCATCAAACGGTATCACAAGCAGAGAGGGTTTGTGCCAACGCCTATGTGCACCTAACTTACTCAACCTAACTTACTCAAGGGAATGGCCCTGCTTATTGGCTGAGGATACGCTGCACAATTTGCATTCCCGTGACCGCTTGCCAGCCAAACAGAACAACCAGAACAACATTCAGCATAATGTGGGCATTCCGTGCCCAACCCTGTTTCTTTTGCAGCCAAGGAGTCAGCGCTGTGGTGGTAGCCACTAATCCTGTCATCCCCAGGCCCACCAACAGATGGGGACCGACAAACAGTTTCCCGTTATTCAGATAGGTTACCCCCATCCCACCGATCGTTCCCAAGACCATGAATACCAGGATCAGAGAACCAACCAGATGGTGCTTTTCATTAAAACGCTGCTTGGCTAAAGCGGTTTTGGCCTCACCTTCAGCAGCCCGGAGGCGACGAATCTGGATGCCTAGGTACATTGCATAAATTGACAAACCGAGCAGAAGCCACATCAGCAGGGGATGGACAAAATTCAGCCCAAATTTCAGGGAATCAGGGATTGGCAGATCCATAGCGATTGCTTGAGAGATTGTTGGAGGTTTACAAGGACAATTGCTTAATATTATGCAATATTCTTTGCGATCAAACTTAGTAGAATCGCCGCCGCCACTCTTGCCGTCCTCCCATCCCCAGTGTTTATTGATCATTCACCTTAACCAGGGCTAACCCTTCGGAAAAATCGTTCGCACTTGCAAAGGTACGGTTGAGGGCAGGCGGCGCGATCGGCGGTTGGGGGCGATCGGTGTCAATTCGCTGTGCAATTGGGAAAACAGGGGGATGAAGGCCATCTAGCATCGGGAGGGGCGCGATCGCAAACAGGTTAACCCCCGTCGGATGGACCAGCAGAGCAGACAAGAACCAGGATTCGACCAGCATAGGCGGCGGGCAGGTGAGGGGCGTATAGCGATCGTAGCCTACCTGTTGGGAACGGGTCGTTTCATACACAATCAACTCCTAGAGCCCATGAAAAAACCGCCTGGTGAGGCGGTACTTGCTCGTGTTTAGTGTGAGGGATGCAATGGGCAGTTTTTCCAGCCTGAGACCAAAATCCCCGCCCTTGCAGGCCTAGAACCGGAAGGTGGTCCGTAGCGTACCCACCCAGATGGTGTCATTGTCACTGTTGTGTTCCGGATTCGTGATCACATAGACCCCCGGCGTCAACGAAATATTATCGTTCAACGCCAAGCGATACAGGGCCTCGATATGCAACGAGGTGTCATCATCCCGACGGCCACTGACATCATTGCTGGTCAGTTTGGGGGGCATCCCGAAGATTAGACCGCCCATGTTCCCCTTCTTACCGAGGTCGGGGAACGCCAGGGTCACTGCCCAGGTTTGCAGGGTGGCATCATCACCCTTATCAGCCAAAGGCCCATCGGTTTGTGCCCGTGCATCCGTCAGACCCCACCAGCCAGAGAGGATGAATTGGGGGCTAATGCGAGCTTGCGCACCTACACCGTAGATATTGCTCTCCGTGGCCACTTCGCCAAAGGGACGCCGACCGAAGGCGCTACCGGTGCTGCTAGTCAGATTGACATCGGAACCTGGCGAGTAGGAGTTGGCATAGTTCAACGACAGCTTGAAGTCCTTGCCAAAGCCAAAGAGCAATTGGGTACCTAAGTAGTAGTTACCATTGAAGAGACCCTTCTTATCTGCCGGATCATTGGCCTCATCCGTCAGGTAGGCTGCCGATAAGGTCACGCTGTCACTGATTTTGTAGTTAAAGGCCACCCCAGCATTGCTATCCGTCCGGAAAGTGAGGGGATTATAGCGGCCAAATCGCGACAAGGCACCCGAACCAGAGCTTTCTAGCGGGTTGAGTACATTAAAGAAATCATCAACCCCGACACCAGAAGTGGCAACATGGGCCGTGAGTTTGTCACCGATCGGGAAACGGTACCACAAGTAATTCAGCGTGATGTCGTTACCATTGTTAAGATCGTAGCCGAGCCGCGCCATATCCGTGCCTGTGGCCGTCGCCAAGTTCGGCATATTGCCAGCTTCCAAGCGCGTGCGCAGGCGATCCTTACCAGTGAAGCTGGTATCGAGGACAAGACGGACCCGATTAGCAAAAGTCAGGTTGTCGTCAATATCGATGTTGGAAGCCGCTGCACCTGATGGAACAGCCTTATCCCCACCCCAGGCAGCCCCCAGGGAGAAAATCGCTTCCCCACTCAGCTTGGTGGTGGTGGAAAACTGCGTCGCTTCCAGTTGAGCTACCCGGCCTTCCAGATTTTCGACCCGACCGCGAATCGTGGCCAGTTCAGCGGCAAATTCTTCCTGGAGCCGTTGCAACGTAGCCAGATCTTCCTTGGTGGCCAGATCCGCTGTAGCAGCAGCAATCAATTCATTAATCCGATCCAAACAGGCATTTAAACCGGCGGCAAACTCAAAGCGGGTCATCGCCCGTTGGCCCCGGAAGGTGCCGTCGGGATACCCCACGATACAGCCGTATTTCTCAACCAGGGATTGAAGCGCTTGGAAAGCCCAGTCGGTGGGCTTGACATCGGAGAGTTGGGTTACGGATGTCACTTGATCCAGTGCGGCGGTTGAGCTACTGGCCCGCACGAAGCTGTCGTTACTATTGCTGTACTCACTGATCTGATCCAGTGACACCGAAGCCACCGGAGCGCTACCAGGAACTTCACTGGCGACCGCAGCGGTGGATAGTAGGAGGGCGGCACCCAGAAAACCGGGTGTTGCCAACAGCGAAGCTTTTAGTTGACTTAACATAGTTTTTAGATCCTCACACCTAAAACTCAAGACTGCACAAACACTAACGTCTTAAAACTTAAGGTGACGCTAACACCGCATCTATGATAGCACTGTTTGCCCCCAGATGCCTGTTTTGCTTAACACATCCTCAGCATTCCTAGCCGATCGTTAGCCTTTAACCCACTCTTAACCCCAATACGGCCAGACAATCTCGCCTGTGGTGTATCGTCTATATCGCACCCGTGGTGGCTCCGGTTTAATCAGTTCCCGGCATTGGTCCACCGCCGACTGGGTCGGAGCGATCTCCCGACAGCAGGCGAGTTCCGCTTCCCCCTCATTGACAGTTTCCCATGCGGCTTGGGTGGCCTCATCTGCTTCACCCAGTTGGGCAGCCAGAGCGCGGGCATCCGCGATCGCGGCTTTGAGGGCCTTCTCCAGCAACGGTACCCGTGGATTGTCGATGAAATCGCCCCGGTATGAGGATATTGCTCAGGGAAATAATGCCCAACAGTTTCCCCTGGATAATGGGGGCACGATCGATGCCAATAAAGGATTGTATTACGCGTTTTAGAGATGCCTTATTCACTAATTCATTGGTATCACTCTCACTAGTGGAAGTTAGTTAGGTTAAATAGGTGACTCCCTGGTTAACCAACAAATATCGTCTATGTTACCAGTGAACCAGGTAGTTACCGATCGCACGTTAGGTGGCGGCCAGGGGTTCATAGATATGGCAGCCTTTCGGACAGACGCGATCGCACGCCTGACAACCAATACAGTTATCGGGGTTTACGACTGCCATTACCTTGCGTTCAATCTCGTCATCGTCATCCAGTTCATCAACGACTTCTCCCTCATCATTGAGGGCGATCAACTTCATCACCCCCCGTCCGCAGGCTTTAAAGCAACGCCCACAGCCCAGGCAGGTCTCCCAAGCAATCTTCCTCAGGAATTGGGGTGTCCAAGCACTCCTCCCAAAGGTCAAACCAGTTACATAAGCCATTGTTTTTTACCTCATTCGTGAAAACAATCAAGAAACAGGGAAAAGCCACGTCTTGGGTTTCAGTTTTTCTAGACCAGATAGGGTTCCATGTGGGTTTTGATTGTGCAATCCGATCGTGGATAGCTAGAGCAGAGAACCACAAAGCCCTTAGCCATCTGTTCATCATCTAAAAACGACTGTCTAGACTGCTCTACTTCACCTTCAACGAGTTTGCCGACACAACTGGAACAGGCCCCCGATCGACAGGAAAACGGCAGTTCAATGTCGTGGGCCTCAGCAGCATCAATGATGTAGGTATCATCATCAACGGGGATGGTGATATCGATGCCGCACTTGATAGGTCGTCATAATGGTTCTCCTCAAGGATTTATAACTAGAAACTGACAAATAGAAACTGACAAATTTGAGGATGCCGAGGCGGCGCTAGAGTTTTGGGCGGAAGATGCCCACCAGGATTTAAGCCTGACGGATGCGGCTCCACGGGATAAGTGGCAGCGTTTGCTCAATGCCCGCCTGCTAGGGTTTGATCTCCCAGAGACTTGGCAGCAAACCTCACAGCCTAAATCCACCAAACGGCGTCGCCAGCCAACCAAATTGCCAAGCACCCCCCAACCCCTTTCTGGGAGTGAGATTAAAGCCACCCGTCAGCGGCAACAGATCAGCCAGCGAATGCTCGCTCAAGCCCTCGGCAAAAGCCAAAGTTGGATTCGGGATATTGAAAAGGGGCGCTTTAGTCTGGGGCTGGACGATCAGGCCCGCCTGCGTCAAGCCCTCAAGCTTGAGGATGGCCACCTCTGCTGAGGGAGAGGATTGTCCTAAATCTATTGAGCTAGGAAATGTTTTACAGTGAATTCCCAGGAGCAGAATCCCCAGGAAATCTTTGCGATAAAGCTATCTAAAATCAACTCGGTAGTATTTATGTACTACTGAGTTTATTGTCGTGCTTGCTTTTGAGGTAAAGCTGTTAAAGTGAACGATGGTGTTTTCCGGCTTAGGTGTGGGCATGGTGGGTATTGGTAAAGTTCAGCAGGGGTGGGCTACGGTCAGTCGCGCCTTGCAGCAGCCCAATCTGTCCCTGCGTCTGATGGCGATCGGGTTAATGATGACGAGCTGCTTTCTGCTCGCTGCCCTCACTGCGCCCCTGCTACAAACCTGGGGACTACTCCAGGATCCCACGGCTTCCCTGGCAAACCTTCCCCATCAACCACCAGGATGGCAGCACTGGTTTGGCACCAGCCGTCAAGGCTATGATGTCTTTTCTCGCACGGTGTTTGGGTCCCAGGCAGCCCTGCAAGTGGTGGCCCTTGCGACTGTCCTGAGTTTAGTGGTGGGGGTACCCCTGGGATTGCTGAGCGGTTACTTGGGGGGGCGTTACGATCGCGCCCTCCTGTTTTTAATGGACACGATTTACACCCTACCCGGTCTGCTGCTATCGATTACCCTGGCGTTTGTCGTGGGGCGGGGGGTCTTGAATGCGGCGATCGCCCTCAGTATTGCCTATGTTCCCCAGTATTACCGGGTGGTGCGCAACCACACCGTCAGTGTTAAGACAGAACTCTTTGTCGAAGCAGCCCAGGCAATGGGGGCCTCCACCTGGCGCATCCTCCATCGCTACCTGTTCTGGAATGTGATTCAGAGTGTACCTGTCTTGTTTGCCCTGAATGCGGCGGATGCCGTGTTAACCTTGGGGGGCTTGGGCTTTTTGGGCTTGGGGCTACCGGAAGCGACGCCGGAATGGGGCCACGACTTGCGGCAAGCTTTAGATGCCCTTCCCACCGGGATCTGGTGGACAGCGCTGTTCCCCGGACTGGCCATTACGCTGTTGGTGACGGGTCTATCCTTTATTGGGGAAGGCTTAAGTGAACTGTTGAATCCGGCCTTAGGACGACAGGGTAGGCAGTAAGGGCTGGGTGCGAGGACACATTGCTACAACAATGTTGTAGGATCGCGTTTCTGGCTCGTAGTTCCAACCTCCGATTCCTAACCAGAGCAATGGCCGACACTTCATACCAGTGGTATATCCTCCAGCAGCCCGATGGTCACTGTACGATTGCAGCAGTCCCACCTGATCAATCGGGTAATCCGATCGCACCCCCCTTACCAGACCCCGCTTTGAAACGTTGGGGACCCTATCCTTCCCAGGCGGCAGCGATCGCCAAACGCGTGGGTCTCATGCGCGCCGGTCACTGTCAACCCCAATAAGACCCACTAAAACGGGACCATAGGATACGGCTATCCAGCGTTTGGCCATCGTTGGTTGCCATTACCCTCAGGCGAAAATACCTGGCTTGCCTTCCCCTCAGCGCCGGAACGCTTACCATTAAGATCAGAATAGCCAATGAACAATAGCCAGTGAAAACCCCAAGGACAGAAGCATTGCTATGCGTGAGTATGTGGTCCAGTCCGGAGATACCCTATGGCACATTGCCAGCAAAACCCTAGGTCCTAATGGGGATTGGCGGGTGTTAGCCACTTTGAATCAAATTGCTGATCCCAAACAATTACGGGTTGGCCAACGGCTAAAACTGCCCAGCGCGATCGCGGATGCTCTCGCCCCCCAGGGTAACCCTCCTGTCCACCCTACCGCTCCAGTTTGGGGTGAAACCGATCCTTACCCTCCGGGCGAGTCCACGGCTGCGGCTGCGTCTGGGCCAACGGCTGAGTATGTAGTGCAACTGGGCGACACCCTCCGCACGATCGCGAACAAAGTTCTTAGTCCGGGTAGTGATTGGCGCATTCTCGCCACCTTAAATGGAATTGATGATCCGCGCCAGGTTCGCGTTGGCCAGCGGTTAAAGATTCCCCAACGGACTGGCCGGATTGCCCTTGACTCTGCCCCTAACCCAGTGTCAACGCCCGCTTCCGAGCCAACTGCCACGCCGATGAGTGCCCCGGCAACCCCAGCCGTTGAGCCGACCTATGTGGTGCAACCGGGCGATACCCTCACGTCGATCGCTAGTAAAGTCCTGGGTCCGGGCGGTGATTGGCGGGCGATCGCCCAACTAAACCAGATTGCCGATCCTAAACAGGTGCGGGCCGGTCAACGGTTACGCCTCCCCAGTCGGGTTAATCAGGCAACTGAAGAGCTTTGCGGTTCTGGCGGGGGAATTCCGTCTCAACGATGAGAGCTATGAGCGGGTGATATGGGTAGTTTGTAGCCGGGTACCGTCACAACTTTTTCCCATCCACGAGATACAGCTGTAAATGCCGGGTTGGGTGAGGAGTTGTTCGTGGTTGCCGATTTCGGCGACTTGGCCTTGATCGAGGATGATAATTTGATCGGCGTCGCGGACGGTGCTGAGCCGGTGGGCAATGATGATCAGGGTGCGGGTGCCGTAGAGCGATCGCATGGCCAGTTGGATTTGTCGCTCGGATTCATAATCCAGGCTAGACGTGGCTTCGTCAAACACCAGGATATCGGGATCAACCAGCAGGGCGCCGGGCAATCCCCAGGCGTTGGCGCTGGCCGTAGGTGAGGTTATCCAACAGGGTGCCGTTGAAGACATCCACTTCCTGATGGACGATCGCCAACCGTTGCCGATACCCGGTCACATCCAGGCGTCGGATATCCTGCCCATCGATCCGAATGGCCCCGCTGGTGGGGTCGTAGTAGCGGAACAGGAGTTTGACCAGGGTTGATTTCCCTGATCCCGATCGCCCCACCAAGGCCACGGTTTGGTATGGCTCGATAATAAAGATAATAAAATTAATATCCTGGAGGACCGGGCGATCGGCGTGATAGGCAAAACTCAGGTGCGCAAACTCTACCTTGCCCGTGAACCGATAGTTGGGCGGGGAAGCTGGGGTTTGGCCCACCCAGGTGGCGGCATCCACACCCGTGGGCTGGTGCATGAGTTCGTGGAACCGCAGCATGGGGGAGTAGCAACGGGCGAAGGCTTCGGCCAGATTATTGTTTCAGTCCCGCGATCGGGATTCTGACAATTGAAAGAATTAACTACGCCTGATAAAAGACGTGGTTAGATATGTTTCAGTCCCGCGATCGGGATTCTAACAATTGAAAGCCCATTTTTTATAAAAAATTATGGCTGAAGTGTTTAAGGAGTTTCAGTCCCGCGATCGGGATTCTAACAATT
>CAZHXN010000007.1:0-70789 GCA_964536415.1 uncultured bacterium
ATTTTAGTTCTTTAATTTGTCGCTTTTTGCACTGTTACACCAAAATCTCAGGAGATCCGTAAATATCTAAAAAAATATCTAAAAATGACATATTTTTCATATTTTGGAGACTTTGATTGATTAGGTGGGAGCAGTTGAACCGCCCCAACCGACGAGATTGTACTGGTTGTCAGCGCGAGGTTTGTGTTTTTCGCAACACCCTTTTGCAAATCAACTCTAAATACCTACCTTCGGAAATAGGTTTTGTCTAAAATGACACGAATATAATCCTGAAGCGTAGAAATTTTTGCATTAAAAATTCCTATCCCCGCAATAGCCTTTATCTCAATCATAGATCAGCCCAGGATTGAAAGATAGCGATATAATAGGGCTAGCCTTGGACCTAGAACAGGAGTCTGCCGTGATTTAGTCTGCTGTGGTTTGCTGTGGTTTATAGACGCCTAGTAATCGGAGCCTAGCTAGCCGCTATCTACCCTTGCTTCCCGCCCTTACTTCCCGATCGATGCATCAGCTGTTGTCAGTACTCTAGGGTGTTTGGCAATTCGGTTTCCCTAGCCTGCTGCCTACCCCCAACCCATCCTGCGTACCCCCCCTACGCACCTGATGAAAATCCTCGTGATCGAAGATGATGAGCAAATTGCTGCCGTCCTGTCAGAGATGCTGACGGGTCATCACTACCTGGTTGAACATGCGACAGATGGCAAAACGGGTCTAGATTTAGCCCAAGCCTTTACCTACGATCTAATTGTGCTTGATCTCTCCATCCCCTATTTAGATGGCTTAACGGTTTGTCGCAAGTTGCGGAAACAGGGGCGGTTAACGCCAATCCTTGTCCTCACGGCAAGAGACTCGGAGCTTGACAAGGCCCAAGGGCTGGATGCGGGGGCTGATGATTATGTTTGCAAGCCGTTTAATGCCCTGGAATTGCTGGCTCGCATCCGTGCCTTGATCCGGCGCAGCCAAGCCATGCCCACCCCCTCCCTGACCTGGGGGCAATTAGTCATGCATCCCCTCCGGGGGGAAGTAACCTACGCCGATCGGCCCTTGGCCCTGACCCCCAAAGAATTTGCGCTGCTAGAGTTGTTCCTACGCAATCCGCAGCGGATCTTCAGTCGCAGTGCCATTCTGGATCAACTCTGGTCCTATGACAATCCGCCGTCGGAGTCAGCCGTCACGATGCATATCAAGGACCTGCGGCAGAAACTCAAGGCGGCAGGGTTAACCGCAGAAATGATTGAAACCATTTACGGCATGGGCTATCGGTTAAAAACGGCTCCTAGCCCCTCTCCCCTAACGGAGCTGTCATCGCTACCGACAACCCCAGCGGATGGCTCACCGGCCCAGGCCACTCAGGAGAACGTAACTCAACTAAATGGGGACAACCGTCTTTCGGACGGTCCACAATCGCACGGAGATACCCCGCTGGCGCAGGCACCGTCAGGGGATGCCCCCCTCAAGCACTCAGTTCGCTCACATCTCCCCCCGGAGACCCTCCCCTCCCAGTCTTCCTCCCTCCCTGCCTTCGCTCACCTGATTCACCGTTTTCAACCCCACTTTATTCAGCAGATCACCTTTTTAATTGCTTTCGTCGAACACCAGTCCTGGTTGTTCAGCTATCCTCCCGCTTCCCCCCTCTGGCAACCCGTTAGGCAAGGTATCCATAAGCTGCTGGGTACGCTAGGAACCTTTGGCTATACCACCGGTTCAGAGGTTGCCAAAGAGTTGGATCGGCTCCTGCGGCAAGAAACCACGTTCAGTGAGGCCCAACGGGGTCAAGTTAAAGACCTCCTGACCCGCCTAAAGCAAGCACTTGAGGTACCGCTAGCCCCCGCGCCCAGTCCCCTGTCGCCATTGCCAACGGCGGTAGGTCAGCCCAAACGGGTGTTGATGATCATCGATCGCGATCACGCCCTATTGGACACCATCCAGGCCCTTGTCCCCACTGGGCAAATCAGCCTCACGATCGCTGAGAGCCTAGCCCAAGTTCGGCAAATCCTCCCCCAAGTGATGCCCGATCTGGTCTTGTTAGACCTTGCCCTCCCGCCCAATACGGGGACGCATCCCAGCGATTCCTGGCAACTGCTCCAGGTGCTAGTCCGCCAGGACCCCGTACGGCCCATTATTGTTCTCAGTCAGGGAGATAGCTTAGAAGAGCGGGTGGCGGTGGCCCGTATTGGGGGAAGTCGCTGTTTGCCGCGATCGACGGCGATCGAGCACATTGTGCAAACTCTACTTGAAGTCCTATCTCAGACTCACCGGACAGCAAAGATTATGGCCGTCGATGACGATCGCGTCCTCTTGGCCAGCTTAACGAGTCTCCTGGAGCCGTGGGGCTTGCAGGTGACACCCCTGTCGGACCCCCATCAATTCTGGCAGGTTTTGCCCCAGGTCACCCCAGATCTCTTAATCCTGGATCTAGAGATGCCGACCTTCAGTGGGATTGATCTCTGCCAGGTGGTGCGGCAAGCTCCGCTCTGGACCCATCTGCCCATTCTCATCTTGACATCCCACACAGATACCCAGACGATTCAGCGCGTGTTTGCGGCTGGGGCAGATGATTTTGTGGGTAAACCGGTGGCGGGGCCAGAATTAGTCACCCGGATTCTGAATCGTTTAGAACGGGCCTACCGACAGCCGCCACCACCGCTAAAGCCCTCCCATCTTGAGGCCACAACGTCCATCGGACGGATCACCGCTGATCCCTGGGGCAGTGGCTCATCCCTCCCCCGATCGCTCAGTCTCGAAGGCTCTAACCATGTGTGACTAGGGGGCTTAACCGGACTTAACCGGGCTTAACCCGTTGTTCCCTCGGCCCTGGCGGCGTCTTCGCCCACCGCCTTAATCACTTCAATGCCGTTCTCTTCCAGAACGACGACTGGCCCTGGGAACTGGGTGGCATCAATCCGCTTCACTAACACCCGGCCATTCGCGACCCGTTGCCCCGCCATCACATAACGGCTCGTGGCTTCGTTGGGAGCCTGGATAATTGCACGGGGCACATTCCCCACTTGCACAACCCCCGTCACCTCAACGGCTCTAGCCAGGTCCGGTTGGGGAGCTGGTGGGGCCGTGGGGACGGTACCCATGCCACCGGGGCCAGTTCCACCCCTCGGAGAACCCGGCGTGCCTGGAACGGGGAAGGGGGGAGGCATTGGAGCAGTTGCGCCCGGTGTGCCTGGGGCACCCGTTCCACCATTAGGCGACGGGGGAACAGGTCCCATTGGTTCGGGTGGTGGCGGCGGCTGGGTGACCGAGACACGAATGCCAACGGTTTGAGTGCTGGCAAAGGGATCAGTGCGTCCTGCTCGAATCTGCTTAAGCCGCTCGACTGGGTCCACCATCGACACTAACCCCTTAATAGCTGGGCCAGTGGCAGCGACGACGGGTTCCTCAAAGGGAGCACTACCCGTGGGAGCAGGAACAGCGGGAGCGGGGGTAGGCGCGGCTGGGGATGGGCTTGGGCTAGCCGTTGCAGTCTCTGCGGGGATTTCCTCGACCGGTGTACAGGCAGTGGTAGTGACCAGGGCTAAGGTGCCGAGCAGTCCCATAACAACACGGTGTGAACGCATACCCACTCTTCTCCCAAGTGAAACGTCTAGAATGGCTTTGACAACCCCCCGCCCATTCATCGATCGGTCTCCCTCAGCTTAGTTTCTCTCAAGCTAAGGGACTAGCGCTAGACTCTTGACAGGTTGTAAAAACCAGTTACTATATACGATTCTAGTCTGGGAGATGAGGGTTAGTCATCTGCTCCCTTCATAATTTTCTTCAGCGCCTCCAGCCCCCGCTTCACATGGCGTGACACGGTAACCGAACTGACTCCCAACCGTTCCGCCGTTTCCTTCTGGGTCAGGTCATGGAGAAAGACAAATTCCAGCACATCACGGGTGCGTTCCTCCACCTTTGCCAGGGCTTGCTGAAGGCGAATCCGGTCCTCCTGGGCCAGTTGGAAACTTCGGCAACGGTTATCGGGGATAAGGTCGCCCAGGGAGGTGGTCCCCTCCACTTCGTCTCGCACCGGGGCATCCAGGCTGAGCAGAGCACGGTTTTGGTGTGCCAGTTTGATCTCCTGCCACTCGGTAAGCGGAATTTCGAGGGCCTCCGCAATTTCCGCATCAGTCGGCTGGCGTCCGAGTTCCTGTTGGAGGGCTTGGGTTACCCAGACGGCTTGGCGTTGGAGGGCTACCCAGCGCCGGGGAATACGCATCGGCGCTCCCTTGTCCCGCAGGTAGTGTTGAATTTCGCCCCGGATGTAGGGAATGGCAAAGGAGCTAAAGGCGTGGCCCCGTGCCATATCAAAGCGCTCGATCGCCCGCATCAAGCCAATACAGCCTACCTGCACCAGATCTTCGTAGCTTTCGGTACATTGGTTGAGCCAGTGATGCGCCTCCCGTCGCACTAACCCGTAGTTGAGGTGGGTTAAGCGATTCCGCAACTCAGGCGAGGGGGACAGTTGGTACTCGCGCAATAATTGCAGGGTCTCGTTCTTGAGATCGGTTGTAACGGCACTAGGCATGGCAAACCCCAGAATTCCCAATTCTAACGACTAACTAAGTGGCCCCTTGATCGGCATGAACCTGTTCTCTATCATGCATGAACCCATGTACGAACGTCTGCGATCGAAGCGGCAAATCTGTTGCACCCTGCTGAGAGCGGTTACTGGCGGTTACTGGGCGATCGCGGCTCTGTTGCGACCCTAGGGAGACCGGGCAGCCACAATGGGCGTTGCGTGCACACACATAGCTTGGGCGACTCAGACGGTTTGACACCGCTTCTACTCCCGACTCGGCGATCGCCCCCCTGATCGCTCCTCCGATTGCCCCCACCGTGCTCTGGCTGATCCCTGATTGAATCTTGGCATTACCTGGATACCCTGCTTAGTAACTCGACTCGGCTAGCTAAGCGAGATATTTACGTAATCTCCATTATAGATTAGACAGATTTTGTAATGAACCTCAACAGCGTTTTCACGGAAGTTCATACCAGGCAGGTGGAGCAGGGCAAATCGGCAGAGGCAGGGGGGAGGGCAGATCGGGCCGCCCGATTGGAACTAGGTGATGCGATCGCTGGGCGGGTCCAGCAGTGTTGCCAATTCAGCAACACTGAGGGTTTCATAGGGTTCAAAGGGCTGGTGAATCCAGGGGTTATCGGCAAAGTCCTGGACATAGTAATCAGGCTTGATGACGGAGCAATGCTTGTACCACAGGACAGCCGTTCGCATCTCGTCGATGTAAAAGCCATACTGGCGATCGAGCCACACCAGGGTTTTTTGTAACGTGATCCCGGAATCGACCAGATCATCCACGACTAACACCCGGCTGCCCAGATTGGCCGTGGTCATGGTCAAATCACGACCAAAGGTAATAGACCCCCGCACCTGGTTATTCGGCCCCCCGTAGGAAGCGGTTGCCAAAATTGCCAGGGGTTGCCGGAACAGTCGGGAGAGGATATCGCCTACCCGCAGGCCCCCCTTGGCCAAACACACGATTTGGTTAAATTCCCATTGGGACTGGTGAATCTGGATCGCCAGGGCTTCGATCGTGCGGTAGTAATCCGACCAGGAGACGTAGAAATCTGACATGACAGGGGAAAAAGTTAACAGGGGACGGTTAACGGCAAGGGGGTCAAGGATAACCCGGTTTGGGAATGAGGATACCCTAGGGGACAGGGCAATCCCCGGTCTATGCTCTAAAGTTACGATTGTTTCCTCACACGGTACGCCACCATGCCTGAGCCTACAGCTGCTGACGCCACCCCACCCCCGTCTGAAAAACTCAGCCTCAGCACTAAACTGGCCTATGGGGCTGGGGATCTGGGACCCGCGATTACGGCCAATATCCTCATTTTTTTCCTGTTCATCTTTCTGACGGACGTGGCGGGTCTCCCGGCGGGAGTGGCGGGCAGTATCCTGTTTATCGGCAATATCTGGGATGCCATCAATGACCCGATGGTGGGGGTGTTAACCGATCGCACCCGGACGCGCTGGGGCCGACGACGGCCCTGGATTCTCTTTGGAGCCATTCCCTTTGGGGTGACCTTCGTGGCCCAATGGATCGTGCCGTTTCCGGGGCAGACGGGATGGCTGACGGCCTACTATATTGCGATCGCCCTGCTGTTTAACACGTTCTACACGGCTGTTAATCTGCCCTACACCGCCCTGACCCCGGAACTGACCCAGGACTACGACGAGCGGACCAGCCTGAATAACTTTCGGTTTGCCTTCTCCATTAGTGGCAGTCTGCTGTCTGGGGTATTGCATCCCATCCTTCTCGATCGCTTTGCTGACAATCCGCCCCGCGGCTGGTTGCTGGCCAGTCTCATGTGGGCGGTGCTGGCGGTCATTCCCCTGTTCTGGTGTTTCTGGGGTACCCGCGAGCGGTATACCAGCGACAGCGAAACCCTGCCGATCCTGCACCAATTCCAGGTAGCCCTCCGCAATCGTCCCTATCTGTTCGTGGTGGGTATTTATCTCTTCTCCTGGTTGGCAGTCCAGGTAACCGCCAGCATTATTCCGGTCTACATTCGCTTTTGGATGGGGTTGCCCAACCGTTGGACCGCCCTGACCATCCTCGCCGTCCAGGGAACCGCCCTGATCATGTTATTTGTCTGGAACCAGGTCAGCCGCCGCACGAGCAAGAAGCAGGTTTATGGCATGGGGATGGGCTGCTGGCTCCTGGCTCAGTTGGGGTTATTTGCCCTCCAGCCCGGTCAGACAGGGTTAATGCTGATGTTGGGCGTCTTAGCCGGTGTGGGGGTGTCCACGGCCTACCTCATTCCTTGGTCAATGGTGCCGGATGTGATTGAACTGGATGAGCTGCAAACGGGCCAGCGGCGCGAAGGAATTTTCTACGGGTTAATTTCTCTGCTGCAAAAAATTGGACGGGGGCTGGGCCTGTTCCTAGTGGGACAGGCGTTGGAGTGGTCGGGCTACCAGGGCACTCTGGATGTACAACCCGACAGTGCCTTGCAGGCGATTCGGATCGCGATCGGTCCCCTCCCGGCGATATACCTGATCCTGGGCCTCATCCTGGCCTATTTTTATCCCCTGACCCGCGAGGTCCACGCCGAGATCCTGCTGAAGCTCCAGGAGCGCCGTCGGCAGGATGCTGCGCCGGAACTACCCCAATAACAGGCCATCACAGGCCAACCCCGTCTCCATAATCCCAACTGTAGCGATTTGAGCCTCGCCGTGAGATTAGGTTGAGGCCATCACAGGCCAACCTCGTCTCCGTCACTCCAAGGGGACTGCGACTCAACCCGAATACCGCAAAATGTAAGACAGGGAGCACACCCGTCCCACATCGATCTCACTCAAGGGGGAAGCCAGACATCCATGCGCTTGTTGATCAGTAACGACGATGGCATTTTTGCGACAGGTATTCGCGTCCTTGCCAATACCCTGGCCACCGCCGGACATGACGTGATGGTGGTTTGCCCCGATCGCGAACGATCGGCCACGGGCCACGGCCTCACCCTGCATAAACCCATCCGCGCCGAACAGATTGAATCTATTTTTCATCCGTCCGTTACCGCTTGGGCCTGTTCTGGTACCCCCTCTGATTGCGTGAAGCTGGCGATCGGTGCCCTGTGCGATCCCCGCCCGGATTTTGTGTTATCGGGCATTAACCACGGTGCCAACCTGGGCACGGATATTCTCTACTCGGGGACGGTTTCCGCCGCAATGGAAGGGGTGATCGAGGGGGATATCCCCAGCATTGCCCTCAGTTTGGCCAACTATCCCCACCCCGGCACAACGATCGGGGCACCGGAACCGACGGCAACAGCGCCGTTTCAGCCCGCCGCCGACTTTGCCCTGTCCCTCGTGCATTTCCTCCAGCAGCATCCCCTACCGGAAGCTATGCTGTTGAACGTTAACATTCCGGCTATTCCAGCGGACAAAATTGCGGGGGTCACGATCGCACGCCAAGGTAAACGACGCTACCAAAACTTATTTGAAAAACGGCTTGATCCCAGGGGCAAAACCTATTACTGGCTGGCGGGTGAGATTATCGAAGAGCAGGAAATGGCATCGCAACAAGTCCCCCTGTTGGCGAATTTACCTATCGATGTGCGGGCGATCGCCAACCACTACATCACGATCACGCCCCTGAGTCTCGATCTAACCCTGGTGAGCCAGTTTGAACGCTTACAGGCAGTGATGCCCCACTGGGGTGAAAAACTCCACTGGTTGCCCCCCCCCACGGCCCCCTAGCGATCGCGGGTTAAGCATCGGGAACCGTTGTTCCCACCCCTTAGCCAAAAATCTTCCTTTCCCGGATCTGCTCCTTGAAAATTGCTATATGATGGGAGCAAGATAATCAACTGGTGGGATATCCCACCCCCCAGACTGGCGATAGTTTGGAGGCGAGCATCTGCTAAGTTCCAATGAGTCCCGTAGAATAGCTCCGGATTGCGATGAAAACCCCTGTAGTGGTTTTCATCGCTGTTAACTAATATCTGATCCGCAGGTTTGGCGCGTGAGGATAGGGTGAGCTTTGCTACCAAGCCTGAGGAAATCCTGCAATAACACCCATGATTGACATGCGAGATCACTTCTCAGTTCACTTCTGGGGCGTCAGGGGGAGTATACCCTGTCCAGGTCCTGAGACAGTTCGTTACGGCGGTAATACCCCTTGTGTGGAAATGCGCGTGGGGGGGCACCGGTTAATTTTTGATGGCGGTACGGGCTTACGGGTATTGGGTCAGGAGCTACTGCGGCAGATGCCCGTCGAAGCCCACATGTTCTTTACCCACTCCCACTGGGATCATATTCAGGGTTTCCCGTTTTTTGTGCCTGCCTTTATCAGGGGTAATCGTTTTCATATTTATGGGGCGAAGGCTCCCAACAATGTCACGATCGAGCAACGTCTGATCGATCAAATGCTCCACCCCAACTTCCCGGTCCCATTGCGAGCGATGGGGGCGGACCTCCAGTTTCATGACATTGAGGTGGGGGAAACGGTGCAGATTGAGGATGTCCGGGTGGAAAGTGCCCTGCTGAATCACCCAGGGGAAGCCGTGGGTTATCGGGTGAGTTGGCGAGATCATGCGGTTGCCTACGTGACGGATACCGAACATTTTCCGAATCTTTTGGACGAGAATGTGATCAAATTGGCCCGTCATACGGATGTCCTCATCTATGACGCGACCTACACCGATGAGGAGTACTATGCCGAAAAGGCCAGTAAGGTGGGCTGGGGACATTCGACGTGGCAAGAGGCGGTGCGCGTGGCCCAGGCGGCTCAGGCAGAGCAGTTGATTATTTTCCACCACGATCCCCTCCATAACGACGAGTTTCTCGATCGCGTTGGCCATCTGGTGGCTAAACATTTCCCCAACAGCCTGATGGCGCGGGAGGGACTGGAGATTCGCCTTGCGCCCTCGCAGGCAGCGGTTCACCCCCAACCCGAACTGCTGACGTTGGAAACCCCCTGAGCGGTGACCCCCATTTGTGTCAAACTGTAAAGCGTGTGGGTTACTGCGTCACTGACTACGGTTTTAACGCCGACGGCGATCGCCCTCGGTAACTTTGATGGTGTTCATCGCGGGCACTACCAGGTTATCCATCCAATTTTGCCCCGGCGGCCCCTCCACCAGCCAATGGCCATTAATGAAGATGTGGCGCTAACCTTGGGAAAGCCACCGACTTGGCAGCAGAACGATGCTAGTTGTGAACGTTTAGCGACTCCCACCGGTTCTCCTTATCCGACGGTGGTCACCTTTGATCCTCATCCCCAGGCGTTTTTTAGCCAGGTCGCTCGTCCTCTGATCACCCCTCTGGCTGAGAAACGCCAATTACTGCAAGCGATGGGGGTGGCGCAACTGGTGCTACTGCCCTTCAATCACGACTTGGCCAGCCTCTCCCCCGCTGCCTTTGTGGAAACGATTTTGATCCAGCACCTCCAGGCGCGGCAGATTAGCGTGGGGGAGGATTTCCGCTTTGGCCACCAGCGGGCAGGAACCGCCCTGGATTTGCGTCGGTTGGCCGCGATGTATGGGGTAACGGTGACGATCGTGCCGAACCAGACCTCACAGGATCAGCGCATCAGTAGTTCCATGATTCGGGCAGCCCTCGCTGCGGGGGATATTACCCAGGCGAATCGCCTCTTGGGACGTCCCTACCCTCTCTGGGGTACGGTGGTGGCAGGGCAGCAGTTGGGGCGGACGATCGGGTTTCCGACGGCCAATTTGCAGGTGGATGCGGCCAAGTTTCTGCCTCGTCGGGGGGTCTATAGCGTTTGGGTGTGTCCGATGACGGCGATCGGGGGGGAACCCGTATCCCCGGTACGGCGGTGGGCAGGGGTGATGAATATCGGCTGTCGCCCGACGGTGGATGGTCAGCAGCAGACGATCGAAGTGCATTTGCTAGATTGGTCTGGGGATCTCTACGGCCAAACCCTCCGGGTAGACCTGGAAGCGTTTCTGCGGCCAGAGCAACGCTTTGCCAGTCTGGCTGATCTGACGGCTCAAATTCACGCCGACTGTCAGGCAGCACGGGCGATGTTGTTGGGGCCAGTCGCCTGAGCCTGGGTTGGCAGGGAGTCTACCCCGCCCCGTTTCTGTCTGGGCAGGACGGATTGCGCCCATCGGCGGTTTCTTGCAAGTTGTTTATTGATCATTCAGGTTTCCACTTCCTATGAGAGAGCGCATTGAGCAACTGATCGCTAATCTGAACCGCACGATCGTGGGTAAAACGGACTCGATTCGCCTGGTTCTGGTGGCGCTGCTGTCGGGGGGGCACGCTTTGCTTGAAGATGTGCCGGGGGTCGGGAAAACGTTGTTGGCGAAGTCCCTGGCCAAGTCGATCGCGGGGAAATTTCAGCGCATCCAATGTACCCCCGACCTCTTACCAACGGATATGACGGGGACCAATGTTTGGAATCAGCAGAGCGGCGAGTTTAAGTTTTTACCAGGGCCGATTTTTACCAATGTCCTTCTGGCTGATGAGATCAATCGGGCCACCCCCCGCACCCAGTCGGCGCTGTTGGAGGTGATGGAGGAACAGCAGGTCACCGTGGATGGCGTTTCCCGGCGGGTGCCTCATCCATTTTTTGTGATTGCGACCCAAAATCCAATTGAGTATCAGGGGACCTTCCCCCTGCCGGAAGCCCAGATGGATCGGTTTATGTTGTCCCTCTCCCTGGGCTATCCCACGGAGGCGGAGGAGTTGGAAATGCTGAAGCATTGGCAGTCAGGGGTGACGGTGGAGGATTTGACCCCGTGCATTACGTTGGAGGAAGTGGAGGGGTTGCAGCAAGCGGTGCGCCAGGTCCGGGTCGAGGAGAGTGTGCAGCAGTACATCCTGAATTTGGTGCGATCGACGCGGGAGGATGAGGAAATTACCCTGGGGGTGAGTCCCCGTGGCGCGGTGGCCTTGCAGCGATCGACCCAGGCGTTGGCCTTTTTAGCCGGGCGCGAGTTTGCCTTGCCTGATGATGTTAAGTTCCTAGCTCCCTATGTATTGGGCCACCGCCTGATTCCGGCGGGGGGACGCAAGGCGCAGGGGATTATCGATCGTCTAGTTCAGTCTGTCCCAGTGCCCTAGTCAGGCTGGTTTGCCAGTCAGGCCGACTTTAAACCGGCAGCCGATCAATATCGCGATTGCTGCCAATCACCACCATAATTTGGCCCTTAAGCAGCTTTTTCTGGGGTTGGGGATTGATCTGGAACTTCTGGTCAGCCCCGATCGCCAGGACACTAATGCCATAGTTCCGGCGCAGGTCTAGATCCGCTAGGGTTTTGTTATCAAAGCGCTCTGGGACAACGACTTCAACAATACTGTTGTCGGGATCCAGTTCAAAGCGATCGAGAATGCGGGGTTTGGTCAGGGCACGGGCTAACTGACAGCCCATCTCCCGTTCTGGAAAGACGACCAGATCGGCCCCCACCCGTTCTAGCAACTTGCCGTGGATCTCCGACGATGCCTTGGCAACCACGTGGGGCACCTTGGCTTCCTTGAGGTTAAGCGTGGTGATAATGCTTTCCTGGATGTAATTGCCGATCGCGACGATGACGGTGTCAAAGTCTGCAATGCTGGCTTCCTTGAGGGCTGAAGGTTCCGTGGAGTCTAACTGAAGGGCATGGGCCACCACTCCATCATGTAACGCCTGATCGACCAACCGCTGATTGTTATCAATGCCCAGCACCTCATAACCCAGATTGTGCAATGTCCCACACACTGCCCGCCCAAACCGCCCCAGGCCGATCACCGCAAACTGGCGATTATTCCCCAGCAGCGTACTAAAAAAGTTCAAAGACGATAAGTTCACCGTTGTGTAACCCTACCTTGGTACCGATGGTGGATGGTAACTCATGGTTTATTGTCGCTCAGGTGTGCACCCGCATCAGCCGGGGATTGGGTCCCTCGCCATCATGACCCTATAACAACCATAACGATTCAACCCACAAGATTTAACCCACAAGATTTAACCCACAAACAGATTGGCCTCTGGGTAGTTGACGGCACTGGGTTTAGGTTCGGTGCGCAGGGCTGACATTAGCATCAGGACACCCACCCGACCGATGTACATAATTGCAATCAGGACAATCTGACCGAAGACCGACAGTTTCGTCGTAATCCCCGTAGAGAGACCCACCGTGGCGAAGCCAGAGACAACCTCAAAGAAAATTTGGACAAAATCGAGATCGGGATTGCTAAAGGCAATGAAGGTGGTAGCAATAATCACGACGGTTACCGAACCGACGACCACACCCACGGCCTTAATAATCAACGGCATGGGAATCTCTCGCTGATAGCACACGACCTCTTCTCGGCTGCGGAGGGCGGTTTCAGTACAGCTAAAGAGCACCCGTGCGGTAGTTGTTTTAATTCCCCCACCCGTGCCACCTGGACTCGCCCCAATAAACATCAGTACAATCATGACAAACAGGGAGGCGATCGTCATCTGGCCGATATCAATTGTGTTGAAGCCAGCAGTGCGGGTTGTTACAGACTGGAAGAAGGCCCCCAGGAGCGCTGCGGGTAGGGGCAGCCTGGCCAAGGTGGCATCATTACGCAGTTCGGTGAATAACAGTGCCAAAAATCCGGCAATCAGCAGCGTCAGGGTGGTGGTCGTGACGACCCGAAAGTGGAGGGAGGGCACATAGAAGGTGCGACTGCGTAAGCAGCGATCGCGCAACCAGAGGTACATCTCCATAATGACCTGATAGCCAATGCCGCCAAAGATAATCAGAACCGCCACAACCCCATTCACAATGAGTGAGTTGTGATACCGGATTAGGTTATCAGGGAACAAACTAAATCCAGCATTATTGAACGCGCTGACGCTGTGGAAGATCGCCAGCCACACGCCCTGAAGACCCCCAAAATCATGGATGAAGGTTGGCAGCAAGGCAAAGGCACCCGTTAGCTCGAACAGCAGGGTCATGGCAATCATCGATCGCACCAATTGGGGTCCCCCCGCGATCACCGGTAGATCAAGGGATTGTTGTAAGGTGATGCGATCCCGCAGGCTAAAGCGCCGTCCCACCAGGAGTAAGAGTACGGTCGTCGAGGTCATATAGCCTAACCCCCCCACCTGCACCAGCGCAATAATACACAACTGACCCCAAAAGCTGTAGTAACTACTGATATCCACCACCGAGAGGCCAGTGACACACACGGCGGAGGTGGCGGTAAACAGGGCAACCAGGGGATTGCCCCACCCCCCATGCGCATGGGCGATCGGCAGGCATAACAACAGGGTCCCTAAGCTAATTACCGCTAGGAAGCCGAGACAAATGGTTCTGGCAGGGGTCATATTAGCCGTAGGCACCACTCCACAAAAGCCTTTGGTTTAGGGTAAATATCTCCATATCTAATTTCTATCAAGGGTGATTTACAGCGTTTCCCAAGTCTCTGAAGGACAGAAGTCCCTGATGAACAATTGGCTCAAGCCAATGGCCTGACCCTCACTGAGGCGATACAGGCTGTATCTGATGGTCTATCCCTTGAGTGGGAGCACTGCGGGGACAAACACCGGTGAGGGGATTGATTGCCCCTATCTCTATTTAGGTTAATAATTTAGGTTAATATCCTGCTTAACCTTTCGTAACCCCTCCCTGCCTGGCTTGTCCGGTGGGGCAACTCAACGCAGGGCTAATACTAAACTGATCCCCAGCAGTCCGAGAGCAATCCACCAGGCGGGGGCGAGGTGAGGTCTTGCCGAGGAGCGGGGGCGATTGCCCTGGGCTAGCCATGCTTGCTGTTGTTGTTGACTCACATACAGGGTACATGCCCGTGCATAGGGGCGTTGGGGAAAGGTGCAGGTATCATCCGCCTCGTAGACACAACTAGGGCAAAGGTAGGCATCCGTCTCAGTGCGATGGAGGGGAATGCCGGGATGACCAAAGGCTTTCAGGGGCGTTTGGCAATGGGGACAGACGATCGCCTGGGAAGGAACCGGTTGGTGGCACGTAGGACAGTCCGACATTGATCCGCGATCGCTAGGATGGATCGCCCGAAACACGACACTAGCTCCATCTTGCCATGCTTCCCCCAGACTGCCTGTCTGTCTTTACGTCCTTAGTATCCTTAGGTCTTCGCGTTGAAAAACGGGTCTGCGTATTGAAAAACACGCCTGATTAACTTTAATCTCACCACCCTAGGGGCAAATTGGGCAACTGTCGCTATAGTAGACAGGTTAAAAACAGGCTACCGGGTTGCAATGGGACGAATCTTTCTTTCAGCCGGTCGCGGCGGCGTTGCAGGTTTAGAGTGGGATGGGGGCATCCAAGGGGCAGGCACAACGGAAGCCCAGGAAATGAGCCTGCTACGGGACTGGATTGTGGCCGAACTCACTGCCCGCCAGGTCGAAGTCCTCGCGGTCCCGGATGAACTCAGCGCTACCCAAACGATCGCCTGGATCAACGATCGCAGCCAGTGGGGGGATGTGGCGCTGGCGATCCATGCCGATGCCCTTGATCCCACGGCGGATCGGGGCGCTACGGTCTTCTATATCGCCCATAACCACAGCCGTAAACAACACGCTGAGCAGTTGATCTTTGCCCTGCTGCGCCGGGTGCCCCAATTGCCTAACCGGGGGGCCAAGCCTGATAGCGCGACGAATCTGGGCAAACTGGATTTTTGCCGGGAGATTACCCAACCCTCACTCCTACTCCAGGTGGCCTGTCTCAGCCATGCGGACGATCGTGCCCTGCTGCAAAGTTCGCGGCGGGCGATCGCGATGGGGATTGCTGAGGGGTTGGTTACCTGGCTGCGATCGCGCCTGACGGAGGACACGCTGCTGGCAGCTACCACCCAAGCGGCGATCGTCTTCCCCCCGTGCAAGATTCTGATTAACCAGCAAGTCTATGGTGAACAGGGGATTGAGGTTAATGGCAATCCCTACATCCCGATCGACTTGGCCGACTGTCTGGGGGTGAATTTGGCCGCTGTCCCCTCGGTGCGGCGGCTTCGCTACCGGGGGATTGTCTATGTCAAAGCGATCGAACTGCGGGCGTTTGGGATCTGGTTGCAGTGGGAAAGTTCAACGCGGACCCTGGCCCTGCGCTCGATCGCGCGTCTCCGTCTGGACGATCGCGTCCCGATCATGGGGCTGGGCCAGACCAGCGAAGTCCAGATGACCATGTTCCTCAAGGCGAATTACGAGTCTGCCCTAGAGACCGTACCGGAGATTGCTAAACTCTACCGAGGGGAAGCCCAAATTGAAGGCGTTAACCACGATGTTGCCTTTAGCCAGATGTGTTTGGAAACAAACTTCCTGCGCTGCCATCCCCAAAGGCCAGTGGATGCCTACAATTTTGGCGGGCTAGGGAGTTTGGGGGGGAGCAGTGAGGAAATGCGGTTCGCCAGTGCCCGTTTGGGGGTGCGTGCCCACCTACAACACCTAAAAGCCTATGCCTGCACAGAACCGCTGGTGCAGGAACAGGTTGATCCGCGTTTCTCCTTGATAACCCGTGGGGTTGCCCCGACGATCGCCGACCTCGGTGGCCGCTGGTCTGCTGATCCCAACTATGGGACGAAGGTGCTGGGCATTTTGCGCCGCCTCTACGAATCGGCGGGTTTGCTATAGATAAACATTATGGATTTCAAAACGGCTCAGGATTATTTACTGCTACAAGCGGGTCGTCAGCCTGCGGTTCAGGAGGAGGTATTTCTCGATCGTCTCCAGCGCGGTCAGCCGCCGATTCCAGGTCAGGTCACCTCGATCCTGCTGGCCCTGAAGGTCATTTTGGAGGGCTTGCGACAGGCAGAATACCTCGATCGCGAATTGGCCTGTGCCTTACACCTACTGGCCTATGAGAGTCGCCAGTCTTATACAGCTGGTTTGCGAGCTAATGTGATTTGGCCCCCCTTGTTAAACGAAGACCTGGAACGGATTGCCCAACTGGTGAAACAGATTTTCCTAAATACCTGATCCGGAAGGGTCGCCGTTCAGGTTCCCGCCCAGTTGGGGTGAATATCCGTACCGATCGCGCCCTGCAAAATTTGGCAGCATGAGAACAGTAACGGCAAGCTGTACCCTGCCAAGAGGAGACGACCATGAGCTTTTCAATTCAGTCTGTGTATCAGTGGTATCGGGGTCTGATTCGCAATCCCAAGTACCAGGGTTGGGTGATTCTGGCAACGATCGCCTATCTGGTGTTTCCCTTCGATATTTCGCCCGACATTTTCCCGATCGTGGGTCAGATTGATGATGTCATCATTGCTACCTTACTCGTTGCGGAAGTCTCCCAATTGGCTGTGGATTGGGTCAAGGGGCGCACGGGTCCCCAAACCAACGTAGCTACGTCACCTGCGGCGGTTTTGGGGTGGCTCACCCCGGCCAAACGGTAGATGTAGAAGTGTCGCCCCTACCGTAACTGCGTTTAATACCAGAATCGTTTAACTCCAGGATAACAAGTGGCTTGGGTAGGCATCTTGCCTGCCCTTTTTAAGTTTTAGGTTTCTCTAGGTGGGTTTATCTAGAAAATGCTAAAGGGTTAGCCCATCTGGGCCGATCGATAAAAAGGCCGTTTGACGACCTTGGCGGGACGAGCTTTACCTCGAATTTCGACCGTTAATTCCTGCCCGATCGTGCTGAGAGCGCTGGGAACATAGGCCAAGGCGATCGCCTGTTCCAGGGTGGGGGACCAACTGCCACTGGTGATTTTGCCCACGGGTTGCTCCTGGTGGTAAACGAGATAATCGTGGCGGGCGATGTTGCGGCCCTGCATGACAAGGCCCACGAGGCGACGGGTTACCCCCTGTTGGCGTTGTTGTTGGAGGCGCGATCGACCGATAAAATCCACTGTCTTATCCCAATGCACCAGCCAACCTAACCCCGCTTCCAGAGGTGTCGTCGTTTGATCAAGATCTTGGCCGTACAGGGCCATTGCGGCTTCCAAGCGTAGGGTATCCCGTGCGCCGAGACCACAGGGGGTAACGCCAGCCGTCAGGAGGGCCTGCCAGAGTTCAACGCCAACCGCAGCCTCGACCATCATCTCGAAGCCATCTTCACCGGTATACCCGGTACGGGCCAAGAAGGCAGGTTGGTTCAACAGGGTGCCCTGAATGTGGCCAAAGCGGGGCACGGTGGTTAAGTCTTCGGCAACGTAAGGTTGGAGAGTAGGGATGGATTGGGGACCTTGGACAGCTAGTAGAACGTGGGTTTCAGTCAGATCGAGTAATTGCGTGGGTTGGGTCGCAGGACTGGTGAGGTGGGCGGTAATCCAGGCGCGATCGCTGTCTTTTGTCGCAGCATTAACAATCAAGGTGAATTGGCGATCGCCGTTAACCACCCCCTGATCGTAAATAATCAAATCATCGAGAATCCCCGCTTGTTCGTTGAGCAACACCGTATATTGTCCTTGCCCCGGTTGCAGGCGGCTGAGGTCAGAGGGGACTAGGGCTTGCAGATGGGTAAGGACATCCGGCCCCCGCAGGCAGAATTTACCCATGTGGGAGACATCAAACATGCCAACAGCGGTGCGCACGGCCCGGTGTTCTTGGGTAATGCCCTGAAACTGAATCGGCATTGCCCATCCAGCAAAGTCGGTCATGCGGGCGTTGCGGCTCTGGATTGCGGCGAATAGGGGAGTTCGGGCTAGGGTCTCGGAAGGGGCGTCTGTCACAATTGCAGGGGAATACGGTCAACTTCTAAATCCTACCAATCCCCTCGCGTTCGCGTAGCGTCTCCGCCGAAGAATTGCGATCGTGGCGTGATTGATACCGTAGCCGCTACCGTTACTGGGGATACTACCGTGGATAATCTCGTGCCAGTATTATTCCACAATCGCGGCTTGGCTCCATCCGTTGCACGAGTTTTGGTTTGCTGTTCTGTAGGCAGGTTCTCTGGCTCTCCTGAGATTTTGGTGTAACAGTGCAAAAAGCGACAAATTAAAGAACTAAAAGGCTGGGTTTATGGTGGGGGCGCTACGCGCCCCCACCACCCAGAAGAACCGGTTCTCTAGGGTCTAATGCCGACGAGGAGGGCCATTTCTAACCATTTCCAATAGCAATCAACATCGGTAAAACCAATCTGTCGCAACCAGTTTAATTGGGTTTCTACATCTAGCAATTGGTTAGAGGGATCTTCGTCCTCCACGCGGTAGCCGATCGCGATCATAAAGCGTTCATGCAGTCGGGGTGTGGGCGAAGCAACGTGCTCCAGGTTGCAAAAAATACCGTTAGGGGTGAGGCAATTGTAAATTTCTTGGTAAAGCGATCGCTTGCGATCATGGCTGACGTGGTGAATGGCAAAACTGGAGACGATCGCATCGAATTGCCCTAAGTCCGGTAATGGCTGCTCAAAATTGTGCTCAATGACCGTGACCTGGGGGTCTTGGGCAAAGGTCTTACGAGCGGCCTGGAGCATGGTGGGGGAAAAATCGAGGGCGAGGCAGGTGGCCTGGGGGCGATCGAGTTTCAACAGGGAGAGCAAGCGACCGTTACCAGTACCGATATCGAGAATGCGCTGCACAGTTTTAGGGACTTGCTCGAGCAGAACAGCTTCCCCCTCAGTGCGGTGGGGGATCGTATCGGCGCGACGCAGATAATCGAGGGCATGGGCGGCGGAAGTCCACTGGTTGACCATCAAGGTTCCTGACGCAATACCTAGCTAACAGGGGGTAACAAAGGGGGACAGCGAGAGTGTGCTCCCTGCTGAATCATACCCCACTGAAGTGCTGGGTGAGGGTCTCTCCAGGTACTATAGACGTATGTACAGAAACCGATACGTCGTTAAGTACAATTATTATTCACGCCAAGTGTAACCCAGGCTGCGGCTGAAGGGAGGGGGCTGTGTTGGAGGATCTACGATCGGAAGTGGCAGCACTACGGGCCGAGAAGCAAGCACTAGAGCAACAGTTGCAAGCTTATCAGCAACGACTACACGAGGCCAAGGCTGAGCAACAGGCGACCGCAGCCCACTATCAACAAGCTTGGCAACAATTGACCTTCCTACTGGAGAATTTGCCCCTCGCGACGATCGTCTGGGATGCGGAGTTTCGTGTGCAACGCTGGTCACCTCAGGCCGAAAAAATGTTTGGTTGGCAGGCAACGGAGGTGCTGGGGAAAACCATGTATGACTGGCCCTTCATTTTTGAGGCAGATGTCGATCAGGTTACGGTTCATGCGCAAACCTTACTACGCACCGGGGGAGCAGGAATTTGCCAGAATCGTAACTATCGTAAGGATGGTCAAATTATTTACTGCGAATGGTTTAATTCAGTTTTGCTCAATGCAGCAGGAGAGTTAGTTTTATTCCTCTCTCTAACTCAAGATATCAGTGATCTCAAACGTCTTGAAGCCGCATTACGAACCCAAGCCCAGCGAGAAAAAACACTCAATTCAGTCATCCGATCAATCCGAAATTCCTTAGATCTCAATCATATTTTTCAGACGACCGTTACTGAGATAGGGAAGTTTTTGCAAGTTGATTATGTTATCGTCCACGAGTTAAATGAGGATCGAAAGCTTTGGCAACCGATCGCTGAATATCGCCAACAATCTTTTCTTGTCAGTTTTTTCGAGTTGGATATCCCCAATTTTAATAATCCGATCGCAGCGCAACTTAAGAAGGGAGACTTAGTTTGTATTAATGATTCAACTGTTTTAGCAGATGAGGTCAACCGCCAGATTGGCGCTCTGTTTCCAGGAGCTTGGTTGATTATACCAATCCAGGTGGAGGCTTATCCCCTCACCACAATCGCCCTCGTAAAAAGGGGGAAAGATCAGATCTGGTCAGAGGCCGAGATTGAGCTAGCAACCGCGATCGCCGATCAACTGGCGGTAGCGATACAGCAAGCCGTTCTTTTACAAGACCTACAGTCTGAGTTAAAGCAACGTCAAAAAGCTGAGCAGGCATTACAACAACTTAACCAGTCATTGGCAGCAGAGGTACAGGCCCAAACGATGAGGCTACAAGTGGCCTTGGCTGCGGTCAAGATGGGCATTTGGGAATGGGATATGACCACGAATCGGGATTCCTGGTCCCCCGAGACCTACGAAATCCTCGGTTTGCAGACTGACGATCGGGGTTATATTCTCAATAGCGCTGGGGAAGTGATTGATACCAATGCCCATCCCGAATTATTTTTTAGATATGTCCATCCCGACGATCGCGACCATGTGAAACAAGTCGAAGCAGAAGCCATTGCCCAGAGAACACCCTTTGAGGTTGAGTGCCGTTTATTACTGGATGATGGTCAAATACGCTGGGTGTACGAGCGGGGGGCCTGCACCTTTAATGAACAAGGCGAGGCGATCAAAATGGTCGGCATCATAATGGATGTTAGCGATCGCAAACAAGCAGAACAGGCACTACAAGAAAGTGAGGCTCGCTATCGTGCGATCGTTGAAGATCAGACTGAAATGATTGCTCGCTTTGCCGCAGACAGTACCATTCTCTTTGCCAATGAAGCCTATTGTCGTTATTTTGGTCTATCACTAGAAGACTTGATTGGCAAGAGTTATAATCCCGTGATTTATGAGGCCGATCGCGAACGCATCAGCCAGGAATTGAAAGTGTTAAGTGTTGAGCAACCAACAGTCATCATTGAAAATCGGGTGTACAATGCCCAGGGGGAAATTCGCTGGACACAATGGGTGAATCGCTTACTCCCTAACGCCAGGGGTGACATGGTCGAGATTCAGTCAGTCGGTCGTGATATTCATCAGTTAAAGGAAACCGAAATTCAGTTACGTCAGGTGCGCGATCGCTTGCAATACCTACTAACGCACTGTCCAGCCGCTATTTTTACCTGTGAACCTTCCGGAAGCTATGGTGCAACCTATATTAGCGAGAATATTACAGAAATTCTGGGTTATTATGCCCGTCAATTTCTAGAAGATCCCAATTTTTGGGCTGATCATATTCATCCTGACGATCGTGATACCATTCTTGCAAAAATTCCGAAAATTTTTGAACATGGATTTCATCAACATGAGTTCCGATTTCTCCACGCAGACGGCACCTATCACTGGCTTTATGAACGCCTCAACCTGATTCGCGATGAGCATGGACAACCTTTAGAGTTTATTGGCTATCTAATTGATATTAGCGATCGTAAAGCAATCGAAGAGCAATTACGTCGTACAGAAGAGCGCTTTCGGATTGCCCAAGAACTTTCCTTAGATGCTTTTACCCTACTTGAATGCGTTCGTGATGAGCAGGGTAAAATTATTGACTTTGTTTGGACCTATGCTAATCCGAAAGCTTGTGAGATCTTAAAGCAACCTTTAGATAATCTCATTGGCCATCGTCTCCTGAGCGTCTTACCTGGTAATCGGGAAAATAGTGAGCTATTCGAGCGTTACGTACAAGTTGTAGAGACCGGTCAACCCCATGATATTGAACTCTTTTATGAATCGGAAGGAATTTCGGGTTGGTTTCGGAATATGACGGTCAAGCTAGAAGATGGGATTGCCGTTTTCTTTAGTGATATTACCGAGCGGAAGCAGACAGAAGCCGCCCTGCGTAAGAGTGAAGCTCGACTCAAGGAAGCACAACGGGTTGCCCATGTGGGCGATTGGGAATTTGATGCTCTCACTGGCAAGATTACCTGGTCCGACGAGGTCTTTCGCATCTTTGGTTGGTCACCCACAGGACCTGCTCCCACCTATGAACAACTGTCTCAAAGTTTTCCACCTGCGGAGCGTGAACGCCACGATCGCATCGTCGCCCAGATCCTGGCTACAGGTGAACCTTATAATGAAGATTTTCTGATCAATCGCCCCAATGGTTCAATTGCCTGGATGTCAGTCAAAGGACATGCGATCAAAGACGAGCAAGGCCAGGTGGTCCGGCTGTTTGGTACCACGATGGATATTAGCGATCGCAAAGCTACAGAAGCAAAACTCCAGCAGGCTATTGAAGAACTGGAACAGCTTAACCGCCTGAAAGATGATTTTTTAAGTACGGTTTCCCATGAACTCCGCACCCCCATTACTAATATGAAACTCTCGCTGCGGATGTTAGATATCAGTATGGCGCAACCTGAATCACCCCAACGCAATCAGAAAATTGCTCAATATCTGACCGTTCTCAACCGCGAATGTGAACGCGAAATCAACCTGATCAATGATCTTCTAGATCTCCAACGCCTGGAAGCGGGTAAACACCAAGGAGAAGTTCAAGTTTTATGTGTTACTGACTGGTTATCAGAGTTTATTCATCCCTTCCAGGAACGGGCTAATGCCCGTCAGCAAGCGTTGAGAGTAGACTGTGCAACTCCGGAGCAGGATTCTACCATCACCTGTGAGGTTGATAGTCTGGAGCGGATTGTCAGCGAACTCATTAACAATGCCTGTAAATATACCCCGCCTGAACATGCGATTGTCATCACCAGCCGGATGACGGACGATCGCTGGCATCTGAGCGTGACCAACTATGGGGTTGAAATTTCCAGTGGCGAATTACCGAAAATCTTCGAGCGCTTCTACCGTATTCCGAGCCATGATCCCTGGAAGCAGGGGGGGACTGGCCTAGGGTTGGCCTTGGTCAAAAAGCTAGTGGAATATCTAGGGGGCACCATCCAGGTCGAGTCGGGCGGTAATCAGACCAGTTTCCACCTGAGCCTCCCCCGATCGCCGATCACCAAGCCGTCCCTGTCTTCCCCAGATGCCAAGAATTAAGCTAGGCTTGAGCCGTTTCCCCGCATCTTCCCTGACCAGAGCAGTCTACTGTGACCCCCGGCCCTCCTTCCCTATCCCATCCCCTGCGTCAGCAACTTCTGATGAGCCTGAGACAAGACCTAGACGATCGTCTCAGCTATTCTTTACATCAGGGGGTTTGGCGGGAAGCCATCCGGGGGCCTCTGCCAGAACTCCCTGAACGTCTGTGGGATATCGAGGTCAAACTGCGTCAGGCTCCCCGGTTTCCCCTCACCCCAGCAATGGGTCTATTGGGTGTCCTGGCCCAAGCCGATGGCAAACTAATGGTGCTGGGGGGGGCGGGGACGGGTAAAACGAGTACCCTGCTCGACTTAGCTCACCAATTATGGACGATCGCCCAAACCAGCCTCACAGCCCCCGTCCCCCTCTACCTATCGCTGCGGGACTGGCGGGAACCCAGCACGATCGCACCCTGGTTGGTCGAACAATTGCACCGACGTTACCAGATTCCTCACCCCGTCAGCGATCTCTGGCTACGGCAACGTCAGCTTCTCCCTTTGCTGGATGATCTCGATCGCCTAGCCCTCGGTCATCAGGAACACTGTCTCCAAGCCCTCAACCAGTTTCTCGCCAGCTATCCCCGGCTGGTAGTGGCCACTTCTCTGGAAGCCTATACCCGCTGTCAAACTCGGCTGAGCCTGAATGGCGGGATGCTGCTGCGCTCCCTGACCAATGGACAAATCGACGCGTACCTCAACCATACTGAAAGTTTGGAGTTGCATCGAAGTCTGGCCGCCGATCCGGCCCTGCTCGGTCTCGCCAAAAATGCCCTCCTGCTCAATATGATGATTCTAGCAACGGATGAAATTCTGATCCGGGCCTGGCGGGGACTGAGTACGTTTGACGATCGCCGTCACTACCTTATCAGTGCCTATGTGCGCAGTCGCCTGCGCCGCAATCCTCACGATCCCTGGTATCCCCGCAACCAGGAACCCCTGGCAGAGCAAACGAAACGCTGGCTCCACTGGCTGGCCCACTATCTCCACACCCAGCAGTTGGCCGACTTCCGGATTGAAGATCTCCAACCCAGTGTTCTGGCCAAACCCCAGAGCCGCTGGACCTATGCGATCGGGGTGGGCCTCCTGGAAGGCATCATCCTCGGCGGCAGCTTTGGCCTGCTGTCCCGCCAAGTCCCCCTCTTAACCCTCGGCCTCGCGATCGGACTGGCCAGCACCCCCCTCCACCTTTGGCAACAAGTTGATCTGCAGATCCAACCCCAAGCCCCCATTTTCAACCTGTTGAACCGCCACTGGGCCAGCCACACCAGCGTGATTACCGGGACGATTATCCTGATAAGCGCGATCGTCGGTTGGCTGCTGCAAACCCTGAGCCAGGGTCCCCCAAACGGGGTGATCAGCGGTCTCACCCTCCTCCTCAGCCTGGGGTTAATTTGCTTCACCCCCTGGGGCCTCAAGACCCTCACCCAGCACTGGCGATCCACGCCACTGTCCCCCCTGCCCACGGCGGTACAAGCAACGCAAAATGCTAGTCTCCTGACCTGCCTGGGGATCGTTATCTCCAGTGGCCTGTGGTTCTGGATGGGCCTGCCCCTGGCCCAGTACGCCGTCCTGAGTATCTGTCTGGGACTTCTGTTAGGCATGGCCGGCGGCGGCGAAGCCTGTATCCAGCATGGTGTGCTGCGCTTCCTGCTCTGGGGCCAGGGCCATATTCCTTGGAACTATCGCCGCTTTCTGAACTACGCCAGCGATCGCCTGCTCCTCCAACGGCACCAAAACCGGTATCAATTTGTCCATGGTTTGTTACAAAGCTATTTTGCCCAGATGCGATAACCCGCTAGAATAACCCGCTAAAATAGAAGGCTTGTTGGCTACGGCTTGGTCGAGAGAGACGAACGTGGGATAGGGGGGCAGGGAGATTGCTCGCCGCTCACCGGGATGTCGCTGCCCAGCAACCGGTAGCCAGTTCTGATGACCACGACTATGTTTCACGTGCCTAACTACCTATCGCGCCTGCTAGAGCGCAAGAGTCGTCGTATCCGCTACTCGCTGGTCAAAAAATACCGGGCGATCAGTTCCGCTTCCGTGGATGATCTCTGGCAAACGATCGCCAACCTTGCGGATGTTTCCTGGCATCCTCTGCTTTGGCGCACCAGCCTGCCCCAGGGACTCATGGCCAAACCGGGTCTTTTCTACCGCGCCGTCACCCGCCTTTTCCCAGTCCCCGTGCGCATCTTTGTCGAGCGGGTGCGTCCGGGGGAATTACTCAGCCTCCGGGTGCTGGGGGCTTGGGGCATCGAAGAACAGGCCACCTATCAAGTAGAACCCAGCCAGGAGGGCAATTATGTGTCCTATCGCGTTACCCTGCGGGGTTGGCTCTCCCCCCTCATTTGGTCCCTGATTCGCCCCCATGCTGCACGGGTCGCCGCCCAATTGGCCCAAGCCGCCGAGCAAGCCACGATCCACGCCGTTGGTCATCCCCCCCATCCTCCCGAACGCAATTGCTTTGATGTTTAGCTTTAGCGTCGGCGTGCTGAGTTAGCTGGCTTGAGCGTCTAGTGGAGACGGTACATACTGAGGTATAACCACAGCTTAGAACTTGAAGCTAAAACCATGATGGAAACGGCAATTTCGCTGCCAGATGTAGTTTTTGAACAGGCGGAAGCACTTGCTCAACAACTAGGCTTGTCGCGCAGTGAGCTTTATACAAAAGCGTTACAGGCATATTTGAAAAGGTATAACCGTGAGCAAATGTTGCTCAAACTGAACCAGGTTTATGCCAGCGAGTCCTCTGAACTCGATCCCGTAATGGCAAGGATGCAGCTGATGTCTTTGCCCCACGAGGATTGGTAATGTATCGGGGAGAAATTTGGTGGGCGAACTTACCCAATCCTGTCGGTTCAGAACCGGGCTATCGCCGTCCCGTCCTAGTGATTCAGGATGATACGTTTACCCAGAGTCGGCTTAGCACGGTTATCGTCGCCATTATTACTACTAATATCCAGTTAGCAGAAGCACCCGGTAATGTACGCTTACCGCGTGGAGTATCGGGTTCGTCGAGGGACTCAGTTGTGAATGTTTCACAAATTGTTACGATCGATAAGACCTTCTTGGTTGAGCGTATAGGTTCGCTACCAGCTCCCTTACAGGAAGAGGTAGATGAGGGTTTACGGACAGTTTTGTATCTCTAGTCATGCCAGCTAATTGTCGAGCTATGTCTAACCCATCTCTCCATACCGAATTTGTGACAGTTTCTAATGGGAACCTGGCGATTCAGTCCTATCTGGCCTTTCCCGAAACGGCGGGACCTTTCCCAGCGGTGATCGTCCTACAGGAAGTGTTTGGGGTCAACGCCCATATTCGTCAGGTCACGGAGCGGATCGCCCAGGCCGGATATGTCGCGATCGCGCCCGCCCTGTTCCAACGCACTGCCCCCGGATTTGAGGTGGGCTACAGTGAGGCGGATTTGATCGAAGGGCGACGCCATAAAAACCAGACGCGGGCCTCGGAGCTATTGAGTGATATTCAAGCCACGATCACCTATCTGCAAGCACAGCCCTGGGTGAAGCCGGGGGGGATGGGGTGCGTTGGCTTTTGTTTTGGGGGGCATGTGGCCTACCTGGCGGCAACGCTACCGGCGATTCGGGCCACGGCCTCCTGCTACGGTGCGGGGATTACCACGATGACCCCTGGCGAGGAGGGACCGCCCACGATCGCGCGCACCCCCGACATCCACGGGACGATTTATGCTTTCTTTGGCATGGATGATCCCCTAATTCCAGCCGCAGAGGTAGACGCGATCGCCACTGCCCTCCAAACCCATCAGGTAGACCATCGGATCTTTCGGTTCGCTGGGGCCGGACATGGCTTTTGCTGCGATCAACGGCCTGACTATCGTCCTGAGGTAGCCGCCCAAACCTGGGAAGCCATCCTGGCTCTCTTTGCCGAGAAATTGGGCTAGGGGGCAATCTAAATCCAATCTTAAATCCGGGGCGTCGGCATCTCGCTGGCCATCCTCACGAGGGGTTGAGCGTGCTAGGCTGAGCCTCAAATTTCCTGTTGTGGACCGCTGGTACTGACGGATGGTTATGGATGTGTCCCTTGCTGCCGAGACAACCCCTAGCTTTGTTTCTCCTCCCCTTATCCCCCTGAGCCATGCCACCTCTGCCCGAACTACCCCAGCCCGTTTGGGGGTAATGGCTTCCGGGAGTGGGACCAATTTTGAGGCCATGATGGCGGCGATCGCGGCGAAAGAACTCCATGCCGAAGTGCCGCTGCTGATCTATAACAACCCCGATGCCACGGTCACGGAGCGGGCTAAGCGGTGGGGTGTCCCGGCGGTTTTATTAAATCATCGCGAATTTTCCAGCCGCGAAAGCCTCGATCAAGCAATCGTTGCCGCCTTTCAGGCGCAGGGGGTCGAGTGGGTGATTATGGCCGGGTGGATGCGGATTATTACCCAGGTGTTGCTGGATGCATTCCCCGATCGCGTCCTCAATATCCATCCCAGCTTGTTACCCAGCTTCCCAGGGGTGCGGGCGGTGGAGCAAGCCCTAGCCGCCGGGGTCAAAGTGACGGGCTGTACGGTCCATCGGGCCTGTTTGGCAGTAGATAGTGGTCCCATTATCATTCAGGCTGCCGTCCCCGTTTTACCCGACGATACCCCCGATCGCCTCCATGCCCGGATTCAGATCCAGGAACATCGCATCCTGCCCCAGGCGATCGCCCTGGTCACCGGCCAAATTCACCAGTAAAGTGCAAGCCTGACCCGCCATGCCTCTTCCCCCATCCAGACCACAATTCATGCCACACTGAAAGGGAATCGTCTAAGCTATCAACAGAATTGCGCTAACCTTAACTCTCAATCACTCTCTATTTTTCTACCGGATAACTCCTGAGCCGTGTCTAAGCGAACTTCCTTTCTGTCATTGTTGCTAGCCTGGGGCCTCTGGGGCGTTGGCCAACCCGCCCTCGCGCAGGCCCTCGTGCCCGTCACGCCTACCCTCGATGCGACCCAATTGGAGCAGCATGGACTTGGCTTGGCGCGAGAGGCTGCCCAACTTGCCCAATTTCAGCAGATTGAACTGGCTCTCCCGCGTGCCCAGTTAGCCGCCCAACTGGTGCCCCAAAATGCCCAGGTCCTAGCCCTATTAGGGAGTTTGTATATTCAATCCCAGGCATTGGATAAAGGGATTGCTGCCTTGTATGAAGCCCAAAAGTTGGAACCCACGGAAACTTCTGTCCTATTTGCCCTGGGGTCTGCTTATTTCCAAAAAGGAGATTATCAAAACTCGGTGAAATACCTGCGCCAGGGTCTCAATCTGCGCCCAGAGTTGGCAGGAGCCTGGTTTGATCTGGGCAATGCGTATTACAAGCTGAATCGCTTTGCCGATGCGATTAAGCAGTATGAAACAGCCGTCCAGAAAGATGAAAAGTTCTGGCCCGCGATTAATAATATTGGCCTGATTTTGTACGAACAAAACAATGTAGAGGAAGCGATCGCGAAGTGGCAGCAGGCCATTGCCCTAGACAGCAAGGCTGCGGAACCCCGCTTGGCCCTAGCCGTTGCTTTTTACGCCAAGGGCGATCGGGAAAAAGGCATTGCTCTAGGAGAAGCCGCTCTCAAAATGGATGGTCGCTATGGTGACCCGGATTTTCTGGTAGAGAACCTTTGGGGAAACCGGCTGATGGAGGATACTCGCAAGTTCCTGGCCAGTCCACGTATTCAAGCCACGGTTGCCCAAAGTGAACTGATTGAGATGACGGCCCCCTAGTCGGGGCAGGTTTCAAACCCGCCCTCACCTGGCCTATGTCGATATCTCAACCGCGCAGTCAAGATCCTATGTTACTTTCCCATCAGATTTACCCCGTGATTTGGCAGGACCCGCATGTCTTGCTGGTTGATCAAACCCGGCTTCCCCAGGAGTATGCGGTACTCGAAGTCAGTCGTCTCGAGGATATGGCCCACGCCATTAAGACGATGATTGTCCGGGGTGCGCCGGCGATCGGGGTGGCGGCGGCCTATGGGATGTATCTGGGGGCACGAGAGATTGAAACGAACGATCGCGAGACGTTTCTGGTAGCCCTAGAAGCGGTGGCCCACACCCTGGAGACGACGCGCCCGACAGCGGTGAATTTGTTCTGGGCGATCACCCGCATGTTGAAAACTGCCCGCCAAACGCTGGGGTCGGTGGACACCCTCAAGCAGGCGTTATTGGAAACTGCTCAAGCTATCCAGGCGGAAGATTTGCAGACCTGTCAGGCGATCGGAGCGGCAGGCTTACAAGCCTTGCCCAAAGAGCCTGACCAATTGCGCCTGTTGACCCATTGTAATGCAGGTGCCCTGGCCACAGCGGGCTATGGCACAGCTCTGGGGGTGGTGCGATCAGCGTGGCAGGCGGGACGGCTTGCACGGGTCTATGCCGATGAAACGCGGCCCCGTTTGCAAGGTGCCCGCTTAACCACGTGGGAGTGTGTCCATGAGGGGATTCCCGTCACCCTAATTACGGACAACATGGCCGCCCACTGTATGCAGAAGGGTCTGATTGATGCAGTGGTGGTGGGGGCCGATCGCATTGCGGCGAATGGGGATACCGCCAATAAGATTGGTACCTACGCCGTAGCCCTGGCTGCTAAGGCCCATAACATTCCTTTTTTTGTCGCCGCTCCTGTCTCAACGATCGATTTTGCGTTAATGGAGGGTAGCCAGATCCCGATCGAAGAACGGGACAGCGAGGAAGTCTCACTGATCGGTGACACGCGGATCTGTCCTCCCGGTGTTGAGTTCTATAATCCTGCCTTTGATGTCACCCCCGCCCAGTTCATTACGGCCATTATTACTGAACATGGAGCCTTCAACCCCAATGAGCTAGAAGCCCAACTGCATGACCTTAAGGTGTTGCCTTCTTAGATCGCCTAGAGGGAATAAACCTCCGGCCATACCGGCATCTGCCCCCGCCACTGGCATTCCTCCAGATGGGCTGCCAACGCTTCCGCACTGGGACGCACCTCGGTATCGGTTGGGAAGGTCACCTTGCGACCATCGAGCTTCGCGTAGATTGTCTGGGCCAACCACGGTGCAATCAGTACCGTTGAGGTAGACGGATCGATCGCCAGCAAATGCAGGTCAAACAACACATGCAAATCCGCCCGTAACAGCAGGCAATTGGTGGGGTGATTCGTCTTCTTGCCAGCGTAGGGGAGAATATAGGCTACCTCCAACACCTGTACTGCCGTACAACCTGACACCACACAGCGTTGCTGATAGGCATCCAACAGTTTTTGGCGCAGTTGGGTATGCCCTTTACGCAATAGCAACGATCGCAAAATTCGCCCCCGGCCCTCCTCATGATTATCGGGTTGGAACAGGTTAATCGCATCGGCCTGGAGGAACGCTGTCCACTCAGCCTCTATAGTTAACTCTTCTGCCGCCTTTGGGGCAAGCAGGCGGGCGACTGCCGGTACAACGATCGTGGCCTCAGCCGCAACCGCAGGCACCTCACCAGTTACCACCCCATTGGTGACTGGCGGTAATTCAGACAAGACCTCCTCATCGGACATGGGTAAGTAAATGGAGGGCTTGCGCACCCGTGCCAACAGTTGGGCACGGTCGGCCTCACTGGGTAAAATTGCATCGGTCAAGTCTGCTTCCTCTAACTCGGCTCCAGTCAGATCTGCCGCTTGCAAGATGGCTCCCCGCAAATCCGCCCTCTTCAGATTGGTTCCTCTAAGACTTGCCCCCGTCAAGTCTGCGGCCCGCAAATCCGCCCCACACAGGGATGCCTCATCGAGGATGGCATAGCTCAGATCCGCCGTGTTTAAGCTAGCGCCGCAGAACATCCCCCGCGTACAATCCGCCCGGTAAAGTTGAGCAGCCCGCAAATCAGCCCCAATCAAATTGACTCGCTGCAAATTGGCCTGGGTGAGATTGGTTTGCCACAACTCCGCCCCGATCAGTTGGGCCTGGGTTAGGTTGGCCCGTTCTAGCTGTGCCCCACGCAGATCAATAAACTCCAGACTGGCACCGGCTAGGTCAGCCCGCAGCAGCTCAACCTGTTGAAAATCGCGCTGACCTCGACGATAGCGCCGGAGTAGTTCTCTCACTTTCATCGATGCATTCCCCCTTCCCAGTGAACCTGTGCTGCCCTCGACACTAGCCAGACTCAAAGACTGTGATATCCCCTGTGGCCTGATCATGGCCATTTCAAGGGGGTCATTTATTTTTATTCAGGCAAAATAGTCTTGATCCGGGTAATTCAACCCTCCCCAATCTCCCCCTGTTATTGTGCCAATGCGCCTGCAATTGGGGGTCTCTGTGGCACAAATTGCCCAACAGACGGGAATTGCACTGGAGACAGTCCAGCGGGGGGCTGACCAACGGTCGTGATCGACAGCTACCCCCGCTCACACCGGTAAATCGCACCGAGATCGCACACCGATCAAGAAGATCGCACACCGATCAAGATCGGCAGGCCCTGATCCTACCGGGTGACCGTAGCCCGCTTAGCCAACCCTAGGGAGTAGATACCAACCGACCCGACCTAGATGTTGTATATTTCTGAAGAGACTTAAATTTTTGTTTACCTTTTCGCCCCAGGAGCCTGGTTACTAACCTTCATGTTTGGTCTTATTGGTCACCTTACCAGTCTAGAACATGCGCAATCCGTCGCACGGGAGCTGGGCTATCCGGAATACGCCGATCAAGGGTTAGATTTTTGGTGTGCCGCCCCACCCCAGATTGTCGATACCATCCATGTTAAAAGCATTACGGGCCAGGAAATCGAAGGGTGCTATGTGGAATCGTGTTTTCTGCCGGAAATGCTGGCTAACCGTCGTATTAAGGCTGCCATCCGCAAAATCCTGAATGCGATGGCCCATGCCCAAAAAGCCGGGATCAACATTACGGCGCTGGGAGGCTTCTCGTCGATCGTCTTCGAGAACTTTAACCTCGGCCAGATGAGCCAAGTTCGTAACGTTACCCTGGAGTTTGAACGGTTCACCACCGGGAACACCCATACTGCCTATATCATCTGTCGCCAGGTGGAGGCCGCCGCGCCCCGTTTGGGCATCGACCTCTCGAAAGCCACGATCGCGGTCTGTGGGGCAACCGGGGATATCGGCAGCGCTGTGTGTCGCTGGCTGAATACTCAGATGGATGTAGCCGAATTGCTACTGGTGGCTCGGGATCAGGAGCGGTTGACGGCACTTCAGGCCGAATTGGGACGGGGTAAAATTTTGGGACTCGACGAAGCGCTCCCGCTGGCCGATGTGATTGTCTGGGTGGCCAGTATGCCCAAAGGCATTGAACTGAATCCCGATCGCCTCAAGCAGCCCTGTCTCTTGATCGATGGTGGCTATCCCAAAAACCTAGCGGGTCAGGTACAGCACCCCGGTATTCACGTGCTCAATGGCGGTATCGTGGAGCACTCGTTGGATATTGATTGGCATATTATGAATATTGTCAAGATGGATATTCCCGCCCGTCAGTTGTTTGCGTGTTTTGCGGAGTCGATGTTGCTGGAATTTGAGAAATGGTATACTAACTTTTCCTGGGGACGCAACCAGATTACTGTTGAGAAAATGCAGCAAATTGGGCAGCTTTCAGTGAAACATGGTTTCCGCCCTTTACTGACTTTAAATTAGCGTTTAGGATAAACGGAGCAATTGCAGTCGTTGTCTATCCAGGGTCAGAGACCGATGAAACTCTCCGTTGTCATTCCCTGCTATAACGAACTCGGTACCATCTCCCAGGTTATTGCTGCGGTCAAGGCATCTCCCATTGCTGATAAGGAGATTATCGTGGTGGATGATGCTTCCAGTGATGGGACTCGCCAATATCTGCAAGAGCACCTGGAGTCCCAGGTCGATCGCGTCATCTACCATGCCCAAAATGCAGGGAAAGGGGCCGCTCTCCGGAGTGGCTTTGCTACGGCTACAGGGGATATTGTCATCGTGCAGGATGCGGACCTAGAGTATGATCCCCAGGAATATCCGATCATGATTAAGCCGATTCTGGATAATAAGGCTGATGTGGTCTTTGGCTCCCGGTTTGTGGGCAGTCAGCCCCACCGGGTCGTGTATTACTGGCACATGGTCGGCAATCAGTTTTTAACGACCCTTTCCAATATGCTGACCAATATTAACCTGACCGATATGGAAACCTGCTATAAGGCATTCCGACGCGAGATTATCCAGTCGATCAAAATTGAAGAAAATCGGTTTGGCTTTGAACCGGAAATTACGGCTAAGGTGGCGAAACTGGATTGTCGCATTTATGAAGTGGGTATTTCCTATTATGGGCGTACCTACAAGGAAGGTAAGAAAATTGGCTGGCGTGATGGCTTTCGGGCGATTTTCTGCATTCTTAAATATAATCTTTTTCGCTAGGGTTTTCTAGACCATGATTCCCACCTGGAAACAGGCGAAACACTGGTGTTTGCAACAAGAGCTAGGGATTAGTAGCGTCTGCATTTTTGTGGCGTGTTTGTTCATTTATTGGCATAGCGATCGCCAAATTGGGTCTGGGGACACGGTACCGAACACGCTGATAGCCTTTAACTGGCTAAAAAATGGGATTCTGCATTTCGATAACTTCCGGGATAGTTATTTTTTCGATCGCGGAAATGTTTACTTTTTTGTGGAAGCCGCTAACGGCCACCTCACGTCCTTATACCCGATCGGCCCTGCGATCGTGGCCTTTCCCCTCTATGTTCTATTTTTTCTATGGCTGGAGTTTAAGGCTATCCTCAAAGCCTGGATCTTGGGCTACTACATTGATCCGCTACAGATTACTGAGCTTGCTTTTGACGAGCGTCGTCTCGTTTATGAACATTTAGCTGCGGCGATTTTAACGGCTTTTTCAGTTGTTATTTTCTACCAGATTCTACGACTAAAATTCAGTCCCTCAGTCGCTCTTATCGGCAGTTTTGTCTTTGGCATAGCAACCAATACCTGGGTCACTAATTCCCAGGGGTTGTGGCAACACACGATTGCCAACCTCTTGATTGTGGGCATCATGTTGTGTCTTTTCAAGGCCAATCGGCTACCCAGTGCCCCTGTTCAAAACAGGCTGATCGGCATCACGGGGGTCTTGTGTGGCCTGCTGCCAGGGGTCCGCCCTACCAGTACCCTGTTCGCGATCGCCGTCACACTTTACGTGCTCTACCATTACCGCTGGCGATCGTTCTATTTCTTCCTGGGTACGCTTTCCTGCCTGCTAAGTGCGGCTTGGAATCTTTATTATTTTCACAACCCTTTTGGCGGCTATGCCACGGAAATTGAGAGTCCCTATCGATGGACCATCGCTCAAGGTTGGGAAGGCTTTAGGGGCTTGTTGTTTAGCCCCAGCCGAGGATTATTGATTTATTCGCCGATCATGATCTTGGCCCTACCGGGTGCTTATCAAGTGTCTCGACGGCGGGCCTGTCGGGATGAGCAGTTAGTCTTAGCCTTGTTGGGCGCAGCGATCGTCCTGTTTCTCACCTACTGTTTTTATATTATCTGGTGGGCAGGCTTCGCCTTTGGTCCCCGTTTTATGGTGGATTTGTTGCCGATTCTGGCTTACCTCATCGCCCAAGCCTGGGACTGGTTGCTGCGGCTATTAACCTTACCCCGGTATCGTCTGGCCAGCGCGGCTACCCTCGCTGCTGGTTTGGGGTTAACCCTACTTACCAGTGGGGTGCAGGCGATCGGAGCCTTTGGAGAAGCCAACTGGGATGCGGTGCCCCTCTCAGTCGATCAGCACACCGATCGCCTGTGGGATTGGCGCGATTCCCAACTCCGGCGCGAAGCCAGCAACATTTACTTCCGAATTGTGCCGCCCCTACCGGCTCCCGATCGCTACTTAGCCCAGTTGCAAGGCCAACTGCTGCGTCTCAACGATTCAGCCGGTCACTCCCTCCCCTCCCCCCTACACCTGGACATCAATCAGCGCCTCCTCCTGCAAGCGGACCTAGAAAATACCGGACAATCCCCCTGGTTTGGCTACGAAACGGGACGGACCGTAGGCCGCACCAAACTCCGGGTACAGTTCTACCCCGATGCTAGCCGCACCCCCGTTCCCCTCGTGAATAATTACCTTTACCTACGCTCCACCGCCCCGCACGGCCAGCCGACCTCAGCGATCGGCCTCATTCAAACCCCCGTTACCCCTGGTTCCTATCGCCTCGTTTTAGATCTGGTAGTGGAAGCCCCCTACAACGAAGTGCTACGCAGCTACCCCCTCGCCTACGAATTACCCGTGCGGGTTGAGCAGACGATCTACGCCCATGAAATCACCGTTCGCGATCCCCTGCCGACAGCATGGCCCACAGCCCAAACGATTATCTTGCCCCTCACCCTCAAAAATACCAGCAACTTCACCTGGGATTCAGCGCAGGTCCCGCCTGTCTTCGTCGCCTACCACTGGTTACACCCCGACGGTCGCGTTGCCATTCAAGAAGGTGAACGTACCCCTTTCCCCACTGCCGTCGCCCCCGGTGAAACCACATTGCTTACGGCCCGCATCCTCACCCCCCCGCGTCCTGGCAACTATATTTTGCAGCTTACGCTTGTGCAAGAGAACGTCGCCTGGTTTGATCAAAAAGGTGCCCAACCGCTGGCGCTACCACTCAGGATCGAGAACTCAGTGAGGAGTGAGGAGTGAGGCAATATCTTTAGTCTCCTTTCGGACCGTATCAATCTCCGAATCTCCCTATCCATAACTGTCATCCCCAATGACCCTCCTCTTTTCTCTCTTCTCCTTTCTCCCTCCTCTCCCCCCTAACCGACTGACTTCCTTCTAGAAATCCAATGGCTAGTCCTGAACGTAGACCCCTGCTCCTCGACTTTGAGAAACCCCTCGTTGAACTCGAAGCTCGGATTACCCAAATCCGCCAACTGGCGGAAGAGAATGATGTGGATGTTTCCGACCAGATCCAGCAGCTTGAAACACGGGCGATGCAACTGCGATCGGAAATTTTCCAGAGTCTAACCCCCGCCCAACGCCTGCAAGTTGCTCGCCATCCCCGGCGACCCAGCACCCTCGATTATATTCAGGCCATTACTGATGAATGGATTGAACTCCACGGCGATCGCGGCGGTAGTGACGATCGGGCGCTAGTGGGCGGTCTGGCCCGTCTCGAAGGCCGGCCTGTGGTTATGTTAGGTCACCAGAAGGGCCGCGACACCAAGGATAATATGCTGCGCAACTTCGGCATGGCATCCCCCGGTGGCTACCGCAAAGCCCTGCGCTTAATGCAACACGCCGATCGCTTCGGGATGCCAATCATTACCTTTATTGATACCCCCGGTGCCTATCCTGGCGTTGAAGCTGAGCGGCTGGGACAAGGGGAAGCCATCGCCCGGAACTTGCGCGAGATGTTCAGTTTAGGGGTGCCGATTCTCTGTACAGTCATTGGGGAAGGTGGGTCTGGCGGTGCCCTGGGGATTGGCGTTGGCGATCGGCTGCTGATGTTTGAACACTCGGTTTACACCGTCGCCAGCCCGGAAGCCTGTGCCTCGATCCTATGGAAAGATGCCAGCAAAGCCCCCCAAGCGGCTGAGGCCCTCCGGATTACGGCCCTAGATCTGAAAAACCTGGGGATTCTCGATCGCCTCCTGTCAGAACCGATCGGAGGTGCCCATGCAGACCCCCTCCGAGCTGCCATGACCCTGAAAACAGCCCTGATTAATGATCTCACCGACCTTGCCCAACTCACCCCCCAACAACTCCAGGAGCAGCGCTACCAAAAATTCCGCCAAATGGGTGTGTTTACCGAGTATGCTGCATAAGGGTTGCGATGGATGCGTCCCAAAAGTGGGATAATCGATCAGAAGAGATTTAGATAAATTCGGTGCTGAGGACGTTTCTACAGTTAATCCCTACCCCGATTGAAGCCGTCTTGAGTGGCCTTTAACATTTATTTACATTTTCTCATTTAGCGTTAGAATGGTTTTGGGCAGGGATCATTTGGGCGTCATTAACGCAGGGTAGTCATCAGCCTTAATGTCTACAGAACGCTGGCTATCAGTTCGTCTAGACGGTTTCAGGTTGATATCCCTTGTCTTTAATAACCCCCTTCGTCTTTTGGGAAAAGGCCAGGGTGATGCTCCCAGCATCTGCCTTGAGCTTGAGAAAAAGTTCAGACGCAGCCCACATCCCACTATTTAGCAATCTCTATCAATCAGATTCAAAGAATGCTTTCAACTCAATGGTCAATGCAACTAGGACTCGCGATCGTGAGCTACTGTCCCTTAATCGATCCCTCTAATCGAGAAAGCATTGTGTAGTTTTTGAGTTGCAAAGCATTCGCCCACATGATGCTTAGACAAGTTTCCTCTCCATCAATAGCAAGGTTGCAGGGAACCTTTCCCGATCGCCCACCTGCTCCTGAGCCGCAAGCTAGCCCCCACCAGTTATCAGTAGCGTATTCCCCGATCCCCCCTCCCGACTAACAGGTGTGAGGGGTGGCTACTCTGGAGGCGTAGCAACTAATGGTGGCAACTAATGGTGGCAACTAACTGTTTTGTTTCTTCTACGGTGATAACCGAAGGATACCAACGACCATGACAACTTCCAATGGCATGATTGCGAATGGCACAACCCCCAATGGCACGCCTACGAATGGCGGCCCTGCAAATGGGATGGCCGGTGCGACCCTCAATCGACCCCTTCGCTCGCTGTCTGACTCCCTGAGTGAGGTGTCAAGCAACGGGAATGGCTCAGTTCAGGTGGATGTCACCGACACCCAGCCGGATGATGCCCAGATGCGTGAAGCCGTCCGCACGATCCTGCTTGGGGTAGGCGAAGATCCCGAACGGGAAGGATTACTCAAAACGCCCAAGCGGGTTGTGGATGCTATGCGGTTTTTGACAGCGGGCTATCAGCAGTCGCTGGCTGAATTGGTGAACGGAGCCATCTTTGATGAGGGACACAATGAACTAGTCCTAGTGCGTGATATTGGCTTTTTCAGCCTGTGTGAGCATCACATGTTGCCATTCATGGGCAGAGCGCACGTGGGCTATATTCCCAACCAAAAAGTCGTGGGTCTGAGTAAATTAGCTCGGATTGTGGAAATGTATGCCCGCCGCCTTCAGGTTCAGGAGCGCCTAACCCGTCAGATTGCGGAAGCGATCCAGGAGATCTTAGAGCCGCGTGGGGTCGCTGTGGTGATGGAAGCAACCCACATGTGCATGGTCATGCGCGGGGTCCAGAAACCTGGTTCCTGGACCGTGACCAGTGCAATGGTAGGCGCCTTTGAAGAGCAGACCACGCGGGAAGAGTTCTTTAACCTCATTCGCCATCAACCGGCATTTTTCTAAGCCTAAGGTTCTATCCAACTCAAATAGGCACAAACGAGAAACAGCGGCCCTGGGACAGTCTTAGACTCCGCCGGGTCGCTGCCTGGTTTGGGGCATTGGGGCAGAGCGCCGTTAAGCGGGGACAGAGGGGAGCGGGGCTGGCTCTGCGATCGCCACCGTGGGGTCGGCTGGAATCGTGGTCCGTTGGATGCGGGCACCTAGATTTTGCAGTTTTTGATCCAGATGGGCATAGCCGCGATCGAGGTGATAAACACCTCGGATCGTTGTCACGCCTTCGGCAGCCAATCCAGCCAGAACCAAGGCCGCTGACGCCCGTAAATCGGTAGCCAGAACCGGTGCCCCTGACAGGAACGGCACCCCCCGCACGATCGCATGGTTACCCTTCGCCCGAATATCGGCTCCAAGGCGATTGAGTTCGGCCACATGGCGCATACGGTTTTCAAACACGGTCTCGGTGATGACGCTATCCCCCTTCGCGAGGGTGAGCAGGGCCATCATGGGCGCTTGCATATCGGTGGGGAAGCCTGGATAGGGCAGCGTCTCCACATCGGTCGCTCGCAAGTCATAGCCAGGGGCTACCCGCAGGCCACGATCACCCTCTGGCATTACCTGAACACCCATTTCTCGCAACTTTGCGATCACTGCCGTTAAATGCTCCGGAATCACGGGGGAAACCAGGATGTCCGATCGGGTAATGGCACCCGCAATCAGCAACGTGCCAGCTTCCACGCGATCGGGGATAATCGCATATTCGGTGCTATGGAGTTGGGGAACCCCAACGATCGTGATTGTATTGGTCCCCGCCCCGTAGATGCGGGCACCCATTGAGCGGCAGAAGTTAGCCAGATCGACCACTTCGGGTTCCTGAGCCGCATTGCCGATCGTCGTTTCCCCGTCAGCCAGGGTTGCAGCCATTAACAAGGTCTCTGTCGCCCCGACGCTGGGATAATCCAGGTAAATATTGGCCCCCTTAAGCCGACGATTACGACCCCGGACCTGGGCGTGGACAATGCCATGATCAATGTGAACCTCGGCCCCCATCTTTTGCAAGCCACGCACATGGAGATCCACCGGGCGAGCACCGATCGCGCAGCCCCCAGGGAGGGGCACCCGTGCCGTGCCTAACCGGGCGAGGATTGGCCCAATCACAAAAAAACTGGCCCGCAGTTGGCTAACCAGTTCGTAAGGCGCATGGGATTCATTCAAGTCACGGGCGTTAACCGTCACAGAGTGGGGGCCACGTTTGACCTGCACGCCCAGAGCCGCCAGGACCTCACCCATCCGCCTGACATCCACGAGCGATGGGACATTGTGGAGTAAGCATTCCCCCGAACAGAGCAACGCGCCTGCCAAAATGGGTAGTGCGGCATTTTTTGCCCCATTGACACTGACATGTCCGCTCAGCGATTGCTGACCCCAAATTTTCAAAACTGATTCTTGGGCTTCTGGTGAAGCCAGAGGGGTTGAGAGATCAGGTGTTGGGTTGATGGTCCTGTCCTCCGTTTTTAACACCATATAGTGGCAAAATCGCGTTTCTGCGACGAATTTCGTCTAGATTACACCTCACAATGGCCCAAATTGTCAAGAACAAGGCTGCTACTGTGTCAAGATGGTGCAACCAAACTTTATCTAGCGGCTTAATCTGGCCGCTGGATTCTGACACAGACTGACAGGCCGGACCATTCATGCCGGTAACCTGATCGACCGCCAGCCAACCCCCTCTAAGGGGACAGCGTTAATAAGCCTGAAGGGTTAATGAGCCTGAAGGACTGCCGTTTGCCCTGCCTCTTGGCTGGCCCCCTTCTCCCAGCTTAGGAGAAAGGGTGAGGGGATGAGGGTCTTCGGTTGAATTCCCCGTGCTTAATACTCCAGCAACAGCGTATTGTAGGTTTCGCTGATATCAGCATCGATTTTTTGAATAGGCCGAGACACCGTTGGGGGCGGTTCACGCAACTGCTGCACTTGTTCCTCAGTGCTGGCAATTTGTTTTTCTAAGAGCGATAACCGCTGCTGAATCTGGTGGCGACGTTGTTCGATCTTTTTTAGCTCCTGTTCCAGTCGCTTCTTCTCCACGGCCAGCTTATACAGATCCAATTGGAACGATGCTTCCGACGGCTGCCGGGGCATCGTGCTAATGCGCGGACGAATTCGGCCTTGGGGCGGCATGGGACGCATCGGCAACACTCCTGTGCGATCGGGGTCGCAATCTCGGTTAGCTACTAGTCTACTCACCCAATCCGCCTCGTCACTGCTCCGGATCAGTGGAAAAATTGTTAAGCTATGTAAAGCAATTCCCTGTAAAGCAAGTTTTCAGCTATTTCTACCAAGACCCAATGCTGACGGAAGTTCCCCCCGCAACACCCCAACTTCGACCCACGCCCACGCTCCCGGCAGGGGGCAGTGATCCGCACCGCTTTGACTGGCAAGAAGCCTGGTATCCGATTTTTTATGTAGATGATCTGGACCCAACCCAACTGCACAAATTCACCTTGCTGGGGCAGGATCTAGTGATCTGGTGGGATCGGCAGGCGGCCTGCTGGCGCGTATTTGCGGATCAGTGTCCCCATCGCTTGGTACCGCTGTCGGAAGGGCGGATCGCTGAAGATGGGCTGCTGGAGTGTCCCTATCATGGGTGGGCCTTTCGCGGTGATGGCCAGTGCGATCGCATCCCCCAACAACCCGCCACTGGCAGTGCCCAGACGGCCAAACGGGCTTGTGTTAAGGCTTTGCCGGCGATCGTGCGTCAGGGTCTCCTGTTTGTCTATCCGGGACAACCGCAGAATGCGCCCCAGGTGGCCGTTCCCTTGATTGAACCCATGCTAGATGGCTCCGAGGATTGGGTTTGCCTGAATACTTTTCGGGATTTGCCCTACGATGCGCTGACGCTGCTGGAAAACGTTCTGGATGCCAGCCATATTCCCTTTACCCACCATGCCACCGTCGGGAATCGGGCGAATGCGGCTCCCGTGGCCGCAATGGAGGTGAAGAGGGCGGACAAGCAAGGGTTTGAAGGGGTATGGCCAGAGGGACCCCGGCGCGGCACCCTGGGGTCACAGACGACCCATTTTATTGCCCCGGCCCTCATGTGGCATGACCTGACCTCGAAGCAGTTTGGTCGCACGCTGACGGTGGTCTACGCGACGCCGATACGGAAGGGGGAATGTCGGGTGTTCGCGCGGTTTCCCTTCAAGTTCGCTAGCAAGCTACCGCGTTTCTTCCTGAAGCTTGCCCCCACCTGGTACTCCCACATCGGTCAAAATGGGGTTCTGGAAGATGATCAAATCTTTTTGCACTTCCAGGAACGTTATCTGGAACAACGAGGGAGCAGTGCTAACTTTAGCAAAGCCTTTTATTTGCCGACGGCGGCGGATCGCTTTGTGGCCGCTCTGCGAACCTGGGTGAATACCTACGAGGCGGACCCTTTCCCTGGGCAACCGCTCCCGCCCGCCCAACCGATCGCCGCCCTGCTCGATCGCTACCATTCCCATACTCAGCATTGTGCCAGTTGCCGATCGGCTCTTAAAACCATTCAACGCCTGCGGTTGGGATTAGCCATTGGGGGAGCGATTGCCTGGGCGATCGCGACAGGTGTGGGTCTACTAGGAGGACCTGCGTTTGCCTGGGGTGGGGCGATCGGGGTGATCTTGACTCTACTTGCAGGGGCAGCTTGGCTAGGGCTAGGTCAGCTAGAACGACAATTTTTTGAGGGGCGGCGGGTGCCTCCCCGGAATCGTCCTACCCGTTAATTCGAGGGGCAAGAACCAAACCTGCAACCCAGCGACACCTCCCCTTGCCGTACTAAGCCAAAGGGGTGAAGAACTAACCTGATTAGCAACCGTAGTGCCAATAATCTGCCAGAGTGAGTGCATCGACTTGTGACTTCGGCGCATGGCGAATAAATGCAGCACGATCACCCTACGCATTTTTGCCCCCACGGCTCTTCTGAGTGGGGCGCGTAGCGCCCCCACCATCAACTCAACCTTTAAGATCGTTTATTTGTATTTGCTTATACTGTTTGCACCCCAATCCCAGAAGAGCCGTCTCCACGAGGGGATGGCACAATCAAGGTTGTGTCTCCGCCGAGATTACGAAACGTCACAATCCCATGATTGCTGTCAACTGATGCTGTCAACTGATTTCAAGACTTCCCCTACCAGGGTTCGTCTTGGGGTTCGGGGGACGCGAGGGAGGAAGGGGGGCGTTCGTCGCTCCAGGCCCACCAGACACAGCCACACTCGCACTGGTAAAATTCCTGCCACTTGCGGCGGTAGTCTTCCATAAAGACGGGCGATCGCCGATTAATCCAGGCACGCTGGGCTGCCATCGGGCTAGACCGACAGGTGGGGCAACAAAAGCCGTGGGCATGGAGCGCGGTTTCCGTCCAGGCAGGGGCGATGGGGTCAAAGGCATCCATGCTGTTGATCAACGCAAGAAAGGGAGCAGACGACTCGGTGCAGCTTTGACGACAAGAGCTTTCACAACTCATAGTTAACTCAGGCTGATTTTACGATAGGGGTTGTCACCCGGTAAACCGTTATCAGCGGACTTGCCTCCCGCTTCGGTCAGGAGACCAGTGCCCCACTTGCCGGTGAAGCCGCACGAGAGTAACGCTAAAATGGAACCCAGCTTGCTGTTTGCACCTATCCTACGGTTGACCCTATGACCTCTGTCGCGCCTGCCAAATCTCAGTACGAAGCCGTGATCGGCTTGGAAACCCACTGTCAACTGAGTACCGGCACCAAGATTTTCTCTCCCAGTTCCACAGAGTTTGGGGCACCGCCGAATACCCACATTGACCCGGTGTGTATGGGGTTGCCGGGGACGTTGCCAGTGTTGAACCAGAAGGTGCTGGAGTATGCGGTGAAGGCGGGGTTGGCGCTAAATTGCCAGATCGCGCCCTACAGTAAGTTCGATCGCAAACAGTATTTCTATCCCGACCTGCCCAAGAATTATCAGATTTCCCAGTACGATCTGCCGATCGCAGAACACGGCTGGCTGGAGATTGAATTGCCCGATGCATCGGGGGCACCGGTGCGGAAACGGATTGGGATTCATCGCCTGCACATGGAGGAGGATGCGGGGAAGTTGGTCCATGCGGGCAGCGATCGTCTAGCCGGATCGGCCTATTCGCTAGTGGACTTTAACCGGGCGGGGATTCCATTGGTGGAGATTGTCTCGGAAGCAGATTTGCGATCGGGCCAGGAGGCGGCCGAGTATGCCCAAGAGTTACGGCGGATTGTGCGCTATTTGGGAATTAGCGATGGCAATATGCAGGAGGGGTCCCTGCGCTGTGATGTCAATATCTCTGTACGGCCAGTGGGGCAGGCGGAGTTTGGCACGAAGGTAGAGATCAAAAATATGAATTCCTTCAGCGCCATCCAGCGGGCGATCGAGTATGAGATTGAGCGCCAGATTGCGGCTTTGGAAAACGGGGAGACGATCGTCCAAGAAACCCGCCTGTGGGAGGAGAATACCCAGCGGACGATTAGTATGCGCAGTAAGGAGGGGTCGAGCGATTATCGCTATTTCCCAGAACCCGACCTGATGCCGATCGTGGTATCGGCGGAGCAGCAGGCGATCTGGCGATCGGAATTGCCGGAGTTGCCCGCCCAGAAGCGCCATCGCTATGAAGAAGAACTGGGGCTGTCGGCCTACGATGCGCGGGTGCTGACGGACGATCGGGCCATTGCGGAGTATTTTGAGGCAACGATCGCGGCTGGTGCGGAGGCCAAGCAGGCAGCGAACTGGATCATGGGCGATATTTCGGCTTATCTGAATAAAGCGAACCAGAAGATCACTGAGATTGCCCTGACGCCGACGGTGTTGGCGGAGTTGATTACGCTGATTGAGAAGGGCACGATTAGTGGCAAGATTGCCAAAGACATTCTGCCGGAGTTGCTAGAGTCAGGCGGTTCGGTGCAAGCGTTGGTGGAAGCGAAGGGGTTAACCCAGATTTCGGATGCGGGGGCGATCGCGGCGGCGATCGATGCCGTGCTGGCGGCGAATCCGAAGGAGTTGGAGCAGTACCGAAACGGCAAGACGAAGCTCCAGGGCTTTTTTGTCGGGCAGGTGATGAAGCAAACCGGGGGACGGGCCGACCCGAAGCTGACGAATCAACTGCTCATGCAAAAGCTTAAGGGTGAGGCGTAGGCCAAGGAGAGGGCTGAGGTAAAACCGTACCACCATCTCCAGCCCAGCTAGGCTAATGCTGATCGTGATCGGCTGGCACTGGGCTAGGAGAACTCAGTGAGACCCTGCATTGGGTACACTGCGAAGGGTGATCGGGACCCCTATCGGCGGTACTCACCCAGTGCTAACTAGGCGAGAAGCGGGATTGGACCGACTGCCAGCCGTCCTCCCGACGATCGCGCCCGTTAGGATAGCAGGTTCATCGAGATTATCGTTGGGCTGCACAAATCCTGGTATAACCTACCCCTACGTCTCGATACGCCTGGATGGGACACTTGTGCCCTTAGTCCTCATGCTCCTCATAGGGGTCCCGCAGTTCCTTAGACGGGGGGCCAAAGGCAGTGTAAATGGCGTAGCCCGTAATCGCCAGCAGGAGAACACCGATCGTGATACCAAGCGTAAGTGCAGGTTCCATAGAATTAGGGGGTGAATCGGACGTAAAGGGTGTACCGATCCTATGATAGATTACAGAAAGTTCATCGCTCTAGAATAAACAACGGATTAATCATGGCACAGCGGACTTGGCTTGGTGACGTTTTAAGACCCCTTAACTCCGAGTACGGGAAAGTCGCTCCTGGTTGGGGCACCACCCTCCTAATGGGGATATTTATGGCCCTATTTCTCGTCTTCCTGCTGATTATCCTGCAAATCTACAATGAGTCCATTGTCCTCGAAAGTTTTGATGTACGGTGGTAAGGATTGGTCAACTAAGAATTATTAGAATTATTAGACCCACCTTCCTTACAAGCAATATTTCCCGGTCATGCCGGGATTTTTTGTTCTAATCTAGATGTGAATGCTAGGGTTAGGGCTGGAATAAATTTGAAAATTTACCTCGGAGATGTCTGGTAAATGAGGATCATCGTGGTGTAGGGGCAGGTTGCACCAGACTGAGATGCTCTCTCGGTAAGCCTACCCTCTATCGCTCAACCCGCCCTCTAGGGGGTAGACAGGTTCCGTCGGTTGCAAATCTAAAGGGGATAGCCGTCTCGCTTGTCTCAGGGGCAGGCAGGATGCCTCCTCCACCGACTACCTTTCGATCTACTGAGATTATATGGGGGTTATATGGGGGTTATATGGGTTCATTGCAATCTACCCCTACCAGATCTATAGGGCTCATTGAGTTCTGAATTGAGTTTCGATCGCAGGCATAGGAGGATCGCCGCATGAATATTTTTGGCATTGGCCTACCGGAAATGATCTTGATTTTCATTGTGGCCTTACTCATTTTTGGGCCGAAAAAGTTGCCGGAAATCGGTCGCACTTTGGCCAAAACGCTGCGCAGTTTTCAGGATGCTTCCCGGGAATTTGAAACAGAATTAAAGCGGGAGGCGGCTGAGCTAGAGAAGGTGACCCGCCAGGAGCCGATGGCAGCCACCCTCGAAAAGGCACCTCCCCAAGCCTTATCTCCCGCTAGCCCCGCAGCGAATGGGGGCGAACGCCCCGTGGTTGAGGCAACTGCCGACCCTCCGCTCGCAGTAACCGAAGCCCCGGCCACCCAATCTTCACAACCCAGTGAGGCTGATTTCTAATCCGTGGGTGGGGTACGTGTCCTCAGTAGCTCGAAAATAGATCAAAAGTAGATCGAAAATAGATCTGGAGTAGGCATCCGACCTGCCACCCAGACAGCCGAGATGGCGATCCCACGTTAAACGTGTGATCGACTCTACCTGCCTCTGTCTATCCCTCTCCCTAAATTGGGCGGGTCTATGCAGCCAGTCCTTCCTCCAGTTGCATTTGGGTGCGACCCGCCCCTACCCAACCTTGCCGCGATCGGACTGCTAGATATGACAGCTAACGCTTCTGTGACGCCTCCTACCCTGGTCATCCCCCAACTGATTGTTGGCCTGGGAAATCCAGGGAGTAAATATGACCAAACTCGCCACAACATTGGCTTTGCCGCGATCGATGCCCTGGCCGATCGCTGGCAAATCCTCCTGAGTGAAAACCGTCGGTTTCAAGGCTACATTGGCGAAGGCTGGGGACCCCAACGACGTAAAGTGCGCCTGCTCAAACCCCAAACCTATATGAATACTTCCGGCCAATCGATTCGGGCTGTGACCGATTGGTTTAAGCTGCCCCCCCAGTCCGTATTAGTCGTTTATGACGATATGGATCTGCCCGTGGGTCGCATTCGCCTCCGCCTAGCGGGTTCAGCAGGAGGACACAATGGCATGAAGTCCACGATCGCCCATCTGGGCACCCAGGATTTTCCCCGATTACGCATTGGCATTGGTGCTCCCCAGGGGCAACCCGTCGATCGCGATGCGGTTTCCCATGTTTTGGGGCGCTTTTCGGGGGCAGAAACCGCCATCATGAACCAGGTTCTCGATCAGGTGGTGGCCGCGATCGCCCTCAGTTTGACCGAGGGGGTGGCCAAGGCGATGAGTCTGTATAACAGTCTATCCATTGTCCCCAATTCCCCCGATCCGCCCAAACAGCGCTCACAGTCGGAACCCGCTTCAGTATAAATACTCGGAATCCATACTTGGATAGATCAGTGACATCATCAGCCGTATCCCCTACCGGGGTGATCGCCGGGTATTGTGTAAATTTGTGACCATTAGGCCCAAAAAAGGGCCTTCTAAAAAAAGGACGTTCTATAAATAAAGAAAATAAAGAGCCTCTAGGGTCAAGCACCTACCGTCAACCCATCATCTAGAACCGCCGGTTGCCATCAAACCAGTTTTTAGCCATCCATCAACCCATACCTGGAGGGGGTGCTGGGAGCATCCTAACTGTCTCGACTATGTTTGATCAATATTTACGCCACCCCAATCCGTCCTTTAAGAAAACAATGCCTGACGATGCTCCGTTGAACCAACCAACCGGGAATCTTCGATGCCCCATTATTGACCAAAAGTTAGTTATTAATTGTCATATCTATCTGCCGGATACCCCCAAGGCAGTCAGTGCGATTTGCTACAACGGTGATTATTATAGCTACGTGCGACTATATCCCAATGTGGAGGCTGCTCAGCGGGGGGTCGATCGGATGCTCAGCTTAGGAAATACAGTGGTCTTGACGCAGGTCCGGAAGGGGCTTGTATTATGGGTGCTGGAGCCGGATGCCCGCCTAGCTCGTCAGTAACCCCGCTCAGCCATTACCGTGAGTTTCCGCCATTCCCCTGCCACAACGGCCTATGTGCGCATCACACAACACTCCTGGCAACAGGGAAAAATTGTCGGCGAAGTGAGGGCCAGCAATTTTGAGTGGCAATTTCAATGGCATTTTCGCCGGGGTGCACTGTCAGTGGAACCGTCCCTGGGTCGTGCTCTTATCCAGGAACCCTTGAGCCGCTTTCTGGAGCAGCGGGACTACCAACTGGAACCTGGAGGTGACTACTCGTTTACTATTCGCGCTACCTTCTAAGCAGGGGACTTGGCCTTCTCATCGGACGATCTCATCGGACGATTTGGAGGGTAGGCGTCTCGCTGGCATCCGCCTGTTTTGCTTATGCCGATCGCGTCAAATAGCGCTCAAGCAGCAAAATGGCCACAATGTCATCGATCGGGCGGGGAATCGATCGCAGGGCTTGGGGCACTAAACGGGCAAACCCCTGGGGGGGATACATCTGCCAGTACCGATCGCGGGCTTCTAAAGTGCTATTGCGCTCATCTACAGGGACGATCGGGAGAGGCGGCATCAAGGCACTGCTTAATTGCGCTTGCCAGGTTCGGGTACTGGTTTGATCGCCAATGATGATCTGGGTAAAAGGGTATTGCTGGTGTAGGCGTTGGACCGTCGCGATCGCGTCGCTGGCCGCAACCACTTGGTGATAGGGCACCTGGCGATCGGGGGTCATTACGGCAATGCCACACTTATCTCGCCCCGGATCAAAGCCAAGCAGGTAGCTGATCAAGTTAGCCGCATCACCAGGGTCAGACATAACTTTCAACGCAATCACAAAGAAGAGGTAGGATGATTGTCTTGGCTGTCGCAATCCGTCTCGACGGTTAGCAGGGCAGGCAAGATGCCTACCCTACCGGCTTTTTAGACTGGTTGGCGATCGGCTAGCGGTTTTTTACCGCCAATGCGCTTCCTCGTTTGTAGTTCAGGCTTTAGCCTGAAACGACTAAAGTCGTTACTACCAACGCGAAACTTCAGGTTGACTGCACTAGGTCAGGTAGACCAACTTGGCACTGAGTTCCCAGACCCGTCGGGCCATTTCATCATCCCGTGCTTGGGGTGAGACCCGTTGTTGGAATGCCTTGCGTCCTTCCTTCTGACGGTTGCCCCAACTCCAGTAGGAACCCGACTGGCCAAATTCCGGATCAGCGACCACCATTGCCAAGCGTTCGCCCGCTAATTCCTGAGAAACATAGCCTTTGGTGATGTACTTCTGGAATAGGGGGAATAGTTTCTGGAAGAGGGGATAGTGATTCCGGAAGAGGGGGGTTTCAGCTACACAACCGGGATAGAAGGAACTAAAGATAATCCCCGTGGAGTCGTGATACCGGCGATGGAGTTCTCGCATGGTGAGCACATTACAAACCTTGCTTTCCTTGTAGGCTCGCACTGGCTCAAACTTTTTGCCATCAATCATCGAAATAGGGGGTTTAAAGCCAGCGGTGAAACCTTCCAGATTGCCAAGATTGGGACGAGGATAGACCTTACCGCCTAATTCATCCGGGTTGTGGGTTACCGTCCCCAACAAAACTAGGCGCTTAATCGGGGATTGTTTCAAATCCTCCAACATTAAATTGCACAGGAGGAAATGCCCCAAGTGGTTGGTAGCGACCGTTAGCTCATAGCCTTCTGGACTACGCAGGGGTTCCTTGAGCAGCGGCATATAAATGGCAGCATTGCAGACCAATGCATCGAGCCGCCGCCCCGTGGCCCGAAACGCCTGGACAAAGGTACGTACACTGTTGAGATCAGCAGTGTCAATCGGCAAAATGGTATAGCTACTGGCGGGCATCCCGATGTCCTGAGCCGCTTTCTCAGCTTTCTCCAGGTTGCGGCAGGCCATGATCACGTGCCAACCGCGTTTCGCCAGTGCTTTGGCCCCGTACAGGCCGACGCCGGACGAGGCCCCGGTAATAATGACAGTGTTTTCTCCCATGCTCTTCTAATTCGTTTCACAAACGGCTACTCTTTCAAGGATCGCATACCCCTGAACCGATCGCACTGCTTTCCCAAATTTTCCAACCACGACGGGAGTGATCTCCAGAACGATAAATTTTTATCTATCGTTGATATTGGCTTAACTACACTGCCGCTGACTGACGGGGGTTGCGGTAAGGGGGGAGATGACCATGTATCGGGTCGGGTGCAGTCAGAAAACCGGATCGGGGGGGCACGTCCTCTGAGGACTTAGGCTATCGGAGTAAAAGCAACCACAGAGACATAGAGAGCACAGAGAATGTAATGATGTGTCGCAGGTGTTGGACTAGGGTGGACGCCTATCTTGCGCCGATAATTATGCCGCAATTGCCACGATAATGGTGGAACAACGGATCAATCTCTTGGTGAGGGAAGTGGCCTTTTGTGTCGAAGATTGGGGCTTGGATAGACTGAAGATTAATTAATATGGCCACAATATCCTCTAATGTCTAAGAAGATTGCAATCATTACATCTCCATACTATGCTACTAATGTTACTCAATTTTTCGGTACCAAAGTCTGAGACTTTAGAGATTATTGATATGCTCTGGTTGCTTGTCTGTGCAGGTTTAGTCTTTTTGCGGATGAGGGAGCAGTCATAACAGTTCAATGGGAGCATATTAAGTATATGGCTGAAGTATATGGCTGAGCCTTGGACCACTCTTGTAAACCCCTGGTTTTACCCTGCTGAATCATTGATGAGTGGCTTAAACTGGAGATCTCACCCCTGGCAGAATCCGGCGATCGCATACGCTAAGCTGAAAAGCGTAGATTTCTGCACGCATCCCGGTAGCCATGTCCCAGCGAGATTGGTCTTTCTTGATTCAACAATTTGCCGCCGCGATCGGCCCAGATCAGGTTATCCGTAAGCGGGAACAACTGCTGGTCTATGAGTGCGATGGTCTGACCAGCTACCGCCAGCGACCGGCTGTTGTGGTTTTACCCCGGACAACAGAGGAAGTAGCTGCGATCGTGCGGATTTGCGATCGCGAAGGCGTTCCCTTTGTCGCCCGTGGGGCAGGAACAGGGCTTTCGGGGGGTGCCTTACCCGTGGAGGATGGCGTCCTGATCGTCACGGCCCTGATGCGCCAGATCCTTGACATTGACTACGATAACCAGCGCATTACCGTCCAACCAGGGGTGATCAACAACTGGGTCACCCAAGCGGTTAGTGGGGCGGGGTTTTACTATGCCCCCGATCCGTCGAGTCAGATTATTTGCTCGATCGGCGGCAACGTGGCAGAAAATTCCGGGGGCGTCCACTGTCTCAAGTATGGCGTCACGACCAACCATGTGCTGGGGTTGAAACTGGTGCTGCCCGATGGCACGATCGTCGATGTGGGAGGCAGCATCCCGGAAATGCCCGGTTACGACCTGACCGGTCTCTTCGTCGGCTCCGAAGGCACCCTGGGGATTGCCACTGAAATTACCCTGCGGATTCTCAAGGCCCCGGAAGCGGTGCGCGTGTTGCTAGCGGATTTCACCGCGATCGAGGCTGCGGGCGCTGCCGTGTCGGACATCATCAGTAGTGGCATTATCCCTGGGGGCATGGAAATCATGGACAACCTCAGCATTAACGCCGTCGAGGATGTGGTGGCCACGGGCTGTTATCCCCGCGATGCCGCCGCGATTTTGCTGGTGGAGTTGGATGGGTTAGAGGTGGATGTGGAAACCAGCAGCCAACGGGTCGCGGCCATCTGTCAGCAAAACGGTGCCCGCAGGGTGGTGAGTGCTGCCGATCCAGAACAACGCCTAAAATTGTGGAAAGGTCGCAAAGCCGCCTTTGCTGCCGCAGGTCACCTGAGTCCGGATTACTATGTTCAGGATGGCGTGATTCCCCGCACCCAACTCTCCTATATCCTGCGAGAAATTGAACAGTTAAGCCAACAGTATGGTTTCCAGATTGCCAATGTTTTTCATGCGGGGGACGGCAATCTCCATCCCTTGATTTTGTATGATAACGCCGTTCCAGGTGCCCTGGCAAAAGTGGAGGAACTGGGCGGTGAAATCCTCAAACGCTGTGTGCAAGTGGGGGGGAGCCTATCGGGGGAACACGGCATTGGGGCAGACAAACGCTGCTATATGCCTGCCATGTTTAATGCCACGGATTTAGAAACCATGCTCTGGGTGCGCCAAGTGTTTAACCCCAAGGGACTGGCCAATCCCGATAAGATTTTTCCTACCCCCCGTACCTGTGGGGAAGCGGCGCAAGCGAAACTCAGCTACTCAACTCAAGGGGCCGAGGTCTTTTAATGGCGCAACTGTCCAGCCCCCGCCCGCGTGTCCAGCCCTGCGCGGGGAAGCAGCAGTAGTCAACCCGCGATCGCTCTACAATAAACGCGACCGCCAACGATGACCGCCAACCATTTAGAACCATTGAGTTAGAACCATTGAGAACGAGAAAGGAACGCTTCATGAGCGTCAAAATCATCAAATCTAGGCAGCCATGTCTAATCACGAGTCTGGCGGTGACCCTTTGGGCGGGGGGACTAGCCCTCGTTAATGCGGATGAGCCAGACACAACGCCCCATCCCCAGACGGCGATACCCAGCCCCTTGACCCAGAGGCCCTCAACCCTGGCACCCCCGCCCGTGATAGCGCAAACCGATCGCGATCGGGGAACCGGTGCTGCCACCGAGGGTATCAAAGGCCGAGCCGAAGCTTTTGGCGATGCCCTCAGTGCAGCGCACTATGAGCAAGCATGGACCTATCTCCACCCGATTTTGCAAGCGGACCTCTCACCGGCCCGGATCGGGCAAAAATGGGAATCCTTACTCCAGCGCACTGGCCCCTTTGAACGACGACTCAACACCCAAACCCAGCGCAATTTGGTGATTATCAAGGCCAAGTTCGGACGCACCACCGACGATCTGTTCCTCGTCTTTGACAACGCAGGACGGATTTATAGCGTTGATTTCCCCGCTACCGCCGCGGATGACTTGTTTGATGACTTGTTTGGTGAGGCCGATAACGCAACGTCTCCCTAGGCGAAGGGCTGTTTTGCCCCTTTCCCTTGATCATGCTGCCGATCGCAGTGCCTCTCCGCAGGAGAATCGCCCATTTCACCCTGACCCCCGATCCGGTGCAACTAGGACTAGAGGTCTGCCTAATGGGGGCTGTTTATCGGTGGACGGCCAAAGCGATCGGCTAGCCAATCCAGTTGGCTAGGGATCTCAAACCGCTTCCCCCCCCACGACCACATTGCGAATCCGCAAGCTGGGACCGCCACAGCCCACGGGTAGACCACCTTGGCCCCCCTTCCCACAGCCACCGGATTCATCCCAATAGAAGTCATCCCCAATCGCTTCAATATCAGCCAGGGTCTTAAACACATTGCCGGAGAGGGTGACATCGCGCACCGGCTCGGCAATTTTCCCCTTCCGGATCATCCAGGCTTCCCCGGCACTAAAGGTAAACATTTCTCCATTCGTCATCCCCCCCAGCCAATTACGGGCGTAGACGCCTTCCTGGATATCACTACATAAGTCAGCTATTGGCGTTTTCCCTGACTCAATCCAGGTATTGGTCATGCGCACGATCGGGGGATAGTGGTAATTCAGGCAGCGGGCGTTCCCCGTGGGAGTTTCGCCTAACCTACCGGCTGTTTCGCGCGAGTGCAGGCGACCGACCAGTTCTCCGTCCCGGATCAACTGGGTGGTGGTGGCGGGAGTCCCTTCGTCGTCGTATTGATAGCTACCGCGATGGCCCACAGGGGCGGCTCCGTCAAAAATTTGCAGTTCGGGGGGACCAAAGCGCCGCCCGAGCGTCATTACCTCCAACAGATCGGGATTTTCGTAGGCCATATCGGCTTCGGACAGGTGACCAAAGGCTTCGTGAACAAATAATCCGGTGAGAATGGGGTCTATCACGACTGTGTAGGTATTGCCCTTCACTGGAGGCAGCACCAGGGCATCGACCGCCCGTTGGGCCGCACTGCGTACCTGTTGATCTAGCCCTAGCAGGTCTTCGTAGGCACAGCGTGATCCGGTGGTTTCCCGGCCCGTTTGCACCGTTTCGCCATTGCGGGCAGTGGCCGCGAACCGCATTTCCATATCCACCCAGGACTGCTCGATCAGGGTGCCTTCGGAGGTGATCAAAATCATGCGCTGGGCACTGTCGCCATACCGCACCGAGACGGTGGCAATGCGATCGTCCACCTGCCGCAATACGCTGGCATAGTGATCACACAATTGCTTTTTCTCAGCGAGGGGAATTTGACGGGGGTCGGTGCCGCTCAGGGGGAGGTGACATTCGGCTTGGACGATCGCGATCGGAGCCAGGGTGGTTTCTTCCGTTCCGACCAACCGGGCCGCACTCACCGCTTCTTCGATCCGCTCCGCCAGGGCACCCAGGTGATTAAAGCTGGCAAAGCCCCACCCGCCTCGATAGCAGGCCCGCACTTGGCCGCCGATCGCCACAGCTTCACTCAGGGTTTCAACCCGGTTACCACGTAGCAAGATATTGGTATCTTCCGACTCTTCCAAGCGAATGGCCAGGTAATCCACCCGCGCCTGGTAGCGTTGCATCAGATCAGCCAGCAGGTTTTTGACATCAGCGGGCAGCATCGGCATGGCGTCATTCTCCTCCCTTTGGCGCGATCGTAGCACAGAGTATTCAGGCAAATAGCAGCCTAGTCCTTCCGGACTGATTGAGACACCGGGTGAAGCGCCAATTGATGCGGGAGCTATTGATGCGGGAGCTATTGATCCGAGAGGGCTGGCTCCTGGATGCCCAGCGCTTGCCTTTGATATTGCGCGATATTGCGCTAACGTCTGCGGATATTGACCTAAGCAAGCGTAAATTCCACTAAGAATCAAGCCAATTGACCAAATCTTCCACCTGGGTAAAATCCAATAACGCCTCTCCCAGTGCCTCAAGCTGCGGCAACTCCAACGCCTCCACTCGTTGCGTCAACTCCGGTGTCAGCGCCCCCACTCGCCGATTAAGCAGCCTGAGGATCAGCGATCGGCCCTCTTCTTGCCGACCCACCTGTCTGCCGCGTTGTTCACCGCGTTGCTCACCCCGTTGTTCGCCTTGACGTTCCCCTTCGCGCAAAATCTCCTGATACCAGGGCGACTCCCGTAGCACTGCCATATCCCACCTCATGATTTGTCGGACAACTTCGCTCTCCAATACAAAACTAGCAAAGAACGCCAAGAGCGCTTCTAACTCCACCCACTGCTCATCCTGTCGCAGCAACCCCAACGCCCGCTGTACCGTCGTCACCTCTCCTCCATCCTTGAGAATGGGCACAAACGGCAACAACGCCCGCAAGGACTGGGCAAAGACAATCTCTGCCTCCACCTCCCACAGGTTAATCACCCGATAGTCCTGCCGTGCCTGTAGCCCCAGAAAGCTCGATTCATAGCAAGTTTGGATCGGTACCGCTGACGCCGACGGCAAAATATTCACCAACACCGGATAGACTGGCAAATTGTACTTCTCCGTCGCTAGGGCCGCATAGGCTCGCATCCGCTGAGGTAGTCGTGTTCCATAGCGCAACTGCAACTCATTGAGAATCAGAAACTCCCCGTGCGTAGGGCTGACCGCCTTTACCAGAACATCATTCTCTCGGCTCACCCACTGGAACTCTGACGCCAGAATCTCCTGCGCCACCACATCTGTCTGTTGCGTCACCCACTGCGCCCATGCGGTGGGTGCTAACCCAATCAGGCGTTTGCCACCAATATCTGCTTTCTTGACCACGGTACTTGACTCAGCCAATCGCCCCCAGCATCGTTGAATACCCTTACGCTACCAGGGGTTGGCACAAATTCCCGGCTAACTCCTGTTCCTGTTCAGCCAGGGCCTGGATCGCTTGCTGTACCACTTCCGAGATCGTCAGACCTGCCTGGTGCGATCGCAACCATTGTTGGGCCATATTGCCCTCCCGCAGTAATTTTTTCACGGGCGAGAGGAAACACTTAAAGCCCCGTTGCTGGCTATAGGTTTCTACTTCCTGATAAAGTTGCTCGATCCATTGGCGGGCTGAGATCTCCCGGCCATCCTGCCAGTGGCGCAGTGTCGCCTCTAGGCTCTGGCGGGCGGCGGCCATTTCATTGTCATCCGTGAGGGCAACGAGGGTATCGGCATCCAGTTGGCTCTGTTGCAACGGGTCGAGGGTCTCGTCCTGGCATAACTGCCACAACCGGGCTTCCAGCAGGGCGGTAATCGCCAAGAGCGCGATCGGATCAGTGACTAAATCGCATACCCGCAATTCCAATCGATTCAAACTGTAGGGACGGCGATCGCCGTTGGGACGCACAGCACTCCAGAGATGGCGCACATTTTGCATCGTGCCAGCGGCCAATTGCTGCTCAGTCCAATCGATAAAGTGGGTATGGCTGGTAAAGAGGGGGACGATCGCGGGAGTTTTCGGGAAAATGCCCCAACGGGTCGAGTGATACCCGGTCACCTGTCCATCCAGGAACGGGGAGGCCGCACTGAGGGCTAAATATAGGGGGGCTTCCACCCGCACGAGGCGACAGGCCCGCATCAGCAGTTCCGGCTCACTTATGCCAATGTTGATATGGACACTGGCCGTCACCACCTTGGTGCCATAGGTGTGCTCAATATAAGTATGGTAAGGATGCGTCGGGTCAGAGCGGTAGAAATGGTGGCTATCGCCCAGGGATAAGGTACTCCCAGGAATCAGGGTATAGTTGCCAAGGGACCGTAAATACTGCCGCAGTTGCACCCTGGGTTTAATCAGATAACACAGCAATTGCTCGTAACGGCCACAGGGCGGCGTCGTGTACTCCACATTACGGTTGTCCGGTTCACGCACAAAACCGGGCAGGTCGGCGGTGATGCGATCGGAGAAGCCAATAATCTGTCCCTCCGGCGTTCCCGTATAAATTTCGATTTCAAAGCCTTTCAGTAATAGCACAAGCTGCCCCCCGTCCTAGGACATCGACGACAATTGAAGTTCTTCTCCCCTAACCCTACTGCATTAACCCGACGGCAACACGGTAACCCCACGGCCTTAACCTGCTTCCAGTCGTTAGGGAAGCGTCCGAGGTGGGTTGTTCAGGATGGGCCGTTGCAGAGTGGGCTAAGATCGAGGCACTTGCGCTAACGATGTCACGCTATAGCACCATGACCCATCGTCACCCCTCACTGTCCGCCTCCGCACCCCATCCCGATCCATTATCGCTGGAGCCTGAGCATACCTCGGACACCCCTCACCCGCATCCCGATGCGCATGGGTATGCACATGGCCATGTCCACAGTGAAGCATCGCTGCGGCAGATTGTGAATCGGCTTTCGCGGATTGAAGGCCACATTCGAGGGATTAAGACAATGGTGCAGGAAAGTCGCCCCTGTCCGGATGTACTGATTCAGATCGCGGCAGTGCGGGGGGCGATCGATCGTGTCGCCCGTCTGATTCTGGATGAACATCTAACCGAATGTGTCGCCCGTGCAGCCCAGGCAGGCAACATTGAGATGGAATTAGAGGAACTCAAGGCTGCCCTCGATCGCTTTTTGCCCTAAGCACGGGTTTTCCTGATCACGAGTTCCGTGATCACGGGTTGCCCTCATGGCCGGTTACCTGAATTGCCAGGTGGGGCATTTGGCCAAGTGTCCTACCCAAAGGCAGTCGGGCGATCTCGCCGGGAGACCCTGCCATGCGAGCCACCTGGAGAAGTGGCACGGCTAATCCCCTAGGAGATTGACGCGCTGGTTAGATTAAGGGTATCGAACTGAGAGTCTTGCTGAAATGTGCAGTTGAACAGTGAAATTGAAGCGTTTCCTCAAGGTCTAAAGGGTACCGCAGCTCCCCCGCCATGACACAAATCTACCCAGTCAGAACAGGGGGCAATAGGGTAGAGTGATGGTAGCGGAACATTTCGACCTTTGGAAACGACATCATAACCTGGGAGAGGAAAAGTGTCATGTCGAATTCCAAAGTTTTACCTTTTTACTACGATGTGAGGTCAGCCATGAAAAGTTGTTGGAAGGCTATCGGGGCGATTGCTGCATTGTCCGCATTAACAGGGACCTCCCTGCTCCTGTTCGCTGATGTGGCCTCGGCGCAAAATGCCGGGATGCGCGGCAGTTACTTTGGGGCAGGCGGTGCAGCGGGTTTGACCAGTGGCGGTGCGCCAGATGGCAATGGTGAAAATGCCAACTTCGGCGGTAACCTCCAGGGTCGGGTTTATATCCCCAATGCGCCGATTTCGCTGCGAGGCGCGATTATTTTCAGTGATACGGCTAGCCAGATTATGCCCCTGGTGACCTATGATGTCCCCCTGAGTGATCAGGCCAATCTGTACGCAGGGGCGGGTTACTCGTTCTTTGAAACGAATAAGACAAATCGTCGGCAACCAACCCCCTTGGGCAATGATGATACGGTGGTCTTGACGACGGGTGTAGAAGCTGCCGTGACGCGGGATATTGTGGTCTACACCGATGCCAAGTACGGCATTGACGCCTACCAATCAAAAGGGGCAGGGGGCGCAGTCAGCATCCAATTTGGTGCGGGCTTCCGCTTCTAATTCCGCGATCGACGCTCCTGACTGTCAAGAATCACCGATCCTTCAGGACGGTAAGTATGTCAATTCGCTTGTCTGAGCAGTCACGACTTAACGCGAGGAGCATCCCTGGAATCTACGGGGGTGCTTTTTCGTTGGGGGGAGTGCTGCCTGTTGCTGTTCTTGCCCTCTAGACTGAGTTTGCCCGCCCCACTGCTTGGTAGGATGGGAAAACGTAGCCCTCACCGGATTAGACTATCCCCATCAACAGACCCATGAGCCAGCAAAAGTACGGAATTGCGCCCCACGGGGGCACCCTGATCAACCGCCTTGCCTCCCCTGAACAGCGCCAGGAATGGCTAGATAAGGGGGAGCATTTGCCCCGGATTCAACTGGATGAACGGGCTGTTTCCGATTTAGTCATGATCGCTATTGGCGGCTTCAGCCCCCTGACCGGGTTCATGGGACAGGCGGACTACGATCGCGTCGTCAACGAGATGCATCTGGTCAATGGGTTACCCTGGTCAATTCCGGTTACCTTGTCGGTGAGTGAGGCAGATGCGGAACGGCTGGCGATCGGGAACCTGGTCCGGCTGGATGATGCCACTGGTCGTTTTGTCGGTGTGTTGGAACTGACCGAAAAATATACCTACGACAAAATGCACGAGGCCCTGCACGTCTATCGCACCAATGAGGAAAAGCATCCTGGCGTGCGGGTGGTGTATGACCAGGGGCCAGTCAACCTGGCGGGGCCTGTCTGGCTGCTGCAACGGGACTCTGATCCGCGCTTCCCTACCTATCAGATTGATCCCGTTGAATCACGGGCACTCTTCCGGGAAAAGGGCTGGCAAACGGTAGTTGGCTTCCAAACCCGCAACCCGATCCACCGTGCCCATGAATATATTCAAAAATGTGCATTGGAAGTGGTCGATGGCCTCTTCCTGCATCCTCTCGTGGGCGCGACTAAATCGGATGATATCCCTGCCGAGGTGCGGATGCGCTGCTACGAGATCATGTTGGAGCACTATTTCCCCAGAGATCGGGTAATTTTGGCGATCAATCCCTCGGCCATGCGCTATGCCGGTCCCCGTGAAGCGATTTTCCACGCGATCGTGCGCAAAAACTATGGCTGCACCCACTTTATTGTCGGACGGGATCATGCCGGGGTGGGAGACTACTATGGCACCTACGACGCCCAATATATATTTGATGAATTTGACCCAGCGGCCTTGGGCATTGTGCCGTTAAAATTTGAACATGCGTTCTATTGCACCCGCACCCAGGCAATGGCAACCACTAAAACCAGCCCCAGCCTGCCAGAGGAACGCATCCACCTGTCAGGCACAAAAGTCCGGGAAATGTTGCGTCGGGGCGAACTGCCTCCCCCTGAGTTTTCTCGGCCAGAGGTGGCGGCTGAGCTAGCCAAAGCTATGCAGATTATTGAGCGCTAATTTGCCGTGGGGTGGGCTGATGGCCTGCCGGATGCACCGATCATCGCGACAGCATGTTCAATCTGAACCCAAGCAATCCATGTCAGGTGCACCCATGTGAGATCTAAGGGAGCAGGGTTAAGGGCTAAGTCTAAGGGCCAAGCGCTAACGGCAATGCATACAGGACAGATGATGAAGCGACGAACCTTTTTGCAACAAACGGGTAGCGTCCTGGCCGCAACTGCCTTCAGCGAAACGGCCCTAGTGGTACTGAGCGATCGCTACCAGCAGGCATTGGCGAAACCCAGCCCCCGCAAGCTCGCCCTTTTGATTGGGATTAATGCCTATCCCGCCAAAGCCCTTGACCCCACGGCGACGGCGGATCTGACCCTTAAGGGTTGTCTTACAGATGTGGCCCTCCAGCGGGAGTTACTGATCCACCGGTTTGGGTTTCAACCGGCTGATATCCTCACTCTGACGGATCAGCAGGCAACCCGTGCGGGGATTGAGGCCGCATTTAATGAACACCTGGTCCAGCAGGCCCAAGCGGGCGATGTGGTGTTGGTTCACTTCAGTGGCTACGGTAGTTTGGTAAACGGGTTAGGAGCCAAGCTGACGCCGCAATTGAGCCTGGTGCCGATCGATGGTGTCCTGTCCTTGACCGATCCCCCCGTGATCAATGACCTGGTGGAGGAAACGCTATACCTATTGCTGCGATCGCTGCGGACGGATCAAGTGACAACGGTGCTTGATACCAGCTACTACAGCCTGCCCGACGTTAGCAAGACTGCAATGACGGCGGCTGAGTTGCCCATTTTGGGTGTAGGGACGGCTTTGGCCAGTAATTTACGGGTGCGATCGCGCCTCAACCCGATTACCGGACACCTGAGCCAAGCGGCCCTAGAGTTCCAGGCCACCCTGCGTCAACAGGGGGGAGAGGTGAAGCTCAAGGGACAGACGGCCCTGTGGCAACGGTTCCCCGGCACCCTCTTGGCAGCCACCCAGTTACCGCTCACGCCCCCCAACCTGAGCGCGATCGGGGGCAATGCCTTTGAGGTAGATTGGTCAGGCTTTAGCAGTGGCCTTTTGACCACGAGTCTGGTACATCAGCTTTGGCACCTGCTTCCCGCAATGACGATTTATACCAGTTTTGCGGCCACCCGGCAGACCATGCAGCAAGTGGCGGGCATAACCCAGTCTCCCCAACTCACCCAATTTCCGGCTAGCAGTGCGGGGACCCGCAGCCTTCCCTATGCTCTACCCGCATCAACCCAGGGAAGTGCCGATGCAGTGCTGGTTAGCGTTGATGCGGATGGCAAAACAGGACAGGCGCAACTGGCGGGCTTGCCCCCCCTCGTTGTTCCCCAGTACGGTCCCCGTTCCCAGTTCACCCTCCTTGATCCAGCCTCAACCCAAGCTATCCCAGTGGAGGTCCAGTCCCGCAACGGTTTGCTAGCCCGTGTGCGGCTACTGGTGCCGGGGGGGGGATCTGTGGGTCCCGCCACAACAGGGGCGAGTGACACCCTAGCGGGCACCTTCCCAGGTAGCCCCCCCCCGTTTGCCGTGGGGCAGTTACTGCAAGAGTCGGTGCGGGTTTTACCGCGCCAGGTAAACTTAGTGATTGGCCTAGACAGTACCCTAGAGCGGATTGAACGGGTGGACGCGACCAGTGCCTTTTCCACCTTTCCCACGGTTTCGACGGTGTTAGCCGATCAGCCTGCGGATTACCTGTTCGGACGGGTAAGTTCCCTCTCCCCCACCCTGATCGCCTCGCTGTTACCCCAACCACAAACGGCCCCCATTGCTGACGAGACCGCTGCTCAGGTGGATACGCGACCGACGATCGCGGCCCTTTTGGATCAGGCCAGTTATGGTCTCATGTCGATCGGGCGGCAAGTGATTCCCAATACGATAGTACCTGGGGAAGAGGCGGTGAAGGGGGCAGTCCAACGCCTGACCCCCCACTTAAAAACCCTGCTGGCGGCGAAGTATTTGCGATTGACCAGTAATGTCACCTCATCCCAATTGGGGTTGCGGCTAGCGATCGCCCAAGCCAACCCGGATCGCCTCATTTACCATCAATATACCGAGCGTGTGCCTCTCCCCACCGATGCGCCGCCCGTCCCAGGCGTCACTGATACAGTCAATGCACTCTCCCCTGACGCCGTTGGCGGGACGATCGCGCTCAGTCGCCAAATCCGCTATCAACTCTATAACTACAGCCGCGACCCAATTTATTACCTTCTGCTGGGCCTCGATACCAGCGGCAACGCGATCGCCCTTTCCGGCAACCTGCAATCCCCGACTGCGGGCCAAGGTAAACATCCTCGTCTTCAAGATCAGGTGATTTCCCCTGGAGCCGTGATCACATTACCCGCGATCGATGCGCCTTCCCCTTGGGTAGTGACCGGGTCGAAAGGTCAAATGGAACTCTTCTTGATCGCAAGCCGTGCCCCCTTCCAGCAAGCCATGCTAGCCCTAGGCAAGGGGATGCCCGTGATTCGCGAAGCGATCCCTGCGGGAATCGCCAATGGCCAGCGGTTAGTCTCCCTGGAGAATCCCCTGGAAGTGGCACAGGCCGTGTTACACGACTTGCAGCAAGCGACGGTAGCCACAGGTCAGCGGTTGACCCCAGCCAGCGATACCTATAGTCTGGATGTTCGGACTTGGGCGACTTTTAATGTCGTCTATCAAGTGGTTTAGGCGAGATAGCCGTGGGTTAGGCGTCTTGCCTGCCAAAATCTAAAATCTAACACCCAACACCTAGCACTCAGCATGTCCTCCTTGTCTGCTTTAAAACAACCCGTACACGTGATCGGTGGTGGTCTCGCTGGCACTGAGGCAGCATGGCAACTGGCCCAGGCAGGTGTCCCGGTGATTCTGCACGAGATGCGCCCCCAACGCACCAGCCCCGCTCACCATACAGATTATCTGGCTGAGTTGGTGTGTAGTAATTCCTTTGGTGCTCAGGCAAGCGATCGCGCGGCTGGACTCCTCCACGCAGAATTACGGCAGCTGGGATCAATCATTATTCAAATGGCCGATCGCCATGCCGTCCCGGCGGGCGGTGCCTTGGCTGTTGATCGCGCCGTGTTTAGCCGGATGCTGACGGAAACCCTGGCCAACCACCCTTTAATTGAGTTGCGCCGGGAAGAGGTGCGATCGCTGCCTGATGCAGGCATTGGGGTGTTAACCACGGGGCCGCTGACCAGTCCCGATCTCGCGGCAGCATTGCAACGGTTTACCGGCCAGGATTACCTGAGCTTCTTTGATGCGGCCAGTCCGATCGTCGTTGGGGAATCTATCGATCGCAGCATTGCCTTTTTTGCCTCCCGATATCAAAAGGGGGAAGCAGCCTATCTCAACTGTCCCCTCGATCGGGCGCAGTATCTCGCCTTCTGGCAAGCCCTCTGCACAGCGGAACAGGCGGAACTGAAGGACTTTGAACGGGAGACAGCGAAATTTTTTGAAGGCTGTTTACCGATCGAGGAAATGGCCCGTCGCGGCGAAGATACGATGCGCTATGGTCCCCTCAAACCCGTGGGGATTGAACTACCGGGAACCGGAGAACCGGGGAAGGGGAAATGGCCCTACGCGGTGGTACAACTGCGCCAAGAGGATCGGGCAGGGCACCTGTGGAATATGGTGGGGTTTCAAACCAATCTCCGGTGGGGGGAACAAACGCGGGTGTTTCGGATGATTCCGGGGTTAGAAAAGGCCGAATTCGTCCGAATGGGCGTAATGCACCGCAATACGTTCATCAATGCACCGGAATTGCTGCTGCCCACGTTGCAGTTCAAGCAACGTCCCACTCTCCTCGCGGCGGGGCAATTAATCGGCACGGAAGGATATACAGCGGCGGCGGCTGGAGGTTGGTTAGCAGGGATGAATGCGGCCCGCTTGGCCCAAGGATTACCGCCCGTCTCTTTGCCCAAGACGACGATGATGGGTGCCCTGTTCGACTTCATCAGCAGTGCCTCCCCGAAACATTTCCAACCCATGCCGCCCAATTTTGGCATTCTGCCCGATCTCCCGCAACGGGTTCGAGATAAGCGCCAACGCTATGGCCAATACCGCGATCGCGCCCTTGCCGATCTAACCACTTGGCAGCGATCGACCCTCCCATCCCTAGTGGGTACAGCTTAGTTGGGCAGCAGGGGTAACCCAGTTCAGCGGGAATAGCCGGGTTGCTGGCTGATGTTCAGACCGGGCTGGTTGGTCTGTGATCGCGTGGAGACAGGAGGGCAAGGATCAACGCCGGATGGCAGTTAGCCAAGCAAGGGAGCAGGCAGGATGCCCACAAGCAGGAGAAACCGTTTGCTGGCAGGATGTTTTGAACACTCACGATATCAACCCTTGCACTTTAGCCGGTGGGTAGCCTTTCTCTGTCTCCCTCCCCCCGCCCAAACTTGTCCGGAGGATTGATCGGCAAAATTTAGATAAAATTTTAGAAGAAAGCGGCGCTCCACTGGAGATGCAACGCGATCAGTAGTTCTGGCGACCATAGACTGGTGCGCTGTCAAATTTAACTTGGGTTAGTTGGCTCAAAGGCAGTGAGACCCAAGCGATAACCCATTCTTTTAAGCATAATAGTCTACTAGAGATTCGCCAGCCACGCACTCTCTGGACGTTTGCTATAACCAGTGTGTATTTACCGAAGGCGTTTCCCCCAACCTGTTTCCCGTTGAGGGTAGGCAGCCGTGGGTCCGTGGGTGCCCCCGCAAACCCTGGTGATTCAGGATAGTCCCTCCTCTTGCTGGCTGATAAGGAAGCCAATTATGCCAAGCTTGCCCTCTATTTGTTTACTCCTTGATACCACTGCCCTCCTAGCCGGAAAAACCCGTGAGTGGCAAGACTACACCAAGTTGGGAACCTGCTATTTGCCCCAAGTGGTGTTAGACGAAATGGAGTTCCTCTGCGATCGGGCTGTGGAGCCAGCCCAGGAACTGACTGCCCGCGAGTTTCGCCGCTTTCATCGCCACAGTGGGTGGCAGGTAACCACAGCTACGGCCAGCCACCCCCAACTAGAGGGGGCCAGTAGTGGGCGCGAGTTAAGTAAAAAAGCCCGTCTCTTGCTCGCTACAGCGGCGTCGGCCTATGGGCTATCCCAAACGCTGCCTGATTGCCTGGTGGTGGTGGTCTCTAATGATCAAAATCTGCGGCGACGGGTAGATCATCTCAAAGCCCCCAACCTGTGTGCGATTCCCGTGGCTAGCCTCGTACAGTGGGTGCGATCGCACCAACGGCCTGCCAATGTGGCGCAAAAGCTTCAGGGAATGCTGCAAACAGAGGCTGTGCAGGCGGGGATGTTGAACCTGGGCACACCCAAAACCCCCCTCCCGGATGCTGAGTTGCAAGGCCAGTTGCTCACTGGTCGGAATGGGCGTGCCCGCAGTACGGCGACCCAACCCCGTCGAACTCCTCGCAAAGTGGTGGCTGCCCCCGTTGTTAATACGGCCAACCTCAAGCAGCGCCTCACCCCGCCCCAGTCTGGCGTTCTCTCGCAGGTCCTCTCTTTTGCTACTGCCCTCATCAGTACAGTGGTGGCCCTGGTTTTGATATGGGCCTTGATCCAACCGAGTAGTTTTCAGCGAACGTGGCGACAGTTTGGCCTCCCGCCGCTGCCTGGTCAGTCGACTAACCGTTAGGACAGGGTGACACCCTCCCATGCTGCCCTCGGAGTTATTGCTGCATCGCTATACAGGGGAAACGATCGTCCCCAAACGGGTGCCGCTGGATGGGAAACATCGGGCGATCGCGCAAGCCGTGATCGACTGTTGCCAACAATACCAGGGAAAATCCCAGGGGGATCTCGATCGTCAACTGGCTGAATTGGAAGGCCATAGTCCCGACTACCGCTTCCAGCGGGGGTTAGTCCATTTGCTTAAATCCGGGTTTTGTACGTTTGAAGTCGTCAGTCCCCTTGATCCGCCTGTACTGCGCCAACGGGTGTTTACCCTAGCGGCTGGCACGGTACCCAGTCCGCAGCAGACACCGATCGTCCTGGGCAACTTGGCCACCACTCTCAGCCATGAATTGGGACAAGCGGTGCGGGTGGAGCAACTCCGAGCGGGGCTGTATGCGGATTTACCGGAAAATCGGATTTTGACGGTCTTTGATCCGCCCACTGCCGATGCGCTTCTCTATCGGTATAACCTGTCCCAGGTGCAAGGTATTTTCTATCGGGCTACCCAGGTCACCATTAATGCTCACCGCAATGATCCGGGCGAGTATAAACTCCTGTTTCGCTACCTCAAACTCTTTCAACTGATGGCCTATATTGAAGGCGATGCGGATCACGGCTTTACGATCACGATCGATGGTCCCACGAGTTTATTTAAACCCAGTACCCGGTATGGGTTAGCGATCGCCAAGCTGCTCCCGGCCCTGCTCCATGTCAGCAAATGGAGCCTCCATGCCATGCTGCAAACGCGGGATGCCTATAGTCAGCGGACCCGTACCGGACGCTTTAGCCTGAGTTCCGATTGCGGCCTAGTCAGTCATTACCCACCGGGCAAACCCTACGACAGTTTGCTCGAAGCCGCGTTTGTCGATCGTTGGCAGCAATTAAAAACCGATTGGCGACTGGAGCGGGAGGTGGATTTAATTCCGATTCCAGGGGGCGTTATGATTCCCGACTTTCGTTTGGTACATCCCGATGGGCGCACGGTGCTGCTCGAAATCGTCGGCTATTGGCGATCGGAGTATTTGCGCAAAAAATTTGCCCAAGTCCGGCAAGCGGGGGACATTCCTCTGATCCTGGCCATCTCCGAACGCCTCAACCTGGAAAAAGTGGGCATCAATCCCCAGCAGATTCCCGTACCCACGGTGTGGTTTAAGGATAAATTGCAGCCCAAAGCAGTGTTGACAGTCCTGGAAAACGTGGTCTGGCCCAACCCATCTTAAACTGATCTCCGTAAACCGTGTCCTCCTGTTCCCGGCTGGGGAGAAAAAGGGGTGAGGGGATGAGGGTCTACAGTTTAATTACACCTACCTACTGCTGGGGTATAAAATACCCAAAACTTCGATACAGCGATCGACCTCAAATTATTCATAAGGATAGCAAACGCGTGCGTATCTTATTCACGATTCCCCATTACTTCAATCCAGACGGCGGTCGCCACGGATCGCGCCGGAAACATCCCCAACCTCGCTTGCAAGCACTCAGCTTAAACCTGGCTGCCCTACATCAGCTATTTAGCCAATCCCAGGTGATGATTGACGTCAGCCAGCGGGTGGCCCATCCGGTCAATCCAATTCATGCTGGGGATATCGACATTGTGATTTGCACAACTCCCAATCACCACCTACTAGGCCAGTTATCTCTCCCTGACTATTTCTCCTATCGCCATCACCCCAAAAAAGTCAATCCCTTCTTGTTAGGATTCGAGTGTCAAGCAGTGTTACAAGACTGCCTGGGTCAGTATGACTATTACTGTTTTCTCGAAGATGATCTGATTCTCCATGATCCCTGGTTTTTTATCAAGCTAGACTGGTTTACTCAACAGGCAGGTCCTCTCAGCCTTCTCCAACCGAATCGCTATGAAATCTCGGTTGAAACTCGTGTTGCCAAAGCTTACATTGATGGTAACCTCTCGCCAGAGGTGACGGCCCCTTTCCAAAATGTTCAGGAAACGCCGCAGGTCCAGGCTTCCTTCCTCGGGATGCCCCTGACATTTGAGCGGGCACTAAACCCCCACGCTGGCTGTTATTTCCTCAACCAGGCCCAAATGGCACATTGGGTCAAACAACCCCACTTTCTCGATCGCAATACTCAGTTTATCGGCCCACTGGAAAGTGCTGCTACCCTGGGAATCATGAGAACATTTCGGGTTTATAAACCCATTGCTCAACAGGCGAGTTTCCTTGAAATTCAACACTTTGGTAGGGGATTTTTGGGCCTCGTCGGCTCCGAAATCACGCTGGCAACTTCACCCCAAAAACCCTTTAACCTTGCTAACCAAACAACCCTTTAACTTTGCTAAATTGTGGGCACTAATGCAGTAAGCATGGCCCTTCTGAGACTTTGGTGTAAACAGTATACAGCTTTTACCTAAATTTACTCAGTACCTAGTTACAGCCTCTACCTCAATCATAAAGTACAGTTTTACAAAGGTAGAATGGGCGCAGCCTGCTGGTGTAGCCCCCACCCTAAATCCCTCGCCCGCTTTGGGAGAGGGACTTGAAAATTAAGCCCCCCTTCTCTCACAAGGGGCGAAGGGACTTTAACCCCAAAAACTTGGCTCGCAGGCCCCTCTCCCGCTCTGGGAGAGGGGTGGGGGTGAGGGCAATTCGAGTTTTGTCATGGTTGACTGACAAATCTTTGCCCCTCATCCCTAAATCCCTTCTCCCACCAGGGGCGAAGGGACTTTAACCCCAAAAACTTGGCTCGCAGGCCCCTCTCCTGCTCTGGGAGAGGGGTGGGGGGTGAGGGCAATTCGAATTTTGTCAGTCAATCAGGCTGCACCAGTTTGATCAGAAAACCCACTTAAGCAGAAAACTCACTTAGGGAGGGGGAGCCGGTGTCAGAAAATGATAAGGTGGCAACGGTCCTTCATAGCTTAGCTGCCAATGGGGGCACTGATCCTGCCAGGTTTGCCAGATTGTTTGCCAATCGGATGGGGTACGACTGGCTAGGATATGAATGGTGTTGGCTGTCTCTGTCTCGGTATCCGGGAGAACGTAGGGAAACGTTTGCGCGATCGCGCTCAATAGGGCCTGCCGTTCACCCTGCTGCTGCACCTGCTGCTGTTGCAAGGTTTGATATCGCTGCTTTTTGGCAAGAAAATATTGACGACCGCCGATCGTTGCCGGTAGCTCTGGTTCATTCACCGGGGGTGTTATCGGCTTGAATTTGATCGTATATTCGGCCAGACCGGTTAGAGCATCCAATTGCTGTAAATGCAAGGCGGCCTGTGTCTGTAAATACTGCCGTAAACTGGCTGCCGAAACAAAACAATGTCCAAACCGCAGGGGTAATACAGTGGTCTGCTGAAAGACCTCACAGACTACGCGATCGTGGTGCAAAACCGCTTGGATTAACGGTGCTTCTGCTGTTGGCAATCCATCCGCTGTCAATTCTGGTTCCGCGATCGCAGCTAATGCACCCACTTTGATCAAGACCAGTGGGGCTTGCCATCCTGGCGGCAGCACGATCGGCTCAGCATCAGCCCGTAGCAATGCGTAGACATACATGGCAACGTTTGGCAAGCGACGTTATCAATCTGTGGCAACAAACTCTAGATTACTGGTTAATTGCCACTGCCCTGCTTGCCATGCCGTTGCCTCAGGGGCCTGCCATGCCAGCGGAAGACCCTGTTCCCAGACCATGATCTGGGGAGCATTCATCTGGAGTTGGTGTCTGATCTGTGTCTGGAGGGTGGCCACTCGCAGGGGGGTGGGGTAGGCCAGTCGGGCGTCCCAACAGATCACGGCTTGCGGATCTAAGGCGGACGGGATCGTTGTCAGCAATTGCCGGGTGGTCAGATCCCAGCACCACGCCTGCGCCTCGGTGCTGATCGTCAGCATCCACAGCAGCCGCAGAGTACCGGTTTGCCATCCCTGCTGAGGTTGGAGCACCTGGGCATACACCCCACCCACCAACTGGGCGATCGCATAGGCACTGCGGGTAACTGACCAAAACAACCCTAGCAACAGTTCACCCAGCGAACAGCCCTCTGCTGAGTGGAAAGCAGCCAATGCGGGGGAGAGCAGCCAGGATTCCGGTTGCTCCGATTGGGCAATGAGGGTGCAGGCGGTCTCAACCATCGCTAGCATGAGGGGATCGGGATCGAGCACATCGCGATCAGATCGTTGGGCCAAGCGCTGCCAGGTGGGAAACTGGGTTAAGAGGTGTTGTCGCAGCAACGCCTCCCGCCAGCGGGGAAGGCGATCAGGGGGAGGAGAGGATAACGGCCCCCGCACCCGCGCGATCGATCCAGGGGTCGCGATCGCCCGACCAACGGTCGGCAAGTCGGGGAATATAGCGACGGCAGTGAGTAAAGAGTCGTCCGTGCGATCTGCTGCCAGATTCTCTGCTAAATTCTCTGCTCGCTCTGCTGCCATTTCCGGGGCAGCTTCGAGGGTCTCTAGATCAGGTATGGCAACTGGCGATGATTGCGGCAGGTCTGCGGGTGGCGCAGGCCGATCGCCTTGGGCCGCGTCGTCAAACAGGGAACTTGCCGTCGGCGGCACCGAGGCTGGGACATTGGCAGCATCGGTTAGCGGGGTCGGGGGAAAAGGCGGCATCAGATCATGGCGGTCGGCAGGCGTGCGATCCCCGTTCTCCCGATCATGATCTACATCCCTATCGAGATCCCTCTCATTGTCTAGCTGCTCATTGTCTAGCTCGTTATCCCTTAGATCCTCATCATCCAGGAAGAAGATCGTTGTCTCCCCCTCGATATCGCCCTCCGTTTCCCGATCGGCATCCCGCGCCCAGTCAAATAGACTTAAGGGAACCGAGATACCGGTGACCGGCAGCTGGGTTGAGGACTGGGGGAGATCCGCTGCTAGCGGCTGGGGGCTATCGAGCGACGGGGTCTCGACCGTGGGCACCGGGGGTAAGCCCAGGACCTGATTCCCCCCAGTTGCGGGTACCAGGGTGGGGAGGGGGATAAATTCTAAATCACAGTGCAGGGTTAAGGTCCCCGATTGCCAGGGGCTGCCTGGTATTAGCCAGTCCCCTGGGGTTCCCCGCAACCACGCTGTCAGGTTGGGGGAGTCCTGCTCAATGAGGGTGTGGACTTGGGTTAATAGCTGGGCGGCTGTCCCATCCGTCCAACTGGGGAGCGGGGTGTGAATGTGCAAGGGACGATCGGGCGGGACGCCAGGTCGGGGTGGACGTTGTACGGCCAAATCCACTGCCCAGGCTTCAGTTTCAGCCGTCGTTGGTCTGGCCGTTAGGATGACCACCAATCGCAGCAATCCCCCTTGCCATGCCCCCTGGGGAGTCTGGATCGCAGCCGTGACCCCACCTAATAAATTCATCACGGCGGCACCACTGTGGGCGATCGCCCACAGCAAGCGGGGGGCGAGGTCCTGGAGGGTCCACTCACGGGCGGGGGCAAGGGCGGTTGCCACAGGGGGGGACGGGGGGATGGAGGTTAGGGCTGATTCATAGGCATTACGGACTTCATACGCCTCGTCGGCCACATAGGGATAGACATTTTCTGGTGCCCACGGCAAGTCCGGTGGCCAGTCGCCCGCCGGCGATC
>CAZHXN010000007.1:70838-71077 GCA_964536415.1 uncultured bacterium
GATCGCCCCCAGCACTGCGGTGAGAGCACCGGTCATGCTCGCATTCGGTTCCCCCGTGAGCAACCCATTGCCTATCCCAGCCAGTCCTGCTTCGGTCAAGGTCAGGATAGTGCGGCTGAAGGTATCGGCATCAGTTACAAGTAGGCGATCGCTTGGTAAGGGTGTCGGGGAGTGGGCAATTGGGGAGTCAGTCATGGCAAGGGAAGTATTAGCCTGATCGGACTCAGGCAGGGGCGAAG
>CAZHXN010000007.1:71087-76020 GCA_964536415.1 uncultured bacterium
ACGGGGAAGAGGTCATATCTCACCTGGCAGCATACAGTCAGCATCGATCTTAGGTAAGACGCTCGCACGACACGATCAGTAGCACCCTAGCACAGACCACAATTCTTCACGATCGGCGGTTAAGACTCGAAGCATCATTGACAGAACTTTATGGTTGGGATTAACCCCATCTGTCTCAGCCAATTTCTCAGCCAATGGGTGAAGGATTAGTAACCTGGGTTGGTGGGTTCAGTAACCCTTAAAATTTCAGAATGGTCAGAATGGGATGGAGCAATGCTGGGCAAATCAGCAAAGATAAACTTCATCAGAAATTATTAAGTTAATCCTGTATATTTCATGCTTGCCTTATTCCTCCAATCGAGGAGTAGTCACTGATCTCTTGTAGCAGGGAGTCCCCGTCTTGATCCGGAAGTTTTGCTGCCGAGGGAAGCTGTTAACTGTCCTTATCCCAAACCTGCGTGTTTCCGCTGAGGGGGCCTTGGCCCCTGCCTCGACAATACCGTAAAACAACGCTAGTCCCTGACAGGGGGGAGATCCACAATTAAATTGCACCTGCGAAATCTCTGCGAATCATGGCAACTCAATCGACGCTCCGTTCCCGTGGGATGGAACTGCTGTTAGCCTACTATCAGAAGCCCTCCCTATCCCTGCGCAATCAATTAGTGAGTTTGAATGCTGGTTTAGTTCGTAAGGTCGCCTATCGCCTTAGCTATCAATGTACGGAACCCTACGAAGATTTAGAACAAATAGGCTACATCGGTCTTATCCGGGCGATCGAACGCTTCAATCCCAACCAGGGGTGTGCCTTTAGTTCCTTTGCCGTCCCCTACATCCGGGGCGAAATTCTCCACTTTTTGCGCGATCGCGGCAGTACTGTCAAAGTCCCCCGTCGCTGGCAGGAACTTCACAAGGAAGGCCAACGCTTACGGGAAGAACTCCTGAAGCAGTCGGGAACCGTTCCCTCGGATCAACAGATTGCCGATGCCCTTCAGGTTTCCCTGCAAGACTGGTTGGAAGCGAAGCAAGTGAGCCAAAACCGTCTGCCCCTGAGTCTGGATTCGATGGTTTGCCAACAAACCGATTCCTGTACGACCCTGGGGGAGACGCTACCAGACCCCGCCTATCAATCACTCCAACGCCTAGAAGAAGATCGCCAGCAAATCCAGGGTGCCCTGAGCCAGCTAGAGGCGAAAACCCGTGCCGCGATCGAATTTGTCTTTATTCAAGGGCTATCCCGTAAGGAAGTGGCCAAGCGGATTGGCGTGAGTCCAATGACCGTGAGCCGCCGCATTCAGCGCGGTCTGCGCCAATTGACCCTCGCGCTCCAGGCCAAGGCATCGCTTTCCGCATAGTTGTAAGGGCACGTTCTCCCTTAAAATTGCAGGGACTCGCGAATTTGTTAGGTGAGGGGGAGGAGGCAGGGGATGGGAGCTTTATTGATCTCGCTAGCCATCCCAACCCCTGCTCCAGCGTGTGGCCAACTGGTTAACCGATCACAACCGGGAAATCGTCGGGGTGATTTCGCTGGTCTTTGGCCTCTGGTTTTTGGCCTCTGGCCTCTCAGGTCTTGCCACTGGTAAGCTCAACGGCAGCAAGCAACCTGTGGCTTTCGCCCGATTAATCAACGCCCGTCCGTTGCAGCGAGGTGTTAGCCTGCTTTAGACTGAGGTATACACAAGTGACCTGCCTGTATTATGAGCTATCGCGACATCATTACAATTAAGCCAGATAAGCGTGGTGGCAAGCCCTGCATCCGCCGGATGCGAATTACAGTGTACGATGTCTTGGGCTGGTTAGCGGCTGGCATGTCTACTGCTGAGATCATCGACGATTTTCCAGAATTAACGGAAATCGATATCAGAGCCTGCCTGGAGTTTGCGGCTGATCGCGAGCATCGTCTAGTGGCGTCGGTGAGTGCCGCTTGAAATTACTGTTCGATCAAAACCTTAGCCGTAAGCTAGTTAATCGTCTGGCGGATCTTTTTCCTGGATCTAGTCATGTTCAGTTTCATGAACTTGCAGAGAAAACAGACACTGAGATCTGGGAGTTTGCTAAGCTGAACGACTTCTGTATTGTGACACAAGATTGTGACACAAGACGCAGGCTTTGCTGAGAGAAGCCGACTATATGGCTCTCCACCTAAAGTTGTTTGGCTGCGATGTGGTAACACGCCAACTAGGGAAGTTGAAATCCTAATTCGAACTGGTGCAGAAGTAATTCAGGAGCTTTTGAACGACTCTAAATTGCACTGTCTTGAGCTGCATTAAATTATTTAGATCCTCAAAAAGAATCAAGGGTGCTGTCAAAAAAGCAGCACCCAAATTACAGCCTTTACCTTAATCATAAAGTACAGTTTGACAAGTACAGTTTGACAGGGGTAGGATGGGGGCACCCCGCTGGTGCGGCCCTCACCCTTGTATCTTAAGGACAGAGAGGAAGAGGGACTTGAAAAAAAGTACTCTTCGTTACTGTTTGCAGCAGAGCTAGCGTTGTCAAGATACAGAAGGTGCGTATATACATAAAAAAACGGCAGCCGAGTGAGTTTTACCTCAACGAACCGCAAATGCAGCTCTCTCAACCGCATAGCAATTATATGCATGTAGCAATAATGAGTGACCACACCCTTTTGATCGAAATCTTCTTTTGATCGAAATCTTTAGGAGAACTATGTTGAACGTCTAACTAATTGTTAAGATGACTGCATCTAGTCTCCCTGTGGAAAGATAACTGTCGCGTGATTACGAAACCAGAGTGGCTGCGGGTGAAGGCCCCACAATGGCAGCGGGTGGGCAGCGTTAAGGACACCCTGCGGGATCTTGCCCTGAATACGGTCTGTGAGGAAGCCTCTTGTCCCAATATTGGTGAATGCTTCCATCACGGAACGGCAACTTTTTTGATCATGGGACCCGCCTGCACCCGTGCCTGTCCCTACTGCGATATTGACTTTGACAAAACCCCCAGGGGCCTGGATCCGACGGAACCCGATCGCCTTGCCGAAGCAGTGCGCCGCCTGCGCCTGAACCATGTGGTGATTACGGCGGTGAATCGGGATGATCTGGCTGATGGGGGAGCCGGCCAATTTGTACGTTGTATTGAAGCGGTGCGATCGCATTCACCAGGGACGACGATCGAAGTTTTGATTCCCGATCTGTGTGGCAATTGGGCGGCCCTGGATCAGATTCTGGCAGCTTCCCCAGAGGTCCTGAACCACAATACGGAAACCGTGCCCCGGCTCTATCGACGGGTGCGGCCCCAGGGTGACTATGATCGCAGCTTGGAACTGTTGCGTCAGTGCAAGGCCAAAGCGCCCTGGATCTATACCAAATCGGGTTTGATGGCAGGCTTGGGGGAAACCGAAGCGGAAGTCCTAGCCGTGATGCAAGATCTGCGGGCGGTGGGTTGCGATATTTTGACGATCGGGCAATACCTCCAACCCAGTCCCAAACATTTGGCCGTGAAAACCTTTGTGCCCCCGGCGCAATTTAGCCACTGGCAAGAACAGGGGGAAGCAATGGGGTTCTTACAGGTGGTGGCCTCGCCCCTCACCCGCAGTTCCTACCATGCGGAGCAGGTTCGTGCGCTGATGGAGCGGTATCCCCGACCTCGGCCTTAAGTTTGGGCAAGCAGATTGGGCACGGGTTTTCAGGATGCCGGGGTGCTCCCCCTAGGCAAAGGGGCCAATGCTGTCCTAAGATGCAGTTTCGCTAATCGATCCGGAGCGCGGGGGGATGTCTTGCGTACATTCCTGTTGTGCAGATTACGGGTGTGTGAGGTGGGGGGAACCCTGAAAGTTAAGGGTCGGTCAATAACGCTACCGTCAGGATCAGGTTCACGACGAGGTAATACAACTGTGCGAGCTTACTGGTTGCTGCCCACGCTATTGGGTGCACTCTTATTCTCGACTGTGGCTGAAGCAGCCCAACTGCGATCGTGGCGATTTGATGCCAACCGGAATCAGTTGGAGTTTTCCACTGATGGTGGGGTGCAACCAACGGCACAACTGATTGCCAATCCGACTCGCCTAGTGATTGATCTGCCGGGGGTGATCTTTGGGCAGCCAATGGCGAGTCAGTCGGGTAGGGGGGCCATTCAGTCGGTACGGGTAGCCCAGTTTAATCCGCAAACGACGCGGATTGTGGTTGAACTGGCTCCGGGCTATACGCTTGATCCCAATGCGGTCAAATTTCGGGGGATTACCGCCAGCCAGTGGCAGGTAGAACTGCCGACCCCGCAACGGGTGGCAGCGACAGCCCCGGCCCCCACTTCCCCCACCCCCCCGCGATCGGGCAATGTCGTGCTGGGAGCCACAGCTACTCCCGGTAAGACGCAAGTTGAGGATGTCTTTGTCACCTCGGATGGCTTCTTCGTGCGCACGGCAGGGGCGAACCCGACGGTGAATATTGACCGCAGCCGCGATCGTCGCACGATTACGGTGGAACTGCGGGATACGAGCATTGCCGACACCTTTATCGATCGCACTATCACCGTCAACCGCTATGGTGTCAATCGCCTGCAAGTGGCCCAGGTCTCCTCGAACCCACCTGCTGCCCGTTTAACCCTTGATGTTAATCCCGACAGCCCCGACTGGCAGGCCAGTACCAGTGGTGCCAGGGGGATTGTGCTAATTCCCAATAGCCGCACGGCTGCCGTCGCGGTGCAGCAATCGCCGTCGCGGGCCAGTACCCGGCAGTCGCCTGCCACGATTCAGTCGGTGGAACTGAGTAATAACGATTCCCAAATCCTGGTGAAGGCCGATCGCCCCCTGTTCTACCAAAGCAATTGGGATCGCCAAACCGGGCTGTTCCGGATCGAAGTTTCTCCAGCGCGGTTGCATCGACGGGCACGGAATGCTCCCCGCCTCGCCCGTAATAGCCCTTTGCAAAAGTTAGAGGTGTGGCAGGAAGGCGACAAGGTAGTAATTTTGGTTCAACCA
>CAZHXN010000008.1:0-57840 GCA_964536415.1 uncultured bacterium
GGTAGCCTCGCCCTCCCCTGCCTCCCCCGCCTCTCCCCCGGCGGCATCCCCGGTGGCTGATCCCTTCCGGGAGGCGGTTAACCGGGCTACTAGCGCCGCCCAACTAACCCAAACGGCCAAAACGCGGCAGGAATGGGAAACGGTTGCAGCCCAGTGGCGCGAGGCGATCGCCCTGATGCAGGCTGTTCCCGCCGATAGTCCCAATTATGCGACGGCCCAAGATCGGGCAGGGGCCTACCAGAAAAACTTGGCCTATGCAGAGCAAGCCGCTGCTAGCCGCCCCCAGTAGGATGATCTCGAAACCGCCGGAAACGAGAGCCGGTACCTTGAAGCAGCACTCATGATCCCGTTTTTGGCCGTTATTATCGTTGCCAGTTGGGTGAGCGCGATCGCCGTTGTGTCGGTGCAGAATGCTACCCCCGTGACGTTGCACTTTTTAGTCTGGCGATCGATTCCCATGCCATTTGGGGTAGCGCTCGCATTTAGTGTTACGGGGGGAGCTGTCGCAATGCTCTTGCTCCAGGGCGTTTGGGGTTGGTTGGCCCCCAGTGATCGCAGTCAGTCTGCCTTTGAACCGACCGATCCAACCCAAGGTCCCCTGTGGGATGAGGATGACTTTGACGATCGCCGCTAACACATGCGGGTTACCCAACCGTTATGAGGCCACAATTGCCCCCGCCTGGTACGATCGCCAGCCCCCCCATTGGGTAATCTCGCGCTGATTCTCACAAATGTACGGTTCCCCCAGAATCCCCCACACAGTTCCCCCGTCGGCCAATTCAACCTGTCCGAGACATAAGCCGGGTGGTTCCTGGCTCAGGAGTTGCGGCAGCCCTGCGATCGGCACTTGCCAAAGTTCCAGCGAGATCGCGGCTCCCCCCGTCGTCACCCGTAGCATGGCCGGATAGCAATCGCCGATCGACCAGAGCCGATAGACAGGGGCAGTTTGGGCTTCCCGAATAAAAATAGCCGCGATCGCCAACAAGTTGCCGTTCAGTTCTAGCCCCCGCATCAGAGTCCCGTTAACGGCCAGGTCAAGGCTGTCTGTCATATTTAGAAATTCAAAACTCACCTGTTCAGTTGTTTATTCAATTGGCTCTTCTGAAATTTTGGTGTAACAGTGCAGAAAGCTACAAATTAAAGAACTAAAATCAGTAGGATCATTCAATTAGATTAAAGATGACGACATGCCTCAAACGATTGAGGCGGAGCCTGATTAACCCACAGTTTGTCCCAACTACATTCAAGGTCGCCTGCGTCGTGGGAATCCCCCTTTTAGTCAATTATTCGTTCCCAGTGCGCCTGGTGCCCCAGATAAGGTTCGTTTAGGTGAACAGGTAAACACCATAATCAGGAGCGTCAAAATGTAGGGGGCGGCGTTGAACAGGTAGTAGTAGGCATCAACGCCAACGGATTGGAAGGCAGGACCGATCGCCTGCGCCCCACCAAACAGGAGTGAGGCCCAAAGACATTGAATCGGGTTCCAACGGGCGAAAATCACTAGGGCAACGGCCATTAACCCCTGACCACTGGAAATCCGCTCTGTCCAGACGCCGGGATAGTAGAGCGAAAGGCATGCTCCGCCAATCCCCGCCAGAAAACTACCCGCAATAATGCTCAATAGGCGTACTTTGAAGATAGAAATCCCCATTGCCCGCGCCGCCTCGGGGCTATCTCCCACGGCACGGACATAGAGACCCCAACGGGTAGCGCGGAAGAACCAGGCCATCAGCGGCGCGATCGCAATCCCCAGGATAAACAAGGGACTAACTTTCAAGGCAGATTGCACCTGGGGCAGGCTACTCCAGGTGCCCAGATCGATCGTGGGCAGTTGGGGTGCTTGCGGTTGAATAAAGGGCTTCCCCAGGAAAAAGGCAGTCCCACTGCCAAAAATAATCATGGCAATGCCAACGGCCACATCATTCACCCGTGGCTGCTGTGAAAGCCACCCGTGGATACTCCCCAGGGCCATCCCTGCCAGACCGGCAACCAGGACCCCTAACCACGGCGATAGGGTTGGACCTAATACCGGTTGGGCGAGGTAGGAAATGGCATAGGCACTCATCGCCCCCATCAACAGGGTCCCCTCTAGACCCAGGTTAATCTTGCCGCTTTTTTCGGTCAGGCATTCGCCCAAACTGACGAAGAGGAAAGGGGCACTGCCGCGTAGAGTTCCCCCCAGGATGCCCAGGGGCACCCCCCACCAACCCATCGATTCTGCTGCCATGATTTGGGATTCTCCATGCAATGAACGGGTATGCAGTGGGCCAGTAGCTAGGTCGGGGTGGCCAGCGGCGGCTTGGCCGGAACGATGACCCGATCTTGGAAGAGGGGTAAGCGGCCATAGAGGGATTCGCTAAACAGGACACAGAGGAAAACAATTCCTTGAAAGACGAGAATCGTTGCATCGGGTAAATGGTGCGATCGTTGGAGAATCCCCCCGCTCGCCAACATCCCCCCCAACAGGATCGCTACCAAAATGGTGGCCAGCGGATGATGACGGGCGACAAAGGCAACCAGAATCCCGGCATAGCCATAGTTAGACACCAGGGACGCATTGGCTCGCTTCTGCACGGCAGCGATTTCCACCATGCCCGCTAACCCCGCCGCTGATCCGGCTAGGAAGCAGATTGCCAGGGTGAGTTTTCCCACCGGCAATCCCGCAATCCGAGCTGCCCGAATGTTACCCCCCGCAGTCCGGGCCGCAAAGCCAAAGGTGGTGCGCTGGATGAGAATATAAGCGATCACGCAGGCGATGAGACCATAGAGTAGCCCGTAATGAATGCGGGTACCCGGTAAGGTCCCCAACCAATTGGCCGCCAGTAACGCCTGACTAGACGGTTTGGTGACAAATTCAGGATCGCGCATCGGACCTTCCACCAGATGGTTCAGCAAGGCGATCGCAATGTAGTTCATCAACAGGCTGCTAATGGTTTCGTTCACCCCCCGATAGTGGCGCAGGGCACCCACCATCATGATCCACAGGCCCCCGGCGATCGCGCCGCCCAATGCCATCCCCACCTGGGTGGCCACCCCTGGCAGGGATGCGCCCAAACCTAGGCCCACAAAGGTTGCCGCGAGGCCCCCCATCACCAGCGCCCCCTCATTGCCAATGATCACTAGCCCCAGGCGGGCCGGGAGAGCGGTACACAAAGCCGTCAACATCAAGGGGGCAGCCCGAATCAGGGTATTTTGCCACGCACTCCAACTGCCAAAGGCAGATTTATAGATCGAAGCATAGATGGCCAAAGGGTTTGCCCCCGCTACCCAACAGAAAACACCGAAGATCAAGAAAGCAACCAGCAGGGCTGCGATCGGCAGACAAATGGATTCAAGGGTTCGATACCAGTGACGAGTATTGAGCATGATTAACTCCCCACGGAACCAATCACACCTTCAACCAGGTAATCCATTTTTTCCAAGGCGATGTCTTGTTGCTTGTACTGCTGGCCCGCCGCCAGGATTTCTTTGCCAGTATTGGTCTTCAAGGGACCCTGGTAGATGACTAACTCACCCTTTAATAGCTTGTCCTTGGCGGTGTCGGCATCGGCCTTAGCCGCATCGCTCACCGCCGGTCCATAGGGCGAGACCTGACAGAATTGCTCGGCTAACCCGCCGCGATCGAGGTGGGAAATATCTCCCGCCATGAGGGTCTTACCGGCAACAAACTGTTCTCCTAGCTTGGTATAAACACTTGACCAATCCCACTCGGCCCCGGTGAGATAACCCTTGGGAGCCAGGGAGGACTGGTTCGCATGGTAGCCAGTACAGAAAACCCCCCGTCTCTCTGCGGTTTCGATCACGACTTTGGGGCTATCAACATGGCAGGTGATCACATCAATCCCCTGGTCAGCCATGCTGTTCGTCGCTTCCGCCTCCTTAACGGGTTCAGCCCAATCCCCCGTGAAGATTACCTGGGTAGTCGCTTGGGGGTTAATAGTGCGGGCACCCAGGGTGTAGCTATTGATGTTGCGTAAAACTGGGGGAATCGGTTTGGCGGCCACAAACCCCAGCTTGCCGGTTTTGGAGGTATGGGCAGCAACGATGCCGGCCACATACTGCGCCTCATCAATATAGCCAACGTACCTGCCAACATTTTTAGGATGGACACCTTCTTGATAGAGACCCCCGGCGTGAAAGAATTGCACATCGGGAAACTCGTTTGCCATTTCTAATATGTAGGGATCGAAGTAGCCGAAGGAGGTGGGAAAGAGGACCTTAGCCCCATCCACTTCGATCATGTTGCGCATCGTTTCAGCCACAGCCGTGGTTTCAGGGACACTGGCCTCCTCCACAATTTTGATGCCGGGAACTTTGGCTGCCATTGCTGCGGCCCCTTCGGCATGGGCCTGGTTATATCCAAAATCGTCCTTGGGACCAACATAAATAAACCCGACAACCAGGGGACTGCCCCCTGTGCCGCTAGTAGCAGCAGGGCTTTCGCCCTCAGTTCCCGTGGGGGTTGTGGGTGGAGTGCTACAGCCTGTGCCGAATTTCGTAGCGACGCCGAAAGCAGCCGTAGCCAGCAGCCCCCGCACCACTTGCCGACGTGACAGATTCATCAATCTCGGATTATTCACGCTGATAAGACTCCTTAAACCACGAGTGACCCAACTAAAGGACAAATTAGCTCATATGGTACATTGCCGGAATGGGTGGGCAGGGGAACACGGAGACAGACCCAGACAGGTACGTGAAAACACTAGGCGGCTGCAAAGTGTTATCAAAGTAACAGGAGGGGAACTGAAAAAATTGTAAGACTGGATACGGTCTGCTGGTTTCAGAATCGGAAACTTTGGGCTTTTTGCCCGTCAGGGGTTGAATTTCTAGAAAAAGTCGGGATGCCTTTTTTGTCGCTTTAGATAGGGGGTATGATCAAAAAGAGAACGCGTCGATCATCCTGCGGTTAAAATGTTGGTTGTGCCCCTCAAAGGCTTTCTCGAATCTGAATAATCACGCCGACCCTACTCCGGGAATTAAGCCGCAAACCAAGCCTCTAAACCAGACACACTGGCAAAATCTAATAAGGCATTCCCTAACGCTTCTACTGGGGCGATGGCGAGAGTTTCGACCCTCCCGATGAAGCTCCTGAATGCTGATCGGGAGCATCTCAGTTGGGCAACATGCGGCCCTCATCCCCCAACCCCCTCTGGCTCGATCCCCGCCGCCCGTAATTGCGCTAGTAAGCGATCGGCCCGTTGACGTTCCTGCTCGGCGCGTTGGCGTTCCTGTTCCGTGCGTTGTTGCTCCAGGGCCACCCGTTCCGTTCCCCACAGCAGCAAATTTCCCTGCTCATCCCACCACCGCAGCCAGTAACCGGGGCGGTTTTCCCGGCTGCCCTGCCAAACCCCCAGGAACAATTGCATCTCTGGAATCCAAAAGCGCCCTTCCTCATCCGGTGCGGTGAGTTTATACTTGCCGCTTTCCTGAAGCCGATATAGTTCTAGTTGCCCGGTGACAGGTTCAAAAATCCCGTAATTCGGCACCTGCAAAATCTGCTCGTAATAGAAATATTTCCCCGGTGGATAGGTCTCCTTCACGGAATATTCGGTGCCGTCCGTATCGGACAGAAATTCCAACACGATCGTGGGAATCTCTCCCTGAAGGCGGGGCGTGTAGCTGCGGAATACCTCAGCGCGATCGACCGTAATGTGGGGAATAAAGGCCCAATCCGGAGCCTTGACCACAAACCTATCGTTCACCTTGGCACAGATGCCGTAATTGGTGGGGGTGAGTGCTGTTGCCGGTAATTTGCCCGCTAATTGCAAGCTTTCCGTTAAGGCAGCGGCTAAGGTTGGTTGATTGATATTGTCCACGGGATCATCCGGTAGTACAAAATCGTCGGGTAACTTTTCCCAGGTAATTGTGTAGGGGGAAGCGGTGGCTAACATAAAGGTTCACCCCAAGGCAACAGGTATTTCTAATTTAGCGGGTTTCCGGCGGATTTCCGGTTACCGGACTGGGTTCACGGCCTATGGGCGGTATAGATGGGTTGGAGTTAGGCCGATCGCGATCCGAAAACCGACCGATCGGCGGTTGGCCCATGCCACTGGTCAACCGATAACTTTGCGTGAGCAACCAGAACCAAAGGGCAGGATTACGGGGTTCGAGCCACGATCGCACTCGCCGCGTCAATCCCGGTAGCCAGCCAAAACACCAACTCAGCAGGGCAAAAACTGTAAAATCCCAATAACTCTTGAGCCAGCGCAGCATATCCTGGGGACCCGCCAGCTCCCAAATCCACAGCAACATCGCCGGATTTTGACTCGCGGCAGTCAGCGCCAACCGATTGAACGTCCACCAGTCAATTTGATCTTTCATGAACCGTTCGGCCACCTGGGGATCGGTGTTTGCCAAAATGCCAAAGAACGTGTTGAGCATGGCGTTAATCCGTTCCGGCGGCAGAAATTTGCCTGTGGGCACCATCATCCCCTTCGAGAATAGCCAGGTCACCGACAGGTTACTCTGGTAAGCGCGAATTTGATTTAAATGTTTAGCGCTGAGCAGATCATGTTTCAGGGCCGTATCCAACAAATCGGTCAGCCGCCCTAAATTACGGACGAGGGAGCCAAAGCCTGTGAAAATTAAGGGTGATTGCAAGGAAGCCGCATCCCCGATCGCGATCAGCCGATCAAACGCCACCTGGCGATCGCGCTCACTGGTGGTGAAGTAACCCGGAATATAGCCAAATGTCGGTTTCTTCCAGGTTAATTTGTCCAGGTCACAGCGACGATATTCCGGGAAAATCGTGAAAAAGTCCTCATACATTTCCAGCAACGAGCCGGGATTATCGGGGTGGATTTGGTGGTAATGGAACAGATAAACCGTTAAATCCTCACCCTCGACTGGGAACAATTCCCAAATTAACTGACGGCCACGGGAAATATCGCCATGACTATTCAACACATCTCCATAGCGGCTATCCCACACCTCCGGCTCCAGGCCGCTGAAAACCGCCCCCACCGTTGGACAGACGCTATCAAAAGCACGGCCATTATTTAATTGCCACGCGATCGGGGACGCCGTACCCATTGCATCCACCAACAGCCGCCCCTGGGCCGATCGCGCTGCCTGCGTGCCTAAATGCCGAGTTTGAACCGTGACTTGAGTCGGATCAACATCCACCCGTTCAAACTCCGTTTCATCCCAGATTTCTCCCCCCGCTGCTCGCAGTTTCTCCCCACAGAGTTGGATTAACTTGTCGGAATTGACGGCAATATTCAACACCGTTGGTGTGTGCAAAATTGGGGCTTTCGCCTGGGGGGGATTATTCGCATCAAAGAACTTATGAAATCCGTCAACATATTCACGGGCAATCACGCTCTCAAACTCTGCGGCTGTAAATAAACCCAGGTCAATCAACCGCTGGAACTCATCCCTGGAAATATTCCACTCCCGGTTCATGCGACCAAACGGCATCCGTTCGATCAATAACACCCGATAGCCTAACTGGGCCATTGCCGCCGCATGGATCACCCCCAAAGCACCGCCAATATAGATCAAGTCGTAGGTGGGGGGCGTGGCACTCAAGGGGTGGGGCTGGGAGAAGACTACCTGGCGGGGCGATCGCGGCTGGCGTACCCCTTCCCGCCAGCGTTGCTCCCACCAGTAGGCGCGGGTCAGGTCATACTCCCCATTGGGAAATTTGCGGAAATACTCGACCGTCTTGGGATAGTCAGCGGCTAGGGCCTCAAAGATGGATTGCTGGCTGAGATCGATCGCGGGCGGTTCCGGATAGTGGTGGGGAAACTGTTGCCGAAGGGCCTGGGTTAGCTGGGCCAAAACCTGACGTTCATCGGGGAGCGATCGCTCAGCCCAGCGAAAAGCTTTTAGGTAAGTTGTCCGTTGCAACGACCAGACAAAAATTGCGACTTCCTCCGGCAGCGAGGCATCCGTAGCTTCAGTCGCTTCAGCTGCTGGCGGTATCGTGGGCAGCGATTCTCCTGCGGGGATGCTGCGCGAACGTTGTAAGCGAATCCCCGCTGGGGTTGATACTTTCAACCATTGCTCAGTCCCCTGGGGCGCGAAGCATTGTTGGAGCCAGTCACGCACAGCAACCGTATCGGGGGTCGGGATTTCCAGGTAGAGAACTTCTTGCATCAGTACTTCAACCGTCAGCGGTGGATAACCAGAGGAATTCTTAAAGAAGCTTAAATGGTTAGGGGGACTTCTGGCTAAGGGGCAGGTTACTATAGGGTTCTATGCGGTACCCGATCCCAGCTAATGCTCAGGAAGTCTTGGACTTGCAACGCCAGCCGATCGACGAGGAAGTCGTGGCGGCAGCGATCGCAGGCGTAATTCGTATTGCCCGTGCCCAGGGACGCACCCTGGAGGACCTGTCGGCAGAATTGCTGGCTGAAGATGGCGTTTTAGACAAGGCCCAGCGCCGTTGGCTCCAAGAGCTAGTCACCCATGCCTGGGAAAATTTACCCTAAAACCGGCCAGAGGCAGCCATCCGTGGGGCGGGTCGCACCCCCACATTGACCACACCCCAGCCCCCCTCCTAAACCCGCCCAGCCAAGGGGGCAGGTTTATCAAGATTATTACTGAATGCCTAAAATGTGACAGCCTCCCGATGCTCACCCTAGCGGGTAGAGCGCGGGCTTTCCAACCTCGCGATTGAGTATTCCTGTCCCACGCCACTTATCTAGGTCGTAGACCCCCGACAGACCGACTTGGCAGGCGGTTTCCGTTCCCCAGCGTCCCTGGGCTACTATGTTCTCCGATCATTTTAACTTACATCATTTATTGGTCTTCCCACCCATGCTCGACCTGACCAAACTGGCGCAGCAACTTCAGGGCCTCAGCCAACACCTGTCCCAGGAGGCTACCGCTGCCCAGAAACGCCTGGACCTTGCCCTACAATTCTTACAACAGGCCAGCGATCGCCAACTGACTCTAGTCCAAACCCATCAAGATTGGCGCGATCGCCTTGCCTTCACCGCTGCCGTCCCCGTGGAGCCATTGACCACCCAGGTAGAGATTCAGCCCCCACCCTTTAGCCATACGGTCATCGCCACCGACGGCTCCCAGATCGCCCCCAGCCACCACGAAATTGCCTACTGTTATTTGCTCAACATTGGTCGAGTGGTGTTGCACTACGGTCAAAATCGCCAACCCTTATTGGATAGCCTACCGGAAGTGTTTTACCGGTCCGAAGACTTGTATCTCTCGCGCCAGTGGGGGATTCGCACGGAAGAATGGATGGGCCATCGCCGCACGGTATCCGAAACCACGGTGTTGGCCGAGTTGGCTACCGCCTTGACACAGGTTGACCCAGAGCAGGGAGTAGGTGTGGACGATCGGGCCACTGATTCGGACGACGATCGCACCCTCAACAGGACAGAGCAAACGGTTAAAACCAGCCACACGAGAATGCCCCCCCTACTCGCAATGGTGGATGGTTCCCTGATCTACTGGTTTTTGGACCCGCTGCCCGCCGAAGCCCGGTCCCTGATTTTGCCGCCCATCCTGCGGGCCTGGGAGCAATTACGCCAGCAACGAGTTCCCCTCATTGGCTACCTGAGTGCCTCCCGCAGTGGCGAAAGTACGAATTTCCTCCGCCTGCAAGCCTGTCCTTATCCCACCCCGGATTGTTTCAAACACTGCTACCGTGAGGGAGAGCCATCGGCCTCGGTACCTCATCGCCAACTGTCCCTCCCCCTCAAGCAACAACCCCCCTGCCATTGTTTTGATCCCCTCCGGGATACCGCCCTCTGGGCTGCCCGCCTCAAACCGGGACATCGCGGACCGCTGTGGCGCAGTTCGGCCCGGATTTTAGAGCAATATGGCAACCAGGCGATTTATTTTTGTTATGTCCACGTCGGCACGGAAATCGCCCGAATTGAATGTCCCGCCTGGGTCGCTGAGGAGACCGACCTATTAGAGACGGCCCTGAGTTTGACGATCGCCCAAGTGCAAAAGGGCTATGGTTATCCCGTGGCCCTAGCCGAAGCCCATAATCAGGCAGTGGTACGGGGGGGCGATCGTAGCCGGTTCTTTGCACTCCTAGAGCAGGAAATGATTCGAGCCGGGCTAAAAAATGTAGGTACGTCTTACAAAGAAGCCCGCAAACGCGGCAGTATTGCTTAGGCATCTATCCGGCTTAATCCGGTCGAAGCATCCACGCGATGGGGTCAACCACCGTGCGCCCCAACCAAGCCCAACCCCTCATCCATTAACCCACTAAGCCTAAACAATGTTGCATTTGTTTGGGGAATTGGCGGCGCAACTTGTTCAGAGCACTGCGTTCGAGTTGCCGTACCCGTTCCCGACTGAGGTGGAGTAGTTCACCGACCTCAGCCAGGGAATGGCGCTCCCCATCCTGGAGACCGAATCGAGCAATCACGACTTCCCGCTCCCGTTCGGTTAGGGTTTCAAGCAATAGGGCGATCTGATCCTGAACCAGGATGAGATCGGTGACTTCATCCGGTAGCGGTTGCGTGGACTCCAGTAATTCTCCTAATTGGGTATCTCGCTCAGTCCCAACCCGAAGATCTAACGACACCGGACGTGCCCGACGGTGATGTTCGACGAGTTTTTCAATTTCCTGGCGATCGACCGCGAGGGCGGTGGCCAGTTCGGTAATGGTGGGTTTGCGCCCCAATTGTTGCGAGAGTTGGCGGCTCATGCCTTTGATGCGGTTGAGCTTTTCAGTAATGTGAACGGGTAGGCGGATCGTACGGGACTGTTGGGCGATCGAGCGGGTCATGGCCTGACGAATCCACCAGTAGGCGTAGGTTGAAAAGCGATACCCCTTGGTCGGATCAAACTTCTCCACCGCCCGACTCAGGCCCAGGTTCCCCTCCTGGATCAGATCCAACAATTCCAAGCCCCGGCGTTGATACTTTTTGGCCACAGCAACGACTAACCGTAGGTTGGCCTGCACCATTTGTGCTTTAGCACGTTGGCCGTGGCGGATAATGCTTTGTTGTTCCGCTGTGGGCTGTTCTAGCTCTAGCAACGGCATCATGGCCTGCACCTGCTTGCCTAACGCGATTTCCTGCTCCGGGCTGAGGAGGGGCACCTTCCCAATTTCCCGTAAATAGACTCGAATATCATCAACGTCAGGCATAGGACTTATCGGGATGATGGCAGAGTAAGGCTGAAGCGTATCAATTGGCCAATAATCTATCATCTCTTTTCAAGAACGGCTAATGTTGATCCCGATAATTTTGGTTTTTCGGGTGAGGGGTGTCCCTGACGATCGTGGCCATCAGCACGGGCTGCATTCCCCGAACTGAGTTCACCAGATAGATCCCCGTACAGTGGTCTAAATCATCCCGATACAGAACGTGCTCCTGGACCTTTCCCTGTTGGAGCAACCAGGCCCGAAAGGTCCCGGCCAAAAGGCCAGATGATACGGGGGGTGTGTACCATTGACCCTCCCGAACAACGACTAGGTTGGCGAAACAGGATTCGGTTACTTCCCCCCGTTCATTCCACAGGAGCACGTCATCCCAATCCGGGTGTGTCTGGCGGGCGGTTGCATAGGCGGTTTCATACAGGTCACGCCGGGTGGTTTTGTGGTACAGAAAAACGTCCTCAGAATTGATGGGAGTTGTTGCCCAGCCAACTCGGAGTGGTGGGTCGCCTTGCTCATTTAAGCATTCGGTCTCTCCCTGCATCACGCCCGATCGCGCTACCCGCAGGCGAATTTTGTGGGGTTTAGGCAGCAGCGATCGCGTCAAGGCATCCAGATACTCACGCACCTGCGCCAAGTTAAGGGAAAAATCAAAATAGCGGGCCGATTGCTGGAGACGTTCCAGGTGTAAATCCAACAAAAAATAGCCTGCCTCTGGGTCCCAGCGCAGAGATTCCAGCAGTTCAAATGTGGGATGAGGTGGCTGCAAGATTTGGGTTTTCGTCCCACACTCTTGCCATTCGCTATTGCCCTCAGAATCCCACACAATGCCTCCCCCCGTACCATACTCGGCCTGCTGCTGACGCTTATCAATTAAAACAGTACGAATTGCCACATTGAATTGGGCGATGCGGTGGGGCGCTAGCATTCCAATGGTGCCGGTATAAATCCGACGGGGTGAGTCTTCTAAGTCAGCAATAATCTGCATCGTGCGGGTTTTAGGGGCACCGGTAATCGAAGCACAGGGGAAGAGCGATTGCAGAATCTCTACCCAACTGGCCTCCGTTAACGCCTGTACCGTCGAGGTCATTTGCCAGAGGGTGGAATATTGCTCGATCGCAAAGAGTTCCGTGACCTGGACTGTCCCCCGCCGTGCAATTCGCCCCAAATCGTTGCGAATCATATCCACGATCATGACATTCTCTGCCTGGTTTTTGATCGAGTGCCGCAAGGTCTCAGCCATCTGACGATCGTCGGCATAACTCAATCCTCGACGGGCTGTTCCCTTCATCGGACGACAGGTAATCGTGCGTTCGTGAAGTGTTCCCTGTGAGAAGTCATCAAGCCGGAAAAAGAGTTCTGGCGATGCGCAGCAAATCGCCCAGTGATCCAGGTTGAGAAAAGCACCATAATGACCATTTTGAGCCTGAATTAACTGCTGAAAATAGGCCCACGGATCAGCACTAAAGCGCGATCGCAGGCGTAGGGAAAAGTTCACCTGGTAGGTATTTCCCTGGGCAATCTGGTGCTTAATTGCAGCAAAGGCGTGCTGATAGTCTGCCGGGGCGATCGTGGCTGTCCACTCAGGGGTAATCAGGGGGGCAGACAGCAGGCTAGGCAGATGAATCCTGTCAGGAGTTGGATAGACCCCAAACCAAGCTAGGGGAAAATCGGCAGCCGCTTTGACCACAAAACTCGGATCAAACGCAGGGGCGGCTTCATAACTCAGCCAGCCAACGGCATAGTACCCCTGGCGATCGACGGCGGCTTGCACAGTCTCCAGAACCGGCATCACTTCATCAGTGTGCATGGCGACAAATGTGGCCACAGGTTGGTGAAAATAAAGCCACTGATGGGCCTGGGCATCATAAAGAACCCCGCCATTGGTCGCGATCGCCCCTGGCGAAAAGTCAGCGATCGCGAAAGGACAGGTAGCAGTCGAAACAGTCACAAGACAAGCACCCACTAGGCTGAAATAAACTGAACAGAATAAAACCGGGGCGAATACACAGACGATCACCACTAGCCAACGTTCGTAGTGCTGACTTCAGTCAGCCTTCCCAGATATCCCCCTTGCTATCCTGACCCAATACCGTCGGGCCATAGCCCTGCGATCGTGCAATTCACCAAATCTCTTCTTTAACATGAGAGGCGACCTTAAGATGCGACATTAAAACTGCTGCATTATCAATTCAACACGAGATCGTTTTACCCCAACCTCCCCATGACTGACGTATCAGATCGATCGATCACAGACCCATCAGAAATTCCCCATGTTCGCCAACACGCCCCCGCCACCTACCGCAATCGGGACCCCATTCTCGCGGTTCTCCAGGACGTTCTGCCGCCTGATGGGACGATTTTAGAGATATCAAGTGGCACAGGGGAACATGCCGCCTTTTTTGCGCCGCGCTTGACCCCGCGTGCTTGGCTTCCCTCCGATCCCAATCCTGTCGCCCGTGCCAGTATTGCCGCCTGGCGAGACCATCTCCCCTCGCCCAATCTGTATCCCCCGATCGCCCTGGACACTGAAGATCCCTGCTGGCCCGTGGAGCAGTTGCCCTTACCCGCTGCCTTAGCAGGACTGGATTTGCAGCGAATGCCGATTCGGGCGATCGTCAATATCAATATGATCCATATTGCCCCGTGGTCCGCCTGTTTGGGCCTGTTTGCCGGGGCAGCTCGAATTTTGCCCGTGGGTGGCATTCTCTACCTGTATGGTCCCTTTATGCAGAACGGACGCCACACGGCTCCGAGCAATGCTGAGTTCGATGCCACCCTCCGTGCCAGAAACCCCGCCTGGGGAGTCCGCGATCTGGATGCCGTGACGGTGGTGGCTGCTACCCACCACTTTTCCCTGCACAAAACAGTCCCGATGCCTGCGAATAATCTGTCGGTGGTGTTTGAGAAGCTGGCGATCGGATTGGCAGAGTAGTTTTTTTGTATTATTATTGCCACAGGGTGTACGGGGCCAGGTGGACAGGTTGATGAAGGTGCCAGGGCCGGTCGATCCAAGATACAGACCATAGGGCGGGTCGATGAAGATAGTGGGTTTCCCAATGAGAGGCTGGTGCGACCCGCCCCTACGGAATTTCCGTGGGGGATAGACGAAATTGGGGAATGGGGATACCTTGTGGTGATTCTGACATTACGGCAACTAATAATCGGTTTAGGAAAATAGGGATAGCGATCGTGCCGTCTAATGCACTTAACAAACTAGCACTTAGCTCAATTGAAAGCGGGGACTATAATCAGTTCGAGATTAATCAACTGCGCTTAGAAGACCGGGTGGTGCATGATTGGTATCGGTTTGTGCTGTCATTCCCGCCCCATCTGGTGCAAGCCTATTTGAACAAATTTGAAATTGGTGACCATCAGCACGTGCTTGATCCCTTTTGTGGCACCGGGACAACGGTAGTCGAGTGCAAAAAGCTGGGAATTCTTAGCGTGGGAATTGAGGCGAATCCAATGGCCTGGTTTGCCGGGTCTGTTAAACAGGATTGGACACCGGAACCGGAGGCTTTGCAGGCAATCGCACAAGAAATTGCCTTCACTGCCGCAACACTTATTGTTGAATCGCCCACCCTACGGCGCTTATCGCCTGAGTGTGAAGCTCTGATTTTGAAGAATTCCATTAGTCCTATTCCTCTCCATAAAACGCTGATCCTTCTAGATGCCATTGAGCAACATTCAACTCAGGAAACTATCCATCATCTCAAGCTAGCTCTGGCAAAAGCACTGGTCACCACGATCAGTAATCTCCGCTTTGGACCAGAGGTGGGCGTGGGGAAGTTAAAAGAAGATGCCCCCGTGATTGAGGCTTGGCTCCAAGAAGTCAGCACGATCGCCGAGGATTTAAGACAATTGCAAGGGTTAAAAGCGGTGCCCAGCCAGATTTATGCCGCTGATGCCCGTCAAATTCAGGCAGTCCTGCTCCCACAGACGATTGATGCTGTCATTACGTCGCCTCCCTATCCCAATGAGAAGGACTACACGCGTACAACCCGCCTTGAATCAGTCCTATTAGGCTTTATTAAAACTAAAGCCGATTTGCGCACCTTTAAGGAAAGTTTGATTCGCTCCAATAGCCGCAATGTGTATAAATGGGACACTGACGATTGCTGGGTGAGTCAGCATTCGGGTATTCAGGCGATCGCCCAGGAAATTGAAACGCGACGCCTAGAACTCGGTAAAACCAGTGGCTTTGAACGCTCCTACCACCGTGCCGTAAAGCTATACTTTGGGGGAATGGCAAAGCATTTAGCCGATCTGCGTCCTGTCCTACGTGCCGGTGCCCAACTGGCCTATGTAGTCGGAGATCAACGGTCCTACTTACGGGTCATGATTCGGACGGGCCAAATTTTAGCTGAACTGGCCGAAGGACTGGGTTATGAGGTGGTAGGCATTGACCTTTTCCGGACTCGTGCTGCGACCATCACCAGAGAACAGGTCAGAGAAGAAGTAGTTTTGCTTCGTTGGCCAGGGGAATGGCCCGATCGGCCCTATCCTTTCAGTGATGAACCGTTGGGTTAGAAGTGCGATCGCGACCGTTCTATGAATACTACAGCCCCACCAATTCGCGGCTCTCTAAACCGGTCAACTGCTGGACAATGCGCAGGCGAGTTTCCAGCTTCGCCACACTAAAGCAATTCCGCAGTTGTTCCAAATAGGCCAAAGCATTCGCTTTCTCGGTAGTTAATTGCAAGAAGCGTTCCTGAGTCGGTTCATAGGCTGGATTGGCTTGCAAAACTTCATGGCGACGAGCCTTGCGTTGGAAATCGTTTTTCAGATCACCGTCAAAGGCCACCACCACATCAGCCTGCGCCTCCAGGTTGGCCAACTGTTGCTTCACTTCCGCAATCTGGTAGTCCAATTCATTGGCAGCTTGTGCGGCCTGGGCGATTGCATCGGGATATTGCTCAAGACGTAGTTTCATAAAAACCTCTGGCGGTTCACTGGAAGTAAGGGTCGCTTCGGTCGGTTCCCCTTCTTCCAAGCCGGGAGAAAGGGGTAGGGGATGAGGGACTTTGGTTTAATAACACCCCTTGACTCACACAGCCGCTAAGTGGTGATTGGGGGGCGGGCTAGGCACTTCTACCGGACGTGAGGCTTCAACGACCCGTTTCGGCACCTCCCCATCCCCGAACCGGGCAGCAGCGGGACGATCCACCGGTACAACAGGCCGTTCCTCTAGATGATTGCGGCGGACAGTTGGGGGCAAATCCTCTGCCACAAGGGGTGTTCGCTCTAGGACTTCTACGTCTAATTTAATCGCCACTAGATAATTACCCCTGTCTTCCCCGACGGCCTCACGCACCAATTCCGCCAAATCGGGACGCGCTGCCGTCATGGGATCACGCAACGTACAGCGTTCCCATTCGTACTGGGCAGTGGGATCAAGGGTAAGGATGTAATGCTTTTGCATGGGTCGCACCGGAATGAAGGACTGAATAGGGAAGAGAAGAGAGGGATTGTGGGTCGGGGCAGGTGGCACGGCCATCTTGGCTAGCAACCCGCTATCCCGCTAAACCCGGCCAATCATTAGGTCGGGGCGGGTGGCAACGCCGATCGCGTTTGGCGTTCCCAGTGAGCAATCGTCCGGGCTAAGTGGCCAGGGTTAAAGACCTTCACTTCATAGGCATAGGGCAACTGCTGCCCCAACCCCATTTGAAAACGACAGTCGAGCAAAGCCAGACGTTGGGCAAACCGCTGCGCCAAGGACAGGCGATCGAACCCCACATAACAGGTTTCCGTTGCCCCTGCCACCGCCGCTGGCGATCGGAAAGGCGTCCGCACCACCAACACCCGTGGAGAAAGATATTGCCCCACCCGACCCTGTTGAAGTGAAAAGAAACGACCAATCTGCATCATGAGTACCTGCATCCAAAATGGGTAAACCAATCACGGGACTCATCACACCGGATTCCGACCTCAACACTCTATTTTAGTACAATTATACTATACCTATTCACTAACTGACAAGGATCGATCCCCATACCCGCCCTAGTCTGCCTCTGCGCGATCGGCGCACCCCGCCCCCACCTGCCCCAATTCGCCAAAGTGAATATGTCACAATGCTTGTGGGATAGGCAGCTTGCCCGTCACCCCCTGTTCCCTTCCCTACTTCCCCTGTACCCTACCGAGGACGATCGCATGACTGCTGTGAGTTTGCTCCGTGCCGATTCCTATGACCTGCCAGCCCTGCGGGCTGCGATTGAAGACTTACTGGCTCCATTGGGGGGGATGGGGGCCTTTGTGCGACCGGGCGATCGCGTCCTCCTCAAGCCCAACCTGCTCACTGGCTCCCGACCCACAGCGGAATGTGTCACCCGGCCCGAAGTGGTGGCCTGTGTGGCGGCATTAGTGCGCGAAGCGGGGGGCGATCCGTTCCTGGGGGATGCGCCCGCCTTTGGATCGGCACGAGGGGTCGCGATAGCCAATGGTTACCAACCCTGGCTAGAATCGCTTAATCTGCCCGTGGTGGAATTCCGGGGCCAGCGCTACCAAACCGTCAGCCAGACCTTCAATCACCTGCGCCTCTCGAAGGAAGCCATGAACGCCGATCGCGTCATTAACCTGCCCAAGGTAAAATCCCACTGCCAACTCACCTTTACCCTGGGGGTCAAAAATTTATTCGGCTGTGTTCCCGGCAAGATGAAAGCCTGGTGGCACCTGGAAGCTGGCAAAGATGCGGCCCGGTTTGGGGAAATGCTCGTGGAAACAGCCCGGACAATTGGGCCAGACTTAACGATCGCCGATGGCATCATCGCCCATGAGGGGAACGGTCCCAGTGGCGGGGAACCCCGCTTCCTCGGCATTCTGGGCGCATCAGCTAATGTGTTTGCCCTCGATCGCGCCTGGGTTGAGATTCTCCAGGTGAACCCGGCCCAAGTGCCCACAGTGGCCGCCTCCCAACGCTTAGGGTTGTGTCCGGATCTAACGACAGTGGACTTTCCCCACCTGCATCCGTCGGCCTTGACCGTCAGGGATTGGCGACTGCCCGATCGGATGATCCCGATTGACTTTGGGATGCCCCGCATCCTGCGATCGTCCCTGAAGCACCTCTATATTCGGTTTATCCAGGAACCCTTGCATCTCTACGCAGGCCGTTGAGACAACCCAGCCGAACCCATGCGCCGCGATTCCATTGTCGTTGGAACAATTAGAGAATTGGGGCGAGGCGTTGCTGGATTTTGAGACCATCGCAGATCTCAGGCTGTGGCTTAAAACCCATCGCGGTATCTAGGGATGAATCCCCAGGGTTCTGAGTGTATAGTGGGGGCGTTCAAGGCGATGTGCAACTGGGGGTGACCCTGGATTGGCAGTTAGCACATCCCTTCGGGAGCAAATAAGGGAACACAATTAGGATCATGGCTTCTAGTGCGCATCTTCTTGATGGGAAACAGCTTGCCCAAACCCTCCAGGCTCAACTTGCCGAGCGGATTCAAACCCTGAAAACTCAACACGCTGGGATACGTCCCCCTGGACTCGCCGTCTTAATGGTGGGCGATAATCCCGCCAGTGCCGCCTATGTCCGGGGTAAGGAGCGGGCCTGCACGAAGGTGGGCATTGCCTCCTTTGGCCAGCATTTTCCTGGGACAACCCCCCAGGCCGAACTAGAAGCCGCGATTCAGACCCTCAATCAAGACGATCGCGTCGATGGCATTCTGGTCCAGTTGCCCCTGCCAGATCATTTGGATGCAGTCCGCCTGCTCCACCTCATTGATCCAGACAAGGATGTGGATGGTCTCCATGCGGTGAACCTGGGGCGACTGGTGCGGGGCGAACCCGGCCTCCGCAGTTGTACCCCGGCGGGCGTCATGCGCCTATTGGCCGCCTATGATATCCCGGTGGCGGGGAAATCTGCCGTCGTGATTGGACGCAGCATCCTCGTGGGGAAACCCCTAGCCCTCATGCTGTTGCAGGAAAATGCCACCGTGACGATCGCCCATTCCCGCACCCCCGATCTGGCAGCGGTTGCCCACAGGGCTGATATTCTGATTGCCGCCGTGGGACGACCGGGGTTAGTCGATGCGTCAATGGTCAAGCCCGGAGCCGTGGTGATCGATGTGGGGATTAACCGGGTGACGGATACGACGGGGGTGAGCCGCTTAGTCGGCGATGTGGATTTTGATGCGGTGGCCCCGATCGCCCAGTACTTAACTCCCGTCCCCGGCGGCGTGGGTCCCATGACGATCGCCCTCTTACTGGAAAACACGGTGCAGAGCTATTGCCAGCGCCACGCCTTGCCTTGGGGTTAAAGGCATTCGGGTTCAGCACATCCTCCATCCGTGGGCAAAAACGGGTTGCCCGCGTCAAAATAGAGAGAGAAGCTGGCCCAAACCCATCTATACCTCAACGCCGGGGACGAGCTACCCCCCGGCAACAAGTTAGTGGCAAATTAGTGGCAAAATCTTGCTAGACAGATCCCGACCGACTGGGTTTACATTAGAAATTAGAGACTATACTAACAGGGAAGCAGCGTATCCTGCGACTGCGATGGCTTTCGTCATGGGCAATGAGCGCGGCGACTAGGAAGGGCGATCGGAATGAGTCTAGTGCTAGTGGTAGAAGATAGCGTGCCGCAACGGGAGATGATCACTGAGCTATTAAAGAATAGTGGTCTCAAAGTCTATGTTGCCAGTGATGGCGTCGAAGCCCTAGAGCAGATCCAAGCTCAGCGTCCCGATCTCGTCGTTTTGGATATCGTGATGCCCCGGATGAATGGGTACGAAGTCTGTCGGCGTCTGAAGGCGGATACCAAAACCCAGGATATTCCCGTGGTCATGTGTTCTTCCAAAGGCGAAGAGTTCGATCGCTATTGGGGGATGCGCCAGGGTGCGGATGCGTATATTGCCAAGCCATTTCAACCAACCGAGTTGGTGGGGACCGTCAAACAGCTTTTGCGCGGATAGTGGGAGAAGAGGGAGAGGGCTATGGTTGCAAGTTCAGACTTTCTCAAAGGGAGGGGACCCGGACAAGCTCCTGCCTTCCAAGGGGGCGATGAGGGCATGGGTAATCCCGAAGGGGAGTTACACCTGCGGTTCTATGTGCCTGTTGGAACTGAGTTTGCCCTCCATGCCGTTGGGATCAAAGAGGTCATTTCCCTTTCCCCCGATCGCATTACCCCAATCCCCAATGTCTCCCCCCTGCTCCTGGGGACACTCAATTTACGGGGACAGGTGATCTGGGTGGCTGACCTGGGTCAATTCTTGGGAGATGCCACTGTCCTCAATACCGATCGCAACGAAATTCCCGTGGTTGCGGTTCAGGACCAGGACATTATCCTAGGACTAGCGGTAGACCGAATTGTGGGCATGGATTGGCTAGATCTCGACGAATTACAAATTGCGACCAATGTACCCGATAACATTCTTCCCTTTCTGCGGGGAGAGTGGGTGCTGAATGCAGAAACGGGCGAGCATTTACGGTTGCTGGATCAGGCAGCCATTATTCGATCGGCACGGTGGGCAGCCTAGACTGCCGATTTTCCAGGACACTTACACCCCAGGACCCTTAAAAGCGGCAGGAGAAGCTATCGATGGCGTCAAGCACAGGATACTCGCAACTTTATCAGAAGGCCCAGGCGGCGTATATCGAACAACGATACGAAGACGCTGCCAGCTTTATTGATGAACTGGTTGCGCATCAACCCGATGATTTTAGCGCCCACCTCCTGCGCGGTCATATCTATTGCTATGGGTTGCAACAATACGAGACGGCCCGCCAAGAATACCAAACGGTGCTAAGTCTGACGACCGATCCCGACTACGTTACCTTAGCTAACCAGGGCTTAGGGGATGTAGAGGAGTTTGGCGGCAGTGCAGCGACCAGTGCCTACCCTGATATCCAAACCTTTCAGGGAACCGAGAATGGGGCGGGCGTGGGGGTTGAATCACTCCCCACCTATGGTACTGAAACAACCGCCAGTGGGGCCACGGAAGTTTTGCCCGCCCAGGAAGATACCCCCTTTGGCCGTGAAGATGATTTCAGTTTTGAAGACTTCTCCCTGGACGACAATCATTTTGCCACCGACGATCTCACGGATACGGCCAATCCCTTTGAGAACCCCTTTGCCGCTGGGAGTATTGACGAACCCACCAGCAGCGCGTCAGTAACCACTGACTTTGCCCGTAATCCCTTTAGCAGTGAGGAATTTGATCCCGACTTCTCCGGAGCCGAGGCCGCCGCCTCCCCCTTTGACTTCGAGGCTGCCGAGGGTGACTTCGCCGAGGGTGACTTTGCTGAGCATCATTTCCCGGGTGATCTCCCGGCGACACCCGACTATGTGGCAGAGCACGAGCCAGGGGGCATGGCCATGCCAGCCTTTGACTTTGATAATGCCCTTGAGATGGAGATGGGTACGGCGGCGGCTGATATTGGCCCCAGCCCTGACGATCGCGCCGAAGACAGTGCCACGATGTTCCTGCCCGACCTGGACACGAGCGCGTTTAGTCAAGGGGAGAGTGGGGGGGTAACCTTCCCAACGTCAGCGCTAGACACCCCAGCCATTGATGCAAACCAAACCTTTGTCCACCAACCGGCGCAGGATGACTTCAGCTTTGAAGAAGACTTTGGCCTCAATGAGTTTGGTGAGGGGTCAGGCAGTGCCTTCGGGGAGGTTGCCTTTGCAGCGGGGGCCGGTGCGGCCTTTGAGACCAGTTCCTTTGAAGATCAGACCATTGGCAGTCAAGATGCCTTTGAGAGTCGCACCTTGGGGATGACACCGGAGGCAACCTCAGAGGGCAGTGGTAGCCAGAGCAGTGTAGGGTTCCTGGACGATTTTGAAGACTTTGATGATGTCGGTAATCTGCCCGATTTCGACCTCTCCGATACGTCGGGAGAATTAACAGGCGAGTTTACAACCGACTCGAACTTCTCTTTGGGGAGTGAGGAGGGGAACCACCGTGGCGTACGAACCTCCGGCTTTCGCCAACCGTCCACTTCCTTCCCCGGTCGAGACATCGACTTCAGTTTTGACGCGGGGGCCGAGGGCGGTTACCCCTTTGGTAGTGGGACAGAGACCGTTGAAGAAGCGGGGGCAGCAGACCAGGGCTGGCTCGCGCCTTTCCTCAATGCCCCAATGGCATCCAAACGCTGGATCACAGCGGGGGCAACGGGGATTATTTCACTGCTCTCGGTGGCGGTGGTCAGTTATGTGGCAGCGAATCAGGCGACCGATAAAAATCCAGCTGTCGTGGGTCAATTGCAACGGACGGGCTTACTCATGGCGGTGGTGGCTGGGGCGACGGGGGGGGCGACTACGCTGCTCCTCAATGGGGTGGCCAACCAACAAATTCAGCGATCGGTCGCCGATCTCCAATCCCGCTTTGATGCGGTGATTCAAGGCAATCTGAATGCGCGGGCCGTGCCCCATGCGGAGGATGAACTGGGACAATTAGCCGTAGGCTTTAACCGCATGATGCAATCCATGACAGCGGTCACTGCCGAAGCTCAACGCAAGGCCGACGAAATGGAGCGGGCCAAGGAAGATCTCCAGCGCCAGGTGATCAAACTCCTGGATGACGTAGAAGGCGCGGCACGGGGGGACCTCACGGTGCAAGCGGAGGTGACAGCGGACGTACTGGGGGCAGTGGCTGACTCGTTTAACTTAACGATTCAAAACCTCCGGGAAATTGTGGTCCAAGTGAAGCAAGCCACCCGGCAGGTGGCCAAAGGGGCTTCGGATAATGAACAGTTTGCCCGTGGTCTCTCTGCGGATGCCTTGCGGCAAGCAGAAGAACTGGCTGTCACCCTCAACTCGGTGCAGGTGATGACCGACTCGATTCAACGGGTGGCGGAAAGTGCCCGTGAAGCTGAAGATGTGGCACGATCGGCCTCTGCTAGTGCCTGGAAGGGTGGGGAAGCGGTGGAACGCACCGTGGCTGGGATTTTGCGGATTCGGGAAACGGTGGCGGAAACCACACGGAAGGTGAAGCGCTTAGCAGAATCCTCCCAGGAAATTTCCAAGATTGTGGCCTTGATTTCGCAAATTGCCTCCCGGACCAACCTGCTGGCCTTGAACGCCAGTATTGAAGCGGCCCGTGCGGGTGAAGCGGGACGGGGGTTCGCGATCGTGGCGGATGAAGTGCGCCAGTTGGCCGATCGTGCCGCCAAGGCATCTAAGGAAATTGAGCAGATTGTATTGCAGATTCAGGGGGAAACCAGTTCCGTCATGACCGCAATGGAAGAAGGGACCCAGCAGGTTATCGAGGGGACAAAACTGGCGGAACAAGCCAAACGATCGCTCGACGACATCATTCAGGTGTCTAACCGCATTGATACCCTGGTGCGATCGATCACGGCGGATACAGTGGAGCAAACCGAAACCTCGCGAGCGGTGTCCCAGGTGATGCAATCCGTCGAACTCACGGCCCAGGAAACCTCCCAGGAAGCCCAGCGGGTATCGGCCTCATTGCAAAGTCTGGTGGGGGTTGCCCGCGACCTGCTCAACTCAGTGGAGCGGTTCCGCGTCGAAGCCACCGAACGCTAGATCGGAGGCTGCTGATTCGGATGGGATCGGGTACATTAGAGCCAGACCCGTTCGCACACCCCCCAAGCGTGCCCCACCCGCCAGCGCCCCAATGGGCAAGCGCCCTCCCTACTGCCCACCCCCCTGGTTTGCACCAACCGTCAGGGAAGCCACCACTCGCGGTCTCTATCAATTACTAGGGATACTGCCATGCAGTCGGATCAGCAACAACGGATCATGGGCTACTTCATCGAAGAGGCGAAGGAACACCTCAGCACGATCGAACGTGGCCTCCTTACCCTCCAATCCACGATCAACGACCCGGAAGGCATTCAGGAACTCTTTCGGGCGGCACACTCGGTGAAAGGTGGGGCAGCCATGCTGGGGCTGGACAGTATCCAGAAAATTTCCCACCGTCTGGAGGATTACTTTAAAGTTCTCCAGGAGCATCCGATTCAGGTCGATCAAACCCTAGAATCGCTGTTTCTAAAAGGCTTTGATGCCCTCAGTGACCTGTTAGAGGAACTCCAAAGTCCCCTGGGGTTGACCGAAGAGCATGCCCAGCGGATTATCGCGACTGTTGAACCGGTCCTGATTTCCCTGGGACAGCACCTCGACCAACTGGTGGCTGAGAGCACCACGGGACCCCATCGGCCCGCTGCACCACCCCCGCGCCGTCCGCCCATGACCACGCCTGCGGTTGTTAAGCTACCGGCCAGTCCCCCAGAAGATAGCGCTTTGCAACTGATCTTTCGCAGTGATGTCCCCACCCGCCTGCGGGAAATGCTGCAACTGTTCAAGCAGCCCGAACACTCGGCTCCGGCCCGCCAACAACTTAGTGATATCTGCCGTAGTTTAGAACAGGCGGGGGAACAGTTCGGTCTGCGGGCTTGGTGTGACTTGATTCGGGCGGTGTCCGGGGCGATCGCGAATCCTAGCAACTCCCACCGTGCCCTAGCCTCGATCGTCATTCGGGAAGTGAAACAGGCCCAAGAACTGGTTCTCGCTGGACGGGCTGAGGCGATCGCCATTAGTCCAGCGTTACAGGAACTGCTGCCGTCTGAAGTGGGTCGCGTTCCCCCCAGTGAAGACGATCTGCACACCTGGCTTGCGGCGGCTGATGCCGATCAGTCCGTTCTGACCTCTCTGGGCCTCGACGCCTTCCCCGTAGTTGACAGCCAGCCCCTGACCGAGGCGACCTCTCCCCCGGCCCTAGATGAACCCCTGACAGCTGCGGCCAATGGTACCGGCGGAAAAGCGGGGCCAGAGGTCGGTATGGCCGAATTGAATTCCCTCGCCGATCTCTTTGAAGGGGAAGTTCCCGACCTGGATCTCAGTTGGGAGGAAGAAGTGTTGGGATTTCAGGACGAAGCCACTGTCACTGACTTAGACGGTGCTGAGCTACCGGGTGATTTCTCCGATCTCCTGGCCAACGTGACCGATACCCAACCGCAACGCGAGCTGGTGACCGAGGATTTAGACTTTTTGGATTTTCTCGAAGACAGCGGGGGCGAAGCCGCCCGTTCCCCCGCAACCGGGGGCACTGCCCCGACGCCCAGTCCGATCGGAGCAGTTCCAGCCGGGGCCGATCGAGGGGCAGCGGATCAGTCTGAAGTCGATAGTTTTGAGGATCTCCTGTCCATCTACGAGAGCGAGGGGCACACAGGCTCTGAGGCTGCTCTTCTCCAAGGGCTGACGGTTGACGATACCCCGTTGGATGACTTTGAAGGCTTGCTGGCGGAACTGGAGGCCACCCCTCACCCGGCACCGGCAACACCGCCCACGACTGACCCCGCCCTCAGGGGGTTAGAAGCGATTTTTGAAGACTTCTCAGTTGCCGAACCAGACCTGCTGGAGGGGCTGGAACCCCCCATCGAAGGGGCTGAGGGAAGGGCTGACATGGGAACCAGTGAGGTCTCGATCGCGGCTTCCCAGGTTGCGTCAGAGGATACAGGAAGCTGGGAGCTTGACTTAGGGGTGGATCTTGATCAGGCGGCAGGCCCAGCTGCTGTCCCGGCAGCAGAACTACCCGCTGCCGGTTTAACCGATATGGCTGATTTTGCCTTCGATGAAACGGACACCGATCTGGGGGCCTTACTGGAGGAAATGACCGTCACCGATACGGGAACGGCTGAACCGATCGTCGAGACCTCGGACCTGGATATGGGGCTGGATGAGTTACTGGATGCGATCGCCGCCGAAACCACCGAACCTCCGACGGATACCCAAACCGTGGCTCCACTGACCGACGCGCAAGGAGAGGCTTGGGATCTGGAGACTACTTGGATACCCCCTGAGACAGATAGATCCGAAGCGGGAGACCGCTCTGAGGTAGAACTCCCCTTGGCATCCCCGATCGCCCACGAAGAGCCAGCTAACCTGGAACCCACAGCAGCAGGCCAGTCTGGCGATGAATGGACCGATCAGACAGCTCCTACCCATGAGGCAACGGCAGCAGCCGTAACCCGTCCTGCGCTGTCCGAGTTGGCCACAGCGGTTGAAGCAGCTTCACCGCCCCCCCCCTCCCGCCAACTGGTCACTGATCCGTGGGAAGTGATGTTTGGCGATGAAGAAATGCTGCTGACCGAGACAGAAACCGACACCAGCGTTGCTGGCCGTCATGCCCCCACCACCGACACCCTTTCAGAACCGACGGAAGATACCCTAACCGACAGTGGTGAGGCCAATTTGGTCGGGGAAACAGGATCGACACCCCCGACCAGCACCGAGGTTCCCACTGAATGGGTTGAGGAGATTGATGACTTTTTTGCAGTTGAACCAGTAGCGCCGCACGGGACCGAGGCTATCTCTCCAGCCGCCATACCGAGTCCTGCTGGGTCAGCGCCGCCCCCCCCGATCGCGCAGCGTCCCCAAGAGGGAATCGCGCCGACAATGGGTCCTGAAGCAATGGCTGCAGAGATGCCGGTATCCCGCCAGGAACCGGAGGAAGCCGAGCCTGAGTTGGCGCAACCGTGGCCAGAAATGGCAATCTCTGATGAATTCGAGGATGAACTAGACGCCTTACTGACGAGCGAGCCAGAGACTCATGTAGGCTCGCTAGCGTCGGGCACTGCTGACGCTGCCACGGGAGAACAACCCAGCGACGAAGACGAGTTGGGTGAGCTAGCCAGTCTCGGCGACCTAGAGTATTTAGGTGAACTCGAAGAGAGCCTCGGTGAACTAGAAGCAGATCTTGCTGATCTGGAAAACCTCGATGAGCCAGAGAGTCGTTTGGGTGATCTGGAAAGTCTGGGTGAGTTAGAGGGTCTCGCTGAGCTAGAGAGGGAAGCAGCTGAGGCTGAGGAGTATCAACCACAGGGGGCAACACCTGGGAAAGCAAGCCCGTCGGAAATCGCGCCCACCCCCCCGATCGCGCAGCCTCCCCAAGGGGGGGGAATCGTCCTAGAGCCAGCCAGCCCCCTGGCTACGGGGGGAGCAGCCGTGACCGGGGAGGAGTTCCCGGAGCACCTGTTCGATGACCTGATGAGTGACGAAGAGCTAGAATTGGCCGAAATTGCCATTGAACCCTCGGAGGGGGTTGAAGAGCGGGGCGATATCGCCGCCACCCTGGGGTTAGAACAGATTGACCTCCTGGCCGAGGCAGAGGGACCTGCCGAAGCCGTGGATGTGGACTTCCCGGATCTAGATCAGGAGTTAGAATCCCTGGCACTGGATACCCTAGACCTGGCGGAAACGGCTGACGAATCGATGGCAACGGCGATCGGGCCTGAACTCACAGAGCTAGAAAGTTTCGACGAGTTAGATGCCCTGTTGGGCGAAGACATGTCCGGTGTGGCCGCTGCGGCGGATACCCAGGATTTTGCCGACCTGGATATGCTGTTGGGATCGGAGGAAGCAACTGATCAATCTCCGACGGCTGTCACCGCCCCCGTGGAAGAGCTAGTGGAGGGGGAAGCAGGTTTTGCAGAATTGGAGTCACTGTTGGGGGATGAAGCCCGTGAACCTCAACCCTCGCCAATGGCGACGCCCGCCCCGACGACGCCAACCAGCGTATCGAAGGCAGGAGACGATGAATTTGATGATCTAGAGAAACTCCTGAAGGCTGCGGATGAAACTCTGGGGGGACCGGCGGTTGCCGCGAATCGGGTTCAAACCCCCATTGGACGGCGACGGGCAATGGTAGAGCAAACCATGCGAGTACCCGTCAAACAGTTGGATGGGCTAAGTAACTTGGTGGGGGAATTAGTCGTCAGCCGTAATAGTTTGGAACAGAACCAGGAACGCCTTCGCCAATTCCTCGATAACCTGCTCTATCAGGTGCAACAACTCAGCGATGTGGGCCAACGGATGCGCGATCTATATGAACGATCGCTGCTGGAAGCCTCGCTGTTGTCCCATCGCCAGGGCCACTCAGCCCCCACGACGGGCACTCACGCATCACCCAATGGCAACGGGGATTCCCACTCCACTGGGGTTAACTTCGACGCCCTGGAAATGGACCGGTTTACTGCCTTCCATACCCTCTCCCAGGAAATGATTGAATTAATCGTCCGGGTGCGGGAGTCGGCCTCTGACATTGAGTTCACGGGCGATGAAACGGATCAAATTACGCGGCAGTTCCGCCAGATTACGACCCAACTGCAAGAGAGCCTAACGCGATCGCGCATGGTGCCCTTTGCCCAAGCTGCCGATCGTCTGCCCCGTGCGGTGCGGGATATTTCCCTCAAGTGTGGCAAACAGGCGGATTTACAGGTGGAAGGTCGGGATACGCTCATTGACAAGATGATCCTGGAGCAGTTGTACGATCCCCTGACCCACCTGGTCAATAACGCAATTACCCACGGGATTGAGACGCCAGAGGCGCGCATCGCAGCCGGGAAACCCCCCAGGGGCCGGATCACCATTCGCGCCTTCCACACCGGCAACCAGACGGTGATCGCGATCGCTGATGACGGGGCTGGCATTGATGCCGAGCTTGTCAAACGTAAGGCGGTAGACAAGGGCTTAATCACCCCTCAAGAGGCGCAAACCATGTCGCGTCTGGATGCCTATGACCTGCTCTTCCTCCCTGGGTTTAGTACCAAGGACAAGGCGGATGACTTTGCTGGCCGGGGTGTGGGCATGGACGTGGTGCGTACCAGCCTCAGCGAAATTCGCGGGGTTATCAACACCGACTCCACACTGGGGAAGGGCACCACGTTTACCATTCGGTTACCCCTGACCCTGAGTATTTCTAAGGCGCTGCTGTGTCTGAGTAACCGTACCCGCATTGCCTTCCCAATGGACGGGGTGGAAGATATGCTGGATGTTCCCAGGGATCGGGTCCAAACCAACGAGGAAGGCCAGACCTGCATTCTCTGGCGAGATACCCTCCTGCCCTTCCGGCCCCTCGCGGATCTGCTCAAATACAATCGCCAAATGGGACGGGGGAGTATCTACGGCGGGGCAACCCTGGATGATGACATCATTTCGGTGGTGGTGCTGCGCAGTACGAGCAATTTCGTGGCCTTACAAGTAGATCAGGTGGAAGGCGAGCGGGAAATTGTGATCAAGCAGTTGGAAGGTCCGGTGCCTAAACCGATTGGTATTGCCGGGGCGACGGTTATGGGGGATGGCCGCATTATGCCGATCGCGGATGTGTTGGAATTGATTGACCTGGCGATGGGCCGGATGCGCGGTGGCACCAGCAGTATGTGGGAACAGCAAGCGCCGCCCCCAATGGTAGAGGAAGTCACGACGACCGAACCGACGGTGCTGATTGTGGACGACTCGATTACGGTCCGCGAGTTGTTGTCGATGACTTTTACTAAGTCGGGTTATCGGGTCGAGCAGGCCCGTGATGGTCAGGAAGCCTGGGAAAAACTGCGATCGGGTCTTCCCTGTGATCTCGTCTTCTGCGACATCGAAATGCCCCGCATGGACGGTCTGGAGTTGCTCTCGCGGCTGCAAAAGGACCCCCACCTCAGCCAGATCCCCATCGCGATGCTCACCTCGCGGGGGGCCGATCGGCACCGGCAAATGGCCATTCAGCTGGGGGCCAGTGGCTACTTCACCAAGCCTTATCTCGAAGAAGCGTTGCTGGATGCGGCGTCACGGATGCTTAAGGGTGAGGTGTTAGTCGCAAGTGGGGCTTAAGGAAGTTGGGGTGGGCGACTGCTAGGGAACCACCAAGGCACTAAGGACACGAAGGTTGCACTAAGTTGCCCCTTGGCGATCAGGATGTCCTGCCTGCCTTGGCGATCGCATTCCCAGTGATGCCTTTTTCCCAACAAGCTGGGGAAGACCCCCTACAATGTCTAAAGAAACGTAACTAATCTGAGTGAATTCTTAATATGTCGGTTTTGGCAGTCAGTGGCGCGGCGGGGACAGGGGCAAACGGCTTGGCCTATCTGGGCGCGATCGGGGTTTTAGCCATTTTGATCGTGGTGCATGAATTAGGGCACTTCCTGGCGGCCCGTACCCAAGGAATTCGGGTGAGTAAATTTTCGATCGGCTTTGGTCCGGTGCTGTGGCGCTACCAGGGACCCGAAACCGAATATGCCCTCCGGGCGATCCCCCTTGGGGGGTTTGTGGGCTTTCCCGATGAGGATCCCGACAGTGAGATTCCTGCGGATGACCCCAACTTGCTGCAAAACCGGCCCTTGTGGGATCGGGCGATCGTCATTAGTGCCGGGGTGATTGCCAACCTGGTCTTTGCCTATTTGCTGCTGGTGGTGCAACTGGGGATTGTCGGTATTCCGGATGGAATTCGCTACCAACCAGGGGTGGTGATTCCCCAGGTGATGGCGGAAACATCGCCCGCAGCCCAGGCGGGGATTAAGGCAGGGGATGTGGTTCTCATGGTTGACGGACAACCCCTGCCTGCTGCCAAGACCGCCATCCCTACCCTCATGGGGTTGATTCAGAATCATCCGGGCCAACCCATCGACTTAACCTTACAACGGGGGGAACAGCAGTTCTCGGTTACCGTGACCCCGGAGACGGGTAGTGACGGGAAAGGGCGCATCGGGGTCCAGCTTTTCCCCAACGGGCTACCCATCTATCGTCGTCCCCATAGTCCGATCGAGTTGTTCACCCTGGCTGCTACTGAGTTCCAGAATATTTTTGAACAAATTATCCAGGGTCTGGGATTATTGGTTACTCACTTCCGGGATACCGCCAGCCAGGTATCGGGACCTGTGAAGATTGTGGAAATGGGGGCCAATATTGCCCAGGCTGATGTCTTTAGTCTCCTGCCCTTTGCCGCGTTTATTAGCATTAACTTAGCAATTATCAATATCTTGCCCCTACCGGCTCTAGATGGGGGGCAACTGCTGCTGTTGGCTGTGGAAGGGGTACGCGGCAAGCCTCTACCCACAGGACTTCAGGAAGGGGTTATGCAAACAGGCTTGGTGTTGCTGTTGGGCTTGGGGGTGTTTCTGATTGTGCGGGATACGGCCCAGTTGGACTGGGTACAGCGGCTCTTTCAATAGGTTGATGTCCATGCACTCATTAGCGAACGCTAATCAGAATACACCCATCAGCGCAAGAATCAGAATGTGCCCATCAGCATGTCAGCATGAGCGAATCAGAATGTACCGATGAGTATTAGTCGGAAATATGCCCACAAGGGACAGCGAGCGCTGGAAATTTTAGTCCGGCTGAAGCGCCTGTATCCGGATGCGACCTGTACCCTCAATTACCAGACTACAGTGCAGCTTCTGGTGGCCACGATCCTGTCAGCCCAATGTACGGATGAACGGGTCAACCAGGTGACCCCGGCGCTCTTTGCCCGCTTCCCCGATGCGCCTGCCCTCGCCAATGCCGACCTGGAAGAACTGGAAACCTTGGTGCGATCGACTGGCTTTTACCGCAATAAGGCCCGTAATATTCGCGCCGCCTGTCAAATGATTGTCGATCGCTTCCACGGTCAGGTGCCCAAACTGATGGAAGATCTGCTGCAATTACCAGGGGTGGCCCGGAAGACCGCTAATGTGGTCCTGGCGCATGGGTATGGCATTAATATGGGCGTTACGGTGGATACCCATGTCAAACGCCTAAGCCAACGGCTGGGCCTCACGGACAAGACCGACCCCATGCGGATTGAACAGGAACTGATGCACCTGTTGCCCCAGCCCGATTGGGAGAACTGGTCGATCCGGCTGATCTACCACGGTCGTGCAGTTTGTACGGCTCGGAATCCGGCCTGCGATCGCTGTGAACTGGCGGATCTCTGTCCCTCTGCCCATGTGAGTCGGCGTCCCCAGGTGCCAGGAACGGTGCAGGCGTGAAGGGGACTCAAGCAGGGTGGGAAAAAGCCGGGGAGATTTGGGGCGATCACCGGTGCTTGAGAGGATAAATCTTGGTTACAGTGGACTTTAGAAGGCGCAAGCACCCACCAGCGGGTAGCATTTGGGTTCTAGAGGAGGGTAACCATGCAGACAGGTCTTCAGGTCCGGTTGAGTTTTTTGCACACGCTCCTGGAGCAGTCCCTCTCGCCCGCCACCCTGACCTCGATCGGTCTCCACGCCCTCCTGTTATTAGCCCTATCGTCCTGGTTAGGGAAAAGTGGCTTCTCGACAGCGATCGTGCAGCAACCGGTAGGCGTGATTGAACTGACTCCGGCAGAAGCGGCCCAATTGCCCAACCTTGCCCCGTCCACCCCAACCCTATCCCAGCTATTTGGTCAGGCCCCGCTTGCCACCGGGATTACCCCACCGGCAACACCGACGGGTACCCATAACCTGTTCGCCGGTCTCCCCACCCTGCCCGGATTGCCCCAACTGGCCCCCCTCCCTGTCCCCTTTCCTGCCGATGCCTTCAGCGGGTTACCGGCCCCCCCGCCGGTGATTCCCCTGGACTGGTATGCCCCCCCCGCTCCGGCTCGGATTGCCGTCGGCCCACCCCAATCTCAAGCTAGGACTGTTGAGCAGCAGTTCGTGATTGAAGGGGATGTGGCAATGCCCCCGCCGCTGGAGGGGGGCGCAGCGGCCCCTGCTCCACCTGCTAGCCTCACGTCTGGCGATACTCCCGCGCCAACCCAGGTCCCGACGGTTGCGGCGACTGCTCCCGTCACGGGAGGGGCCAGTGCGTTGGGAGGACCCCTAACCATTGCCCGTGCCGATCTCCAGGCTGCTGCGTCACCGGGCGGTTCACCGAGCGTTTCCGCAGAGGGCTATACCGTGGATACCGCCGCTGCCCCTCGCCCATCAGATGTCGATGCCGCTAGTGCCGATTATCCCGTCGATACAGAGATCCAGGCCACAGAGATCCAGGCCGCAGCCCCCACTGGTCCCGTGATGGCTCCCCCGGTAACCGTGATTGTTCCCTATCCTGCTAGTGCCTGTCCGGTTGCCGCCAGCGGGGGGTATACCACGGTGGAAACCGACGGGCAAGGCAATATCCTTGCGGGACCGACGATCGATCTGGGTCACCCTGCCCTCAACGCCGCTGCCCGGAGTGCCGTTTTGGCCCAACCGCGATCGCTGGGGGCGGCGGTCTATCAGTACGATCTGAGTGTGTCGGGTCAAGAGGGGGTTTGCGGGGGGTAGGGCGATCGTGACTCAACCCCGATGACACCTATCCCGCTAATGCGTCCCAAAGCTGGTCAGCCTCTGCTGCCTGAAGTCTATCCGCCCGATCAAACCAGTGGCCCGTGCCAAAACCAGGCGGACGAGGCGTGGGGGAGAGTTGATAGGCAAGGCGGAGCGCTGCACGACGGGCGATCGCCGTTTCAAAGACTGAGGAAAAAACCGTATCCAAACCGTAATCCTGACAGCGTTGCCGGAGGGTCCGGGGGGAACCGGCGATCGCGGGTTTGAGGACAAAAATTCCCCGCCACCCCTGTTGATAACACTGTTCCAGTTGTGCCACAGTCGCCACTGCTTCATCCAGGGCCAAAGGCGTTGCAAACTGCTGACTCAGGGCGAGCATCTCGGCCAACTGGGCTGGGGGCAGGGGTTGTTCTAGGAACTCGATGCGATCAGGTACGCAATCGCAGACCCGTAACCAGGTGGCGGCATCATCTCGGCTGAGACCCCCATTTGCGTCTAAGCGCAGAGTCAGGTCTGGGGGGAATTGGGCCAGTAATTCCTGGAAGACGGCCATTTCCTGAGCGATCGGCGCAACTCCAATTTTCCATTTCAGGGTTCGGTAGCCTTGAGCATAAATCCGGGGCCAACCCGTGAGGGCGGCTGTCCCCGTGGGCAGAAGGCCACACAACGCGGCTGGGCGATCGGCCCCTAACGGTAAAGGGGGACCGAGATCAACCAGGGCCAACCAGGCCGTTTCTAAGCCAAATTGGCAGGCAGTGAAGGGTGCTGGAATAGCCAGATCTGGAATATCTGGCAGCAGGGGCGGTAACTGTTGGCAAAAGGCCCAGGCTTGTTGAAAGGATTCGCTGCCAAACCAGGGAATGGGGGCAATTTCCCCCCAGCCGCTCCTGCCGGAATCGTCCTGCAACTGCACCAGAATCCCCTCGCGTACTGGCCAGACCCCGTGACGGGTTTGGAGCGGTGGGGAGAATACGCGACGATAGGCCCGAAAGGCAGCACGATACATGGCGGGTAACCCTCACACTAGGCACCGTCAACAAGGGGGACAGGTTGAGCCATCGCTGGTTTACAAGGCTGGGACTAGGGACAACTCGTCTGCCTAAGTTATCCTAAAGTTTTGAGCAAGTTTTGAGCAAAGTTGTCTGTTGGGCTAAACCGATGACTGATGCCGCTTTCCCAACCAACCCGGCTTCCGGTGAGCCGCCAGAATCGGCGATCGGTCTCCTTATTCGAGATATGGAGATTGATGACCTTGCCCCTGTCTATCACTTGGGTGATAGTTTATTTACCAGTGATTTATATCCCTACATCTACCGAACTTGGGATGAATGGGAGGTGATTGGCTTATATAATACTGATCCAGAATATTGTTTAGTCGCTGAAATCGAGGGAGAACTGGCAGGCTTCATCCTAGGGAGTATTATTAGCAAAGCCTCGCTTACTTACGGTTATATCCTCTGGCTGGGGGTCAACCCTGCGTTCCAGCGGCGGGGAATTGCTGATAGTTTGGTCGACAAGTTAATTGAACGGTTGATTAATGATGGTGCCCGGTTCATGATGGTAGACACAGACCCAGAGAATACCCCAGCGGTCAATTTTTTCACGCGCAAAGGATTTGGCGATCGGCGCCGCCATGTGTTTTTATCAATGGACCTCAGCCAACATCCCTACTATGGTCGCCTGATTACCTATGAACAGGAAAAGGCGGCCCGATCGGTGTGGCAACGCCCCCGACGGCGGCCAAATCCTAAGGGATGATGAGGGTAGACGGGTGCTCTACAGCCTGTGTCGCCTCAGTGAGGGTCAGGCAATTGGCTCAAGCCCCTTGTTGATCACACGGTTCATCACGTGCTTCTGTCCTTCAAGGACTTGGGAAACGCTGTAGCACACTTTTGTCCAACGATGCCAAATAGGGCCAGGACGGTCTACGAGGGTAAATCCGCCAGTTTGCCTATATTCACCAGCTCTAACCCCTTACAGGTGCGTTTGAGTAGCCCCGTGAGCACATTTCCTGGCCCCACCTCCCAGGCCTGTTCAATGCCCAATTCCGGGAGTTGTAGGCAAATCTCGCGCCAACGCACTTGTCCAGTCATTTGGGCGGCTAGCCGTTGTTTGAGGACGGTGGCATCGGTGGTGGCTTGGGGTTCCACGTTGGAGAGGACGGGCACCTGGGCTGGCTGAAACGCGATCGGTTCGAGCACCTGGGCAAACTCAGCCGCGGCGTCTGCCATGAGGGGGGAGTGGAAGGCTCCCGAAACATTGAGGCGCACTGCTCGTTTCGCTTTGACTTGACTCAAGACCGTCTCCACCGCTGCAGGGGTCCCGGAAATGACCACTTGCGCCGCGCTGTTATCGTTGGCCAGGACCACATCAGTAGTGTTGGCTAGGACCTGTTCCAGTTGGTCGCGATCGGCCCCAATCAGGGCTGCCATTGCCCCATTGGCACTGCTATCCATCAGGGCCGCCCGTTTTTGGATCAATCGCAGACCCGTGGCAAAGTCGAACACACCTGCGGTGTAGAGGGCCACATATTCCCCGAGACTATGCCCTGCCACCAGATGCGGTTGGTGCCCCCGATCGCGCAGGAGATCCACCAAAATACTTTCGATCACGTATAGGCAAGGTTGGGTATAGAGGGTACGGGCCAACTCGGTTTCATCCCCCTGGCAGCGATCGGGGACCGACCAGCCTAAAAGCGCTTCTGCCTGCTGGAAGCGTTCCTGGGCTAACGGCTCTGTTTGCAGATCGCCCCCCATTCCCACGGTTTGCGATCCCTGCCCTGGAAATACCCATGCGGTTTTCATTCGTTTTCATCATGTTAAGGACTGGATCAACTATCCTACCGTTTCGTGACACCAATCTTTCGTAACACCCCTCTAGGCAGGGGGGATGGCAACAATTGAGGAGTGAGAAAAGAGGAAAGAGAACGGAGATAGTCGCTCAGTTTCCCTCGCTTCTCGCTCCTCTATCCTCACTCCTAAATCCCTTCTCCTACAAGGAGCGAAGGGATTTTAACCCTCGCTCTGGGAGAGGGCAGTTCGAGTTTTGTCGGCCAATCAGGTCATTAACCTCCTTATTCGGTAACCCCAGATTGGGGCTGACGGTTGGGTAGGTAGTCCAGGCGTAGGTGGGTCGCATCGATCGCACCATTGCCGCAACTTTCTAAGCGATCGAACACGTCTTGTAAATCGGCACAGGGATGGGCGCGACGCATAGCAGCACTGGTTTTCCAGATTTCAGCAGGTGTTGGCGGCTGACCAGCATTCATAATTTAGACTCCTGTGGCTGACTTCAGAGGCATCGGGGATAAGCACCCTATATAACTGGCCATGAAGGTAGGGCACCGCTAAAGTCTATTCCGTAGAAAAACGGAGGCAATCGGGCCAGTTGTCACGGGCTATAGATGAACACATCTGATGATGCCGGGTTTCCGCATAAGGTTCCCTCACCCGATCGGGTCATTTTGGGTAGTTTTACGGAGAAGGTTGGCCAGAACCTGTCCCAGACCGTCCTCGGTACCACGATCGCAGGCGGTGGGGCGATACCCCCAGGGCGTAGCCCAGCAGGATGGCCTGGTTGAGTAGGGTGGTTTGCCACACACCGCGTTGTTGCCAGCGACGGGCTGACGTGACGACGGTCTGGGGGACGATCGCAATCTTGCCCTGGGTTTGGAGACGACGCACCAGGACAAAGTCCTCCATAATCGGCAGATCGGGGAATCCGCCTAGCGATCGAAAGACCTCACGTCGGAGAAATAAGGCTTGATCACCATAGGGCAACTGGCAGAGACGCGATCGCCAGTACACCCCCCATTCCACCCACCGCAAACCGGGAAGGTCACCCGCAATGCGCAGGTCGAAAGCCCCCGCGATTGTCCCTGGGGTCGTCAAGGTGGTGCGGACAAGGGTAGGGAATCCTGTGGGTAGGTGCGTATCAGCATGCAGGAACAGGAGAATCTCCCCCGTGGCGATCGCGGCACCCGCATTCATTTGTTGGGCACGTCCAGCAGCGCTAAGCACTAGAGGCACCCCAAAGGTTTGGGCCTGAGTCACCGTCTGATCGGTGCTTCCCCCATCCACCACAATAATTTCCAGGGATGCGATGGGTTGCTGGGGTTGCCACTCCCCTTGACTCGCACGGTGTAGTATTTGCAGGGTTTGGGCTAAGGTCCCCGCTTCATTGAGCACCGGCAGGATAACGGAAATACGATCTAGGATCATGACCAGGGACTGCACGTTTGGGCGGGCAAATCGGGAATGCTAATCCTAACTGACTGGAAACTTATCGATCCGGGATCACGTCCTTCTGAGTAACCCGTCAACGACAGTAATGATGGGTTGAGATCAGAGGGCTAAGGGGTGAACCTCTGAGGGGTGATCCCGTGTGCGGCGATTGTTTCGATCAGTGTTGACTGCTGTTGTTAATACGTTCCTCATCGAAGGGTCATGATACAGTTTTTCACACGCATGGATCGGGTACGGCGACGTTGGACCTATGCCTTCCTGGGGTTCTTGTTAACGCTGGGGATTGGGATCGGGACGCCTCCAGCCGCCCAAGCGCTTCCGTGGGGGCAACTGCTTCTGCGTGGGGTTCAAATTTTACAACTGTCGAGTTTATCCCCGCGTCAGGAGATGCAGATTGGTGCCCAAATTGATCAACAGCTGCAGCGACAAATCAGGATCTCCAACAACCGTGCCCTGACGGCCTACGTCAATGAGATTGGCCAGCGCCTGGTGAATAACACCACGCGATCGACGGTTAACTATACCTTTCAGGTCGTGGACGATCGGAGCATCAATGCCTTTGCCACAATGGGGGGCTTTGTCTACGTTAACCGGGGGCTGATTGAAGCCGCCGAGAATGAGGCCGAATTAGCCAGTGTGATTGCCCACGAAATTGGCCACATTGAGGGTCGCCATTTAGTAAAACAAATGCGGGAAGTCGCGATCGCCCAGGGGGTGGCAACCGCAGCGGAACTGGATGCGAACCGAGCCGTACAGATTGGGGTGGAGTTGGCCCTACGCCGTCCCCGGAGTCGCCAGGATGAGTATGATGCCGATAGCCGGGGGTTACGGATGTTGGGGCAAGCGGGCTATGCCCAATCAGCAATGGTGAGCTTTATGGAAAAACTGCTCAGCCGGGGAGGATCAATGCCCACCTTCCTCAGTACCCATCCCAATACCCGCGATCGCATTGACAACCTGCGCCGCAGCATCGACCCAACAATGGCAACGGGGGATGGCCTGGATAACCAAGCCTACCGCGATCGCCTCCGCAGTTCCTAAACCGTAAGGGGTAGGGATAATCTGCACCTAAATGTATGAGTAGATTGGCTCTCCTGGGTTTATGGTGGGGGTGCTACGCGCCCACCATAAACCCAGCGTTTCGGCTCTTTGATGTGTAGTTATCTATACGGTTTACTCCATAAACTCAGAAGAGCCAGTAGATTTCACTAATTTTGACATACTCACCGTCCTGAAGGAGCGGTGATGCTTGACAGTTCACAGCAACTTGCCTCCGAAAGGGATGAGGGCTGCCGGTTGTCCAACGGGGATGCTCCCGGTAGGAGCAAGGTCCAAACTTTAACTGGTGGGCACTGAGTAAATTAGGTAAAGGCTGTATCTCTTTTTTATGCGTTGTTTATACCTTGCACATTTTAGGGCGATCGCGCCGATAGCGCTGGGATCGGCACACTCCACAACTTTTTCACAAGGAAGCACTACTCTGATCGATGATCTGATCATCAAAGAGCAAGGGCAGGTATAAAAGTTCCCCAGTGATGCAGAGGGAGTGGGTTACGCATCCACGAGGGGCAGGGAGCTGGGGCTGGGGGATGCGGGTTGATTGGGTCAAACTCGTATGCTCCCTGCCATTGGGCAATCATAGTCAAAGCCCTAGGCTCAACTCATAAAAAAACAGTCACTCAAATTATGCATTCATGTTCAATGAGTAGCGTTGTTTGAGTGATATTGCTGAAGTCTAGATAATGATAAGCAAGATAATGGATTCATCTACGCTTCTCTATGCCCAGTCCAAGCCTGAAAAAACAATTCTGATTGTGGATGACTTAGCGGATAATCTGCGAGTCCTCACAAATGCCCTCAGTGGTCAAGGCTTTCAAATTCGCTGTGCGAAAAGCGGTACTCTTGCCCTTATGGCCATACAAACTCTTGATCCTGACCTGATCTTGTTAGATATAAAAATGCCAGGTATGGATGGCTATGAGGTTTGTCGACGTTTAAAAGCGATGGAACAAACCCGTGATATTCCAGTTATTTTCATCAGCGCGTTAGAGGGTGCGTTGGATAAGGTCAAGGCCTTTTCGGTGGGTGCTGTTGACTATATTACCAAACCGTTCCAAATTGAAGAGGTCCTGATCCGCGTTAGACATCAACTCGAATTACAAGCTGCTAAGGCCGAGATCCAGCGAGCGAACGCAGAACTAGAACGCCGAGTTGAGCGACGAACGGCCCAGTTAGATGCAACCAATGAGCGATTAGCACTTGCTAATCAGAAGTTAGCGATCGAGATTCAAGAGCGTCAGCAAGCAGAAGCCCGTGTCCGTGCCAGTGAGGAGCGATTAAATAATATTCTTAATTCCTTGGAAGATGTGGTATGGTCCTACGATCCTCAGCTTAAAAAAATACTGTATGTTAATTTAGCTGTTGAGAAGATGTATGGCTATTCAATTGCTCAATTTTTGGATAACCCTAATCTACGATTAGAAAGGACTCATCCTGCCGATCGTGCTCGCGTCGAAGCAGCTCATCATAATTTGTTGACAACTGGAAGTCTACGTGAGGAATACCGTATCCTGCGGTCTGATGGTGAGGTCTATTGGGTAAGCGATCGTGCTCATGCAGTTTACGCTGCCGATGGCCATATCCTGCGGATTGACGGTATTACTCGTGATATTACCGAGCAAATGCTTGCCCTAGAACAACTCGTTCATGACACCCTACATGATGGCTTAACAGGGTTACCCAATCGAACATTATTCATGGATCGAGTGGGACAGGCACTGAAGCATACTAAGCGACACCCCAATTATTTATTTGCAGTATTTTTTATTGATCTCGATCGCTTCAAAATGGTCAATGATAGTCTTGGTCATTCGATGGGCGATCGCCTACTTCAAGCGATTGCTAAGTTACTTGAAGCTTGTCTGCGATCGAAAGATACGGTTGCCCGTTTAGGCGGAGATGAGTTTACCATTTTGCTAGATGATATTAACGAGGTATCTGAAGCTATTAGCGTTGCTGAGCGTATCTTAAATCGATTTATTGCATCTCTTGAAGTAAATGATCAGTTGCTCTTTAGCAGTGCCAGCATTGGGATTGTGATTGGCAATAAGGACTATAAAATGGCAGAGGAATTATTGCGAGATGCTGATATTGCAATGTATCGTTCTAAATCCTTAGGAAGGGGACGTTGGACAGTTTTTGATAAGGAAATGTATGAACAGAACCTCAAGATCATCCAACTGGAAAGTGATTTACGCTATGCGCTTGAACGTCAAGAGTTAGAGCTTTATTATCAACCGATTATAGCTCTAGACACTGGAAAACTAGCGGGTTTTGAAGCCCTCATTCGTTGGCACCATCCGGAGCGCGGCCTGGTTTCTCCCACTGAGTTTATTCCATTGGCTGAGGACACGGGATTAATTTTAACGATCGGGAATTGGGTATTGTATACAGCTTGTCAACAATTTCATATTTGGCAACGGAAATTTCCAAAGGCAACTGTGTTAAAAATGAGTTTGAATATTTCTAGTCGTCAGATTCAAGAAAATGATTTTCTGGAAAGTTTAGATAATGTTCTGGTTGAAACTGGGATCGAGGGCCATTCGCTAAATTTAGAAATTACTGAGAGTATTTTGATGGATCAAGGAGCCGAAAGTCTTTCAAGGCTCAAGGAACTGAGAGCACGCCATATTCAACTGAGTATTGATGATTTTGGCCAAGGCTACTCGTCTTTAAGTTATTTGCATCGCTTTCCCGTCAATATCTTAAAAATTGATCGTTCTTTTGTTGATCAAATGACAACTGATGAAGAAAAATTTGCTATCGTTCGGACTATCACTACACTGGCTCATACCTTAGATATGAATGTGGTTGCTGAAGGTGTCGAAGATGAACAACAGGTCACGATATTGAAGCAGTTAGGGTGTGAATTTGCCCAGGGTTACTACTTTGCCAAACCACTAACTACCTCTGATGCTGAGAAGATGATACCGCGATGAAAAAAATATTTTTTCAACAGGCTGTACCAAAAAAAAATTTTGCATGTATGTATCAGTTCAGAAAGATACCTTTACGTCTGGTTTTAGTCCTACCCTTTGTACTGCAAATCTTTGCTGCGGTTGGCTTAGTCGGATATCTTTCCTTTAGAAATAGTCAACGGGTCATTAATAATCTTACTAATCAGGTTCTGGATAAAAGTACAAATCTGGTTTCAGAAAGGCTGGATAACTATTTAGGAGTTCCCCCTAAGATTCTTAAGGAAAATCTAGATGCGATCGCTTTGGGTCTATTAAACCTAAGAGATTTTAAGACAACCAGTCATTACTTTTGGAAACAACTACAAATCTATCCAGAGCTTACCTTTATATCGTATGTCAAAAATACCGGCGAGTATGCAGGTGCAGGAAGATACCTTGAAGGTCAAGGTGTTACCATTGATGAACGTTCGTCAGAGACTCAATTTAGAACGTATACTTATGCAACTGATGATTACGGTCACAGAACTAGAATCATCGATATATCCGCTCAGTATAATCCTTTGCAAGAGGCTTCACATCAGGAAACGATCGCGGCTCGTAAAATTATCTGGAGTTCTGTGTATAACTGGAATGATACGCCAGAGTTTATATCAATTTCCATCAATGGGCCTATTTATGATAACAACAACCAACTTATTGGTACCCTTGGCATTGATTTACTATTATCCGGCATTAGTGACTTTCTGCAAAAGTTAGAAATTAGTCCTAATACTCGCATATTTATTATGGAACGGAATGGCCTTTTGATTGCATCCTCCAGTACCCATGAGCCATACACACTGGTCAATGGTGTTGCTGAACGGTTGAGTGCTGTTAAATTTCAAGATATTTCCATCCAAGTTACCGCTAAATATCTACAGCAACGGTTTGGGAATTACAAAAATATCAACGAACAATACTATCTAGATTTTTGGGTTAAAGGAGAACGCCAATTTGTGCAGGTTAAGCCCTGGCAAGATCCCTATGGCTTGGACTGGCTACTTGTCACAACGATCCCAGAATCCGATTTTATGGCCTTAATTAATGAAAATACCCGTACCACTATTCTCCTTTGTCTAGCGGCTTTAGCAATTGCTATTCTCCTGGGTTTAGTAACCTCCCGTTGGCTTGCTTATCCCATTGAGCAGTTGGGACAGGCGGCCAGCGCGATCGCCCAGGGTAATTTAGAAACGCGCGTCAATATTGCTGGTGTTAATGAACTAGAAATTCTCTCTATCTGCTTTAATTACATGGGTGATGAATTACAGCAATCCTTTGAACAACTAGAAACCCGTGTTGTTGCACGAACAGTTGAGCTACAGCAAGCTAAAGAAGCTGCCGAGGTAGCTAACCGCGCCAAGAGCGAGTTTCTAGCGAATATGAGCCATGAATTACGCACGCCCCTCAACGCAATCCTAGGGTTTACCCAAATCATGGCTCGCGATCCCGCTCTGAGCAAAGATCAACGGGAGAATCTCATGATTATTAGTCGTAGTGGAGAGCACTTACTCAATCTGATTAATGATGTGTTAGATATGGCAAAAATTGAGGCTGGTCGCATAACTTTATATAAAAGTGATTGCGATCTGTATCAAATGCTTAATTTAATTACTGAGATGTTTCAACTACAAGCGGCTAATAAGAACTTATTTCTGCGGCTTGAGCAGAGTCCTGATCTGCCACAATTTATCAAAACTGATGAGAAGAAATTACGTCAGGTACTGATTAACCTGATTGGTAATGCGATTAAATTTACAACTCAAGGCGGGGTAACCCTTCGGGTAAGCGCAGCCCGCAGTCAACAAAGCTGCTCAGATCTATCCTCTCTACCTGAGATCGTTATTCTGAAATTTAGTGTAGAAGATACTGGCTCTGGGATTGCCCCAGAGGAGGTAGATAAGGTCTTTTCCCCCTTTGCCCAGACTGAATCTGGATGTAATTCAGAGCAGGGAACGGGATTAGGTTTGGCAATTAGTCGTAAGTTTGTCCAGTTACTTGGAGGTGATATCAGTTTTAAGAGTCAAGTAGGTGTGGGTTCAACTTTTAGTTTTCATATTCAGGCCCGATTGAGCGATGCTACCCAGATACCTATAAGTCAAACCCAACAACAGGTGATTGGCTTAGCACCGGGTCAACCACGCTATCGCATTCTCGTTGTAGACGATCGCTGGGAAAACCGCCAAATTCTTCTACAATTGCTCCGTCCTATTGGCTTTGAAATCAAAGAAGCTGAGAATGGTCAAGTCGCGATCGCCTGTTGGGAAACCTGGCATCCCCACCTGATCTGGATGGACATGCGGATGCCAGTCATGGATGGCTATCAAGCTACCAGCTACATCAAATCCCATCCCAAGGGGCAGGCAACTATCGTGATTGCTCTTACGGCGAGTTCTTTAGAGGAAGAGCAAACGATGATCCGATCAGCGAGGTGCGATGACATTGTGCGTAAACCTTTTCTAGAAAATACGATCTTTGAAAAGATGGCTGAATATTTAGGGGTGAAATATCTCTATACAACTGCCAGTCCAACTGCCAGTCCTGATGCGCCAGCCGTCACACCCCCCACCAGGCTAACAGCCGAACAATTGCGCGTGATGCCGCAAGCGTGGTTAAAGAACCTGTATACGGCTGCCTTGAAACTTCACGATCGCCAGGTTTTGGCGCTTTTAGAAGACGTTCCTGCCGATCAACCCGTTATCATTCAGGAAATTAGAGCCAGCGTGAATAACTTTGACTTTGAGACAATTCTCAATTTAGCTAAGGAGGCGATGCAATAAACCCATATTTCTCCGCAACCGGTATCGCCAAGATGCATAGTATTGAGCCAGTTACATTCCAGTTACATTAGGGACTCACCTGCCCATCGGGCAGTAGCGTCCCCTTAAGCGTGGCTGTCTCCAACTGTGCCTTATCCAGTCTGGCATTGAGGAGATCAGTATCCGCGAGGTTCGCTTGCTTGAGGGTAGCTCCGGTGAGATCGGCTTCCCGCAGACTGGCCTTGGTCAGATTGGCACTGCTCAAATCCGCTTGGGTCAGATTAGCCTGAATCAATCCCGCTTCACTCAGGTTTGCACCACTCAGGTTGGCCCCGGAGAGGTCCACACTATCCATCAAGGCCCCCGCAAGATTCGCCTTGCTCAGGTTTGCTCCACTAAGATTAGCATCATTGAGATCGGCGCCTGCCAAGTCAGCTCCCTGAAGCTCGGCCCCTTGCAGATCACACTTGGCGCAGCGTTTAGTTGCCAACAAGGTTTTGACAGAATCGCCGCCCGCAGGAGGCTTGCTGGTCTCTGGGCTGCTGGTGGGCGTCTGACAAGCCCCTAAGCCAAAGGCCAGGAAGACCAGACCAAAGATCAACCTGTGCCATTTTCCCTGGAAGATGCGGGGCGAAGGTAAGAGTAGCATAGTCGTCAAGCGTGGCTAGCGGCAAGATACGCCCTGAGTGTGATGAGGCACTTCTCCTGCGGAGACGCGGCGCGAACGGGGCGATCGGACTCCCCATCATACTACGGGATGCCTGATAGAACGCCCAATGGCATCCCGGATTAAGACTGAGGGGGCGCCTGATGCGCCTGCGGAGATGCAGCGCGATCGCATACAATCACGGTGCCCAAATGCTTGGCAGCCTGGTCGCGGAGGTAATCCTGTTGACACCGTTACCTGACACACTCACAACCGAAGTCCTCGTGGTTGGGGGGGGGACCGGTGGCACGGCTGCCGCGATCCAGGCGGCCCGACGGGGAGCGCAAACGATCCTGGTGAGTGAATTTCCCTGGTTAGGGGGGATGCTGACGGCAGCAGGGGTGGCGGCTCCGGATGGGAATGAACTCGCGGCATGGCAAACGGGCCTCTGGGGGGCCTACCTGCGTGCCCTGGAGGTACGGCAACCGGGCGGTTTGGATCACGCCTGGGTCAGCTTTTTTACCTATGACCCCCGTATTGGGGCGGCCATTTTTGCCGATTGGGTCAAGGCATTGCCCAATTTAACCTGGATTGTCGGAGAATGGCCCCGTGAGGTACTGCGCCAGGGCGATCGCATCCTGGGCGTCCGTTTCAACTCATTCAGGGTTACCGCCGCGATCACGATCGACGCCACGGAATTGGGCGATCTCCTGGCCCTAGGGGAAATTCCCCATCGCTGGGGTTGGGAGTGGCAAACCCAATGGCAGGAACCAAGTGCGCCAGCGGGTCCGACTTCCCTTACCCAAACCTATCCTGTCCAGTCCCCCACTTGGGTCGTGGTCATGCAGGACTTTGGGACGACGACCGTACCCGTCATTCCTCCCGCCGCCACCGGTTATGACCCAACCCAATTCCAGGGAGCTTGGGACACCTATGGCCCAGAAAAGTTTCTCAACTATGGGCGGCTACCGGGCGATCGCTTCATGATTAACTGGCCCATTCACGGCAATGACTATGGGCGAGGCGTCGATCGCCTCATCGGGACGGCCCCTGAGCGACGGGCATTTTATGCCGAAAGCTACGCCCACAGCCAGAATTTTGCCCACACGATCCAGGTACACCTGGGTAACCACTACGGCCTCGCCCCCGATCTGTTTCCCGTCGCAACGTTAACCCTAGCAAATCACCATCCGGCCTTTGCCCTGTATCCCTACTTTCGGGAAAGCCGACGGTTGCGCGGATTAACCACCGTGACCGAGGCGGGAATTTTGCCGATACCGGCAGGGTGGGTAGCGCCGTTACCCCGTGATGAGACTGGCCAGGTCACCAGTATCGCGATCGGTAACTATGCCAACGACCACCACTATCCCGGTTGGGACTTTCCCCTGCATCCCAAGTCGATCCAATGGGGAGGCCGCTGGACAGGGACGCCCTTTGGGATTCCCTATGGCTGTTTGGTTCCAGCAGGGATAGATGGCTTCCTGGTGGCGGAGAAAAACATTTCGGTCTCCCATATTGCCAATGGGGCTACCCGATTGCAACCCTGTGTGCTGGGCATTGGGCAGGCAGCGGGCATGGCAGCAGCCCTGTGTGTAGCAGCCCGATGCCAACCTACGGAACTGGCCGTGCGATCGCTCCAGATGGCCTTACTGGAAGACCCGATCGCGCCTGCCGCCGTCATTCCCCTGTACGACTTACCTCCCGATCATCCGGAATGGTTAACCCAACAACGCCATTACCTCGATCATCCCGATGCCTATCCCCCTAATGGCTATAGCAACGTTCCCCCCCACCCGGTTACCCCCTCAGTCCTTGCCTGGAGCCAGGTTTGGCGCGGCACCTTCTACCGACAGGCGGTACAACAGTACACCTTTCATCCGGACCCATACCCCCAATCCACCTGGTCCCTCGTTAGCTTGCGATCAGAAGTCGATCGCCAACTGCAAGACTGTCCGTCTCCCCATCGTCTGACGGTGGTTGGGCGCTGGAATCCAGCCGGCAACTGGTTGTTAGCGGTTCAGGTTGAAATCTAGGACAGCCGTCATATTGTTTATACCCCAATCGTTTATACCGCCGATGGCGGCCACAATAATTTCCGACTTGACGGAATTGGCCAGAAAACAACGGTGGTGAGCTGCTTCATGCATATCCTCAATTTGCTGTTCCGTGGGCAAACGATCGCCGGAAAAAACCACCTGGGGATTGAGATAAATTTTGGTAATAGCCAGTTTTCCCTCATCATTTTTTTCTAGAATTCCGATCGCCTGATCGGTGTAGCGATCCACAATAAATTGATGCTTGGCCGCGATCGCCAGAAACCAAAGCATGTGACAACTAGAGATCGCCGCCACAAAGGCTTCCTCTGGATCAACACACGCTGCATTGGCGTCAGGCTCTGGGACAATGTGGGGGGAAGCTGAGGCTAAAATTTCGATCCCACCATCAAACTTCCAGATATGTTCACGACTATAGTGGCGGTCAATGAACCCGTCTGCTTGGCGTTGCCATTGCACACTCGCGAAATGTTCAGACATGGTGACGATGCGCTTGATCAAGCTTTGAAGGTTTGCATTAATCGATCGCGATTAATACTGCTGGACTCAATATTGCTGAATGATGGGCAATACCTGATCACGTTGACCATTGGACATATTGCTAAGCTAGCACCAGAGGTTCCCTATCCCCATTAACTTATAAGAATTAAACGATAAATATCTTGACAATAATGCCCGTATCCAGCTTCGTGATAGACTACACGTACAGCGACCCTGATAGAAAATCTCCTGATTTGCCCTTACCCTGATCCACCCGATCGCTGCCAAACGCTATCTCTTACCCCCCACGTTCCAGCTTGTGTTCATGCACCATCGCCAATGGGGTTACTCCCTGGGCAAACTGGCACTCTTGACCTTGGCAAGCTGTCTGGCCCTAGCGGCAACAGCGAACGCCGAAACGATTCAGATAACCTTGCTGCATCTGAACGATATTTACGAAATTACCCCGATCGAGCAGGGGCAACGGGGGGGAATGGCACGGGTAGCCACGCTGCGCCAACAACTCTTGGCCCGTAATCCCCACACCTATACGCTCCTAGCGGGGGATGCCTTTAGCCCCTCGGCTCTGGGAACTGCAATGGTCAACGGGGAACGCTTGGCCGGTCGCCAGATGGTGGCGGTCATGAATGCGATCGGCTTTGACTACGCCACGTTCGGTAACCATGAGTTTGATCTCCCGGAGGCGGCGTTTTTACACCGTCTGCGAGAATCGCGGTTTCAGTGGTTATCGGCCAATGTGCTGGACCGCCACCAGCGGTCCTTTCCCGGTGTCGTACCCACGGCAACGTTCACGGTTCCCGGCAAGGCGGGAGGGCAGGTGCGCGTCGGGTTAATTGGGGTCACGATCGCCAGTAATCCGGCCAACTATGTGGCCTACCAGGATGCGATCGCCGCTGTGCGGGAACAGGCTACGCTTTTGGCTCCCCAAACCGATATCCTGATTGCCCTTACCCATTTGGATCTAGCTCAGGATCAGGTGCTAGCGGCCACTGTCCCCGAACTGGATCTCATTCTAGGCGGGCATGAACATGAAAATATGCAACAGTGGCGTATTGTCAATCGTCCCCCCCAAGCCGCGCGATCGCCCCACTGTTCCGATCCCGGCATTCCCATTTTTAAGACGGATGCCAATGCCCGCACGGTCTATATTCATGACCTTACCTACGACACCGATCGCGCCTGTTTGACGATTGCCTCGCGCCTCCAACCCATCACAGCCGTGATTCCCGATAATCCCCAAGTGGGAGCCATTGTGCAGCAATGGGTTGAACAGGGATTTGCGGGGTTTCGGGCGCAGGGGTTTGTGCCGGAGGCGACGATCGCTGTCTTACCCACTGCGCTGGATGGCTTGGAGAGCAGCGTGCGCAACCGGCCTACGGCTTTGACCGATCGCATTGCCCAGGCGATGCTCCAGGCAGCAGCAGGGGCCGAATTGGCGATCTTTAATAGTGGTTCCATCCGCATTGATGACCAGGTGCCCGCTGGACCGATTACACAATACGATGTCATTCGGATTTTGCCCTTTGAAGGCAAGGTGTTGCTGGTTGAAATGCCAGGGGAATTATTACAACGGGTCCTCGATCAAGGCGAGGCTAATCGGGGAACGGGAGGCTTTTTGCAAACTGCCCAGGTTAGTCGTGCCGCGGACAATCACGGCTGGTTGATTCACGGTCAACCCCTACAATCCCAGCAGTCCTATCGGGTGGCGATTAATGATTTTCTCGTCAGCGGCCATGAGCAGGGTTTGGACTTTCTGACCCTCACGGCTCCTGGGGTGAAGTTACTCGCGGAAGGCCCGGATATGCGCATGGCGCTCATTGCGTTCCTGAAAACTACTCTATGCCGATCGTCAAAGGTTTAGGTAGGGGTGCTTTGACGACTACAGTCGTTACTACAAACTGGGACCGACTACAGTCGTGACTCCAAACGGAGAGGAATTTTTGAACGGTTGGATGATCATTATTTATAGTCGTGGTTTTAATCGCGATCGTCCCTTTTTGGGCAACCTGCTATGGTGAAAATTCTTCCGATCGGTCACCTGATTGGAATTGATCAAAACGGCTACCTCATCAATGACTGCGATGCGTCTCGTATTAGCTCCCCCTGGTTGGGGTTGGTTGAAGCCTGGAAGGCAGGCTGTTTAGACCTCTGGGGCGATCGCCTGCATAGTCTTTACCTACGGGGGTCAGTTCCCAGGGGGATGGCGATGCCCAAGCTGTCAGATCTGGATGGGGTGGTGATTTTGCAGGATAGCCCGCCCGCTTCATCGCCCACCGTAACGGCGACTGAGACTGCAAGGAGACTCGCCACGTTGACCCAACGTTTGCTCCGCCAGTATCGCTTTTGCCGCAACATTGAAACGGTGATCTTTAGCCACAGCGAGATCCAGGCCCTCCCCGTCTGGCAAGCCTTTCTCAAGGTCTGTGGGCTGTGCATTTATGGTGAAAATCTGCAACCCCACTGGCCCCCGGTGCAACCAGGCCCCCTGCTGGTGAGCCATGCCTTTGATTTGGCTGAAGACTTGGCGGCAGTGCAATCGTACCTGCGCACCTTGCCTGCCCATCATTGCCAGTTTGAGGCTCAAGTAAAACAACAGTGTGCCTGGATCAGCCGTCGTCTCGTGCGGGTAGGGTTTGAACTGATCATGGAACAGGAACAAGCCTATACCCGCGATCTCTATCCCTGCTATCAGCGCTTCGCAGCCCATTTCCCTGCCCTGGAACCCCAGATGCGTCAGGCATTGACATTGGCGATCGCCCCTTCCCGGCATCGGGCGGGCCTCCTGTTATTTTTGGCGCACCTTGGCGAGCCGCTGCTTGAACAGGTGCAACGGACCTTTACACCCTCGACTCCGGAGTGTTTCTGCTAAAGTTCGACAACCCTAGGGGTGGGTTTCTGGGGCCACGAACAAAATCCCCTCGGTAACCAGACGGGTCAACAGGGGTACCACATCGATCTCAAAATCCAGTTCTGGTCCCCAATCTGCCAGATCCGCCAGGGTGAAGCGATCGCGATCGGTCATATTCTTGGCTAAGGCAGTCGGCAGCCCCTTGAGATCCACCTGCTTAGAACCCACCTGCAAGCGATAGTGATTGTGATCGAGGCAGGACATCTGGCGTGGATGGAGCGGCGACCAGGCAAACTCGGTCAGGAAATCATTGGGGAAAAGATCGATCCCCATTTGGGTCGGTAGGGCGATCGGTAGGGGAGGCTGTTGGCAGTACCGCACATCTTCCAGGTAGCGCGATCGCCAGTCGGATTGCTGAAGGACCGTGATTAATTGCTGCTGGAGAGTAACCAGGTGCTGTGCAAATGCTTGAGGATTGCCATCGACGATCGGTGGCAAACTTTGCCGCCAGTTAGGATGACGTTGCAGATCATGGATTAGCCAGTCGATCCAGTCCAGACCTGTCAGACAGTCAATACCAATGGTCAAGTGCAACGAAGGACGATCGCAGGCCACCGCATAGTGCCAGTGACCACGGGGAATATAGAGAACATCCCCAGCCTGAAGCATTGTTTCCAAATAGGGTGGGGTTTCCGGCGGTAATTGATTCGCTGAGCGCATCGTCTCTGTGGGATAGGGCACAGTGGCCTCGTAGACAAACCACTGCTTCGCCCCAGCAATTTGCAAGATCAGCACATCATGGGTGTCGTAGTGACAATCAAACCCCTGTTGTTGGGTCGGTGAGCAGTAAAGGTTTACGTGAGCGCGGTATCCCAAATCCTGACGTAATTGGGCCGTCAGCCTTGCCAGAGCCGGGAGCCGGTGATGCAGGCCATTGATGATCAGGGTTGCCCCCTGGTTAAGGCGATCGCGCCAGGTCTGGCGATCGTCGGTATAGGGTAGGGATTGACCATCAATAGAAAAGCGCAAATCTGGCTCAGCCAACTGATGATAATTCAGTAAATCATTGAGATCTTGCCAGGAGAATAGGGTGCAAAATTTGGCCGGATCACCCGCAATGTGAAGTGCCCTTTGCGTCCAGTATTCCGTGAGAAATGACGCCGGTGCATAGGGGGCTAGCAGGGTCGGGAGAATGTTCATCGTCAACACAGTCGGTAAAAGCCGAGCAAGACATCCGCAGACTGGAGAACTCATCCCTATGGCTCTTCTGGGATTTTGGGGTAAACAGTATCAGCAACTACAAATAGACGATCAGAAACGCTGAGTTTATGGTGGGGGCGCTACGCGCTCCCACTATAAACTCAGGAGAGCCATCTCTATAACGATTAGCTGCAAACAGGGAACAGTCCAGCAGAGTTGACCCAGCCATCCAGGTTAGCGACGCCAGCGTCCCCCAGACATCCGCCCCCCGCCAGAGTCGTTGTTGCTATTGCTGTTGCTGTTGCTATTGTTGTTGCTGTTTTTGCTGTCATAATCATTATTATTCCGGCTGCGACTGCGGTTATCAGCGTCATAATCATCCTGACGAGCCATGAGCAGGGGATTAGAAGCGCTCCGATCGCGATCAACAACAGTAATCTCGATCGTGGATGGCCGCACAGATTCAGCCGGGGCAGTCGGAGCGGCAGCGATCGCCGGTATGCCTAGTAAAGGCAGCAAAAAACTGGTTTGCACACTCAGACAGAGACGGAAAAAAAGTCTAAAATTCATGATCACTCGCGAATACACAACATATAACTGCTCACCTCTACCTGTTGTCGAGCAGTGTTCCCGGTAGCACCTCAGGCGATTGCAAAGATCGCAAAACAGTTATGGGGGAACCATCCTGCCTGCCACCCAGACAGCCGAGACGGCTATCCGAGGTTTAATTTGTGATCTGCTGAGCCTGGTAGGCTACTATACTTCTCAATGATAGGTCGTAGGTTGGTGTCGAGCCTGCGAGATCCAACACAATCACTTCTGGGGTTGCACTCGGTTAGATGACACCCGGCTGGGTCGCACGGCGTTTGACCCAATCGACCCCAATTCAGCACTGTGTTTGACCTAGCCGACCCAAGTTAAGCTTGACAGCGCACTCGGTAGAGGCTGCTTACTGTTCTCTGACGTTACACTTTGTAAAAAGTTCCCGGATTGCTAGCCTCCTTGCCAGCAGAGGCGTTGACTAAGCTCGGAGTTGCCGACATCGACAGTCCAATCGTGCCAATAAACTGATCACGCGATCGACCGCCCAGAAACTTTAGATGTGTCTGATACTACATCACGTTCCCCTATCACTTCTCTATGGCTGGATTGCGGGGCTGCGGGGAGCGATCGTTGTTGCCGCAGGGGACTTGCGAATTTAGGCAGACAGGATATGATGGGACTAGCAAAAGGGTTTGGTCTCTCAGGACGATCGCGCTTGTGAGTCTCCACGGACTAGGCGTAGGAGTTTAACAAAGCGATACTGTAACGAGAGTGTGGTACACCCCAGTCCCCAGTCTCTTGCAACGTCGGCATCGAGGTTTGGCCCGAACCTTTGTGCATGTGTTCACGTTTGATCAATTCCACATGACTATCTACATCGGTAACCTGTCGTATCGGGCAACCGAAGAGGACTTGCGGCAGGTTTTTCAGGAATACGGTACGATTAAGCGCGTTGTGTTGCCCACTGACCGAGAGACCGGACGCATGCGCGGCTTTGCCTTCGTCGAAATGGACGAAGATGCCCAAGAGGACGCCGCGATTTCAGAACTGGATGGGGCCGATTGGATGGGACGGCAGTTGCGGGTGAATAAAGCGAGACCCCGCGATCGCGATAGCAAACAGGTAGTCCGCCAATCAGGCTTCTAACAACGACCTGATTGCAGCATTCGGGGGCAACAAGGTCCCCTGGAGGCTATTAGCCATTAGTTAATGGGAGTTGTCGTTAGGCAAACTCCCTAGCTTTATTTTGCTGTTGACCAGAGCCATTAGCCTATAATAGACATGGTTGGAATCGTGCGATCCTCCTGTGGCGGTGACACTAGAAATGGCTAAAGCTTCTAAGGATGGTTTAAAGGATGGTTTACAAGTGACTGCCTCCCCGTCGGAGGTAGCCATCGCAACTGTAGAGCGGTATGCCTATACGTTAATCCAGAAACACTATCATCGCCTCATCAGTCGTGAAACCCTGGTCCTAAAAGATAAGGACCCAGAAGATCTGCATCAAATGCGGGTAGCGATTCGGCGGTTGCAAACAGCCTTACAGATTTTTGATGCGGCGATCGTCCTCCCCAAAGCGGCCCAGATTAAATCCCTACAGGCTGTGACCAAACGCCTGGGTCGGTTGCGTGATCTCGATGTTCAATTAAATACGTTAAACACGGATTATGCCGATAAGCTTGATCCATCTGAGCACCGTCTCCTCACCCAGGCGATCGCGGTTTTAACCAAACACCGTAAAAAGGCGTTTGCTCAGGTTAAAACGGTGCTGAAAAGCGAAACCTATCAAGAGCTGAAGGCAGCTTACGAAGCTTGGTTGCTACAGCCCCAGTATACACTTGTGGCCCAACAACCGGTGCGGTTGGTCTTACCAGAATTACTCAGTCCATTGCTGTCAGAATTGTTATTACATCCGGGCTGGTTAATTGCAGCGGATGATCAGGCAGCGATCGCCAGTCCAACCTTACATGATCTGCGCAAAACGTGTAAGCATGTGCGCTACCAGGCGGAATTTTTTACAGATTTCTATGAACCGGCGTTTAAGGATTGGGTGGAAGAGATTAAAGGGCTGCAAGATAGCCTGGGAACGGTTCATGATATGCAGGTATTGCAACAGATTTTGATTAAGTCGGTCCCAGAGTGGGTAGAATCTATTCACCTGCGGCAAATGATTGAAGAACAGCATGAGCTGGCCCTGGGGCTATGGCGATCGGTGCAGGCGAAATACCTCAGCCCCGACTATCGCTTATACCTGCATCAGTTGTTGCTGTCGCCGCTTTTACCTCTGCACTCAGAGACGCCTGCAATTGAAGAGGCCGATGAGGGGGCGACGATCGTAGAACGTTCTGACATCCCCCCTGAACGATCGGCTGCAACCGCCGCTAGCGTAGATCCTCAGCATGATGCGGCTATGGTTGCTGAACCCCCGACTGCACCAGCGGAGCAACCACCAGCCATAAAACCTAAACGTCGTCGAACAGCTTCGACAGCAAAAAAATCACCGACACCGAGAGCGCCGCAATCGACTCCCCCCGTGAAGGCTAAGCCTCAAGCAATCCCCAACGAATCACCTGCCGATGCAACGGCGTCTGATTAATATGCAACGGTGTCTGATTTTAATATTCTGATGAATATAACGTCGCGATCGTTCTAGGCAGGCCTGTGACCCGTTCACGATTAATGTGTAAATTGGCCCGATCGCTTTTTGACAGTGGGGCCGAACAAGACCTCTGGCTGGCAGCCCTCACCCAACCCCAGGCGGTACCATCAGCGATCGCATGGTGCCAACCCCGACCAGAGCCACTTCCCTTTGCCGTTGAACCGCCGTTAGACTGGCAACCGGCTTTTGTCGATCGCCTTCCCGTCGATACTCGACCGGGCCAACATCCCCTGCACACCCAGGGAGCTTACTATTGCTTAGATTTCTCTTCAGTATTTGCGGCCTATCCCGTGTTGACCATACCACAACCCGTGCGGACGGTGATTGATGTGTGTGCAGCACCAGGGGGCAAAAGTATTCTCGCCGCCGTGGGATTGCAACCCCAAGTGTTGATCAGTAATGAGACGATCGGTAAACGCTTGGGGATGTTGATCAGTAATTTGCAACGTTGCCAGATCCGATCGGCAATTGTGTGTCATCGGGATTCTCAGGTTTTGGCGCAATATTTACCCGCCACTGCGGATGTGGTCATCGTCGATGCCCCCTGTACGGGACAGTCCTTACTGGCTAAAGGCGAAGCAGCACCGGGGTGTTTTCATCCAGTCACGATTAATAAAAATGCTAATCGCCAAAAACGGATTCTGGCCAATGCGGCCCAATTGGTCAAACCAGACGGTTATTTAGCCTATATGACCTGCGCCTATTCCCCGGCTGAAAATGAGCAGGTTACTGACTGGTTATTAGAACGATTTCCCCAGTTCCAACCCTGTGAAATCCCGCCTCTGGCTGCCTTTCAATCCCAACTGACGGCCATGCCCTGCTATCGGCTGTTTCCCCAAGCGGGATTAGGGGCTGGGGGGTTTACAGCCCTGTTTCAGCACCGGGGGACCGGCGAGACTAACCCAATTACGGAGGTTGCCTTAACCGCGATCGGGAGGTGTTGGCTGGGCCAAGAGAGCGAGGTTAGGCGACCGCCAGCGCTAGCGTGTCAGTCGGAATACCAGGGATGAAGTTCGTTGGTCGGATCAGGGTGGCCGTTACCGGGTCAGTTTGCTCGGAGATGATCGTTGGCTGTTCCGTTCGTTGGGAAGAAGCGAAAACCCGAAATTTCTGAGGCAACGGGTTTTATGCATAGTTCCCGGAAAACACGGATAGCAATCCAGACTGTCCCCAATTACCAAAGTGCCGCATGGAATTGCTTAAGCCTGACAGCACAGGGCGCTGTCCCCACTCTGGCCCCTGGGGTACGATCGTTCGACAATGGGCAATTTGTTGGGGTTCTCTGACAAGAGGTTAACTCCGTCCCCCTGTCTTACGCCCACATGGCTCTTCTGAGATTTGGGTGTAAACAGTGTAAACTAATATGCTTTGACTATCTTGTCCCCCACGAGTCAGGAAAGGCTGTAAAATCCTCCGGTCCAATTAAACTAGCTTCAATTCCAGGGAGGACAGCGATTAATTGGCCCGTATTGCGATCGGTCAAAAGTGTTTCAATCTGACCATCTTGGACAAACTCATCTGAACCCTGCCTAATAATCAAATCCGAGAATGTAAGACCAATCGGTAACCGCAGATAATCTTCACCATCGTCATAAAAAACCACATCAAACGTATCTCCAGCCAGGAAATAGGTATCTCGACCAGCCCCGCCAATCAGGGTATCTCGACCTAAATCCCCCACTAAACTATCGTCGCCTGCATCCCCTACCAGGGAGTCATTGTCCTTACCGCCATAGAGAATATCATCGCCATTACCACCTATGACCGTATCGTTCTCACGATCGCCATAAAGCCAATCATTCCCATCCCCACCAGCGACCCGGTCCAGCCCCTTCCCCCCGCGTACCGTATCATTGCCCGTCTCACCAGAAAGCAGATCATTTCCCTGACGACCCTGCACAAAATCATGGCCACTCCGGCCCAAGATCATATCGTTAGCGCGGGTACCCATCAACGTATCGTTAGCATCGGTTCCCATCACCGTATTCGTAACATCCCCAAGATCCTCACCTGCGGAATGCTCATTACCCGTATTGTTTCCGGAATTATTCCCAGTATTATTCCCAGTATTATTATTGCTGGTATGACCACCACTACTCCCGGAGCCATTCGGAATGATATTATTCCCTGCCGTCCGGCCAAAGACCTGCACCCAATAGTGGTTGTAGTTGACGCTCCCGGTATCATTCGCGAGGAAGAAATAGCCAACCCCAATACTTTGCAGATTGGGATCAAGGATATTCCGGCGATGGTTGGGACTATTCACCCAACCCGCCACCACCTGTTCCGGTGAGGGTTGACCGGCGGCAATATTCTCCGCACCCACTCCGGTAAACCCAAACGCCGCCGCCCGACTGACGGCTGTTGACCCGTCCAACCCCGTATGGCTGAAATAATCCCGCAAGGCCATATCTTCGCTGTGGGCCTCAGCCGCCTTAATCAAGCGCGAATCGGGAACCAGAGGACCCACACCCGCCCTGGCCCGCTCCTGATTCGTCAGGGCGATCACTTGTTCAATAAAGGCAGTAGACATGGGCAACGCTCCGGTGGCAGGTCTGTTGTAGTATACTCACCCCCGCTCCCATGGCGCCGCCCCTGACAGTCAGGTTACCCAACCTGTCTCAAAACAGTCGGAACAGGGTACTGGCCATCGACTTGATCCACGATACCTGCATCCGTTTCATCATCCAGGTTTCTGCAATCCGTTTATTCAGAAATGCCATCGACGGGAAAGAGTGTTGCAGGAACAGCAGATCATACATCCGCAACCCCTTTTGAATCGCCAGCCCCCATTCATTCACCATTTCACCCGACCCCTCGCCCACTACCGTTGCCGCAAAGAGACGCCCCGTCGCATTGGTTAACACCTTCACAAAACCCACATCCACCGCTTCCGCGATCGCAGCGCCATAATCTTCATACTTCACCTGCACGGTTTCATAGGCAATGCCCCGTGCCTGTAACTCAGCCGCAGAGGGTCCCACGTGGGAAATTTGTGGCTCGGTAAAAATCGTCCAGGGAACTACAAATTTACGGAAATCTTGCTTAAAGGGATGGGGCAACACACAATTGGCAATCGCGATCATGCCCTGGTGCATCGCCGCATGGGAATACATCGCATAGCCATTGCAATCCCCCACCGCAAAAATATGCTTCTGGCTGGTTTGCAGGTAGCGATTGACTGTAATCCCCTGATCAGTGTACTTCACCCCCGCCTTTTCCAGCGCCAGATCCGAGAAATCGAGACGCCGCCCCGTGGCCACCAGCAGCTTTTCGGCCACGATCGCTTCCCCTTCCTCGGTCAAGATCTTCACCCCGTCCTCATGG
>CAZHXN010000008.1:57894-72153 GCA_964536415.1 uncultured bacterium
CCTCGATGCTTTCTGCTGCAAAGGTTTTCTCCAGTAACGCTACGGCATCGGCATCCACTCCCCGCAACAGGTGGGGTCCCCGAATAATCATCGTGCAGCGGCTGCCCAACCGGGCAAAGGCTTGGGCCATCTCGCAGGCAATTGAGCCACCCCCCAGGATTACCAGACTTTCTGGAACGCGCTCAAGGCTGAACAGGTTGTTATTGGTCAACACTTCCACCTGGTCAATGCCTGGGAAGGGGGGAATGGCGGGCTGGGTTCCCGTAGCAATAAAAATCCGCCGAGCACTGATGCGGCGTTCACCCGGCGTCCCTGCCCCATCCCCCACAACAACCGTATGGGGGTCCACAAATCGTGCTTTCCCCTGCTGGAGGAGCAGATCGACCTTGGCAAACATCCGGGTTGTCTTGCTGTCATTGATGTAGCGGATATTGCTCTGGATACGGCCAAAGGGGTCCCGCACTGAGGGGGGGGGGACCGATTCCAGTTCCATGCGGTTGAGCTTATGCACCACATGGCGGGTTTTGGCCATTCGCAACAATGCCTTACTGGGAATACACCCCACATTCATGCACTCGCCCCCCAGCCGATGCCCTTCGATCGCGCAGACCTTCAGGCCCATTTCCGCCGCCATCGCGGAAACAGCCATGCCCGCCGGTCCCATCCCAATGACCAGAACGTCGTAGTCGTACACCATAGATCTGCCCTCTTTATTGCTGCCCTAATCAATCTGGCCTAATTCCGCGTCTGACAGGTCCGAATGCCCAACAAGCGATAGAGCGGGCAAATGCCCACAATCGCTGTCAAACCAAAGACGGCTCCCGCGATCGTCAACCCAATTCCCAGGGCAGACCCCAGATAGACAAAAAAACCCAGGTACAGCGCCACAACAGCCAGCAAGAACCGAAAGATGCGATCAAACGTACCCACATTCGTACTCATGATGATCCTCTCTGAACACAAATATAATTTATCTATCACCATATAATCATCTGGTTATATATTTGTCAATTCTATTATTCCTGGCCACCCTTGCCGCGATCGTCATGGTGGCTATTCTAAATATTATGGTGGCTATTCTAGATATTGGTTTGGCTCACAGTTGATTACGGGCCTTGATTTGCAAATAGCGATCGACTAGGTGCAGGCTCACGCGATCGACGGGCGCATCCAACACCAGCACCCCTCGCTGCTGCAACTGGGCAAAAGCCACCTCTCGCTGGGCCAATACATCCAACGCCACTGCACGGGCATAGACACGATCGAGGAGCGATCGTGCCATCAGGCGGTCCCTTGTCTTCGTGTCTGCGTGCCTTGGTGTTTCTCTTTGCCCATCCCTCGCCACCCGATCCACCCCTGGGTCCCGGAGCGTCACGCAAAACGGCAAATACCGGGGCGTCAAATGCCCCAACGCCGAGAGCAACTCTGCTGATGCCGTCGTATCCACCACCTCCGTAATCACCACCACCAACGCCCGACGGGCCTGCTGTTGCACCAACGTCGTCACTGCACCCACATAATCCGGTTCCAGAAGCTCTGGTTGGAGTGGCGTCAATCGATCCAGCAAATGGGCGAGGTGTGCCTGTCCCCGTGCCGGCGGCACCCACAGAGTTAACCGCTGATCAAAGACCCCCACCCCAACGCGATCGCCCCGATGCAAACCTGCCAACGCCAGTGACAGCGTTGCATTTAATCCCCAATCAAAGCGCTGCAATCCCTGCACACGGGCCGTCATCAACCGTCCGCGATCGAGCAAAATAATCAGGGTTTGTTCCTGTTCCGTTTCCAACACCCGCACCAGGGGGTGTCCGCGCCGCGCCGTCGCCTTCCAGTCCAGCAAATGCGGATCATCCCCCGCCACATAGTCCCGCAGTTCCGCAAACTCAGTACCAATGCCCCGTTGCCGTGCCCGTCGAATTGAACCACTGGCCTGAAGTGTCAGCCGGATCGACAGTTCCCGCAACCCCATCAGATCGGGATACACCAACACGGTTTGCGGGGCCGGGATGCGCCAATCCTGCCACGCCAGTTGCCAGGGTCCCCGCTGCCGAACGTGGAGATCGCCCCAGGCATATTCCCCCCGTTGATCAGGCCGAACGGTATAGGTCAAGGTTTGAGTTTGGTTCGCCGCCAGGGTCAGGGTGAGGGGCATGGCAGACCCACCAAATACCTGGGGATAGGCATCATACAGGCAAACTGCTGTCGCCCGTCCCCCACTACGCACCGTGAGATGAACCGGATTATCGCGCCCGATCGACAACCGGGAGAGGGGCGATCGCTCAACCTGGACCCGGTGCCCCTTAACCTGGGCGTTGTCTACGAGCATCAGAGCAACGATCACGACGTTGAAGGAGATCAACCCCAGTAAAACAAGGGAGTCGGGTAAACCCCAGGTATCGAGGGCAATGGCGATCATCAACCCCAGGGTTAACAGGAGATAGGTGCGTTGTGTGGGGATCATCGGGGGACTGCCACTTGGTGCAGCAGGTTTTGAATCACGGCCACGATCGCGACGCCATCCAGTTGGGCTTCTGGTTTCAGGATAAGTCGATGTTGTAACAGGGTGGGGGCCACCGCCTTCACATCATCGGGGGTCACATAATCCCGTCCATTGATCCAGGCAGTGGCCCGACTGGCTTGGAGCCACAGCACTGCTGCCCGTGGCGACGCCCCCAGCGCCAGATCAGGATGTTGCCGACTTCGATGGACGATCGCCAGCAGGTAGTCCAGAATCGATTCCTGCATGGTCACGGCCTGCACTTCCTGTCGTGCTTGCAACACCTGCGCTACAGTCGCGATCGGTGTCAGGCGATCTAAATCAACCCGTTTGGCCTGGAAGCCTTTCTGGGTATTGAGCAACATTTGCTTTTCTGCCTGGGGGTCGGGATAGTCCACGGTGATTTTGAACAGGAAGCGATCGAGTTGGGCTTCGGGCAGGGGATACGTGCCTTCAAATTCCAGGGGGTTTTGGGTTGCAATCACGTAGAACAAATCGGGCAGAGACCAACTTTTACCATCCAGGGTCACCTGCTGTTCCTCCATTGCTTCTAGCAAGGCGGATTGGGTTTTCGGTGGCGTGCGGTTGATTTCATCCGCCAGCAGGATTTGGGTAAACACGGGTCCCTGTTTAAGCGAAAATTTGCGGGTATTCAGGTCAAACACATTCGTGCCCACAATATCCGAGGGCAAAATATCCGGGGTGAGTTGAATCCGCCGAAAGTCCGCCTGGATCAGTCGTGCCAGGACTTTGACTAGCAAGGTTTTACCAGTACCGGGTACCCCCTCGACGATCGCGTGGCCTCCCGCCAACATCGCGACTAATAACTGTTGTGCCACCCCGGCCTGACCAACGACAATTTGGCTGAGGCTCTGGGTCAGATGGGTGAAGCGGGGGTGTAGGGTACTCATGCGATCGGGGGCTGACGATAGACTTAATCACGCGGTCCCATAATATGGCTCAAATTACCAATATGGGGAATCGCTCCGTATCGACCCTGAAGATAGCTATTCTCAAAAGAGGCATCGCTACGAATGTTACGGTACTTGGCCAACGAGTATACGTTAGTTACGCCATACCTATCTTTTTCTGTAAACCAGATCTGATCCCGACGAAAAATCTTATTACTGAGTAGATAGGTATCATGAGTCACAAAGATCAATTGGGCGTGATTAGGCGTTGAGGAGACACAGTCGATCGCTCCGGAAACGTGATCGACAACTGTTGCTGGATCGTGTGCAGGGCGGCGAGCCAATCCTGTAAGGTGGCCTCGCTGAGCTTCGCCGGGGGATTTTCTACTGGCTGGAGGAAGGTCTCTAGGGCGGTTGAGGGCTGTCCGGTTTGCTCCACCCAGGCCGCAATTAAAACGGAGGCGGCGATCGGTCCTGTCCCTAACCCCAAGGCCGATTGAATATGGCGCTTTTCGGCATGACCCAGGCGATCGAGCACAAACCCATGACTGCCTGTCTGTCGCAAGACGCCAGCTAACGCCTCAATGTAGGCTTGGCTGTTATCCACTTTTGGCTCAGTTAAGCGTACCGCTGGCCCCAAACGGCGATGGTTCGCCCAGATCAGCAACAGCAACAGGAAACTGCCCTGGATAGCCACCCACCCCCAGGCGGTTTGGCCTAGATAGCTCACCCAATCTTCCTGACCTTTCTGCGCCAGGGTCTCCCGATCGCGGTAGCTGTGGATATACTCGTTAACCCAAATGGGCTGTCCAGTCTGGGTAAGCAGCTGGGTTAAAAAGGGGAAATTACCTGCCTCGTTTTGGTAGGCATTGGCCGCTAGGTGGGGCGTGACAGCCAGGATCACCTGCCCCTTGCCCAAGGGGAATTGCCACACGATCGCCCCAAAGCGATCGCCCAACCGCACGGTTTCCGGTCGTCCTAATTGTCCCGGTTGTTCTGATTGTCCCGGCTTCAGTTGATGGCGGCGACGGGTATCAATCCGGATCAAGCCAGCGGGACTGGGGTGCCGCGATCGAAACTGGGCCGGGGTCACAGGCTCCCGAACACCCAGAACTACGAGGGTATTCCCTTGCTCGACCCAGCTTGCTTCATTGGCCAGGGAAATACCGGGTGTGGGCAGGGGATTAACCTGCAACAGGGTAACGCCTTGAGGCGCAGTCAGTTCTCCTAACTGGGAAAAGGGCTGTTGCCAGCGTTGAACTGGTATACCCTGCGCTTGCATGGCTGCATACCAGGCCCCATAGCCATCTGGGGCACGGCTATAGGTAGACCCGGCCCGCAGGGGATTTTGACTGGGAGCCACGACCAGGATCAGGAGAATCAGGAGGGCGATCGTGGCTCCGCCCAGTAGCCAGCCTTGCCGTCCCGGTGGCCAACTGATCCGTTTCATGAGGCTGCCAACTCCCGGTACACGGGCTGGCAACGTTGCCAGGTTTCTGCGGAAATCACTAGCCCCCCAAAGTGGGCCTGTTCATGAACATCGAACACAGTCTGATACGTCCCAAATTTTGGGTGCGCCTGAAGCAGGTGTCGATATTCGCGATCGGTGCGACTGGCCAGTTGCGGCGCAGTTCCGGTGTCATCTAAATGTTGCAATAGGGCGTGGTAGAGAGCGTCGCAGGCATCGGGGTAACGGCCTTGTTGCTGGGCCTGACGCGATCGAGCCAGCCATGCTTTAACGTTTAAACTCACCTCAGCCGCTTCTTCCCTAGGGACAATTTGGGATGGGCGCGATCGCCGTTGCCATTGGCGATAATACCGCTGCGCTATCTGCCAACTCAGTAAACCCAGCCAACCCAACAGGGCACCCAGCACAAACCCCAGGATCGCCTGTTGTACCCACAGGGGCGGCAGCCATACCGGCAGGTCCCAACCCTGTAAGGGCGAAGCGGTGAACTGAAGTTCGAGCCATTCCCCCAACCATTGACGGGCCTGTTGCCATTGCCAGCCCCAACTCGTGGTGGCAAAGGAACCACCCGTTATTGCCTGATTTGCGGCAAGATTATCTGCAAGTAACGGCAGCGCGAGGGTCACCATTGGATACACACCGATCACCGGCACTCACTCCTCCCCATACTGGCGTAATCTGGCGGCATCTGGCAATTCTAGGGCTGCTCTGGCTAGTGGCGGCGCTGTACGATCGCTGCTGGTTTGCGTTGGATCGATCGGTGCCCGCGTGGGACCCAGCGGACTACCTGACGGGTGCCCTGAATTATTGGCAGGCATTGCAAGCGCCCCATTGGTTTGACCCAGACTGGTGGCGTCACTTCTGGCTGCTATCGGGCAAGGTGCCCCCCCTGACCTATATTGCGACAGTCCCGTTTTTTAACCTGTTCGGTCGCGGGATCGAGCAAGCAACTTTGCTCAATCTGGTCGGGACTTTGTTGATTTTGGGATCGGTCTATGGCTTGGGGGTGCTGCTGTTTACCCCACGGGTGGGCCTCTGGGCTGCGGCGCTGTGTCTCCTGTTGCCGGGACTCTATACGGTGCGGTTGGACTTTTTGACAGATTATCCCCTAGTCACGCTGGTGACGGTCAGTTTCTTTTGCTTGACGGCATGGCGCGTTAGTCAATTCAGGCTTCAACCTTCAATCAGGTCAAAATTTAATCTTCAAGCGCTCATCCCCTGGTTGTGGGCGATCGCGTTTGGGGTGAGCTTTGGGTTGGCGTTGCTGGTGAAGCAGACGGCGTTGTTTTTTTTGCTGGTGCCGATCGCCTGGATGAAGGGGGGGCTGTGGCGGCGACGGGCATGGGCAGAATGGGGACAATTAGTGTTAGCGGGATTGATGATTTGGCTGATCGCCTTTCCCTGGTATCGGACGAATTGGTTCACGATTATTACGGCGGGGAAGCGGGCAACGGTGGGGGCGGCCATGATTGAGGGTGATCCGCCGCTGCATACGCTGGGGGCCTGGACGTTTTATGGGGAGGTGTTGCCGTATCAGGTGTCCTGGGTGGTGGTGTTGGCGGCGATCGTGGGTTGGCTGCTGGGGTATGGGAAGCGCTGGGGGGGAAATACCACCATGGCACGAAGGCACGAAGGCACGAAGGGGGGGTTAGCTCCCCAGCGTTGGGTGCTGGTGTTTCTGGTGGGGGGCTATGTGCTGGCGTCGCTGAATATGAATAAGGATTCACGCTATACGCTGGCCTATTTGCCGGTGCTGTCCCTGTGGCTAGCGATGGGGTTACTGGCCTGGTCGGGACGCTGGGGAAGGTGGGTGCGCTGGGGGGCGGTTGGGCTGGCGACGATCGCGCTGGTGGGGAATACGTTCGCGATCGCGGGGCTGACGCCGCTGGCGGCTTGGCTGAGTCCCTATGGGCAGCGGTTGGCCGATCGGGGGGAACCCTGGCCCCATCCGGCGGTGATTAGCACAATAACGGAGACAGCGCCGGGGTTGCGGCTGACCCTGGGGGTATTGCCGTCAACCCTGACGGTGAACCAACACAATCTCAATTTTTTCGGGGCATTGCAGGATTTCCAGGTCTATGGACGCCAGGTGGGGGTGCAACTGGACCAGGTGCCCCAGGATGTGCGATCGCTCGACTGGTTTGTAACGAAAACGGGAGATCAGGGGTCCCTAGGGCGGCGGCAGGCAGCGCAAGCGGCAACGGTGCAGGTGGTAGAACAGGGCGGGGCGTTTCAACCCGTGCGAACCTGGGATTTGCCGGATGGCAGCCAGTTGACCCTGCACCACCGACCTGAACCGATGGTAACCGTCAAGCCAGAAACCCAGAGATACTCTGATATCCAGGACGATCAAATTCGGCTGAATCGAGTGATTGTGCCCGCCCAAGCACCGCCCGGTTATCCGATGCCAGTGACCTATCGCTGGTCAGGTCCCTGGGCAAAACTCCGATCGGGCCTCCTGTTGCTCAGTTGGGAATGGGTTGATCCGGTTAATTCGGACACGGCGGGCAGGCGCGATAGCTCTCCCACGGCTCAAGCGACGCTCGCGCAAGCCACCGACCCCCCCACTCATGCCCCGCTTTTCTCACTTCTCTCTCCTCCCTACTGGCTTCACGATCACGCGATCGGCTTGGGCACCCTGCTGCCCCAACCCCCGGCGGCCATGCCCAGCCCAACGGGTCGCTACCGGATTATTGAGCGCACGGCCATGCTCCCCCCGGCGGATTTGCCCCCCGGTCGGTATCGGCTGACGGCGACGTATCTCGATCGCGAAACGGGGGAAACGGCGGCGATCGCCATTCCACCCACGACCATCGAGATTACCCCGGATGCAGCCCCCCTACCCGCCCCAGAGTTGGATCTGGTTACCCAGTTGCGATCGCTCTCCGAGGCACTTCCCAAGGGCACCCCAGCCCTAGAAGCCATGATGGCGGAGATCAGTCGCATTAACCAATACGATCCAATCCAGGATTATGTAGCCCAAGCGGCCCAGAGTTTGGAGTACCGCTTGGTTCAGGAGCCAGATAATTTGACCCTAGCCTATAGCCTGGTCCTAGCGCGGGTGTTGCAACGGCGCACCGATGACGCGATCGCCGCCCTCGATCGCGTGATTCGTCTAGACCCCATGAATCCCTATGTCTACGGGTATTTAGCTTTTGTCAACCTGTACGACTTCCGGGCACGGGCTGCCGCCGCTGCCATCCAACCGGGGTTAACCCTGGCTCCGGATTTACCGGAGTTACGATTGCTCGATGGCGTAGCCGCCCTGCTCCAGGGGCAAATCTGGCACCTCAACCAAGTGCGATCGGCCCTAGCCCAACTATGAAGCTACGAGGTTGCCCCCGCAGCAATCAACGCTTCGGTATCGGCTGCGGTGCGTTTATCAATATCGATGTAGGGGGCATTGCGTTGGCCCGTGTAGATTTGAGTAGGACGGTAGATGCGGTTTTCCGCCAGTTGCTCTTTCCAATGGGCCAGCCAACCCGCCACCCGCGAAATTGCAAAAATGGGGGTGAACAGGTCCGTGGGAATGCCCAACTTGCGATAGACCAGCCCGGAGTAAAAATCAACATTGGGGTGAATGCCCTTGTGGCCCAGTTCTGCCTCAACTGCTTTTTCCAGCGCAATGGCAATGTCATAGTATTCATCGCGGCCAAACCTCTCGAACAGTTGCTCGGCCAACTCTTGCAGGATCGTGGCACGGGGATCTTTGACCTTATAGACCCGGTGCCCGAAGCCCATAATTTTGGATTTTGTTTGCAGGCATTTCTCCAGATAGGCGGGCACATTCTCCACTGAACCGATTTCCTCCAGCATCGTAATCACTTCCTCATTCGCCCCCCCATGCAAGGGACCGCCCAGGGTACCCACTGCTGAAGCAATCACGGCGTAGGGATCGGTGAGGGTGGAAGCAGTCACCATTGCCGAGAAGGTGGAGGCATTGATCGTATGCTCCGCGTGTAGCGTTAGGCAAATATCAAAGACCCGTGCCGCCAGCGGATCAGGTTCCTTCTCGCTGAGCATATAGAGGAAGTTAGCCGAATAATCAAGGTCGTCGCGGGGAGAGACGGGATCATTTCCCTTGCGGATGAGTTGGAAAGCCGCAACCATCGTTGGAATTTTGGCCAGCAGGCGTACCACAGCGGCCCGGATATATTCTGGATTTTGTAGATCCCGGCGGGAGTAGAAGAGACCGAGGGCAGCGGCTGACGCTTGCAGGGCATCCATTGGGTGGCCACTTTCCGGGAAGCATTTCATCATATCCCGGATGCGGTATTTAATCCGGCGATGGTACCGAATTTCGTGTTCAAAGGCTGCCAGTTCCTCTTGGGTTGGCAGGACTCCCCAGATCAGCAGATAGGCAGTCTCCAGGAAGGTGCTATATTTAGCCAGTTCCTCGATGCGAATCCCCCGATACTCTAGAATCCCTTCGCGGCCATCCACATAACTAATGCTCGACAGAGCCGCAGGTACACCTTCCAAACCGGGTTTGAATTCGCCAACCATAGCGCTTTACTCCAAGAGAACAGACTGGCTCCCGAACCGTGCGCTTCTCCGGCCAAGACACAGCGAGAAGGCGACCAACAATGGGGCCATCGCTAAAGACTCTAGCACCAAACTTATTTAGAGCAGTAGCCTGGGTGACGTTAACCAGAACAGCTCACTGTTGCCGATCGCGTTCATTGCCTCTGGTACGGTGATGCCAATCACCCCAGCCTTTTTTACGACCAGCCGTCCCCGCACAGCTCCCCACACTAACTGCTCGGCCCAATCCCCTAAATTCGGCTGATGGCCAACGATCGCCAAGCTGCTCTGGGGCTGTTCCGCCTGCCAGATCAACAACCAGTCTAACCAGCGTTCTAACTGTCCGGCGGGGGCTAACTCACGCGAGATTTCAATCCGTGCCGTAAGGCCACAGCCCTGGAGAAGGCTTGCCGTTTGATGCGCCCGCACGAGGGGACTGGTCAGGATTAAATCAAAGTGAAGATTGAGCGATCGCAACCGTTCGGCCACCTTGCGGGTCTTCTTCTCCCCTTCGGGGGTCAGTGCCCGCGTCTCATCCGTCTGCGCGGGCGATCGTTCTTCGGCAATCCCATGCCGCACGAAATACACCGTTGTCTCTACCACCATGCCGCTAGCCTCCGCTGCTAACTCAGGTCTGGCAGGAGGACCGATCGCCTAACTTGGCCTATCCTCATCACCCATCCTAATTGTCTATGAGGGTCGATCGGGTAACTCTTCGGTGCATCACCTACCAAGACACCCGATAGCTTCGCGACGCCCTTGGCGTATCGCGGTTGATTTTCGGATAGGAAGGGTCCTATCGCTGGGGTCGGTCTGGACTCCCTAACGTGCGCTGTATAGATTCCCATCTATCCATATATTCCAAGCTTTATACTGCAAGTTGTTTTCGTAGTTTATACGCTCTCCCCATTTTTCCTAAATTTTGCAGTTAACCTAACTTCCCTCACCCCCTGAGCCAGGAGAGAGGGCCACCAACCGCCGAAAATAATCCATTATCATTGGGATACCTTCACCACCAACAGCGATGGTTCAACTCTCCAGCCCCCCCCTCACCCTTGAGGCATTTCTGGCCCTACCTGAAACCAAACCCGCCAGCGAATTCATCGATGGACAGATCATCCAAAAGCCCATGCCCCAAGGCAAACACAGCACCCTTCAAAGTGAACTGGTCCCCGCCATCAACACCGTCCTCAAACCCCAGCATATCGCCCGCGCCTACACCGAACTCCGTTGTACCTTTGGTGGGCGATCGATCGTGCCCGACATCGCCGTTTTTCGCTGGGAACACATTCCCCGTGATGCCAAGGGCCACGTCGCCAACCTGTTTAACTGTGCCCCCGACTGGACGATCGAGATCCTCCCCCCCGATCAAAGCCAAACCAAAGTCGTTCGCAATATCCTCCATTGCCTTGCCCACGGCACCCAAATGGGCTGGCTCATCGACCCCGAAGAAGAAGTCGTGTTCATCTATTGGCCCGATCGCCCCCTCACCCTCTTTGCAACCCCAAGCGATCGCTTGCCCGTCCCTAACTTTGCCGCGCCCTTGACCCTCACGATCGGTCAACTCTTCAGTTGGCTGGCCGAATAGCCGCATAACCGACTACGATCGTTCCCTCAACTCGTCGCGCCTATTATCCCCGTGAAAACTAACTCCCTCTTCTACCGCATCTCCACACCGCCCCCGCCCTCTTCTTTGAACTCATCGGCCAACCCGATCGCCAGGGCTACACCTTCCAATCCGTCGAAATCCAACAACCGCCCACCGCATCGATGGCGTCTTCCGGCCCCCCATTTGAATTTTAAATTTTGAATTTTGAATTGACACCCTTTAACAGGTGAGTGGCACATATACCCCGCAGAGATCCAGCCTACGATCGTGGGTCAATGCGTTCCAGTAACTTGTGTTTAATTTGTTGATCAAACACCTGCCATTTCAAGTCGGCGTAGGTGGAATCTTCCTGATTCCCGGCCAGAAACCCTAGGGGAATTTCAAACCCCCCTGCCAGGGAACGTCCGCCACCAAAGTAGCGTCCCTGGGCATCTTGCCCAAAGGCTTCCTTCAGGAATTCATCCGGATCAAGCGTTAGCTTAGTGGTGCGCAGAGAACCAACCACCATTTCCAACCCCTTGGCCTCATCACGGGCAATCCCATAGACTACCGCCGTATGCACATTTTCCTCCGTCACCAGAAAATCAGCCGCTTGGGGAATGGCATCCCGGTTTTCGTAGCGCAGATAGCCAACCCCCGCGATCGACACATTATTGTGAACCAGGCGATTGCGCAACGATCGCTCAATGATATCCATCACCGACTTCGAGCGAGCAGCTTGTAAGATGGCACTGAGCAACTGGGGATCGTAGTAGCGACTGAGGTAAGCCGCTGCCAGAAATTCTTCTTCCTGAGCCTGTTGCAGGGCACTGGTATCCGATCGCAACCCATGCATCAGCGCCGTAGCACATTTCACATGTTGGGTGATGCTGGGGTCAAAGTTCAGCAAACCGGCTTGAATATACTGGGTCAAAATCGTTGCAGTGGCGCGGATATGGGGACGAATATCCACAAACTCCGCCCCAAAATGGGGTTGGCCACTGTGGTGATCAATCACCACAATTACGGGAAGATCGGCACTATGCAGCAGACAGGTCAGGTGGCTGGTTGTCCCCTGGTTATCAATAAAGACGACGCCCTGGTAAATCGATAGGTCTTTATTCTGCGCGATCGACAGGGGCCAGCGCTGCACCGGCAAATCCGTCAGCTTCACTAGGGCAATGTTCTCCTGGTGACTGAGCATTCCCGCATAGACAATATCGCACTGGATATCATACTGCTGCGCCATCAGCTTATAGGCCCACGCCCCCGACAGGGCATCGGGGTCAGGAAAATCCTGCAAGATAACCAACTGGCGATCGCCCTGGTGCCGCTCCAGACACTGCCGCAACGCTGCCACCTTCAGATCCGCCAGTCGGGGTTGGAGGGCAGCCGCCTTGGCCCCTGTTCGGGTGACAGGGTGTTCAAGCACAGGAGGATCATCAATGGCAGACATGGCAGCTATCAGTAATAAGGGGAGAGTCGTGGGTCTTGTGGGGTAGGCATCTTGCCGGTTACCTAGCCCGATGAACATTAATGCCCTGCCCGGTCAGCAAAGGGGCACAGCAGATCAGCCGGACTTCTTTAAGGGAGCAACGAGCAACCTGTCAAAACCTCATTACCTGGGATGATGTGCGAACATCTACCGATGGAACAGGCACTTCCGGGAAACGTCTCTGTTCTAATTCTTACAGAAATCCTTGCCCCCTAACAGGGAGGAAAACCCGGTAGCCTGGGCCGCGATCGCCTCAAATCCCAATCACATACTTACGCCATTCCTGATGCACCCCACTCTTCAATTGCTTGACAATTTCAAAATACAAGCCACTGTGGGGTTTCCGAGGCGTTGTCCGCAGGGGCATATTGGCTTCCCTAGGGGTGCGATTCCCCTTCTTAACATTGCACCGCACACAAGCCGTCACCATGTTTTCCCAGCTATCCCCCCCACCCCGCGATCGCGGGACCACGTGATCTAGCGTGAGTTCATCGCCCGTATACCCGCAATACTGGCAGCTATGGCCATCCCGATGGAGAATATTACGGCGCGTTAGGGGAATGTCTTTATACGGAACCCGGACATAGTGGAGAAGCCGGATGACCGTTGGCAATGGCAGTTCCGGGTATAAATACTTACCATTATGCTCTACCTGCTCCGCTTTGCCTTTGATGACAAGGACAACCGCCCGTCGCCAACTCGTAATGTTGAGTGGCTCATAGGAGGCGTTTAACACCAGGACTTTCCCCATGTGTCGTCAAAGCGGGAGGGTTTAACGCATGGTAACACGTCCCGCCAGATTTTTGGGGAGCCAAGCCTTGCGGGAGTCCTCGTGCAGGCCCCATTCAAACCTGTGGCTTGGCTTTGCCCCAATGGGATACAGGTCCCTGTTAACGGGAGGGTTAGCGATCGCCCGACAGCGCTGGCTAGCCTTTGCTTAGGGCGTGGGACCCCCCTTATGATGCTTGGCTTCAATCACCGTATGGACATTACCACGGGGGGTAAAGTTCCCTTTGACCGTGGCTTCGAGGGGATCACAAGCTGCTACCACGTCATCCAGAATTTGGTTAACGGCCTCTTCGTGGGAGATATAGCGATCGCGGTAGGAATTGATATACAGCTTCAGGGCCTTGAGTTCCACCACCCGCTCATGGGGCACGTAGGTGAGGTCGATCGTGGCAAAGTCAGGATAGCCGGAAAAGGGACACTTACAGGTAAATTCCGGCAAGGTGATGTGGATGGTATAGGGACGACCAACCCGTGGATTGGGAAAGGTGATGAGCTTCCCTTCCAAAATATGGCGTTCCCCATATTTCAACGAGGGCTGGGCCTCTGGGTGCTGAATTTCTGGGGCAGGGGTTTCCGGAGCAAGATTGGGGTTCTGACGAGACAAGCTCATGTTTCTGGGATATCCTTTGGTCTACATTGGCAACCAGCGTCTGACCAGTTCCTAGTCATAGACGCGTGTTACGACGCCAGGAACGACGCTGGGGAACGGGTCTGAGTGATAGCTCAGGCCAACTCGGCAACAGTGGTGTGCCTGGGAGTGAGTAAGAGACGGAGCAGCGAACCATGACTTCTGAATTGAATATGAGACCAATTACCCGTCCTGCCCCGCCGCCGGGGCGGTCGGCAACACGATCGACAACGGGCCATCAACCAGCCAGTAATCAGGTTCCATCGGTCCCCATCACAGTCTATCGAGAACTGGCAACAGAACTCCAAATGACCCATGCCCAAGTAGACTCCCTCAGTTTGCAAAATCGCCGTCTGACT
>CAZHXN010000009.1:0-19013 GCA_964536415.1 uncultured bacterium
ACCCGTTGCCCCCGCCCCCGCCCCAACGGGGGCTGCTAACTCCCCCCTCTCTCCCCTTGCCTACGATCGCTTTGCACTGCGGGAGGAGGTGGTGCGGAATACAAATCCAATGCGGGCCAAAATTGTGATTGCTTCAATGCTGTACCAAAAATTTACCGGTAGCAGTGAGGATTGGCTATGGTTAAAAGAAAAGAGTCTAGATACGCTTTTATATAACCTTTTTTGTTATTGTGAAGCCTATGATGAATTGCGCGATCGTCTTTGTATTGCAGCCCGCTTTTTAGACGAACCTGATCTCAATGAACAAACCGCAGAGGCCATTTGCGCTGCGATGAAACCGTTCTATGACTATATTCAACCTAACGCCGATCGGGTCCATACTTTTGAGGCTATTCTGCAAGGCAAACCCGCCTAAACTCCTCGGTGACTAGCGACCCCATCTATCTCTTTCTATCTTTTTCTTTTATCCCCTAACCCCTAACCCCCACCTAGATCACCGTATGGACGTTGAGGAACTACGCAGACGCTATCAAGCAGGTTATACCAACTTCAAAGGCATTAACTTAAGTGGTTTAGATTTGCATGGTATTGATCTGATTGGGGCGAATCTTCAGCATGCTGACCTGCATGGGGCGAATTTAACATTTGCCTATCTCAGCCGTGCTAACCTCACGGGTGCCAATTTAACCGGGGCGAATTTGCGGGGGATCAATCTTAGCCAAGCGAATCTTTCCCAAGCAGCCCTTGCTGATGCGGATCTACATGGTGCCCTCCTTCAAAAAGCCGATCTGCGCAGTGCGGATATGACCCTCGCTAATTTACTAGATGCTAATTTAATTGAAGCAGATCTGCGTAATATCAACCTGGGTGGTGCGAATCTAACAGGGGCAAGTTTGCAAGGAGCAAATTTGCGTTTTGAGCGGCGTAACTATGTGGCTAATTTACGTAGTGCCCTGCTTCATAACACCAATTTAGCTGGGGTTGATTTGAGTGGGGCTGATTTGGTACAGGTTGACTTCTCAGGGGCAAACTTACGCTACAGCGTGTTACGAGAAGCTGATTTAAGTGCGGCGAACTTTACGGATGCCATCTTGGAAAAAGCAATCCTCACAGAAGCCCGCCTCTGGCATACCAACTTCAGTCGCGCCAGTTTGATAGACGCTCGCCTGGAGCGCACGGATCTCACGGAAGCGATCCTGACAGAGGCCAACCTCACCGGGGCTGCCCTCACGGAAGCAAAGCTAGAACATGCGGATTTGACGAAGGCCAACCTCTTTCGGGCACGTTTACATCAAGCTAACCTCAGTCGTAGCAATTTGCAGGAAGCCAATCTCAAGGAGGCTAGTTTGGTCGAAGCCTATCTCGCCAAAACGAACCTGAGTCGGGCAAATTTGACGGAAGCCAATTTTGCGAAAGCGGAGATGAGCACAGCTAATTTGCTGGGAGCAACCATGACCGGAACCACGATGCCGGATGGAAAGGTTCGGAGTTAGCTGGGGTGCCTCTCTCTTGTGCGACCCTTACCCTCAATCTCTCTCCCAGAAAGGGAGAGGGACTTGCAAATCCGGCTCCCCTTCGCCCCATCCCCCTGCAAACGGGGGGTTAGGGGCTGGGGGATAAGGGCTGCCTGTTGCCTAACGGGGATGCTCTCGATTACATCGCCAGATCCGCAGGCTCCGATCGCGGCTAGCACTCACAATCTGGAAGGATAAGTCAGCACTCATGGCGCTCATGGCGATTGCATGGATAGAGTTTGTATGACCTGATAAGCTCACGAGGGAAGGCTGAATACCTGCATTGGCGATCGGCCAAAGTTTGAGCACAGCATCCCACCCCGCACTGATTAAAAAACGCGCTCCTGTCCAGGGAGCAGAGCCTCTCCCAAGGGGACTAAAACTGAGGGCAGAGACAGACCAGGAATGGGCCGATAGGGTTTGCTTCAGTTGCCCCTGCGCCAGATCCCAAAGCTTAATGGTGCGATCGTCACCACTGGTAGCTAAGGTTTTGCTATCCGGACTAAAGGCCACCGCCAACACACTATCTAAACACACTATCTATATGATCGGTCAGGGTTCGCTGAGGGGTAACCGTAAGCTTATGGTTATCGGTCTGAATACGCCAAAGACAAACGCTGCGATCGCTACTGCCACTGGCTAACCAAGTCCCATCGGGACTAAACGTCAGGGCATTTACCGGTAATCGATGTTGGGGCAAGGTCGTCACCAGTTCCCCTGTCCGCAGATCCCAAAGCCGAATCGTTTTATCGCTGCTGCCGCTGGCCAGGAAGGGCTGCTGTGGGTGCAGGGTCATGGTTTTTACCACCTGCGTATGCCCTGCTGTCGTGACAATCCCCACCTTATCTGATTGCACCGAATAGACCCGCAGTTTATCGGCACTCACCCCATGCTTACCCGTGTTGGCCGAGGGGATCACCTGGAATAGGACTGTATTAATACAGTAGGTCCCTGCGGTGAGAAAGTCCAATTGCCGCCCCTCTTCGCCACCATTACTGAGAAACTTGCGGGCATCCTGAAAATTATCACAGGGTACGACCTTTCCCAGAATGCGTTCTGGTGGAATTGCTGCGGATGATTTCTCTCGTTAGGCGCTTTGGCCTAAAATACAACATCAGGCTAGGATAAAAATATCCATATAAAACGCTCGATTGTAAAGGAATATAGTAATGGACCTCCATGCCGTTAACCTCACATTACCAGAAGGCAGCAACCTGATTCTGGGCCAAAGCCATTTTATTAAAACCGTTGAAGATCTTTATGAAGTATTAGTCGGGACTTCTTCCCAGGTTAAGTTTGGTTTAGCCTTTTGTGAAGCATCGGGTCCCTGTTTAATTCGTGCGGTGGGGAATGATGAGGCATTGCAGGCTACTGCGATCGCCAATGCCCAAGCGATCGCTGCCGGTCACAGCTTTATTATTCTGCTCAAGGACGCCTATCCCATCAATTTTCTCAATGGTATTAAACAATGCCCGGAAGTTTGCTCAATCTACTGTGCAACGGCTAATCCAGTTCAGGTAATTGTTGCAGAAACTGAGCAGGGACGCGGCATTTTGGGTGTGATTGATGGGGCCTCACCCCAGGGGGTAGAAGGTCCGACCGAGATTGAAGCGCGGCGATCGTTCCTCCGCCAAATTGGTTACAAACTTTAAAAAATTTCTGCACAAATCTTAACGTAGGGGCGGATTTTCCCAAAAATTTGGCCAGAAAACCAACCCTCTCAATAAACCTGCCCATTTCTAGATATTGAGTTACACCTCTCTTCCCCTCATCCCTAAATCCCTTCGCCCTTTCTGGGAGAAGGGACTTTAGCCCACAACCCTTGCTCGATGAATACCTTGCCCGCTTTGGGAGCGGGGGTGAGGTGAGAGTGCTTCGAGTTTTGTCAGCCCATCAGAATTATACCCAAAGTCCAAATCATCCATCAAATCAAAATTGCACCGCCCAACAATCGTTGATAGCGATAGATTAACTCCTGTTTCATTAACGGCCAACGTTCCAGAGTGGGATCTTGTTGCATCACCCGCTCCGCCGCCTCACGGGCCAGATTTAAGATTTCTTGATCATCCAATAGACTAGCTAGGGCAAAATCCGGTAAACCCGATTGGCGTGTGCCCAACACCTCTCCTGGTCCCCGGAATCGCAGGTCCATTTCCGAAATAAAAAAGCCATCCTGGGACTGTTCCAACACCCGTAACCGTTGTTGGGCCACCTCTGACTTAGCACTACTCATCAATAAACAATAGGACTGCTGTGCCCCTCGCCCGACTCGACCGCGCAATTGGTGCAATTGAGACAGGCCAAACCGTTCCGCATGTTCAATCAGCATCACCGTGGCATTGGGGATATCAACCCCCACCTCAATCACCGTTGTGGAAACCAAAATGTGCAGTTGTTTATCCCGAAATTGGTTAATCACAACATCCTTATCGGCTGAACTCATGCGGCCATGCAATAACCCCACCTGAAACTCCGGGAAAATCACTTCTTGGAGCCGTTGATATTCTGCTGTGGCCGATTTTAGATCCAGCTTTTCCGATTCTTCCACCAGGGGAAGCACGACATACACCTGACGACCCTGGGCAATTTCCCGGCGCATTAGGTCATAGGCATGGGGCCGATCGCGGTTGAATAACACCGTAGTTTGAATCGCCTGTCGACCGGGGGGCAATTCATCAATTTGACTCACATCTAAATCGCCGTGTAGGGTTAAGGTCAGCGTCCGGGGAATGGGCGTCGCCGTCATCGTTAACACATGGGGATCGATGCCCTTTTGTTGGAGTTTAGCCCGTTGTTCAACCCCAAAGCGGTGTTGCTCATCAATCACAATGAGACCTAATTGGTGAAATTGCACGGTATCTTGAATGAGGGCATGGGTACCGACAATCAGGGGAAGTTCACCCGTTGCCAATTGACGATAAATTTCCCGCCGTTTTGCTGTCCGCGTTGACCCTGTGAGCAGTTCTACTGGGAGTTGCAAGAGGTTGAACCACTCCACTAATTTGCGATAGTGCTGCTCTGCTAGGACTTCCGTGGGAGCCATCATGGCCCCCTGATACCCTGCCTGGATGGCCGCCAATAGGGCTACTACCGCAACTATCGTTTTCCCAGACCCCACATCCCCCTGCACCAGACGATTCATGGGGTGGGGCTGTTGTAAGTCGGTGAGAATCTCGTTAATAACCCGCTGCTGTGCACCAGTGAGTTGAAAGGGGAGCAGTTGATAGAACTGGTCGATCAGTTTGCCCGTGGGAGGCAGGGCAACACTGCGCTGGCTCTGGCGTTGTTGGTGTCGCCGTTGTAGCAGACTCAGTTGTAAGTAGAAAAATTCCTCGAACACCAGCCGCCGCCGGGCCAGGGCACCGCTGTCAGGATCAGGGGGATAATGAATGTGGGCGATCGCGGTGGGTAAGTCAATCAGGCCATACTTCTGGCGCAGGGCTTGAGGCAAGGGGTCCTTGAGTTGTTTCGCCGCAGTCAGCGCCGCCAACACCGCCCGTCGGATGACATCGGCCCCGATATTACCCGTGAGGGAATAGACCGGCACCACACGCCCCACCTTCAGCGAAGTAATCTGGCTGCCCTGGTGATCGAGGACCTCGATTTCCGCTTGCTTGATCGTTAACCCATACTTACTGTCCTTAACCAAGCCAGAGGCCGCCACGATCGCCCCTGGGGGATAGCGCCGCCGCTGTTGCTCCTGCCAGCTGCGATTGGCAAACCGTGCTCCTGGCATAAAGCGACTAAGCTTAATTTGACCTGTATGGTCTTGGAGAACCCATTCCAGAATCGTTAGTTGCCTATTGCGAGGACTGGTGAAACAGTTACAGCGCTTGACCGTAGCCACGATCGTCACCGTTTCCCCTGGCCCCAGATCCCGAATGGTGACCTGACGAGCATAGTCAATGTAATCCCGTGGGAAGTAGTACAAGAGATCCCGAACGGTGATTAACCCCAATTCACCCAATTGTTTTGCCCGCCGGGGACCCACACCATTGAGATGGGTGAGGGCTTGATCCAGAGCAAGACTCTGCTGCCCCTGGCTCTGACGGGGAATCAGGTCCATAGTACGGGGCCGTTTTGCCGGAGGTGTCGCGAGGGCCTCTCCCCTGCTGCTTTGACTTGTGGGGTAGGCGTTCCGCCTGCCCATATCGCTCATCTCCCGCCTGCCTGTATCTCCACCCGTATTCCCAATCACTTGCGTACCGCTCTCATCAGCCGGAGTATCCGTCGCAAGGGCCAAACTTAGCTGCTGAGCTGCTTCCCACGATCGCCGGGTTTGGTAGATTACATTGCGGGTTTCGGCGACCAGGTGTTGGCGTTGGGCAAAGGTCAGGTCCGGATAGCGGGCATAGCGATCGGCGAGGCGTTGCCAGCGTTCCTGGTGATCGGCGGGAATGTGCCCACTCGACTGGCGGAGGCTCAGGTTGAGAAATTCACTAAAGCGATATTGACGGCCCACGAGGTTGTTGAACCCCTGTTCCGCTTCTTTTGCCAATGCTTTCTGGAGCCTTGGCCAATCGGGCTGCTCAGGTATCACTGGGTTATGCCTGTTGAGAATTCAAAATTCAAAATGCTGGCAGGGCGGGTTTATTAATCGGATCGGTGGGGCGTACATCCTGACCTTGTTGCAGTCCTTCTTCCTTCGCCTCACGGTAAACGCGGGTTTCCTCCAGGGTGGTTCCCGTCAGTCCCAGCATGGCTTCGACCTCCTCGCGGCTGAGTGTCGTGAACTTGTACACCACGATCGTGGTGACTATCTCTATTATCTCGCTTGCCGTCAGGATGTCAGGTGGGGTCTGCTGCACACGGGCGATGATCTCCCTAGCCTCACTCGCCATCTGCGGCTCCGGCAAAATCGTCAGTTGCATCAGCCGAATGCCGACGGAGGCAGCAGCCTGCTCTGGGGTCAGTTCGTCCAGGTAGATACGTTTGATGTTGGGACTGTTGAGTAGAGCTTGGTGAAAGATTTGTTGTGGCGTCAGTGTCAATTGAACCCCTGCAATTATCTTAAGCTGGCGATCGCTTCTACAAACTTCTGGCTCTTGTTGGGGGGTAAACGTTAAAACGGAATAATCATCCGGATCAAGCATCCATCCTAATTGGCTGCCATATTTCAAACAATGCAGAATATTGTCAATGACACGGTTGACCTTTTGATCCGGTGAAAGAATTTCGATTGTCCAATCAGGTGCTTCAGTAAAGTCATCCTCCGGTTCACCTAATTCATTCAAATTAATTCGATTCCACGCAATGACGGCGACATCAGGCACAATGGAACGCCCCCCAAAGGTACATTGCAACTCAGGCAAGGCTGTATAGTCAGCCGTTTTGCTGTCAATTTGAATCAAAAGGCGTTTTTGTAGGATAGAGTGTCAAGTTTTAGGCATGGGTTTTTGCATTGCGATCCCATCCACGTATTCCCATGCCGGAGAATCCTCCAAATATGGCAATTTAAGGAAATCCTCAAGGGAGAGAACCTGAGTTAAGGAAGTCGGCATTGGTTCATGCAAGAAGTTGATTTCATGCACTCATGATAACACTAGAGTCATATACAGTAGCGCTCAGTACTCCGTAAGTTAGGCTAAACACTTCATGACCTAGCAATCATTCCACAATGCTCCTGTGTTGGGTCTTTCGCGATCGATATAATGCACGTCCGACAGTTTACTAAACCTCTTCGGGAAAACCCTTAAACTCCTAGCCCTCTTTTGTCACCTCAGGGGAAGTAAAATTGTTCTAACACCGGGGAAGGCTTGTCAGCCATGCTTTCTGACGTTGAGTTCCTAGCAGATACCTAACGATTTAGGGATGTGTTAGGAGCTGAGTGCTGTAACCCATAGCTTATAAGGACTCACAGCTTTTGATCGTTTTTTGCCTGCTCAGAGTAAAAAAAGAGCGCTACAGCGGTTCCCGCTCCAGTGAGGCCCGCCGCCCCAACATCCGTTCAAGCTATTTGCGGTAGATTTCTGCTGTCATTGCCGCTGGACTTCCTGCCCGATCCCCTCACCCAACCAGAGCTATATCCCCCCGCGCTCATGCAACCACGGACGGGCGATCGTCCAATGACGATCGGAAGATTGATAAACCTGCACATGTGCTAACCCTACCGTTTGCACCATTGCCTCAACTTCTGCCAACGTAAACGCTGCACAAAGGGAATCATGAAACAATTGGGCCTGGTGAGCATCATACTCTGGGCCAATGCGGGCCACCAACGCCGCCACCTCCCCCCGATCCGCCGGACGCAACAAGTCCCGTAACAGAATGCCTCCCCCCGGCTTCAAGACCCGCTGTAACTCGCGCAGGCAGGGCAGGGGATCGGGCAAATGATGGACAATGCTGTTGGAAATCACCAGATCAAACTGGGCATCGTTGTAGGGTAATTGCTTCGCGTCTACCCATTCCAGAGAAATTTGGGCCTGACAGCCGGCTGCCTGCACATTATTGGCCCCCACCTTGAGCATATTTTCTGACAAGTCGATCGCCACGATCTGCCACTGAGGACGCCGCTGAGCGATCAGAATCGGAATCCTGGCTGTACCTGTGCCCAGATCCAGAACCTTCACTGGGTCTTGCCAGGTATCTGGGGGACCCAGGGCGATCGCTAATTCCGCAAAATCCGTATTCACCGCCGTGAAATCCATCGCATCATAGGCAATCGCCTCCGCCCAGGTATCCATCACCTCTGGCTCCAAAGTCCGCTCCATCCTGGCCCTCCCACTTAGTTTGACTCATTGCCCGTTATGGCGGCTCCCGCCGGGTTCGGCTAGATTGTTAGCCGCTCATGAGTTTCTTGACAATCCCAATTTTTACGTTATTGTTTAGCCACAACTCAACCCTGATTGCGTTGTGCCACTATTGATAGTGGCAAGGACTCTCTTTTATAGATTGTTCACCCCACAGGTAGTATTGTGGCTTTTTGGTACGGGTTCTGAGGCTGCCTCACCGTGCGATTAAGCCGCCTTTTTAACCGCAGCTTTACCCTTAGTGTTTTTAAGGTCAGTCTTTTTAGCTCTATTTTGATTTTGTATTTGTAAAGACTAGTCAACTGTTATTCACATGTTATTCACAATGCCTATCCGTTTGCCCCCACCGTTATCCCCCCTTACTCCAAACGATAATCGGGAAGCGCTTATGTCACTCTCTCACATCACGATCGCGACACCTGCTGCCTCCTCCTCCCGTGTCCTCTCCTGCGATCGGCCGGCGCGACGCCGGGTACCGCCCCATAGCCTGGTTTTCATTGATCCAGGCATTGACGCCTATGAGCAATTGGCCAAGGGTGCATTGCCAGGGGTTGAAGTGATCATCCTGGACCCACAAGAGGACGGCATTGCCCAGATCAGCCAACACCTATTACAGCAACAACAACGTGTCACCAGCCTGCATCTCGTCTCCCACGGCGAACCGGGTCGGATCTGGTTAGGCGCTACCCGCTTGGACTTGCAGAACTTGATGCACTATGTGCGTCAAATCCACAGTTGGAGTTATGCCCTAGCGGATTCTGCCGAGGTGCTGATCTACGGGTGTAACGTCGCCCGTGGACGGCGGGGACACATCTTTGTCCAACAACTGAGTCGTCTGACCGGGGCCAGAGTGGCAGCCTCCTTAGGGTTAACCGGCAATGCCGACCTTGGGGGCGATTGGGAATTGGCCTATCGGACGGGGCCAGTGCGATCGTCCGTGGCCTTTGAGTCAGCCACATTGGCCGACTATCCGGGTGTCTTAGCCACCATTATTGATGACGGCGATGCGGGTTTTCTCCAAGTGGGAGCCTGGTCAGTCGCCACGGGTGGCTTTAACGGTGACTTGCGGAGCAGCAATGCCGGGACTAGCGAGAACTTTGTGACCTGGACCTTTGCGAACCTATTGCCAGGGTCCTACCGGGTATCAGCAACCTGGGTTCCGCGATCAGGGGCCGCCAGTAACTCACCCTTTACCCTCACGGGGGGGGCACCTTTGACGGTCAACGTCAACCAGCAGGTGGGTCCCAATGGTCAAGTGGTGGAGACGGGGACCACTTTCCAGGATTTATTAGGGTCCTACACGATCGCGGGCAACAGCCTGACCGTCCAGTTAGCCAATAATGCCGATGGCGTTGTCATTGCAGATGCCGTGCGCATTGAGCCCCTGAATGTAATCAGCACGAATCAACCCCCCGTTAATCTTGTGCCAGGGACGCAGGTGGTTCGCACCAATACACCGTTGCTCTTCTCACCTGCCGCTGGAAATGGGATTAGCGTCACCGATCCCGATGCGGGCAGTAATCCGGTGTTGATTTCCCTGATTGCCACGAATGGCACACTGACGTTAAACGGCACCAGTGGGCTATCCTTCCCACAGAACGGTGGTGATGGCACCAACGATCGCAGCATGATCTTTAACGGCAGCCTCGCCAACGTCAATGCCGCCCTGAATGGTCTGCGCTTTGATCCCGATCCCAACTTTAGTGGCACAGCAACCCTCTCAATCGCCACCAATGACCTGGGTAATACCGGGACTGGCGGCCCCTTAATTGACACTGACCTCATTACCATTAATGTGGGGAATTTGATTACCGGCCCAGGACAGCCGGGCAATCCCATTTTGCCGCCCGGTATCGATATCAGTATTCCCAGTTTTAATGGCCCCTTTAATCAGATCCTGGGAACCAACGCCAGTGACACGATCCAGGGGACCAGTGGGAATGATGAGATTTATGGGTATCTGGGGAATGATTTCCTGTTGGGGAACCAGGGACGCGATCGCCTCTTTGGTGGTCAAGATAACGACACCCTGCACGGCGGTAAGGGCGACGATACGTTATATGGTGGCAAACAGCGTGATCGTCTGTTTGGGGATGAGGGGAACGATGTGCTCCGGGGTGATCTGGATAATGATGTCCTTTTTGGCGGCCAGGGCAACGATACCCTATTGGGTGGCAAGGAGAATGATCTCCTCTATGGCGATCGAGGCAACGACACCCTGAGTGGCGATAATGGCAACGATACGCTGGATGGGAGTAATGAAAAATTTGCTGGTTTTGGCGAGATTGATGTGTTGATGGGGGGGGCAGGCTCTGACTTATTTATCTTGGGCAATCGCCGTCAGGCATACTATGATGACGGTAACCCCAATACCCCAGGGATTGATGCCTTCGCCCGCATTGCTGACTTTAATATTACCGAGGACTTTATCCAACTCAGGAGTGGTCTCGATTACTACATTGGGTCTGCTTTCAATACGGCTGCCATCTACATTGATAATGATGGGATACCGGGCACCAGCAGTAATGATGAGCTAATTGCTACTCTAGATAATGTGCCAGTCACAGCGAATATTACCCCTCGCTTTATCTTTGTCTAGTTAATCGGTGAGTGTTCTTAAAACCAAGACCCTCACCGCTGATTAATTGACCAATCTTTTCCCCTCATGGGAGGAGTGAGAAGTGAGGTAAGAAGGAAGAAAGGTCTGCTTCTCCTGGTTGACTGACCAATCTTTTCCCCGCATCCCTAAATCCCTTCTCCCAGCCCCCCTAACCCCCCGTTTGCGGGGGGATGGGGCGAAGGGGAGTCGGATTTTTAAATCCCTCTCCCGTTCTGGGAGAGGGATTTAGGGTGAGGGTCGCACCAGTGAGATGCACCCCGAAGGGACTTGAACCCCAAAATCTGGCTCGAAGGCTTCGTCCGCTCTGGGAGAGAGGTTGGGGTGAGGGTGCTTTGGGTTTTGTCAGTTAATCAACCCTCATCAACTATCCGAATTGAGCCTGCCAATTGAAGAGATGTAACGTTTTCCCTCGAATTGCTTCACGCTTAAGGCGAGTCTGAGTTGAGAGATCGACAATGGATATTAAGAGGGCCTAAGCAACCTTTCGGTGCTGACGAAGGAGCAAAAGTCTCTCCACCGGGGCTGAAAGCCTGAGTGGGGCGATCGGCAAGCGGGCGATCGCCTAATCCGCCAATCGTTTCAGATGGGGGAATCCAGATGATGCAATACCGATGGAGTCTTATCGGCGGGCTGCTGCTTACCGCAGCGACAGCCTTACCGGTTACTGCCGAAACCCTGGTTTCAGACAGTGGCCTAACCCATATTTATGGCTATCAATTTACCCACTACCCTGGTGATATTATTGAGTACACTACTGAGGTCAATGGGCGTCGCTATCTCGGCACAATTAACGTCACTACGGTTGGCAACAGTTTGGTGCGGGGGTGGTTTAGCGATCGTGATCAGGGGGGCGATTTTGGTTGTACGGGGGAAGTGAGCATCCAATTTGTGGGCAACAATCGCTATATTTCGGTATGGCGCGTGGGGGGTACAGCTAGTCCCTACGTCGTCTGTCCCCAGGCAGGGACAACCGCCCGCCTGAATATGCGTGCCTATCCTTAGATAGCCAGATAGCCATTGCCCCTTCAGCCCCTAAAATAGGATGGCAATCTAAGGCAATTGGACATCACAGACGAGGCAGGGATGCAACCCAAGTTAATCATTCACGGCGGTGCGGGCAGTTCCCTTAAGGGGAAGGGTGGCGTTGAGGCCGTGCGACGATCGCTCTTGAGTATCCTGGAAACCGTTTACAACTCCCTATTAGCAGGCCAAAGCGCCCAGGATGCCGTGGTTCAGGGGTGTCAACTACTCGAGGATGATCCCCGCTTTAATGCGGGGACGGGATCGGTATTGCAGTCGGATGGCCAGATTCGCATGAGTGCCTCGCTGATGGTGGGGACGACCCAACGATTTAGCGGTGTCATTAACGTCATGCGGGTGAAAAATCCGATTCAATTGGCGGCCTTTTTACAACAGCAGCCAGACCGGATTCTGTCGGATGTGGGTGCCCTGGAGTTAGTGCGTGAGTTGCAGCTACCCCCCTATCAACCCCTTACGGAACAACGCCTCCAGGAATGGCTCCAGGATCGGCAGAATAACTTCCAACGATCGATGGCGGATGTGGTCGCGGCGGGTGAAACGACCCCAGAGGGACGCTATGGCACGATCGGTGTCGTTGCCCTGGATCAAGCCGGACGCATCGCCGCCGGGACCTCTACGGGGGGTAAAGGCTTCGAGCGCATTGGTCGGGTTAGCGATTCCGCCATGCCCGCCGGGAACTACGCCACAGCCCACGCCGGCATTAGCTGTACGGGGATTGGGGAAGACATTGTGGATGAAGCCCTCGCCGCCCGCATTGTTGTGCGGGTCACCGACGGTCTGTCCCTATATGACGCCTTCGATCGCTCCTTCCAGGAAGCCCAACATCGCCAACGGGACCTCGGCGCGATCGGTCTCGATGCAACTGGAAATATCGCCTGGGGTAAAACCAGTGAAGTCCTCCTAGCCGCTTACCACACCGGCGAACGCATGGGCGACACCCTGGAGTGGCCCGGTGATGCCCGCGTAGGCCACCCCTAAATGGCCTCAGCACAGCGTTATCGATATAGCGTTTATCGCTCCAGTTCTAGAGGTACCCGGAGATCTAAAATTGACGAACTGGCGTGATCGGCTGTTAGGATTGCGCCGCGATCGTGCCCTTCCGACAAAATCTCCCCCATCCCCTCCTGAGATTCCCATGTATTGCGACTATCTGGTCCAAATCCTCACCGCCCGCGTCTACGATGTGGCCCAGGAAACCCCCCTGGAGGTCGCTCCGAACCTATCGGCCCGCCTTGACAACCAACTCCTGCTCAAACGCGAAGACATGCAATCGGTCTTTTCGTTTAAGTTGCGGGGAGCCTACAACAAAATGGTACAACTGCCGCCCGATCGCTTGGCCCAGGGGGTGATTGCCGCCTCTGCGGGGAACCATGCCCAGGGGGTTGCCCTGGCCGCCCGTCACCTCGGAACCCGTGCGATTATCGTCATGCCCGTTACTACGCCCCAGGTCAAAATTGATGCAGTGCGTGCCCGGGGTGGTGTGGTGGTCCTCGAAGGAGATACCTACGACGATGCCTGCGCCCATGCCCGCCAGTTAGCTGCCGAGAAAGCCTTAACCTTTATCCATCCCTTCGATGATCCGGATGTGATTGCCGGACAGGGGACGATCGGCATGGAAATCCTGCGCCAATACCAGCAGCCCATCCATGCGATCTTTGTAGCGATCGGCGGGGGGGGCCTCATCTCCGGCATTGGCGCCTATATCAAACGACTGCGACCGGAGATCAAGATCATTGGTGTGGAACCAGTAGACGCCGATGCCATGGCCCGATCGCTCCAGGTGGGGAAGCGGGTCCACCTGTCCCAAGTGGGGCTGTTTGCCGATGGGGTGGCCGTGCGGCAGGTGGGGGCAGAGACCTTTCGTCTGTGTCAGCAATATGTGGATGAGGTGATCCTGGTAGATACCGATGCCACCTGTGCGGCGATTAAGGATGTGTTTGAAGACACGCGATCGATTTTAGAACCCGCCGGGGCACTGGCGATCGCTGGGGCAAAAGCCTACGTGGAACGGGAAGCCCTCCAGGGACAAACCCTGGTCGCCGTAGCCAGTGGGGCCAACATGAACTTCGATCGCCTGCGGTTTGTGGCGGAACGGGCTGAGCTAGGGGAACAACGGGAGGCCATTTTTGCCGTGGCGATCCCCGAAGGCCCCGGTAGCCTGCGCCAGTTTTGCCAGTGCATTGGGCGACGCAACCTGACCGAATTTAACTATCGCATTGCCGATCGCCAGGAAGCCCATATTTTCGTAGGTCTGCAAATCAAAGACCGGGCGGATGCAGCCAATATGGCCCAAAAGTTTGAGGCCTGTGGGTTTCGGACACTGGATTTAACCGATGACGAACTCACCAAACTGCACCTACGCCACATGGTCGGTGGCCACTCCCCCCTCGCCCACGATGAATTGCTCTATCGGTTCGAGTTTCCCGAACGTCCCGGTGCCCTGATGAAGTTCGTCACCTCCATGAGTCCGGATTGGAATATTAGCCTGTTCCACTATCGCAATAACGGGGCAGACTATGGCCGGATTGTCGTCGGGATGCAGGTCCCCCCCCACGAGATGCCAGAGTGGCAGACTTTTCTGGACAGCTTGGGCTACCGCTACTGGGATGAAAGCCAGAATCCAGCGTACAAGCTCTTCCTGGGGTAAGGGTAAAGCTAGGGGAGCATCCCCGTTTGACAACAGGCAGCCCTCATCCCCCAACCCCTTCTCCCGGCCTCCCGGCCCCCCGTTCGCGGGGGGGCGAAGGGGAGCCGGATTGGCAAGTCTCGCGCCCGTTCTGGGAGAGGGATTTAGGGTAAGGGTCGCAAAGGTGGGATGCTCCCAAACCGAATCATCTTTTTTTCGTCAGGACGGACAATCTACGTTAGGATGGAAACTGAGGCTTCATATCGGTGTTCAGTTGCAGGTTCACTAGGTTCTAGGTTGACGGACAACTCCCCGATTGATTCATTGAGTTCTCTACATTGTTTGCATGGAGTAGTTCATGTCGATCTATATTGGTAACCTGCCGTATCAGGTAGACGAAGAGGCTGTTAAAGAAGTCTTTGCTGAGTACGGTACCGTGAGTCGCGTCCAACTGCCGGTGGATCGGGAAACAGGCCGGATGCGGGGGTTTGGCTTCATCGAAATGTCCTCAGAAGCCGAGGAAGACGCAGCGATCGATGCCCTGGATGGGGCTGAATGGATGGGTCGCGATCTGAAGGTCAATAAAGCGCGTCCCCGTGAAGAGCGGGCACCCTCCGGTAATCGGGGCGGTGGCGGTCAGCGTCGCCCCAGTGGTAACGGCGGTGGGCGTCGTTACTAAGACACATCGTCATTAGAAATTGCCAAGGCGAAGACCCCGCAGCAGTCGGAGGATGGGGTGTTGAACCAGCCCTATCCTCCGCTTTTGATTAGTTGCCTAGGGAAAACAGCGAGGGTATCGCATCGAAACGGGTTAAGACAAGCTAAAGGCTTAGCGTTGCGATCGCGGTCTTGCTAGCGATTGATGCCCAGCGTATTCGTGTTCAGAGTTTGATATCTATAGATGGAGTGATATAGCATGGCGCAAGTGATTTTGGGTGAGAACGAAGGCATTGAATCGGCCTTACGTCGCTTCAAACGCCAGGTTTCCAAGGCCGATATTTTTGCCGATATGAAGAAGAATCGGCACTTTGAGACGCCTCTACAAAAGGCTAAGCGGAAAGCCCTCGCCCGCCGCAAGAAGCGTCGTTTCCGCTCCACCTCCCGCACTCGCGATCAAGTCTAAGGACTGCTCAACTCGCTGAGTGTGCCAATCCTTGCCCATGCACGCATAACGGGCAGGTTGCACCGAATCTAACCAGTATTTTATTCCCTAACGGCCTAGCGTTGAGAAACGGTCTAGGCTTTCATTATTGTTATCGGCTCTCCGTAAAGCAGGTTGTGCCATGAAACCGGGCTATGCCCTTGGGTTAACCCTTAGTTTATGCATCAGCACGGCTCCGATCGCGGCGCAAACAGCACGAATGGCCCACCCTTCGCTGCCGCTGCGTTCTCCATTGGCCTTGCGTCCCGATCGCTGTCATCCGCCCCTTGATGCGACTCAACCGCAATACATTATTGGCTATGGCAGCTTAATGGAAACAGCCTCTAAGGAGCGTACAGCCCCAACGGCGGGGGAAAACTTACCCATTCTGCTGAGGGGGTTTGAACGCGGTTGGTTTATGCGGGGATCGAGCGACAGCCCAACGACCTATCTCGGCGCGATCGCGAACTCCCAGGCAAGCATGAATGCGGTGATTTACCGGGTACCCCTACTGCAGGAAGTAGAAGCCACGGATATCCGAGAAGGGGGCTATTGCCGTTTCCCTGTGAATCCTCAACAAATCGTAATGCTGGACCGTTCGGTCACCCCTCAGGGACAAATTTGGATTTATGTGGTTCCCCCCGATCGCGTCGCTACGCCCAGTGCCGATTTCCCGATCGTGCAGAGTTATGTGGAATCATGCTGGGGTGGTGCCTGGAAATTGAGAAAAATTTTGCGATCGCGAAATTTGCCGAGATGTGTGTGACCACAACCACGGGCTGGTCGCAGCATTGGGTGAACGATCGCATCTATCCCCGGCGTCCGTTTATTTACCAACCGCGATCGCGAGAAATCGATCAGGCGTTAGGAACGATCCTCCCGGATCTATTGCCCTTGAGAAAAATTGAATAGCACGCGTATTCGTAGAGGGAAATTACCCATTGCCTTCTTCAGTGGCTTCGTTACGAATGTCAGGGGAACTATTGTAGAGGGCATCCAGACGTTCCCGCGCATCATCCACCGACAACGATCGCATCACTAACAAAGGTTCATTGACCACACGGCCCGATTCATCCAGGAGTTCGGGATGGGGAGTGGGTTGTGCCGACTGGTTTGCATCGGTCCCGGCAAACGGATAGCCCAAGTGGGAGTGGGTGCGACGGGCCTCGGCCACATTCAGGGTTAAGAGATTGCGGAACAGGTTGACGATCGCGATCAAGGCCAAGATAGTAAATGCCAGGATATAGATGAGGTGTAGCATGACTTTCTCCCTTTCAGGCCAGTCGGCCTTGCGCCAGTGTGAATTAGAGTCGTCTTGAAGTCTTAATAAAAAGCTTATCTAGAAAGCTTACCGAAATCCGAGTGATTATGACGGCACCCGTGTGGGTACGTCTAGGGGCGTACCTCCCTGGGGCATTGGCTTAGGTCCCGGCAGGAAAATTCGCGGCCCGCTCTGCCCGGAAGCGAGCCGAAACCCGCCAACATTCCATCAACAATTGATGCCAGGGGACCAACACCGCCATCTCTACCCCCACCGTTCCCTCGGTCGCCAGGAAAAGGGATTTGGCCGTACTAACCTCGCGCTGGGCCTGTTTAACCCGATCGAGGAGATCGGCCTGTACCGCCGCTTCCAAGAAGGGGATGTCTTCGGTCTCCAGTAGCGTCTGCGATCGGGCAAACCAATCCTGGAAATCGTTCAAAAGGGGTTCTAAAACTGTCTTCAGGAGATCGGGATCAGGCAAGCCAGACTTAAACATGGTGATCTGATCGAGTTGAGTGAATGGTCGAGATGGATGCAAAAATCTATATTCCTAAGCTTAACGCAATTTATACTTTGTAATATTTTGCGATCAGAACGGGAATAGTCCATCCAGCGTCAAGGTTCGAGCCGGGTTGGGCAGGCGGGATCGCGGAAAGCGCTATACCATAGAGGCATTAGAAACTGGCTGGGGCAGGCTGATCTACAATGGCAATCTCCTCGCTGGTTTCGGTTAAGTCACCCTGTGAGTCCTATCCCCGATCGTCCATGTCTAGTTCAGAACCCCTGTCCCCGGTTGAGCCGTCGGCTGATGCGCAACCCGCCAAGGTCCATTTACCCCGCACCAGTGAGTCGGAGAACCTGAAGAAAATCCGCCATACGACCTCCCACGTCATGGCGATGGCGGTACAGAAGCTTTTTCCCAAGGCACAGGTGACGATCGGCCCCTGGACCGAGACCGGATTTTATTACGACTTTGATACGCCGGAACCCTTCAGTGAGGCGGATCTCAAGGCGATCAAAAAGGAAATGGAGCGGATCATTAAGAAAAAGCTGCCAGTGATCCGCGAGGAAGTTACCCGCGAGGAAGCTCAACAGCGGATCGAGGCGATCGGCGAACCCTACAAGCTAGAGATTCTAGACAGCATTCAGGAACCGATCACGATCTACCACCTGGGTGAAGAATGGTGGGATCTATGTGCAGGTCCCCATGTGGAAAGTACCGCTGATTTGAATCCCAAGGCGATCGCCCTAGAGTCAGTGGCGGGAGCTTACTGGCGGGGGGATGAAACCAAGGCCCAATTGCAACGCATCTACGGCACGGCCTGGGAAACCCCAGAACAGTTAGCGGAATACCAACGCCGTAAACAGGAAGCCCTGCGCCGCGACCACCGGAAATTGGGGCGGGAGTTGGGGCTATTCATCTTTGCCGATCAGGTAGGGCCAGGGTTACCGCTGTGGACACCCAAGGGGACCGTGCTGCGATCGACGTTAGAGGATTTTCTCAAACAGGAGCAGATCAAACGCGGTTATTTACCCGTCGTCACCCCCCACGTCGGTCGGGTGGAGCTATTCAAAACCTCTGGCCACTGGCAGAAATACCGGGATGACCTGTTCCCGATGATGGGGGCCGATGAGGACGAGGGCTTTGTCCTCAAGGCGATGAACTGTCCTTTCCATGTGCAGATTTACAAATCCAGCCTGCGCTCTTACCGGGAACTGCCATTGCGACTGGCGGAATTCGGCACGGTCTACCGCTATGAGCAGTCGGGGGAACTGGGGGGGCTGACCCGTGTGCGCGGCTTCACCCAGGATGATGCCCACCTGTTTGTCACACCGGAGCAGTTGGAAGACGAGTTCCTCAAGGTAGTGGACCTGATCCAGTCGGTGTTCAGCACCCTGCACCTGACCAACTTCAAGGCCCGCCTCAGCTTCCGCGATCCCAATTCGGATAAATACATTGGCAGTGACGAAGCCTGGAATAAGGCCGAAAATGCCATCCGCCATGCGGTGCAAACCCTCGACATGGATCACTTTGAGGGGATTGGGGAAGCCGCGTTCTAT
>CAZHXN010000009.1:19023-27337 GCA_964536415.1 uncultured bacterium
CCCAAGCTCGATTTCATGGTCCAGGATGCGCTGGAGCGGGAGTGGCAACTGGGGACGGTACAGGTGGACTATAACTTACCGGAGCGGTTTGACCTGGAGTATGTGGCAGAGGATGGCTCGCGCCAACGTCCGGTGATGATCCACCGGGCACCCTTTGGTTCACTGGAACGTCTGATCGGGATTCTGATCGAGGAATACGCAGGCGATTTTCCGCTCTGGTTAGCACCGCTGCAAATTCGATTATTGCCGGTGACGGATGAGCAATTGAGTTTCTGTCAGGAGGTGTGTGATCGCTTTCGGAGTGCCGGTATTCGGGCGGAAGTCGATACCAGTGGCGAACGCTTGGGCAAGATGATCCGCAATGCGGAAAAGGAAAAAGTCCCGGTAATGGCGGTAGTGGGGGCGAAGGAGCGCGAAGCCAATGCCCTGAATATTCGCACCCGAGCGGCGGGTGAGTTGGGTGCTCTACCGGTGGCGGAAGTGGGCGATCGCCTACAAGCGGCCATTCGCGATCGGGGTGTCTTTTAGCCTCGCGCGTTTCAGTCGTTATTGATGGCACGATCGGGAAGATTGGGCCACTGCTAAGTCGGCGCTCATGATGAAAGCAATCCAAGGCTGGTATGACTCGCATTCGCTTTGACCAGTTCAGTAAGCTCCTGCTTGAAGAACTTCTCAGCCCTTTGGGGACAGTTGAGCGCAACCTCGAAGTGCCCGGTGAAGCTCGCTTTGTTGATGTTTGGTTTATTCCTGACCCTCGCCCTGGCGATACGTCGATGCCATTGGGTTTATTGGGGCGCATCGCCAGCACAACCTGCCTGCTTGAACCCTTTCGCAATCCACCCTCAGCCACTGAGGTGCGCAATTCTCTACTGAAGTTATTCCTGATCCAGGCCCAGCAACAACGACAGGCGAAAAAGCAGAAAAGTTCGTTACTAGAAGCGGACCTTCCCCAGCTTTGGATTCTCGCCAGCACCATCACACAGCCCCAACTAACGGGCTTGGGAGCGATGGCTCAACCGGCATGGCCCTCAGGCGTATACCATTTGCCAACCCTGCTGCGAACCGCGATGATCGATATCAGCCAATTGCCCATGACACGCGATACGCTCTGGTTGCGTTTATTGGGAAAAGGGAGCACCCAGGAACAGGCGATCGCAGAAGTCATTACCCTACCCCAGACCGATCCGGAACGGGCGATGGCCCTAAGGCTACTCTCAACTTGGAAGATTACGATCGAGACAGATCATCCAGACATCATTGATATCGAGGAGCAACGCTTAACCATGGCACTCTCACAAGCCTTCCTGGCATGGGAACAGGAAACCGAAAATCGAGGACTGCAACAAGGACTACAACAAGGACTGCAACAAGGACTGCAACAAGGGCAGCGGCAAGTGGTTGAGAATTTGCTGCGGGCACGGTTTGGGGAAATGGATGCCCAGTTACAGGCGATCGTCCCTAACATCCTGGCTCTCCCCCCCGAAGCCTATACGCCCTTGCTCCTGCAACTCTCACGGGCAGAGCTTATCAGTCGTTTTCAAACCCAACCCTCATAGATGATTTTGATACAGCCTGTATCGCCTCAGTGAGGGTCAGGCCATTGGCTTGAGCCAATTGTTCATCAGGTACTTCTGTCCTTCAGAGACTTGGGAAACGCTGTATCGATTTTCCCAAGCAAATTCCCCAAGTAAATACCAATCAAATATGGGAAGGAAGCATTGGACCATGCCTAAGAATTTACCGCAACCGTTAATGGCAGGGCTGGTAACGATCGCGACCCTCACCTGGCCGCTGGCCGCCATCGCGACCGCCCTGGAAACCCTACCCGTGATCAATGGAATTCGTCCGGGACAGGTGTATTATGTGCGATCGGAAACGCAAGCACGGCCAGAGATTGAACGGGCCATCCTTGCGGTATTACCCGACCCCTATCTAGCCGATCTGCCTGCCCGCGATCGCCTGCGATATTACTACAACCGGATTGACTTAAACGGCGATCGCCGACTGGAAACGATTGTCTACGTGGTTGGACGCAGTACCTGTGGGCGTGAGGGCTGTCTGGCACTGATTTTTACCCAAAGCCGCCAAGGGCTACACCTGGTCAGCCAATTCACAGCCGTTCATGCGCCGATCCTGGTTCTCAAGCAGAAGACTCTGGGTTGGAACGATCTCGTGTTTTTTACAGCGGGTGGTGATTCTCCTCCTCGCTACAAACGGGTTCAATTTGATGGGCAGACCTATGGGAGCCCACCCGTCAGCCAAGCAGAGGTTGCCGCTAACACTTCCCTCCGAGGCACAGCCATTTTGGCTGACCTCATCCGTCTCACCAATGGCCTGCCCCTGCGCTCCCTGGCCGAACTGCCAACCCCCGCGCCGCGCCCTGACAGTTTGAACTGGACCCCTGAGTTCGATGGAGATGGGGAGGCAACCTCCAGCGTCGGGCAACAACCGTCTACCTCCCAACCCTCGCCTTAGCGGGTTAAAAAGCGATCCCAATAAATCCGTAACTCCCAGCGTTGGGCTCAAAAAAGCCTGATTAATCAATGGGAGTACCCCGATGAAAGTGGGCCATTTTGTCCCCCAAGGATGGTAGATTGGGCGAGTATTGGCAAGCAACAGGTAGCGAGATGAAAGTCTTAGTCATTGGCGGCGATGGGTATTGTGGGTGGGCCACTGCGCTGTATCTCTCGAATCGAGGCTATGAAGTGGGCATTCTGGATAGCCTGGTGCGGCGCTACTGGGATATGCAGTTGGGCGTTGATACCCTCACCCCGATCCTGCCGATTCAAGAGCGGATTCAGTGCTGGCAAGCCTTGACTGGCAAGACGATCGATCTCTTTGTCGGCGATATTACCGATTATGACTTCCTGAGCAAGTCGTTGCGGGCCTTTGAACCAGAGGCGATCGTTCACTTTGGCGAACAGCGATCGGCCCCCTATTCGATGATCGATCGCGAACACGCCGTCCTCACCCAGGTCAATAACGTCGTTGGGACCCTTAACCTCCTCTACGCGATGAAGGAAGACTTCCCCAACTGCCACCTGGTGAAGCTGGGCACAATGGGTGAATACGGTACCCCCAATATTGATATTGAAGAGGGTTACATCACGATCGAACACAACGGTCGCAAGGACACCCTGCCCTATCCCAAACAACCGGGCAGCTTCTACCACCTCAGCAAGGTCCACGACTCCCACAATATCCACTTCGCCTGCAAGATCTGGGGCCTCCGGGCAACAGATCTCAACCAGGGGGTGGTCTACGGTGTGCTGACGGAAGAAACGGGGATGGATGAGCGCCTGATTAACCGGCTGGACTACGATGGCGTTTTCGGGACTGCTTTGAACCGTTTCTGTATCCAGGCGGCGATCGGGCATCCGTTGACGGTCTATGGCAAGGGGGGGCAAACCCGTGGGTTCCTGGACATTCGGGATACGGTGCGATGTATGGAAATTGCGATCGCCAATCCTGCTGATGCTGGCGAGTTCCGCGTTTTCAACCAATTCACGGAAATGTTCAGTGTGGGAGACTTGGCCCTGAAGGTGCAGGAGGCCGGTAAATCCCTGGGCTTAAAGGTGGAAATTAATCACCTGGAAAACCCCCGTGTTGAGAAGGAAGAGCACTACTTCAACGCCAAAAACACCAAACTGATCGACTTGGGTCTGCATCCCCATTACCTCTCCGATGCCCTGCTGGATTCCCTGTTGAACTTTGCAGTGAAATATAAGGATCGAGTCAACCAGGGCGAAATCCTACCCAAGGTGACCTGGCGACGTTAGGCAATCTCTGGGGTATAGAGACAATTCCAATGTCGGTCCCCTGTCGGCCCTCTGTAGGGGCAGGTTGTATCTAGTAGTTGACGGGAAAACTGCTATTTCTGTGAACCTGCCCCCCGGTCTAAACCCGCTAATCCAGATCTGTCGGTATACCGGGCAGTGGGCTAAGCAGGTTTAGTCAGACAATTATTTTTAGCCAAAATACTGCGGCCACCTGCCCCGACCGATCGCCATTTTTTTCGCAATTATTATTTCAATGGGTGATACCCATTCCTTAATTCTGTTGAATCCCTAGTTTTGTATGCGCATTGCCCTCTTTACCGAAACCTTTCTGCCCAAAATTGACGGCATTGTTACCCGCCTAAAACACACCGTCGATCACCTACAACGTCTCGGCAATGAGGTGTTGGTCTTCTGCCCAGAAGGGGGGCTGACCGAGTACAAGGGGGCCAAGATCTATGGCATACCGGGGGTACCCTTGCCCTGGTATCCAGAGTTGAAAATGGCGTTTCCGCGACCCTCCCTAGGGCAAGCCCTAGAGGACTTTCAGCCGGATATTGTGCATGTGGTGAATCCGGCCATTTTGGGCTTAGGAGGCGTGTACTATGCCAAGGTATTGAAGGTACCGTTACTGGCGTCTTACCATACCCATTTGCCCAAGTATTTGCAGCATTACGGTTGGGGAATGTTAGAAGGGGTGCTGTGGGAGTTACTGCGAACCTGCCATAACCAGGCAGACCTGAATTTGTGTACCTCCAATGCCATGATCGAGGAGTTGCGATCGCACGGGATTGAACGCCTGGATCTCTGGCAGCGGGGGGTAGATACGGAACTGTTTCGTCCGGAGTTAGCCAGCCGGGAAATGCGCGATCGCTTAAGTCAGGGGCATCCGGATGCACCATTGTTGCTCTATGTCGGGCGGCTAGGAGCCGAGAAGGAAATCGATCGTATCAAACCGATTTTGCAGGCCATTCCCGATGCCCGGTTAGCATTAGTTGGCGATGGTCCTTACCGGGAAGAATTGAAAGCCCATTTTGCCGATACCCCCACAAATTTTGTCGGTTATTTAGTCGGTGAAGAATTAGGATCAGCCTTTGCCTCGGCGGATGCGTTTATTTTCCCCTCGCGCACAGAAACCCTGGGTTTGGTCTTACTGGAAGCAATGGCGGCAGGTTGTCCCGTGATTGCGGCGGCGGCAGGAGGGATTCTCGATATTGTCACTGACGGTGTGAATGGTTATCTGTTTAATCCCAATGATGATCAAGGCGCGATCGTGGCTACCCAACGTTTACTCAACCAAGGAACAGAACGAGAAACACTACGTCAACAGGCCCGTCTGGAAGCAGAACGGTGGGGGTGGGGAGCAGCGACGCGCCAGTTACAGGGGTATTACGAAGCAATTATTAATGGGTATCAGATGCCCGCAGCAGCTTAATGCGTGAGATTCGCAGCAGTTTGTTAGGCAACAAATCTCACCTTAAATTCAAGCAATATTAAAGCTTACCCAACCTTGGGCTACGAGCCTTAGTGATGGTACGGATTAAGAAGGCGGGTATGCCACCGTTGCCGTTCCACCCAATGAGACAACCCAGGAATACGCTACAAGAATCCCCACACCCTTTAGGCCGGGAAGTTTCAAATCATGAGTCGAAGGCACCTACCCTCCGCCTAACTGACGCATCCCATTGGCATTCCCCGAACTCAGGTGATACAGGCGAGATCATCCCAGCCTTCCCCGCTCGGTTCGGTCCTCAGGCAGGATACCGTGTGATGCCCATCCCTACAGTCACTATTGCAAATAAATTGCAATAGTCTTGACTTAGATACCCCCCTGCTATATCGTCGGAAATAGCTGAAAAGTTGGGTATAGGCAGTGCTATAAGCGACTGTCAGGCCGATTTTTTGTGCAAAATTTTCTGTCTGGAGAACTTTCTATTCCAGCTTATTAGTAATTTTTGAATTTACTGAGCATGACGAAACTGACGCGACGGATGTTTTTAGCAGGCGGGGCAGCAGTGACCGCTGTCACCCTGGGACAGTTGGGCAAAAGTACCCCCAGCGTTGCCCAGGGCCGCGCTAATGGCCAGTTAAACCTCTACTCGGCCCGCCACTACGATACGGACGAGGCCATTTTTGCCAGTTTCACCCAGAAAACTGGCATTCGCATCAACCTCGTGGAAGCGGAAGCCGATCAGCTGATCGAACGCCTTCAGAGTGAGGGCGTCAACAGCCCTGCTGATGTGTTGCTGACCGTTGATGCGGGTCGCCTCTGGCGGGCACAGGAGGCTGGGGTATTCCAACCGGTCCGATCGCCGATCCTGGAAACTGCTATCCCTGTCAGCCTGCGGGAACCGACGGGCCTCTGGTTTGGGTTTTCTCGACGGGCACGGGTCATCATGTACAATCGCGAAAAGGTCAACCCCGCCCAACTCTCCACCTATGAGGACCTGGTGAATCCTCGTTGGCGCGGCAAAATTCTGGTGCGATCGTCTAACAATATCTATAACCAATCCCTGACGGGGGCAATGTTAGCCGTGCACGGAGCCGCCAAAACGGAGGAATGGGCGCGGGGCCTGGTGGCCAACTTTGCTCGTCCCCCCGAAGGCAACGACACTGCCCAGATCAAAGCCGCGGCGGCGGGGGTAGGGGATATCGCGATCGCCAATACCTACTACCTGGTCCGCCTGGCTGCGTCTGAGAATCCTGAAGATCAAGCCGTAGCTGACAAGATGCGCATCTTTTTCCCCAACCAGCGCGATCGCGGCACCCATGTCAACATCAGTGGCGGCGGCATGGCCAAGCATTCTCCAAATCCAGTGGCGGCACGGCAATTCCTCGAACATTTAGTGAGTCGGGAGGTACAGGAACTCTTTGCCAAGGGTAATTACGAATATCCTGTGGTTGCCGATGTGCCCCTGCATCCCCGCCTCGCCCGCTATGGCAACTTCAAAGCCGATACCGTCAATGCCAGTGTTTTTGGCAAGAATAATGCCGAAGCCCTCCAAATTATGGATCGGGCCGGCTGGAAATAGGTATCTGCTGCCGACGGTCGGGCACAATCGGCTTTTATGAGGAGAGAGGAGAGAGAAAAGAGAACGGAGATAGTCGCTCAGTTGCCCTCACTTCTCACTTCTCTATCCTCACTCCTAAATCCCTTCTCCCACGAGGGGCGAAGGAGCTTTAACCCAGACCCCTGGCTCGATGAGCACCTCGCCTGCTCTGGGAGAGGGGTTGGGGTGAGGGCAGTTTTGTCAGGCAATCAGGTGTTAGTTCTCAGATCGGCCTCCCAATTTGGATTGGGGAATCGCCCCCTTTGGGTTGTATCTTTAGCAATCCCACATTAGATTTCCACGTTACTATTATTATTAATTGTTTATTCTTTAAGATCCCAGCGTACTGGATGAATTTTGATTTTTATTGATTTTTATTAAGTTTTAATTTACAGGGTTTTTGGTTGATCTGAGGCGGAAGGTTGCGGCGAGAACCCGAACACGAGCGGGGGGTATATGCCCACACTCGTTACCTCCCCACTTGCCCACGATATGTATTTGTGCACTATATGCTATCAAGACGATATGCCCATTGGGATGACTAATCATGGCTCCAACTGTTTTAATTACAGGTGCTTCCCAGGGAAGTGGTAAGGCCACCGCCCTCCGCTTTGCCCGTGAGGGCTATGATGTTGTCCTTGCGGCTCGTCAGGCGGAACGTTTAGAAATGGTGGCCCAAGCCGTCGAAACCCTAGGGCGAAAGGCTCTAGCGATTCCTACTGATGTTAGTGACCCGGATCAGGTTCAAATTCTGGTCGGGCGGGCACTAGATGTCTATGTGCAGATTGATGTCTTGGTCAATAATGCCGGGATTTGTCTTTCGGGGCCGATCGATCAAACTTCCCTGAACGATTGGCAACGGATTATGGCGATCAATTTCTTTGGTTATGTGCATACGATCGCGGCCCTGTTACCCCATTTTCTGGCCAGGGGGGCGGGCACGATCGTCAATGTCGGTTCCTTTGGTGGCAAAATGCCCCTGCCCCACATGAGCGCCTACTGCGCCAGCAAATACGCTGTGGTGGGGCTAACGGAATCGATGCGCTTAGAACTGGCCCCCCGTGGCATTCACGTGGCGATCGTGCATCCGGGCGTAGTCAATAGCAGCTTCATGGAGCGGGCCATTTTTGTCGGGAAGGATGAATCCCATATTGAAGCCCGACGGCGGCAAATGCGCCAGAGCCTACAATCCGCCTGGGTTAGCCAACCGGAGGACATTGCCGACGCCATCTGGCGAGCGGTGCGTGATCGGCGATCGGAAATCATTGTCGGTCCTGCCCTGCTGGCCACCGAAGCCTATCGCCTCTTCCCCGATTTGGTTAAGGGCGTCATGGGTTGGGCGCAATAATCCACTTCCCGCTCCCCTTGCTTGTAGCACAAGGCAGATCATAGTACCGATACCGTATGGGCGATACTGGATTTGAACCAGTGACCTCTCCCGTGTGAAGGGAGCGCGCTACCCCTGTGCCAATCGCCCGTGGATACTCA
>CAZHXN010000009.1:27407-68784 GCA_964536415.1 uncultured bacterium
ACAGCTTCAACATCCCCTGACATTCTCAGTACCCGTTGTGCCACTAAGGCTATGGGTTGTTGGGCGGATGCTCTGAAAATCTTCGCCAGTTCCTACTCTAGGGACCCGCGGTGCCGTCAGCGCTATGAGTTGAGCCGTTGAATTAACTGGAGGATTTGATCAAATTGAAAGTCGTTACTCCAAGTTGCTAAACAGGTGCGGAGCATTGCCTGGGACGCCGGCAGTTCCTCTAGGAGTTCAGTAATGTGATCGTCCGACCCCCGCAGCGCCGCCTGGGACAGTTGCGCAATCCATGCAGGAGGGATCTCCCGTAAGGCTGCGATGAGATCCTCTAGTGAAGGGGGTGGGTGGGGAGAGATCTGCAAATTCTCTAACACCGATAGCGACCTGACGAATTGCGGTGATGCTCCCGGCGTTATCCCATTGGGGCGATCGGCGATCGGGAGATAGTGTGTGATTTTATTCAAAAGTTCATCTTGAGAAATGGGGTATTGTAAACAGTCATCAAATCCCGCTGCTAGAATCGCTGACTTTGTACCCGTAAAGATATGGGCAGATGTAGCAATAAGCACTGTTTGAGAAGAATTATTAGGAGGTAAGGGTTCAGTAGACAATTGACTAGCCATTGTTTCTGTTTCTGGCAGTGACCTATTGCTAGCCCTCATGAGAGATTCCTGGGTCCGGATTTTGTAGCTCAGTTCATAGCCCTCAATAACAGATGTCTGGATATCAATAAAAACCAGATGAGGCTGCCAATTCTGCCATAGCGAGAACCCCTCCTCACGATTTTTAGTGGCTCGTACCGTGAAACCAAACTGACTCAGGGTTTGCACCAACCAGTAGCAATTTCCCCAGTTATGATCGATCACTAAGATACGATAGGTGGCTTGTGGGGAGGTTAGAGACGGCTCGGCACACCTCTGCTGCAAAGCTGGGCAGTTCGGGATGGCTGCACTGCTGATGGGAAGGGTGAAGCTAAAGGTGGTGCCTTGCCCGACTGCGCTGACAATCGCAAAATTTCCCCCCATGAGATTGACCAGTCGGTGACTAATGGCTAACCCCAATCCAGTTCCTTCTTGGGCAGCCTCGCCAGTTTTAGTTTGTGAAAATGGCTTAAAAAGCTTATGCTGTTCCTCGGCAGCAATGCCAGGGCCAGTATCCTGGATCTCAAAGGTCAATGTTTGGACAGATGCTGCTGCGCTCGTATCCTCTGTTGCTGTGGTCGGATAAACACGACATGTGATATAACCGCGATCGGTAAATTTAATTGCATTACCCAGTAGGTTCAGGAGAACCTGGCGTAACTTGCGATCATCAGCCTTAATATAGCGCGGTACCTGGGGGTGGCAATCCCAGATAAAGTTCAACTGCTTAGTAGCAACTTTAACCTGAAGCATTTCTTCTAAATTTTTCAGAAGCTCATACAGATCAAAGACATTTTCATTGAGACGCATTTCCCCCGCTTCCAGCTTGGACATTTCGAGGACTTCGTTAATCAAGTTCAATAAATCTTGACCACTCCGATTGATAATATTCAGATAGCGTTCATTCTCCGGCGTCATCGTTGTGTCGCGACGCATCAGTTGCACAAATCCCAAAATAATATTGAGGGGGGTGCGTAGCTCATGACTCATGTTTGCCAGAAACTCGCCCTTAGCCCGACTAGCGGCTTCGGCGGCTTCTTTGGCCTGTTTCAGGTTCGCTTCGATCTGTTTGCGATGGTTGATGTCTTCGAGCAAGAGTAGCAACCCATCGGGGGCCGCCAGCGGGGGGTGGGGTGGGACGGGATGATAGACCAACGGCTCCAGCGTCATCTCAAACCAATTACTGGCTTGCTTGAGTTCACGGGTAATGACAGCACCTGCCATCCGCAGGCGTTGCAGGGCTTCTTGCCATTGCCGTTCACTTAGCCAAGTGGGAACGAGGGTTTCAGCTAGATTTTGCCCTACCTCAACCTGCAACCAACGGCTAGCCAGTGGATTACAAAACCAGATGTAGCCGTCGAGATCGGCAGCCAGTAACCCGATCGATAGGTTGCGGGCGATGGCGGCCTGGGTGGATTGCGATCGCCCAAATTGCTCAGCCAATGCGGTTAGCTGGGCCACTAGCAGGCGCGATCGCACAGGGATGGGCTTGTCGGTGAGCAGGCTGCGCGACTCTCCGGAAAAGGCGGGTAGGGCGGAGCCTGTCGCTGGCAGCTTCACGACAGTAGGCACAGCTGGGTGCAGAACAAGGTCCTGATGATAGGCCGACCACAGTTGCTCAATTTGCGCCTCCAACAAGCAATTTTCCCGCAGGCGTTCGACCACTGCAACCGCTAATCCAGTACTGCTAAATAGGAGCATTGGCAAGGCGATCGGCAAGAGCACGGCGGCCTGGAACAGCCACAGATCCAGGAGACCCCAACTGAGCAAGAGACCGATCAAAATCAGGAGTTGCCCTCGGGTATGACGGTAGCTCATCACCCACCCTAGGATGGGTCCCCCCAACCCTAACAGCAGCCACGATATCCACGGCTGCGTCAGGGGATGCAAAAATCGTTGCCGCAGCAGATTGTCAATCACCGCTGCATGGATAAACACACTGCTGGCTGGGGGGGACTGATCAAATGGTGTTGGGAGGGAGTCAATCCCGGTTGCAGTTACCCCCAACAACACAATCTTGTCGTGGAAAACCTGCGGCGGTACCCGCCCTTGGAGGACATCCACAAAAGAGAATTGCTGGAGATTCTGGGCCGAACCGGGCCAGTTGATCCAGAGAATACGGGCTGGGGGGGGTAGGGCGATCGCTTCCTGGGTCAGGGCATGAACTTGGGCACTCACAATTCCAAGGGCTGGGTAGCCATCTACCTCAGCGGTTACCGTCCGTGCCAGACTGTCACTGTCGATCGATTGCATAATGTGGCCCACCGCGATCGCGGCCTCTTCTAGCGCAGGTACGGGGGGCAGCGGTTGTCCCATCGGATCATGGGCCTGAGCCAGAATCACCCGACCCTGGGCCAGGATGGCTGCTGCGAGTTGTGAGTCTTGGGGACTGGGTTCTGACCAGAGCAGATTGATGGCAATGGCACTTGGCTCAGCTGCCGTCAACTCTGCGATGAGGCGGGCATAGTACTGGCGAGGCCAGGGGAAGCGGCCCAACTGCTTGAGACTAGCATCATCGATCGCAATCAACATAATGCGATCGTCCCAACCGAGTTCCCCCCGCACGCGAAAGCGGGTACGATAGGTAATTTGTTCGAGGGGTTGTAGGGCAGAGAATTGCAGTAAAATTGCTATGACGAAAGCGGCTAAGCTACCGGGTAATAATCGCCACCCAACGTCAGATAACCACCACTTCATGGATTTGCTTCTTACCTAGGGGTGTAATGACTGTAACGCGAATCCGCAGGTGCGAGGCAAGGGGCAAATTGACAGCAAACCGGCCATTGCGATCGACATCGATCGGCAACTCTTCCACGTATACAGTATTAACCGGATCAACCTGACCCACCAACCGCTGGCGACGCACATCATTCACAATGCGACGTTCAATCTGGTAACGCAAGCGGGTATCATCCCGCAAGGGGACCGGTGGCGAGGGCACCTCCCCCGGCACAATCAAGTTCTGAAAGCCAGCCGCTACCGCTACACTCCGCCCTTGGGCTGTTGTCTCCACCCGACCGCTCCGGGTCGCGATGCCCGTTTTGCCATTGGGTTGAACCGCCAGACCAAATTCCGTCCCCCGCACGCCGCTAATTCCTGCTGGGGTCCGAATTTCCAATTCTGACCCCCGGTGGGTAAACCGTCGTAATTGCAGGCGCACTTGTCCCCTGGGGACAATCAAACGGGTAATGCGACCATTGTCGGGAGCCACTGCCAATGATTGGACGCGCACTTCCGTCCTCTCGGCGACGTTAACGAAGCCAATGCCGGTATCGACTTCGAGGGTGGCAGCGGCCCCTGCGTCAGTCGTAATGCCATCTCCCACCTGTTGTAAGCGATCGCCTTGGTGAGCAGGCCGACTGCTACCGCCCCGGTTAAACAGAACCCGTCCAGACAGGTGCTTTAATTGCAGCCAGCGATCAACACGCACGGGCACCGATTGGGAGCTAGCCCCCTGGCTACCGCAAAGCAGACTGGCGGGGGCGCTGATGAGCGAGAAGGTGGTTACAGCGGCAAAAAAACAGACTCGAGAGCGCACAGAGAATGTCCTGCGGAAAACTGTCCTGCTTGAACACAATATCTTGTATCTTGCCAACATTCCATCAATATCCTGCGATGATTTAACCTCACAGGGAATGTCGATGCTAACTCAGGAATGTTACTAGTTTTATTGTCCCAGCGTTTAGTGATCGCAACCTGTGCTCCCGATCGCGATTCCACACGGTGTAATCACCATGAGTGCGATCGGGAGCATTTAACCGAAGAGGGGACACGCAGTATGCGACACTCAGGAAGGGCAGGAAACAGCGAGGGCTGCCCTGGAGCCACCCGCTGCGCCCGATCGTTGATGTTGAGCAGACGGATGAGTCCTATGGATTATCGTGACGCGGGTGTGGATGTTGTCGCCGGACGAGCGTTTGTTGATCGCATTCGATCGGCGGTCACCGCCACCTATCGTCCGGAAGTCCTGGGTAATCTGGGCGGCTTTAGTGGTCTCTTTCAACTGCCGGGGGGATATCGGGAACCGGTCCTGGTTTCGGGGACCGATGGGGTGGGCACCAAGTTAAAGCTGGCCCAGGCGTGCGATCGCCATGACACCGTAGGTATTGATCTCGTGGCCATGTGCGTTAACGATGTCCTGACCGCAGGAGCGGAACCCCTGTTTTTTCTGGATTACCTGGCTACGGGCCACTTGCTACCGGAACAATTGGCCCAGGTGGTGACCGGCATTGCCCAGGGCTGTCAGCAAGCGGGCTGTGCCTTGATTGGCGGCGAAACGGCGGAAATGCCCGGTTTTTACCCAGCCGGGGAATACGATCTGGCCGGGTTCTGCGTGGGGATTGTGGAAAAATCCCAGATCCTTGATGGCTCCCAGGTACAGGTGGGGGATATCGTGATTGGTCTGGCCAGTCAAGGCGTGCACAGTAATGGATTCAGTCTGGTGCGGAAAATTCTGGGCGAACCCCTGACCGAAGCGTTGCAAGCCCGTCCGCCGATTCTGGGTGGGCCATCCCTAGGGGAGGTGCTGCTCACGCCGACGCGGATTTATGTGCAACCCGTATTAGCGGCGCGACGATCGGGTTTCGACATCCACGCAATGGCCCATATTACCGGGGGCGGTCTGCCTGAAAATCTACCCCGTTGTCTGGGGACTGGTCAGGCCCTCCGCTTCACCCACGTCTGGCCGATCCCCCCGATCTTTGACTGGATCGCCCAGGCCGGGGAGGTCCCCCCTGCGGCTATGTTTGACACGTTCAATATGGGGATTGGGTTTGCCGTGATTGTGCCCCCGCAGCAGGCGGATCAGGCTATCCAGCAGTTTCAACAGCAGCAGATTGACGCCTTCGTGATCGCGGAGGTCATCTCCGGTCACGGCGAACTGATAGGCCTACCCGGCGTCGAGACAACGCCTTCATAAGCCTTGAAAGCATTCATAGGCTAAGATCGAGGGAATTGTCCCCCCTTTGTCGATGAGCACCAGACGGACCCGCAGCCAGGAACGCATCCTCTCATTGCTGAAGCACACCCAGCAAAGCCTTTCAGCGCAGGAAATCTATGTCGAACTGCGCCGACGCCAACAGGAAGTGGGTTTGGCGACGATCTACCGCGCCCTAGATGCCCTCAAGCTAGCGGGAGCCATTCAGGTCCGTGCCCTGGCGAACGGGGAAGCAGCCTATAGCCTAATCCACACCGATCGCCACCACCTCACCTGCCTGCGATGTGGGAACTCCATCCCGATCGAGGACTGTCCCGTTCACCAACTAGAAACGCAACTGACCCAATTGCACCATTTCAAGATTTTCTATCACACCCTGGAATTCTTCGGCCTCTGCGATCGCTGTCAAACCCCAGCCACCCCAACGGCCTCTTCTTAAACTTTTCTTAAAGGAGACGAGTGGCGATCGCCCTCAAAATTTGGCAGTACAAAATTCGGGAATATCAAGGAATGTAGGTTGGGGTCGAGTTTACACGATCCAACATGACTGATCAGCCCGGTACTAAGCCCGACAACTCAACCTGATATCAGCCCTGAGAAGTTGCATAGGACCTGACCCAACCTACCAGTTGAAAATTGCCCCCCGATAAAAATGGTCGGCTCTCCTGGGTTTATGGTGGGCGCTACGCACCCCCACCATAAACCCAGCGTTTCGGCTCTTTGATGTGTAGTTACCTATACGGTTTACTCCATAAACTCAGAAGAGCCAATGGTCGAGTTATGTAGCAGACCGATCGAAGCCCGGAAGGTTCTCAGCGTTATTGCCGCTAATGACCGCCTTCATCCCCTCGATCGTGGCCGGAATACTGTGGGGGTCCATAAACATCACCTTGCTACTCTCACTGGTGCCAATCTTGAGGCCCATTTGCAGGTATTGTTGGGCCAGCAAAAACTGGAGTGCTTCCCGGCTATTGGGATCGGCCCCCAGGGTCCGGGTGATGAGTTGCATCGCCTCCGAGGTTCCCTGGGCACGGAGGACCTGCTCCTGCCGCTCGGCCTGGGCATGAAGAATCATCGCCTTTTGTTCAGCTTCCGCCTCCAGAATCGTGGCTTTTTGCCGTGCTTCCGCATCCAGGACGCGGGCTTCAGCTTCCCCCCGTGCCGTGTTGATAGCGGCATCCCGTTCCCCTTCTGACGTGAGGATGGCAGCCCGTTTGCGCCGTTCTGCCGCCATTTGCAGTTCCATCGAATCCTGCACGGCTCTGGAGGGGGTGATATCGCGTAATTCTACCCGTGTGACCTTCACGCCCCAGGGATCGGTCGAAGTATCCAGCTCCCGCAGGAGGGTTTCATTCACCTGCTGCCGTGCGGTAAACGTTTCGTCCAGTTCCAGCTTGCCCATTTCGGCCCGAATTTGGGTCAGTACCAGGTTTTGCATGGCCTGCACCAGGTTTTCCACCCGGTAGAAGGCTTTTTCCATGTCAATAATGCGCCAATACACAACGGCATCTACAGAAATGGACACATTATCGCGGGTAATACAATTCTGCTTGGGAATGTCTAATACCTTTTCACGGATGGTTTCCTGGTAGACCACCTTATCAATAAACGGGGTGACAAAATTTAAGCCCGGTTTCAGTTTTGTCTTGTAGCGCCCCAGGCTCTCCACTAACGCTTCATCACTCTGGCTCACCACCTTGACCGAGCCAATAATGGCTGACCCTCCAAAAATCAGAAAGACGAGAAAAATAAAGCCGCCCATCGGGATTGCCTCCTCAGATAATTGGGTTACAAAGCTGTCAGTAATCGCCTCGCCAGTAATCAGATTCTCCTTTTCCCTAAAGCTCTGAACTCCTGAGCATGGCTTGGGGGACAACAATGAGGGTAGTCCCTTTACGCCCAACCACATAGACTTTGTTTTGGGCGGGAATGGTGATCGCTTCGTCTTCGCAGCGGGCACGCCAAGAGTTACCCTCATACAGTACCCGTCCAGCTTCACCCGCCGGGATTTCGGTTATGGTTTCGGCTTCGCGCTCACCCTCAAGGTTAAGGGCTGCCTTGCGATCGGGGACCAGACGCCGGGATAGAAACAACAGGGCACCGGATAACGCAATCCAAACGGCAAATTGAGCCGTAAAAGACGGGATCACCAGGGCCACGATCGCCACTAACAGCGCACTGACCCCCAAGGCAAATTCGATAAAGGCTGATGGTAAAAACAGTTCTGCTAAACACAGGACTGAACCCACAATTAGCCAAACTAAGCTTAAATTCAGGGACATGGCCTTTTCTATTCCGGCTCAAGGTGATGATAGGGCGACCCAGCGTCCAATCGCCCCCCCACTATCCCATCCTACTGTAGGGAGAGTCGAAGACGCCAAACTTGGTCGGGTTTTTACAGATATGTTACGGAAAATGTCCCAGGGCAGGAGGAAAGCCACTCGCTAGGATCAGGATTGGGAGGCTCCCCCGCGTCCCTCCGCCGGTCGGATCGCGGATCGCGGTTGCCCGCCGCTGAGTTCGGCGGTATGGGAGGGGGGATGCTCGCGCTGGAGCTGGTTACGACCATTGCGGATGACACGCATCATCTCATTAAGTTGCTGTTCGATCGAATTCAACACGCGATCAGCATATTCATCGGCCCCCTGCTCCAAATATTCACATTCCATCAGGGTGCGCCGTTGCACCTCACCTAATTCCTGCTGTGCCTGCCGCCGCATTTGCTCAATTTCCTGGATAGTCTGCTCCCGTGCCGCTTCACACTCCTGCTGCACCTGTTGCCAGATCTGGCGGGCTTCCATTTCCGCTTGCTGGATAATGCCGAGATCATCCTTAATCTGGGCAGCCCGCTGTTCAGCCGCTTCGATGATCGATCGGGCATACTGCTCCGTTTCCAGCAAAATCTCTTCCCGTTGCTGGACCACTTCCTGGGCTTCACGAAACGCAGCCGGTAAACTCAGACGCACGAGGTCCAGTTGCTCCAAAAACTGCTCCTCATCAATGAGCGTCCAACGAGTGAGGGGAATCCGGGTGCTATCGAGGATGAGTTCCTCCAGGCGATTCAGTTCCCTTTGGATGTCTACATTATTCCCTCCTGCCGCTGAGGTGGGTCTGCTGGCGTAGCCTGATCCGTTACGATCGGGGTCGGTCCGAGAGGAGTCTTGGCGCAGCATCGGTGATAAACATCCAGGGCGACGTGTTTAGGAACAAGGTGATCGATCGAGCCATCAAACCGGGCAACTTCCTTGACAACACTACTGCTCAAAAAGCTGTGTTCTGTCGAAGTGGCCAGGAAGACCGTTTCAACCTGATCGGCCAACGTTTTGTTGGTGTGAGCCATCTGTAGCTCCAGTTCAAAGTCTGATAATACCCGCAACCCCCGCAAAATGACCTGAGCATTATGGGAACGCACATAGTTTACCGTTAGCCCGCCAAAACTATCCACCACCAAATTGGGTAAATGGGCCGTCGCTCGGCGAATTTGATCCATGCGCTCTTGGACTGTAAACATCGGGGTTTTATTAGGGTTCCGCAGCACCGCCACGATCACTGTCTCAAACAGCTTACAGCCGCGCTCGATAATATCGAGGTGCCCTAGGGTAATGGGATCAAAGCTGCCGGGATAAACTGCAATCACGGTCACTCCAACGAAACAATTGGGGATTTCTCCCCCACTTCATTCAGCCAGGGGTATTACAGACTCACTAGAAGCCTATCAGAGTTATACCATTTTGCTCTACTGCCCCTGGGATTAGCCCCAGTAAATTTAAGGAAAGCCCCATGTTGCATTTGGGTGAAACCCCGACATCTCATGTCACGGTGAATGCTTGTAGCTGTAGCTGCCGACTACAGTGCCGACGATCGCCGGATCACCGAGGCTAAGTCGGTTTTCCCAATTTCCTGCCACCCCATTGCCGGTAACACAGCGTTCAGGGAGGTGGGAGGCCGATGCCATTGTACCCAGCTTTGTCTCACTAACCAGAGACCACTACTGCCCACTAAACCGGCAATCCCCAGGCTAATGACCCCATCAAACCAAACCCAATTCAAGAACATGATGGCGATCGCGGCCATGATCACGCCGATCGAACTGGTCAGGTCTGCCAAACTGTGCAAAAAAACTCCCCGTAAATTCAGATCCTGCTGACTGCCGGGGTGCAATCGCCACAACCCGATGCCATTAATCAACAGACCCACGATCGCCGTTAGCAACATGGGAAGGCTGATGACGGTTGTGGGGGGATGATAAAGATGTTTACACGCCTCCCACGCCATTAAACCTGCCATTAGCACCAAGCCGATCGCGTTCACGATCGCGGCTCCCAACTCCCAGCGGTGAGACAGGGAACGGGCAAAGCGGCGCGTTAACCGGGTCATCCCCGTTGCTCCTAGGGCGATCAGGATGGCGATCGCATCGGCCAACAGGTGGCCCGAATCGGATTGGAGGGCCAAGCTATGACTCAATCGCCCGATCACCCACTCCAGGACTGCAAACCCCAGAATTAACCAGAGAATTGGCCCCAGCACCTGGACTTTCTGGGTTGGATGCAGACGATGGAGACACGCTGGGGTTGAACACGGATAGAGCATGGATGCAGCACACTCAACAACGAGAAACAGAAAAACCTTAAATCGCTTGACGGCGCAAAAAGGGAATGAGTGCCTGACTCACCTTTTCGTGCCAGTCCTCTTGGGGATAATGCCCCACTTGTTCTAATTTAACGACTTCAGTTTGGGGAACGGCGCTCGCAAACTGTTCCGCCACACTAAAGGGCAACCAGGGATCTTCCATCCCCCAAGCCACCAGCGTGGGCTGTTCCCAGGTTTGGAAGCCGGTTTCAATTTCCGCCAGCACCGTCGGCAGTTGCAGGTTACGCACCGTGGCCAGCAGTGCCCGTCCCACCGCCGAGGTTTTTAAATAGGGCCGCCGATACACAGCCAACGCCTCATCCGGAACGCGATAGAAACCGCCCCCTTCCAGGGTGCGATCGATCATCAGTGGGTCCTGGGTAAGCATATCACCAATCAACGGCAGTCCCAGTTGTTTTAGTTTCCAGGGCAGGCGGACTGCCGGTGTCAGCGGTGCGTTAAAAATGGCAAGGCGTTCAATGCGATCGCGGTGCCGCAGGGCATATTGCAACCCCACTGATCCCAGAAATCCCTGCACGACCAGCGCGAAGTGCTTTAGCTCTAGGGCATCAATAAAGTCTGCTAATGCTTTAAGATAGGCTTCCGGAGTATAGCCGCCAAAGTCGCGGGGTTCAGGCTTACTGGAAAACCCAGAGCCAATCCAGTCCGGCGCGATCGCCCGTAACCCCTGTTCCGCTAAGACCGGTAAGACCTCCCGCCAGCTATAGCTTTGGGAAGGAATGCCATGCAACAGGAGCACAGGGGGTAACCCCCGTTCCTGCACCGGGAAACCCTCCCGATAGAACCACTGTAAGCCCCCCACCTCAATCTGCTGCTCTGTTACCTTCATGCCCACAATGTACCTTCATGCCCACAATGAACCCTTACCCTCCATCCAAGCAAAATGCCTCCCCCCAGTATGCCAGGATTTGGCAGGCCAGAATGGCAACGGTCACAATGCTGATGGGTGGATTGATTGGTAAATTGTAGGGGCGGGTTACACCAGCCGTTGTCTGGGGAACGCAGTGGCTCGATCAACCCGCCCAAGGCGAACGGTTGGTTCCAGGAGAGACGGGTGACAACGACGAAATCCTATGCCCTCATTCACGAATGGCTAACTCCCAAGGCCACGGGCGGGTCTGAACTGGTCGTGCAGGCCATCCTGGAGCAGATAGACGCCGATCTCTACGCCCTCATTGATTTTGAGTCCACCAATCCCGATAGCTATCTTTACCAGCGGACGATCGGAACCACGTTTCTGCAACACTTTCCCCAAGCCCGCAATGGGGTACAGAAATATTTACCCCTATTACCCCTGGCGATCGAACAACTGGATTTGCGCCAGTACGACGTGCTGCTGTCCTCTTCCCATGCCGTTGCCAAAGGCGTCTTAACCGCGCCGCACCAACTCCACGTGTGCTACTGCCATACCCCCATGCGCTACGCCTGGGATCTCACCTTTGACTATCTCCAGGGCAGTCGGGCCGGTCGCGGGCCAACGGGCTGGCTCACGCGCTATCTCTTACACCATCTGCGTCAATGGGATGTCATTGCTGCCAACCGGGTGGATTATTTCATTGCCAACTCCCACCATACCGCCCGTCGTATCTGGCGCTGTTACCGTCGGCCTGCTGAAGTGATCTATCCCCCGGTGAATCTCGATCGCTTTCAACTCCAACCGCAGAAACAGGATTTTTACCTCACCGTTTCCCGTCTGGTACCCTACAAGCGCGTCGATATCATCGTCGAAGCCTTTAATCAGATCGATCGCCCCCTGATCATCATCGGTGACGGCCCGGATCTCCCCCGCCTGCGGCAGATGGCGCGTCCCCACATTCAATTTCTCGGTGCCCAACCGAACGCGATCGTCGAGCAGCACATGGCCCAGGCCAAAGCCTTTGTCTACGCTGCCTGTGAAGATTTTGGCATTGCCCCCGTTGAAGCCCAAGCCTGTGGGACCCCCGTCATTGGGTATGCCAGGGGTGGGGTGGGAGAAACCGTGCGGGATCTCCGCCAGGAGCCAGGGATGGGAACAGGTATCCTCTTTACCCCCCAAACGGCTGCCGCCCTCGTCACTGCCATCGAGGCATTTGAGCAATACCAGCCCAAATTCAGTCCAGAAGCCATCCGCAGACAAGCAGAGCGCTTTAGCCCCGCTGTCTTTGCCCAACACTACCGCCGCTTTTTGGAGCACTGTATCACCGAATTTGACCATCAGGCAGTGATGAGACCCTAGCCATGACACAGGGCATCGCAACGGTACCCTGAACCTAGTATCGGGATAGCTGGCGTGTTGCGGCGTGCCCCGGCAAATCGTGTTCTACGCCACAGTTCTGGGTGCGATCGCGACAATTTTTACCCCAGATTCGAGTCTTAATGCTTAATTTTACGACTTAGCACACCGGATCAGGGGGATCTGGCTTTATGATGATGACTGTGTGTGGTGTGGATTGTTGTAAGGAGTAAAATGACTGCCGAAAGCCAACTCCTCTCCGGCAAGTTAGTGCGTACGCTAGTCAAGCGGGGGTTCCAGCCTCTCGCTGTCCGAGGTAGACGTAGAGGACTATCTCGGAGCCTGGACAGGGAGTTTTCCAAACGAGCGTTCGATATTGTCTTTTCGCTAGCGGTCCTGATTCTCTTCTCTCCCCTCTACCTGTTGCTCGCGCTGCTGATTGCGCTGAGTTCACCAGGACCGATTTTCTACGTCCAAACCCGAATTGGACAAAATCACCGTCCCTTTGGCTGCCTCAAATTCCGCACGATGGTCGAGAATGCGGACGAGGTTTTGTTGGAGATGTTGGAAACCTCCCCCAATGTCAGGCAGGAATTTGAAGATAATTTCAAGCTGAAACATGACCCCCGGATCACCTGGATCGGTCGTTTTTTGCGTCTGACTAGCCTGGATGAATTTCCCCAGTTCTGGAATGTCCTGATGGGCGATATGAGTGTGGTCGGCCCCCGGCCCCTTGTCCCAGAGGAACTGTACAAGTACGAGCACCATATCCATAAGGTATTGACCATCAAACCGGGGATTACGGGCTTGTGGCAGGTATCCGGGCGCAACGACATTCCCTATCCGCGTCGGGTACAAATTGATACCTACTATGTCGATTGTCACAATCTCTGGACCGATTTCTGGATTGTACTCAAGACGATCGGGGTTGTGGTATTCCCGAAAAATAACGGAGCCTACTGACTGGGGGCGTGGCTGCGATCGCGATCGCAGCCCGATACCACCCAAGCCCAACCGCTAATGACCCACCAATCCTTGTGAAAGGCGGCATACCTAAGCCGTGTGACTCTGCTCGGTGGGAAGTTCGTAGGGCTATGTTGTTGTTGGGTTACGTTCGTGCGTCGCTGGGGTTAATCGAGGTGACGATCGTGCTGTCTTGGGGTATCCCTGAAAAGCAGGATATATCCGTCTGTGCAATAATCTGCGCAGCCGTTGATGGGCGGTGATCGGGAACCCGATGCTGGTGTTGACACCAGTTATTGATGACGTGGGCACCCTAATCACAGTATCTTCCGTATACCTCCGGAGCAATTTGAAGGCATACGGAAGACCATAGTCACACAACGGAATCAGTAGGCAATTATGGCAGATGACAAACGCGCCCTGCTCACAGGCGTTACTGGGCAGGATGGCTCCTACCTCAGCGAATTACTGCTGGAGAAGGGGTATGAGGTGCATGGCATTATGCGCCGGACTTCGACTTTTAACACTGATCGGGTCGATCACCTCTACATTGATCCCCATCGCGAAGAAGCGCGATTCTTCCTGCATTATGGCGATCTGACCGATGGCACGACCTTGCGGCGGCTCCTGGAGCAAATCCAACCGACAGAAATCTATAATTTGGGTGCCCAATCCCACGTGCGGGTGAGCTTCGATGCTCCAGAATATACCGTCGATACAGTCGGCATGGGGACTCTACGGTTACTGGAGGCGATCCGCGACTACCAGCAGCGCACGGGGATTCAGGTCCGCTTTTACCAGGCGGGGTCTTCAGAGATGTTTGGCCTAGTGCAGGAAATTCCCCAAAAGGAAACGACCCCCTTTTATCCTCGCAGTCCCTACGCCTGCGCCAAGGTGTACGCCCACTGGCAAACGATCAACTACCGGGAAGCCTACGGGTTATTTGCCTGTAATGGCATTCTGTTCAATCATGAAGGACCTCGCCGAGGGGAAACCTTTGTCACACGCAAGATCACGCGGGCGATCGCCCGCATTATTAACGGCACCCAGCACAAACTGTACCTGGGGAATCTGAATGCCAAGCGCGACTGGGGTTATGCCAAGGACTATGTCCGGGCGATGTGGCTAATGTTGCAGCAGGACGCCCCCGATGATTATGTGATTGCCACGGGCGAAACCCATTCGGTGCGGGAGTTTCTGGATCTAGCTTTTGGGTATGTCAACCTCAACTGGCCAGATTTTGTCGAGTTTGACGAACGCTATCTGCGACCAACGGAGGTGGAACTGCTGATTGGCGATGCGACCAAGGCCCGCAAGAAGTTGGGCTGGCAGCCCTCCGTCACCTTTCCGGAGTTAGTTTGCCTGATGGTGGATGCCGATTTAGTGGCCTTGGGATTACCAACCCCTAACGGCGATCGCCGACCATCTGAGATCGATCAGGCATTTATTCGGCACGATTCCAGTCATCTGGTGCCTTAACGGTAAGGAGAGAAAAGTCAAGGAAACAGCAAACAATCTAAAATTTAACAGATACTTCAGGCGGGAGAAATCAGGAGCAAGGAGCACGAACATGCAGCCCCTGGACTTAAGGGATAAAAACATTCTGGTTACCGGGGGAGCAGGCTTCCTGGGGAAACGGGTGGTAGCCCAATTGGTGGCGGCGGGAGCCAACCCAGCGGCTATTAAGGTCCCGCGATCGCGGGACTGTGATCTTCGCCAACTGGTCCATTGCCGGGAGGCGGTTCAGGGGCAGGATATTATCATCCACCTGGCAGCCCATGTGGGGGGGATTGGTCTCAATCAGGCGAAACCCGCCGAGTTGTTCTATGACAACCTGATGATGGGTGCCCAATTGATCCACAGTGCCTATGAAGCCGGAGTCCAAAAATTTGTGTGTGTTGGGACAATTTGCGCCTATCCCAAGTTCACACCGATTCCGTTCCACGAGGATGATCTGTGGAATGGCTACCCGGAGGAGACGAACGCCCCCTATGGCATTGCCAAAAAAGCATTACTGGTGCAACTGCAAGCCTATCGTCAGCAGTATGGTTTCAACGGGATTTATCTCTTACCCGTGAACCTTTACGGTCCAGAGGATAATTTCAATCCCAATAGCTCCCATGTGATTCCCGCCTTGATTCGCAAAGTCCATGAGGCCCAGCAACGGGGCGATCGCCAGATCCTGGTCTGGGGGGATGGCAGCCCGACACGGGAATTCCTCTACGCTGATGATGCCGCCCGTGGCATTGTCAGGGGCACCCAGTTGTATGACGCCCCTGAACCGGTGAACCTGGGCACGGGACAAGAAATTTCTATCCGGGATTTGATTGCCCTGATCTGTGAGTTAATGGCTTATGACGGTGAGATCGTTTGGCAAACCGATAAACCCAACGGCCAACCTCGACGCTGCCTCGCCACCGATCGTGCTAAAACTGAATTTGGCTTTGTGGCCCAAATGCCCTTCCGTCAGGGGTTAGAAAATACGATCGCTTGGTACCGTCAACAGGCTTAACGTCACCCACGTGCGCCACGAGGGGATGGCAGCATCCCCTGCTGGAATTGCGGGTTTGGGTAGCTGGCCGACACCAGACGGGTAAATCGGGGCGTTATAGTGTTAAGGATCATCGTCTGCTGTCCCCATGCCTAAACGTCGTCAACGCTCGGATGCCCCATCGGAATCGGTTACTCAGGGTGCCAGCCCTAACCATAACGGTCATTCTGCCAACGACCCTCAGGCCCCATTGCCTAACCGCAATAGCCAGAATACGATTCGCATCCGGGGCGCACGGCAGCATAATCTGAAAAATATTGACCTAGATCTGCCCCGCGATCGCCTCATTGTCTTCACGGGCGTCTCCGGCTCCGGTAAATCCTCCCTCGCCTTCGATACCATCTTTGCTGAGGGCCAACGTCGCTACGTGGAATCCCTGAGTGCCTACGCCCGCCAATTCCTGGGCCAGGTGGACAAACCCGATGTGGATGCGATCGAAGGCTTAAGCCCTGCGATTGCGATCGACCAAAAATCCACCTCCCACAACCCCCGCTCCACCGTCGGCACGATTACCGAGATCTACGACTATCTCCGTCTGCTCTACGGACGGGCGGGCGAACCCCACTGTCCCCACTGCGATCGCTCGATTGCACCTCAAACAATTGACCAAATGTGCGATCGCATTATGGAACTGCCCGATCGTACCCGCTTCCAAATCCTGGCCCCAGTCGTGCGGGGGCAAAAGGGCACCCATAAAAAGTTGCTTGCTAGCCTCGCGTCTGAGGGCTTTGTCCGAGTGCGGATTAACGGTGAAGTCCGGGAACTCGGAGATGCGATCGAGTTGGATAAAAACCAGAAGCATACGATCGAAATTGTTATCGATCGCTTGATTAAAAAAGAGGGGCTACAAGAACGTTTGGTGGACTCGCTCACCACCTGTCTGAAACACGCAGGCGGCATTGCCGTGATTGATCTGGTGGGGGATTCCCGCGATGGTGCAGCGTCTCTACCCACCGATCGTCCCTCCCCCACGAATGTCATTGAACTGCCCCAGGTCAAAGCGGCGGAAGCGGGTGGGGCCTACGCAGCCAATGGGCACTCTGCCCCGGCGTCAGGCCAGCCGACGACCCTGGTCTTTTCCGAAAATTTTGCTTGCCCCGAACACGGCGCGGTGATGGAGGAACTGTCCCCCCGGTTGTTTTCGTTTAACTCGCCCTACGGGGCCTGTCCCGACTGCCACGGTTTAGGGAGCCTGCGGGTTTTTTCGGCAGATCTGGTCATCCCGAATCCGACGCTGCCGGTTTATGCGGCGATCGCCCCCTGGTCCGACAAGGACAACACCTATTATCTCTCCCTGCTCTTCAGCGTCGGCAATGCCTTTGGGTTTGACATCAATACCCCCTGGGAAAATCTCTCCAAGGCGCAACAGGATATTTTGCTGAACGGTTCTCCCGACCCCATTTTGATCGAGGCCGACTCCCGCTATCGCCAGACCAAGGGCTACTATCGCCGCTTTGAGGGCATCCTGCCCATGTTGCAACGCCAATACCAGGAAGCCAGTTCCGATCTCTACAAGCAAAAGCTGGAACAATACCTGATCGATCGCCCCTGTGCGACCTGTGGCGGCAAACGTTTGAAACCGGAATCCCTAGCCGTCCGCCTGGGTCCCTACCGCATTACTGACCTGACCGGGGTTTCCATTCGGGACTGCCTGGAGCGAGTGCGATCGCTCACCGGGGAATCCACCCCTGGGGGGACACCGCTCCTCTCGCTACGCCAGATGCAAATCGCCGATCTCGTCCTGCGGGAAATCCGGGCACGCTTGCAGTTTCTCCTGGATGTGGGGTTGGATTATTTGACCCTCGATCGCACCGCCTCGACCCTCTCCGGTGGTGAAGCCCAACGCATCCGGTTAGCGACCCAGATCGGCTCCGGCCTCACCGGCGTCCTCTACGTCCTCGATGAACCCAGCATCGGCCTGCACCAACGGGATAATGGTCGCCTCCTGCGCACCCTCACCAAACTGCGGGATCTGGGCAATACCTTGATCGTGGTGGAACACGATGAAGAAACGATCCGGGCCGCCGATCACCTGGTTGATATCGGTCCCGGTGCCGGGGTCCACGGAGGACAAATTGTCGCCCAGGGGGATCTGGCCACGCTGATGAATGCACCGGATTCCCTCACGGGGGCCTATCTATCGGGGCGTCGCCGCATTGAAACTCCAACCCAACGGCGCTCCGGCAACGGTCGCAGCCTGCACTTAAAAAATGCCCGTCGCAATAATCTGAAAAACTTGGATGTGGAAATTCCCCTGGGCAAACTGGTCTGCATCACGGGCGTTTCCGGCTCCGGCAAATCCACCCTGATCAATGAACTGCTCTATCCGGCTTTGCAACACCACTTTGGCCACAAGGTCCCCTTCCCCCAGGAGTTGGACGAAATTAAAGGCTTAGATGCCCTGGATAAGGCGATCGTCATTGACCAATCCCCCATTGGCCGCACGCCGCGATCAAACCCCGCTACCTACACCGGCACCTTCGACGCCATTCGCGATCTCTTTGCCCAGACGATCGCGGCCAAGGCACGGGGCTACAAACCCGGCCAATTCTCCTTCAACGTTAAGGGGGGCCGCTGCGAAGCCTGCGCGGGGCAAGGGGTAAATGTCATCGAAATGAACTTTCTGCCCGATGTCTATGTCCAGTGCGAGGTCTGCAAGGGTGCCCGCTACAACCGGGAAACGCTCCAGGTGAAGTACAAGGGCTATTCGATCGCTGATGTCCTGAACATGACCGTTGAAGAGAGCCTAGAGTGCTTCCAGAATATCCCCCAAGCCGCCACCCGCCTACAAACCTTGGTGGATGTGGGCCTGGGCTATGTTCGCCTGGGTCAACCCGCCCCCACCCTTTCCGGTGGCGAAGCCCAACGGGTTAAGCTGGCCTCGGAACTGTCGCGACGGGCGACAGGCAAAACCCTCTACCTCATTGACGAACCCACCACCGGTCTATCGTTCTATGATGTCCATAAGCTTCTCGATGTGGTCCAACGCCTAGTCGATAAGGGCAACACCGTCCTAGTGATTGAGCATAATCTCGATGTGATCCGCTGTGCCGACTGGATTATTGACCTGGGTCCAGAGGGGGGCGATCGAGGTGGAGAAATCATTGCGGCTGGGACACCAGAGCAGGTAGCTCAAGTTCCAGCCTCTTATACGGGTCAATATTTACAGCCAATTTTGCCGGAATTTGCAGTGTCTGTGTAAAGGAATATAGCAAATGCGCATTAAGAAGCAGGGGATTAAGCGTATTTTCACTAACTGTTCAAGTTAGCGAGAATTAGATAAACTCAACGGGGAACCTAGATCCTGATAGCCAAAGGGTATTAACAGGGCAGAGCGTGAGAATTAGATCGTGAGAATTAGCTTTATTTTACGCACACTCGATCTCACCGGTGGCGTTCGAGTCATTTCTATCTACACTAAAGAACTGCAAAAGCGTGGCCATGACGTATCAGTGATCGCATTTGACCCACTTACGCTCAATGTACGCGCACGCATCAAGCAGTTACTACTCTGGAAGAAGAATCCATTTAAGACACCTACCCTGCCCCCCTCCCACTTGAATTTAGAAGAAAGCAATTGTCTCCTGATTCGTCATCCGCCACCCCTCTTACCTACTGACGTACCTGATGGCGATCTTGTAATTGCAACCTGGTGGGAAACTGCCGAGTGGGTTGCTAAGCTCCCAAAATGCAAGGGTAAAAAGGTTTATTTTGTCCAAAATCATGAAGTTTACGATTATTTACCCTATGAACGGACTAGGGCCAGTTATCGGTTGCCGCTGCATAAAATTACGATATCTCATTGGTTGTTAAATGTGATGCGGGATGAGTATGGTGATCAACAGGTTGCCCTCGTCCCCAATAGTGTTGATACCCAATTGTTTTATGCGCCACCTCGGTCAAGGAATAGCATCCCTACGGTTGGGATGCTCTATGCGGAAGCCTATTGGAAGGGCTGTGATCTTAGTCTCAAAGCATTTACGATCGCAGCCCAGCGGATTCCCAACCTGCGCCTGATTGCCTTTGGCTCCACTGATCCACTGCCGGAATTACCCTTACCGGCAAATACTCAATATTTCAAAACTCCCCCGCAAGCCATGCTCAGGGAGCTATATAGCCAATGTGATGTCTGGTTATTTGGCAGTCGTACAGAAGGCTTTGGTTTACCAATCTTGGAGGCAATGGCCTGTCGTACCCCTGTGATTGCGACACCGGCGGGAGCAGCGCCCGAACTTTTGGCTGATGGCACAGGTATCCTCGTCCCCTTGGAAGATCCCCAGGCAATGGCTGAGGCCATCGTTACCCTCATCCAATGTCCCCCAGCCGAGTGGCAACAAATGTCCGATCGCGCCTATCGTAAAGCGACTAGCTATACTTGGAAAGATGCAACCGATCGCTTCGAGGCTGCTCTTTACGACATTTTTCAGGCTGATTAATCCGTTTTAATATCCTTGCAATGCCCTATTTACTCACACATCCCTATTTACTCACACATCTATATATAGAATCATAATTTCATGACCTTCCGCTCCCAGACACCTTCACCGACTCTTTTCGCAGCACTTCTCAACATTTGATATGGATAATCACTAATCAGCCAAAGTGAAAAGTAAATAAAAAAGTAAATAAAATTTTGTGCCCTCGCTAATTCAAGACAATCGCCTCCAGGAGTGAAAAGGATGGCACTTCTAGAAGAATCGTGCTTATAATAAGCATATCCTACTTGCCCTCAAGGAAACCCAAACTGGGTGCATACTCTGTTCAAGCTTTTCTGGTAATCAAAACCTTTATCCTTCAATTTACTAGAAGCAAAAGCAGAACTACTGTACCATAGAATCCCTGTATTGTCTTAACGGAATCAGTCACTCTCGACTTACAAAAGTTTTTCCATTATTATTAATATTTTGACGCACAATCCGCTGACAAACATGTTAAGCTACAATTATTTGCAACTTGTGATCCAGCAACTTCTTTGCGATTCTCTCAAATGAAAGACAAATGAAAGATAACGATCAAGTTGAGCAACTAGCTATTTTTGGTGGTTCGCCGCGTTTTTCAGAGAAGCTACACGTTGGTCGCCCTAATATTGGCGATCGGGAACATCTATTGGCACGAATCAATGACATTTTAGATCGAAAGTGGCTGTCTAATAATGGTCGCTATGCTCAGGAATTTGATCGTAAACTTGCGGATTACCTTGGCGTCAAGCACTGCATTGCCATGTGTAATGGCACGATCGCCCTAGAAATTCTCACGCGAGCACTCGGATTAGCGGGTGAAGTCATCGTTCCATCTTTTACATTTGTAGCCACGGCCCATGCTCTGCAATGGCAGGAAATAACACCTGTTTTCTGTGATATTGATCCAGAAACTCACAATATTGATCCCAGCAAAATAGAGCGGCTGATTACCCCTCGCACTTCGGGAATTATTGGGGTCCACGTCTGGGGGCGGCCTTGTAATATTGAAGCATTAAGTGAAATTGCGCAGCGTCATGGTCTTAAGTTAGCATTTGACGCAGCCCATGCGGTTGGTTGTTCCTATAAAGGGAAAATGATTGGAAACTTCGGTGCTGCTGAAGTATTTAGCTTCCATGCCACTAAATTTCTTAATACCTTTGAAGGTGGTGCTGTCGCTACGAATGATGATGAACTAGCCACAAAAATTCGATTAATGCAAAATTTTGGTTTTGGTCCTGGCTATGACAACGTTATCTATATTGGGACCAATGGCAAGATGAGTGAAGTTTCTGCTGCCATGGGTGTGACAGGTCTAGAAAGCATCGATAGCTTTATTAGTGTTAATTACCATCACTATCGTCTTTATAGGGACAGACTTGCTGATGTGCCAGGAATCCAGGTTATTCAATACGATGAAACCGAGAAGAACAACTACCAGTATATCATCGTTGAAATCGATGAAAAAACGGCAGGAATTAGTCGTGACGAGATCGTTCGTATTCTACATGCCGAAAACGTCCTTGCACGTCGATATTTTTACCCAGGCTGTCACCAGATGGAACCCTATATTTCCTATTTCCCAAATGCTAAATTACTATTGCCTGAAACTGAAAAGCTATCGCAACGAGTCATGTCTTTGCCCAATGGAACTTCAGTTAACTCTCAAGACATTAATAAGATTTGTGAGATTATTCGACTCGTTGTTTACAATAATGAAATCGTTCGTGAGCGTTTAAATAAGCTTGTGTGATCACAGATTGATTGAGGGGCTGGATCATGTCTAATAGCACACAGTCTGATAGTATACAATCTGATATTAATTCCGCTCAAAATCCAATGTCTGCTAATACCGCTCAAGAGAATGAGCACGATCGAGAGATTAGGATTGGCTACTTAATTCCTGAATTCCCAGGTCAAACTGATATTTTTTTTTGGCGTGAACGACAGGCCTTAGCAGAACTTGGTATCGAAACCAAAATCATCTCAACTAGACGTCCGCCACAGGGGATCATATCTCACACTTGGTTCAGAGAGGCGCAGAATATGACCGTTTATCTGTTCCCTTTAGGACTGCAAGACATGGCGATCGTTGTGGCGGAATTGCTTAAAGCAGGCATTCCTCAATGGTTGCGTTGCTTTAAAGTGATTTTGCAGGCCGAAGATGTGTCACTGACAGGGAAACTACGTCTTGCCGCGCTTATTCCGTTTGCTGCTAAGTTGATCTGGCTTGCTAGGCACCAAAGTTGGTCGCACATTCATGTAACAACCTGTGGCGACTCAGCTTTTGGAATCTTTCAAGCTGAGAAACTTCAGCGTGATGTTGAGAAAAAGTTGGATGGATATCTTCCAAAGGACATTGCCTTTGCCCCCGTCGGCGTCAATGTTGACGTGATGAAGCGACAAGATCCTTACAAAGTATGGGAGCAGCAAGAACCTTGCAAAATCTATACGTGTGGTCGATTAAATCCAGTTAAAGGTCATAATTATGTCATTGAAGCTCTAGAAATTCTACGTCAACAAGGTGTTGACGCCTACCTACAGATTGCCGGTGAAGATGAGCAAGGGGGAAGTGGTTATCGGCGGGTCATCGAAGCCCTAATTCAGGAGAAGGGGCTTGGTGACTATGTCACACTCCTAGGGGCGGTTTCCGAAGAGCGTAACCGACAGGCTTATCAGGAGGCTCATATTTATGCAATGGGTAGCCTGAATGAAACGGCGGGAGCCGTTGCCGCAATGGAGGCTATGGCAATGGAAGTCCCAGTCGTGATGACCAATGTAGGTACAACTTCAGAGTTAATTGATCATGGAACGGAAGATGACATTAGAGACAAGGTCTGAGCGACAAACCTAAAGCTCCTGAAGGAGTTCCCTCGCTCTATTTGTTAACCCTGCACAAAAGTCTGTCAGTTGTTATTATTAAGGAAGGTTATTGCCATAGACCTCCAGAGAGTACGATCAGTATTTGCAGTACATAAAATCTTATCTACAACAATATATAGTTTTTCGCAGATATCTGAAGACAAAAGCGTAGTGAAAAATCCTCTGCTTCATACTTTGTGTCTTATTCTAAATTGAATAATGTTTTGCAGTGACAATACATTAGAGTACGAAAATAAAAGCTTATTAGTATCTAAATAATTCCTCGAGTCAACTTGAATGCAAAAAACTTAATTAAAGAGTTTGTTTTTAAAACAAATCTTTTCTAGCTATATCACAGCGATAGATCGTCAAATACACATTAGAATTTAGACAACCATGTTCAAGACACGTCTTATTACTACACCAATTCTAGTTCTTTACGGATTTATCTTTTTATTTGCTTTCGTCCTTCGGGGAGTTTTAAATCCCCTTGTCCCTTTAATTTTACAAGGGTGGATATTAGTTGTTATTTATCTTTTCAAGCGATATCCTCCTCAAAGAGCACTTCTTATCGTTTTTGTATTTGCCGTTCTTTTTTTGCCAGAGTATAAATTACAAATTCGTAGTGATCTAGCAATCACAAAAACAACGGCTACTGTGTTAGGAACATTGTTATCTACTGGTATTTTCTATCCAAACTATCTTTTCTCATTCAGACCGGGCTTATTAGATATTCCTATCCTAATATGGATGTTGGCTGCTATCCCCTCCCAAATTCTTAATGGACTAAGTCCGGTCACACCCGTTATCCAGCATATGTTAGTTTGGGGGTTACCGTATCTACTGGGCCGTATTTTTATCAAGAATTTGGCAGATCTACAGCAGTTAGCAATTGCTATCTTTTTGGGTGGCTTACTCTATGCTCCCCTTTGTTTATTAGAAAATTTTAAGACTCCGAACCTACATTTTTGGATCTATGGCTTTTCTGCACGCGGCGGAGATTCATATCTGCAAACTTTTAGATTAGGTGGCTATCGACCAACGGTCTTCATGGAACATGGTTTAGCCGTTGGTATGTGGATGATGGCTGCGACTTTAATCGCCATATGGTTATGGCAAACCAAGGCCATCCCCAGGAAGTTGTGGAATTATCGAACCAGTCTAATTGTACTGATTTTACTCTTTGTTTTTACCCAAACTCGCTCATCAGGTGCATATCTATATGGTATTGTTGGTATCCTATCTTTTCTTTTGGCTAAGTGGTGGCGCACGGCTTTACCATTGCTTCTCGTTGCGTCAATATCAGTTTCCTATGTATCCCTTGCCGCAGTGGGTAGACTCTATGAAATTCCGCAAGTCCGAGAATATATGTATCAGACTACAGATGATGATAGCACAATAGAATCTCGACAGAATTCTTTGCGTTTTCGGATGCAAAATGAGGAAATTCTCTCTAAACATGCACGAAATAGGTTTGTTTTTGGATGGGGCCAGGGTGGGGGCCGAAACCGTGTTTACAATGAAGAAGGGCGAGATATTACTGTAACTGATAGTATTTGGATTATCGAATTTGGGTATCGTGGGATTATTGGTGTAGCTGGTTTTTTCCTAACGCTAATCCTACCAGCGATGGGTTTCATCTTACGTTACCCCGCTCGAACCTGGCGACTGCCAAAGGTGGCAGCGGCAGCTAGTTTAGCAACGGTACTCGTTTTGTATAGTTGGGATAGTGCCCTTAATGCTTTTCCTAATCCCGTTTATATGTTGGCAAGTGGAGGATTAGCAACTGTAGCCATGAAGCCGCAAGAAGTGCTAGATGATCGCCGATCGCAATTAATAGCCCCCTCTAAACGGCACCCCTCCATGCAGACCGATCGGAGTTAAGGGTTGTTAAGGATCTAGCCTTGGTGTTGTTTCAGATAGCTGAGCAACCAATTGGCCGCTGTTGCCCGACGGGTCAGACGGGGTTTGAGTTCGCTAACCTTGTAACCGGCAAATCCCAGTTCCTCTTTAAGTAATTGTTTATTCTCCAGCGGAATCGATCGCGTTAATTGCACCGTAGCCGGACGAGACTCTAAAAAATTGGGCGGTTCCGGATAGCGATCGCGCCATTCTGCCGCTACCTGGCTATTATCCCATTGGCCACTTGCGGCATCATAGCGATACCCCAAGGCACGCCAGACCAATTGATTCACTACATCATCGGGCAACTGATCATCAACAATGGCTTGGATTACGGTGTGATCGAGGGGAGGCAGTTCCATCATGCCAATCTGCTCATCAGGTTAAAGTCAGGTTATATCCTGTATCCTGAAATAGCAGTGGCCCCCCGTCAAGTTAATCCCCGCCTCGATGCAATCGTCCCCCTGGGTTGCCCCCATTCGTCCGGCACGATTCCAGAAATGTGCTTGCACCCCTTAGAATAGGGAGCTTAGGCGTGGTAACGGAGGAGATAGACACATGGCACTCGAAACCGCAGGCAGTGTGGCGATCGAGGTTGAGCAACTTCGGTTTTGTTTGGCTAGGGCCGGAATCCCCGTGCCCTATGGGCCGAGGAGGATGTCAAAAGTTGCCTACCCGACGACAACACCACACCTTAGACCTCAGTAGTCTTAAAGACCTCCGAGGTCTCGTCGAAAAACCTAAACCCCCTTCCCCACTATGTGGATTCCGCACCTCTCTGATGAAGCTCTAGAGCGCTTAACGCAGGATCTCTATTCCGAGTCCCAGACCAACCTGGACTACCTGGTGTTGGTCGTGAGTTCCTGTCTGATTGCCTCCTTTGGGCTGCTCAGCAATAGTGCTGCCGTGATTATTGGGGCCATGATTATTGCCCCCCTGATGTTGCCCATTCGCGCGATCGCCTTTGCGGGCCTAGAGGGCGATCGCACTTTACTGCTCCAGAGCTTCCGGGCGATCGTTATTGGCCTCCTCCTGGCCATTGGCTTATCCTGGTTTGTCGGGAAAATTGTCAATGTGCCGGAATTTGGGTCAGAGGTCCTAGCCCGCACGCAACCAAACCTATTAGACCTGGGCATTGCCCTGGCCGCCGGTGCCATTAGCGGCTTTGCCAAGGTGCGCCCCCATGTCAGTGATGCCCTGGCTGGAACGGCGATCGCCGTTGCCCTGATGCCACCCCTGTGTGTAGTCGGCCTCACCCTCTCCCAAGGCTTGCTAGACCATAGTTTTGGGGCCTTCCTCCTGTACATGACCAACCTGTTTGGCATTACCCTCGCCTGTCAGGCAATCTTTATAGCCGCAGGCTGTGCCCAAAGACCCCACCTAGGACGCGATCTCACCTCCTGGATTGCCATCCTGTTCACCCTGGCCTTGGTCTTACCCCTAGGCTTGCGCACCCTCGCTCTGCTCCAGCAATCCCGCATTCAGGCCAGTATTCGCAGCCTACTCCTGAACCGCACCATTACCGTGGGCCAGCAGACCCAACTGAACCGCACCCGGGTGGAGTGGGATCGCAAAGTCCCCAGGGTTTATCTCTACGTTGCCGCTGATAAATCTCCCACCCCCCGGCAAGTGGCCTTGGTGGAAGAATTTCTGGCAAAGGAGATGGGCCGCAGCTACGAAGTCATCTTTGTGGTCAGCGAGGTGAAAGAAGTGCGATCGGGGGTTTATACACCCCTGCCCAAGTGGCACCAACCCGCCTCGACCAGTCCAGACTTCCTCAGTCCGATCGCACCCGCGTCTCCCCCGTCTCCCCTCTACGATTTCTCGCCGTCAATGCCCTCACTGCCTAGCCCCGATCGCCTACCCCCGCTCGAAGCGATCCCCACACCCACGCCCTTCCTGGAAAAACTGGGGCCTAAGGATACCGATCTCGCCCCAACAAACTCCTCTAACCCAGGTTCCACGCCCACTGCCCCAGCAACAGGTTCACCTCAAATAACACCGACCAACCCCACACCCACTGACTCCCGAGCCGAGTAGCGGAGGGCCAGCAGGCCCCCCAATGACCAGATACCCCCAATGACCAGATACCTCAGATATCGCTGTCCACTTGACAAGGATCGGCTTACGAGGATTGGGCATTCAATTTGCTCATTAGCCCCTGCTGAACATAATCCTCCCACAAGCGAGCTAAGTCCCTTGCTCGCTGCCGTCCGTCGGGGGCCACCTGGTACATTCGGCGCGGACGCCCCCGCCCCTCTACCTTTTTCCAATACCCCACGATCGTCATCTCATCCTCCAAGAACTTCAGCGCACCGTAGAGCACCGTATCCGACAAACGGTAAGCTGGATAGGTGTGTTCCAGTTGTTGAATCAACTCCGTACCGTAGGAGTCCCGTTCCAGTAAAACCGACAAGATATAGCACACAGCCAGCTCTTTGTTCAGGTAGATCGGTGGTGGGTCTCGAAAAAACTGATAAATGTCTTCAAACTTCATGGTAAGCCGGTCCATGCGTTCAGACTAAGCGAGCAAAAAAATCAGGCGATCGCGCCCATCAGCAGCGATCTGCTTTTCTGTTAGCAAGTGCAATTCACGAAACGTTCGCGCAGCGTCTCCGAAGAAAAATCCCCCCGAAAACCGCAGACATTGCCCCTTGGCAGAAGCATCCCCCTGTAATGAAGCAGTCAACGTTGCTTACTGTAGAGCAGCTAAAGGCAAAATTCTGTTGCCTTGACAACCTAAGGGACCACAATTCCCCGGAAGCATCCCAGTTGGGTCAGGCAACCCTCATCCCCCAAATCCTTCTCCCAACAGGGGGACGATCCCAACCCGCAGCCGCGATCGCCCAGCATCTCCACAGGAAAATTGCGCCGCGCGCTCAACCCGTGCGCTCACTCCAGCAAATCATGAAGGGGCACTGCCGAACTGACTGGCGTGCCCCCTCGATTAAAACCCACAGGCGCTAGCAATCCTCCAGACTGCTGAGGACAGGGGGGCTTTCCCTTCACACAGGTATCCCTCTCGCCCCCCCGCCCCCATCGGCATGATTGCGACGAGGTAACAACTGCGGCAATAGATCAACCGTTACATCGGAATATTCAACCCACTGGTCAACTCTTCCATTTGTCGGCGCATCTCAGCAGTTGACTTGTTATAGGCATCCTTCATTGCCGTTGTCACCAGGTCCGAGAGCACCTCTGCCCCCTCGCCTAAGACATCAGGGGAAATTTCCACGCGGATCGGCTCCTGGTTACCCGTCATCACCACCTTCACCAGGCCACCACCTGCTTCCCCTTCAATTTCCATCTGCTCCAGATCTTCCTGAAGTTTCTTCGCCCCTTCCTGAACCTGCTGGGCCTTCTTAAAGGCTTCCGCGAGTTCCTTCATTTTGCCTAGGCCGAAGCCAAACCCTTGCCCTTGTCCTTTGGTCATAACCTTGCCATTTGTACTGCATTGAACACTTTAGCATCCAAACTCACCCTGACAGGGTGGGCCTAAGCCAGTTGAAAATCTCCTAAGATCTTAACCTCTGGTTTGAGGGATAGGGACCAATGTTCCGCCACCCGCTCTTGAATATGGGTAATTAACCGGAAGATGTCACTGGCTGTCGCATTCCCCCGGTTGAGAATAAAGTTGGCATGACGGTGGGCTACTTCAGCCCCGCCAATTTGGTGGCCCTTTAACCCCGATTGTTCAATAAGCCAGCCCGCTTTATAGGGATGGGGATTCCGAAACACACTACCACAGCTGGGGAGATGATAGGGTTGGCTATTCTTGCGTTGCTCCAGGTTTTGGCTTGTAATGGCCATTAATTTCTGGGGATCAGCTCCCGGTTGCAGTTGGAGAGTGGCCTGAACAACCAGTTGCGGCGTTGTCTGGAGGCGTGAACTGCGATAGCTGTACTCTAAGTCAGCAGGGGTCAGCTCGCTGAGGCTCTCGCCCCGATTCAGGACTTGGACACGGATCAACCGATCGGCGGCACAGGTATCATGGGCACCGGCATTCATCACGACCGCCCCACCAACGGTACCAGGAATCCCTACGGCCCACTCCAATCCTTGCCAGCCCCGTTCCGCCGCCCGCCAAGCTAACCGGGCGATCGGTTCACCCGCTCCGACCGTTACCTGCCCCGTTTCTTCATCAAAGTGCATATGTCGCAGGTGGCGGGTGCAAATGACTAGGCCGGGTAGGCCCGCATCGCTAACCAGTAAATTAGACCCCGCCCCCAACAAGGTAACCGCAAGGCCCTCGCGATCAGCCCAGGCCAAACTGGCTGCTAAATCGGCGATCCGTTGGGGAGCCGTGTACCATTCCGCTGGCCCCCCTACCCGGAAGGAGGTGAGGCTGGCGAGACGTACATTGGGTTTAATCACACAATCACTCCCTGGCAACTTCAGGGAAGTTCTTTCCGGCTTTAGCACGACTAAGGGTCCCGTCAGTCGATCGTGCAAGGAAGATTTCGACTTCTCGGCAAGGGACCGGGTTGAGGATTGCAAGCTAGGAGGGTCGTAGGAGAGAGTCATGTCGCGTTCGGAAGGTTAAGGATGAGCAAGGGACTAGAGCCAGCAAGCTAGACCAGCAGGGCAGGATCGCGGTGTCGGGCAGGCGGAGGAGCCGCTGCCTGCGATCGATAAAACGCCACCATCTCCGGGATCACCTGGTTTAAGTTACCAGCCCCCAAGAACAACACCAGATCCCCAGCGGTCAAGGTTTGGCTGAGATAGGTTGTGACCGCTGGCAACGAAGGCTGATACACAACCTGCGGATGATGTGCCTGAACCAGTTGTGCAACCTGCTGTCCGGTAATTGCGCTCGAATTGACTTCACCCGCGCTGTAGATATCGGTAATAACCACCCGATCCGCATCGCCAAAGGCTTGGGCAAACTCCGTGAGGAAGGTTTGGGTGCGACTATAGCGATGAGGTTGGAAGACCGCGACGATCCGCTGGATCACTTCAGTCGCTGCTTCGTCAGGGGGGGATGCCCCATCAGCCGCCAAGGCACTGATCGGATTGCCAATCTGTAGGCGGGCAGCCGCCAAGGTTGCCCGTAGTTCGCTGGGATGGTGGGCGTAGTCATCAATGAAGGCAATCCCCGCCGCTGTCCCTCGGTGCTCAAAGCGGCGACGTGCGCCCGTAAACTCACCCAGAATTTGGGCGATCGTGGCAAACTCCAGCCCTAAATGAAGCCCTACCGCAACGGCAGCTAGGGCGTTACTCAGATTATGGGACCCTAAGAGGCGAAGGGAGAGCATCCCCAAGACCTGCCCCCGTTCCCAGATACGGGCTTGGGTACCACTGGCCAGATAGTGAACCGCATCAGCAGTGTAGGTTGCACCGAGAGACGGGTCCAAGCTGTAGCTAATCGCGGGGGGACATTGGTGGCGAACGGTCGGGCAGTCAATACAGCCAATGACCATGCCACAGCGCTCGGCGAAGGTTTGGAACGTGGCAACCACCTGCGCTAAGGATTGGTAATGGTCTGGATGATCCAGTTCAATATTGGTGATGATCCCGATCGCGGGGGCAAAGCGGGTCAACGAGCCATCGGACTCATCGGCTTCGGCCACCAAATAGGGTCCCTCACCCACACAGGCGTTGCCGCCCCAGGCATTCACCTCTCCCCCCACAATCACTGTTGGGTCGAGGTTAGCTCGCCAGAGGAGATAACCAATCAAGCTACTGGTGGTGGTTTTGCCGTGGGTCCCTGCAACCGCAATGCTCTGGTAGTCCTGCATCAAGGCGGCCAACAACTCCGAACGGTGGAAGATGGGACAGCCTAAGGCCACCGCTGCCTGGTACTCAGCATTGGCAGCGGCGATCGCCGTGGAGCAGATAACCTGGGGCAAACGGGCCAAGGGCTGATCGCGATCAACGTCCGTTGGGTTGCTCGCCCCACAACGAGCCAGTTGTTCCAGATAGGTGGCATCTTGTTGCCAAACCACCTGAACCCCTAACGCCTGCAAACGTTCCGTAATCGGGTTAAGCCGAATATCCGAACCAGAAACCGGGAGCTTACGTTTTGCCAAGACGTAAGCAAGGGCTGACATGCCGATCCCACCAATACCGATAAAGTGGAATGGCTTGCCGCTGAAGTCAATCGAATTCAGCATCCTCGCTCCTTACACACCACACCAATAACACGCGATATCATACAGGAAATTTTTTTAACATGTGAACCTGTTTCGTTTTCGGAGGGATGCCCTCCATCGCGAAGCCCGTTCAAACGTTAGCTGATCGCCAGTACGATCGCGAGTGAACTGCCCTGAAGTGTATCCTAGTCTTCAGAGATTTCCACACCCCTGCGGCCACTTAACACTGATTTCATCCGCAACTGCTTGTCTCTGCACCTCTCCTGAGGCGCGATCCGGAGGTTTTCGGGGTGGATAGCTCCCCCTAGGCCGGAGGCAACGCTGGGGGCGCAACATCAGGGCCACTCAAGGACCACTCACCGAATCGGGCAAACCGAATCGGGCAAGTTGATAGTGCAACGACGGCGTATGCTGTGGGGATGAGGGATGGACGATTTTAACCCCCTACCCCCCCATCACTGCTACTCCTATCTTGACTCAAATTTTTGATGCCGGTTGGGCCAGTTGAGGAAAGCGGTCTACCCGCGCCCCCATAGAGTGGCTAGGTATTAAGTAGCTAGGTGACGCTCGATCACCCCCTGGACAACGGTTAGGCATGAGCAGCCCTCCCCCTGCCAGCCCTAGGGTCCGCTGGTTATGGGGGGCAACAGAGTTTCCTCGCTCGAATCCCAAATCCGATCGCTGATCCCCTAGCGGTACGATTGCCAAGATCGGGAATTTTCTCTCAGAACCCCGCACCCCTTTGCGGTATGATCGGGGTCATTACCAGGCTTAATCAAACTGATTGAATTTTAGAGGGTAAGACGCAGTGGTTAGAGTCGCTATCAATGGGTTCGGACGCATCGGGCGTAACTTCTTGCGGTGCTGGTTGGGCCGCGAAAACTCCAATTTAGAGGTGGCTGCAATCAACGACACTTCTGACCCTAGAACGAATGCTCACCTGTTGAAGTATGACTCGATGCTGGGGACCCTTGAAGGGGTTGATATTGCTGCTGATGACAATTCCATCACCGTCAATGGCAAGACGATCAAGTGCGTTTCCGATCGCAACCCGGAGAACTTGCCGTGGCGAGATTGGAACATCGATCTGATTATCGAAGCAACGGGGGTCTTCGTCAGCAAAGAAGGGGCCTCGAAGCATATTAACGCTGGAGCGAAGAAGGTGTTGATTACGGCTCCCGGTAAGGGGGCTGATGTGGGGACCTTTGTGATGGGGGTTAACCACACTGATTATGAGCACGATCGCTACGATGTGATCAGCAATGCCAGTTGTACGACCAACTGCTTGGCTCCCGTCGTTAAAGTGCTGCATGAGCAATTTGGCATCATCAAGGGCATGATGACCACTACCCACAGCTACACGGGCGACCAACGTCTGCTGGATGCCAGCCACCGTGATGTGCGACGGGCACGGGCGGCAGCGCTGAACATTGTTCCTACCACGACAGGGGCGGCCAAGGCCGTTGCCTTGGTGCTGCCGGAGCTGAGCGGCAAGCTCAACGGGATCGCCCTACGGGTGCCTACCCCCAATGTGTCGGTAGTAGACTTTGTGGCCCAGGTGGAAAAGCCCACCTTTGCAGAACAGGTGAACGAAGTGCTGCAAGCGGCAGCCGAGGGTCCTCTCAAGGGTATTCTGGAGTATTGTGATTTGCCTTTGGTGTCGATCGACTATCGCGGCCATGATGCCTCGTCGATCGTCGATGCTAGCCTGACGATGGTAATGAGCGGCGATATGGTTAAGGTTGTCGCCTGGTATGATAACGAGTGGGGTTATAGCCAGCGGGTTGTCGATTTGGCTGAACTCGTAGCTTCCAAGTGGCGCTAGTGCCCTGTCCCACTTAAGTCCGTCCAATCTTAAATTGCAGGAGTAAGTATGTTGGGTCTTGCAGGCTCGACACTAAACCTGCAACCCGTGCTTTTAAGCATGAATAAGCTAGGTGGGTGCCATTCAATCAAAAGCCCTCACCCCCAGCCCCTCTCCCACCCTGGGAGAGGGGCTGGGGGTGAGGGCAGTTCGCCTGCGGAGACCCGGCGCGTTCAAGGCGCGATCGCTAGATCGATAGCAATTCAGTTGAACACGTTAATGAGCGCGGTCTACTTAACCTGCCCAGGTCATCGATAATTGTCAAGCAATAATTGTCAAGGCAATAGCCGGTGAAAAATTTTTCCGGAAGGTATTGACGTTCTTACCGTCTTCAGCCAGAATGGGGAATTACGGTACAACACCGTCTATGCGGAACTGGCGGAATTGGTAGACGCGCTAGATTCAGGTTCTAGTGTCTGATAAGGACTTCCGGGTTCAAGTCCCGGGTTCCGCATTTAAGCCAGAGAGACCTTCATGTTAACCAGCCTGCAAAATCCGCTGGTCAAGCAACTACGCAAACTTCAGCACGCTAAAGAACGGCACCGCCAGCAACAGTTCTTGCTTGAGGGAACGCATCTACTGCAAGAAGCGCTGGCCGTGGGCTATCCCTTGCAAACCGTGTGCCATACCGATAGCTGGCAGGCCCGCTATCCTGCCCTGTGGCACCAGGTTACCCAGCAGGCCGTCCGGGTGGAGGTTGTGAGTCCAGAGGTGTTGGCGGCGATCGCGACGACGGTGCATCCGGATGGAGTCATTGCCGTTGCCCACCAGGGTCAGCGTCCGCTATCGGCCCCCGTTCACCCCCACTTGGGTCTCCTGGTGGATACGCTGCAAGATCCGGGTAACCTGGGCACCTTAATTCGCGCGGGGGTGGCTGCTGGGGCCGAGGGACTCTGGCTCAGCCCGGATAGCGTTGATCCCTACCATCCCAAGGTCTTGCGGGCGTCGGCAGGGCAATGGTTCCGACTCCCGTTAACGGTCGTTACAGATTGGCGATCGGCGATCGGCGACTGGCAAGCCCAAGGGATTCAGGTCGTCGCGACCTGTCCGACCGCGTCGCTCACGTATTGGCAGGTCGATTGGCACTCCCCGACCCTGATTCTGTTGGGGAATGAGGGGGCCGGTTTGTCTGCGGATCTGCTGGCAATGGCCAATGTGCAGGTGCGGATTCCCCACTTTGGGCCAGTGGAGTCCTTGAATGTGGCGATCGCTGCGGCCCTGATGCTGTACGAAGTGCAGCGCCAACGTCAGTTATCGGTCGATGGTGGATGATGGGTGGGGGTTAACCCAGTTGCTGTTGTAGGTGTTGTAGGTATTGATCAATATCGGCGATCGCCTGCTCTAGGTCCATTGGATTGAAGCCAATACCCGATTCTCGCTCTGGACGCCGGGGCGATCGTTCCGCCGCCGGGTAACGCACAGGGGATACCGGGGCCGGGGAGGGGGGAGCCGTCGTGTCGGCTCCTAACGCTTGCAGCGACTCCAGGAAAGCCCGATTGGCTTCCCGACGCAGGTCTCGTGATTGTTGATTCATAGCGTCTCCAAGCTGAAGGCCAGCACTCTGCACTCCCTTTCTACTGAGAATTCCCTCCGACAAGCGCGGAGATACCAGTAGTTTTATGTATTTCTTCCCTCTAAATGGAGGCTAAAGTGACCGGAAACCGGGGCATTGACTCATCAAATCTTCATGAAGGTCCGTGTAAGCATCCCTCCCCAGCAGACAGGAACCGTGGGGTGTAACGCACAGCGGCGATAGGAGAGCAATCAGGGGCAATGGGAGACGGTCACACTCTGATTACATTCAGTGATACATTCAGAGAATTGGGCAAATGCCCGGTTAATGGCAAAATGCCTGGTGAAGAGTGCCCTGGTTATGTGTTCGGGAGGGGAGCGTGAGTCAAGCCTTTGATTACGATCTGGTGATTTTAGGGGCCGGTGTGGGCGGTCATGGGGCCGCGTTACATGCGGTCAGCAAGGGTCTCAAGACGGCGATCGTCGAGGCAGCAGACATTGGGGGGACCTGTGTCAATCGGGGCTGTATCCCCTCGAAGGCTCTGTTGGCGGCAGCAGGGCGAGTCCGGGAACTGCGGAACCAGCATCACCTTCAGGCATTGGGTATTGCCGTGACTCAAGTTACCTACGATCGCCAGGGCATCGCCGATCACGCCAACAATCTAGTGACCAAAATCCGGGGCGACATGGCGGGTTCCTTGAAACGGCTGGGGATTGACGTGATCCAAGGCTGGGGACGGCTGGCTGGTCCCCAAAAGGTCACCGTGACCACCGAGGCGGGGGACAAAACCGTAACGGCCCGCGATGTGATTTTGGCACCAGGGTCAGTGCCCTTTGTGCCCCCAGGGATTGAACTGGATGGTCGCACGGTGTTTACCAGTGACGACGGATTGAAGTTGGAAACCGTCCCCCCCTGGGTGGTGATTGTCGGCAGTGGCTACATTGGCCTGGAGTTTGCAGATATCTATTCCGCCCTGGGATCGGAAATCACGATGGTCGAGGCCCTCGATACCTTGATGCCGGGATTTGATCCCGATATCGCTACCCAGGCCCAACGGGTCCTTATTGGTCCCCGTGATATTGAAACCCATGTGGGCACTCTGGCCTATAAGGTGATACCGGGATCACCCGTTGTCGTTGAGTTGGCGGATGCTAAGACAAAGGAAATTATCGATGTCCTCGAAGTGGATGCCTGCTTGGTGGCCACTGGGCGGGTCCCGGCTACGAAGGATCTGGGGTTGGAGCGCGTTGGGGTGGATCTCGATCGCCGGGGCTTTATCCCCGTAGACGATCGCATGGCCATCCTGGTGAACGGTCAGCCGGTCCCCCACCTGTGGGCGATCGGAGACGCAACGGGCAAAATGATGTTGGCCCATGCCGCTTCAGCCCAAGGCATCGTGGCGGTGGAAAATATGTGTGGCCACGATCGCACGGTCAGCTATCAGAGCATCCCCGCTGCCACCTTTACCCATCCTGAAATTAGCTTTGTCGGGTTAACCGAACCCCAGGCCAAGGAAAAAGCGCAGGCGGAAGGCTTCCCGCTGGGGGTCACCCGCAGCTACTTCCGGGCCAACTCCAAGGCGATCGCCGAGGGTGAGACCGATGGTCTCGCAAAAATCATCTACCGCCAGGATACAGGGGAACTCCTCGGTGCCCACATTTTTGGCCTCCATGCAGCGGATCTAATTCAGGAAGCCGCCAATGCGATCGCCCAACGCCAGTCGATTCGTGAACTAGCGTACCTGGTCCATACCCATCCCACCCTCTCGGAGATTCTCGATGAAGCCTACAAGCGGGCACTACCCACGCTAACCGCGTCGTCGGCCTAACGAGTGGGTCAACAATGGGGTTGGGGGAGCGAGAGTTCAAGGGCAACCCGCTTGTGAAGCAGTAACTGTTGCGGACGCCCCAGGGTGAGGACGTAGGCCAGGGGCAGGGGAGCCGACTTCAGTTGGTAGCCCAATTTGAAATAGAGCCGCTTTGCCGGTTGGTTATTGTCCAGAACGTGGAGATACAGATCGGCAAAACCCCAGTCACGAGCCACCTGTTCACAGGCTTTGAGCAAGTGTTGGGCAGCCCCCCGGCGGCGGTAGGGGGCACGAATGGCCAGATTGGAAAGATAAAGATAGGGTTTACTTTGGGGTTGCCAGAGAGAGGCGGTGCGGAGGGTCATCTCGATCGTGCCGACTAAGACCTCCTCAGTCGTTGCCAATTCCGCCTCCCCCCACTCCCGCACGGCTACCGCCACCAGACAGGTATAGTAGGGATTGCGCGAATAGAGACGGCTGCGCAGATCCTCATACATCCCCCAGCGTAATAGAGGATACAGCAAACGCAACCAACCCGTCTGGGGATGGAAACTTTCCACCAGAATATCGGCCAACACGCTCACATCCCCCGGTTGAGCCGGTCGGGCAACGAAGTGCGCAGGATGGTATGCGCCTGTGGCAAATTCTGGTTCACAGGAAGTGGAGGAAGCGTTCACAACGGCAGAAACAAGCGACTGCATAAGATTCTAGACTGTCCGCTAGGGAAGATCGGTACTTTTGAGCCAAAATTTCTCAAATTGTCTGGTTGGCGCTGTCCCGATCCCAGATGCCGCCTTCCCCCTTATCCTTGAGCCACCCTTGAGCCGGTGTGATCAGCCCCATGCCCCACCCGATGTCTCCAAAGCCCATGCCAAACCACCCGATGTCTCCAAAGCCCATGCCAAAACTGATCACCAGGAACGGAATTAGGAAACCCCATCCTCGCTAAACTGGATTCCGGCTTGATCGGTATGCCGCATCACTCCCTAGAAAACCTTATCCAATTGCAGCATGGTAGACCTAACCCCCAACTCTAGTTTTAGCCTTACCCTTCGGATTGAACTGCCCAATCGGGCTGGAATGCTGGCCAGCGTCACCCAGGCGATTGCGCAAGCGGGGGGTAACCTGGGCCAAATCGATCTCGTGGACCAAAATCGGCGGGTTTCGGTGCGGGATCTGTGTGTGGATGCCGCCAGTACCGAACATGCCGAGCAAATTGTCCAGGCTGTCTCGGCCCTAGACGAGATCAAGATCCTGACGATTTATGATCGCACGTTCAACCTGCACCGCCGGGGCAAGATTAGCGTGACCTGTAAGCTGCCGCTCAAAAACCAATCGGATTTAGCGATGGCCTATACGCCCGGGGTGGGGCGGATTTGCACGGCGATCGCCCAGGACCCGGAACAAGTCTACAAACTGACGATTAAGCAAAATACGGTGGCGATCGTCACCGATGGCAGTGCGGTATTGGGGCTGGGAAACCTGGGACCGGAAGCGGCCCTGCCCGTGATGGAGGGGAAGGCCATGCTGTTTAAGTCCTTTGCCGATATTGATGCCTTTCCCATTTGTTTGGCTACCCAGGATACGGAGGAAATTATCCGCACGGTGAAGGCGATCGCGCCAGTGTTTGGCGGTGTCAACCTGGAGGATATCAGTGCTCCCCGGTGTTTTGAGATTGAAGCTCGCCTGAAGCAGGAATTGAATATCCCTGTCTTCCATGATGATCAACATGGGACCGCGATCGTTTCCCTGGCGGCGCTGTACAATGCCCTCAAACTGGTGAAAAAATCCCTCGCTTCGGTGCGGATTGTGATCAATGGGGCGGGGGCTGCCGGGATCGCGATCGCTCGCCTGTTGCAAAAGGCCGGAGCCACTGCCGTGTGGTTGTGCGACTCTCAAGGGTTGTTGACCCAGGATCGCGCCGACCTCAATCCCCAAAAGCGAGAATTTGCCGTGAATGCACCCGCTGGAACCCTGGCCGATGCCCTCAAGGGGGCTGATGTGTTTCTGGGGGTGAGTGTACCAGGCGTCCTAACTGTGGAGAGGGTGCGATCGATGGCTCAGGACCCGATCGTCTTCGCGATGGCCAATCCCATTCCCGAAATTCAACCGGAGTTGGTGGAGTCGGAGGTGGCGGTGATGGCCACGGGGCGGAGTGATTACCCCAACCAGATTAACAACGTGCTGGCCTTTCCCGGTATTTTCCGGGGTGCCCTGGACTGTCGGGCCAAGGCCATTACCCCCAGTATGTTTCTGGAGGCTGCCGGGGCGATCGCCTCCCTGGTAACTGCCAGTGAACTCGATCGGGAATATATTATCCCCTCAGTGTTTGATGAGCGCGTCGTCGCGACCGTTGCCGCTGCCGTCCAACGGGCTGCCCGTGACGAGGGGGTTGCCCAGGCTTAAGGTTCGCCAGCAGTTGCGTCTAGTATGGGCCTGATAATTCACCCGGTGCCGGTGGGTTAAACCGGCAATTCTACCCCCAATCTGGCCTGCCGAGTGTTAGCCTAAAGGGCAGCGATGTGAGAAGACGATATGCGTGTCCTTGTGATAGCGGTCTACGCCCTAGCAGGTCTAGGGGGTGGATGGCTAGTTTGGAGCAATGGTGCCCGCGCGAATACCCCCGCTGGCGTGGCTGAGCCACTGGCGGCAGGGCAAGGGATGACGATTGCCCAATACCGGGTACCCACCGTAGTTAGCCCAACCCCAGCGGTTGCCGGCTCACCTGCTTCCAATGGCGCACAGTATTACCAGGACTACCAACCTGTCCCGGTCGATTCGTTTCACCTGACCGACCCCACCGCCTCACTCATCACGGGACCCTCCCTGTTACGCCCCCCTAAACCCAAGCCCGTTGTCGTCCCCATACGGGGAGATGAAACGCGGTTCCCTGCTGACTCCACCGCCAACGGTGTGGCCAGTCCTCCCGTGGTCATTCCCACCCGCCCGATGCCGCCACCGATCGGGACCAACCCGCCGCCAATTGACGATACCCTGAAACCCATTGTGCTGGAACCGGCTAGGGCCGTGATGGTGGGTGAGGTGCGAGTGGTGGGTGGAAATACCAATCTCGCCCAGTTTGTGCAAAATGCAGTGACCACCCAGGCCGGGGGAACTGCTACCCGTGAGCAACTAGAGCAGGATGTGGCCGATCTCCTCGCTACGGGAATTTTCCTCACGGTGAACTATCAAACCTACAGTGCCAGCAATGGCCTACTAGTGGTCTTTCGAGTCCAGCCGATCGTCGTGCGATCGCTGCAACTCTTGGGGGCCAAGGTCCTCAACCCGGCCAAGGCGACGGAACTCCTGGGTATTCAGCGTGGCGTGATGATTGATCCGATCGCCCTGAATGCGGGTGCTCACAAGATTAACCAGTGGTATCAAGAGAATGGCTACACCCTGGCCAAGGTGTTGGCGATCCGTCCCAGTCGGGAAGGGGTGGTGGTTCTGGAGGTGTCGGAAGGGGTGATTGGGTCGATCGCCTTTCGCTTTTTCGATCGCGATGGTAGTCCCGTGGATGCCGATAAGCAGCCGATTCAGGGACGCACGAAGGAGCCGTTTTTGCGGGAACAGGTGAAACTTCAGGAAGGGGAAGTCTTCCGGGAGCCGGTAGCCCAGGGTGACCTGCAACGGTTGTATGCGTTGGGGTTATTTGGCGGGGTGGGCCTTTCCCTCAGTGGTGAGGCGGATCAGGTGGCGGTAATCTATGACCTGCAAGAAATTCCCTCGCGATCGCTCAACTTTGGCGGGGGCTACAGTGACAGTGCCGGGATCTATGGCACGCTCACCTATAGCGATCGCAACTTTAATGGACTGGGGCAACAGTTGGGGACCAATCTCCTGGTGGGGACGCGGGACGCGCAGTTTGATGTGAATTTTAAGAACCCCTACCGCGATACCGCCCCCGATCGCCTAGGGTACTCGTTTGATATTTTCCGCCGCCGCACCCTGGCACTGACCTTTACCGGCGGTGACCCAGAGGTAGACCTGCCCAATAACGATCTGCCGCGTTTAGGGCGCTTTGGGGGGAGCTTGACTTTGGAGCGCCCCTTGAGTCCGGCGTGGATGGGTGCGTTGGGTCTCAGTTATGTGCGATCGAGTGTGCGCGATAGTGACGGGAAATTGTCGCCAAAGGACGAGTTAGGCAATAACCTGTCGTTTAGCGGCACGGGAATCGATGATTTGCTCACAGTAAGCTTTGAAGCGGTGAATGACCAGCGGGATAATCCCACCAATCCCACCCAAGGGTCACGCCTCTCACTCAACATGGAGCAGTCGATTCCCATGGGTCTGGGCAATATTTTGATGAACCGGGTACGGGCTGACTATCGTTACTACCTACCCGTAGATTGGCTAAAATTTGCCGATCAGCCAGAGGTATTGGCCTTTAATGTCCAGGGCGGCACCGTTATGGGTAATTTACCGCCCTATGAAGCGTTTAACCTGGGCGGATTAAATTCGGTGCGGGGGTATGGCATTGCCGAGGTGGGTAGTGGTCGCACCTATGTGGTGGCTTCAACGGAATATCGGTTCCCAATTTATAAAATCTTTGGCGGGGTAGTTTTTGCCGACTTTGGTTCTGACCTGGGTTCCGGGGATACGGTGCCAGGGGAACCGGCGGAAATTCGCGGCAAACCGGGAACCGGCTTTGGGATGGGGCTAGGCGTACGGGTGCAATCCCCCGTGGGCCTGATCCGTGCGGACTATGGCATCAACGATGAGGGAGATACGCTGCTCCAGTTCGGGTTCGGGCAACGCTTTTAGCTATTGCTTAGCCCGAATCCTCCCCAAAGTCAGTTTCTGGTCAGTCAACCCAGAAGAACCCATTCTTCCAGTCAAGTGTCCAGATACAGCCTTTACCTTAATCATAAAGTACAGTGTTACCGGGGTAGGATGCGGGCTGCCGGTCGGATCGAGATCCAAG
>CAZHXN010000010.1:0-65541 GCA_964536415.1 uncultured bacterium
GGGCGGTCGGTGGCGACGCTACCGTGGCCCGGAAGGCGTTGGCGGGAGCGGGGGGAGTATAGCCGGTTGGGGAGTTGGGTACCGGAGCCGATCGCGCTACCTCTCTCTGAGAAAATCGCGGCGATCGGGTGGAAGCCGGGTGACGCAACCGTACAGCCTGTTTCCAGAGGACCTTCGCCTGACCATCCAGGCGGGCAACCAGGTGAATCCCCTGCACCAGATCGAGATTTAGGGCCACTAACTGGTCACAAATGAAGCGCACGAGATAGGGTTGCAAACTCAAGCAGAGTTCCCGTGGCATGGACACCTGAAAATAGACAGCGATGTCCAAATAGAGGGCGGGGGTGACCTCTATCTCCAAATACATACCCTGGGGAATAAGGGAACTGTTCATCCAGTGGGCGATCGCCCAGCAGTCCCCCGCCTGTGCCAACTCAGGGATGGATGGCAGATATGGCGTATGTTGATCGAACATCCCTTCTCACACCGGTTCGCAGATCCGAGCCAGCGGCACCCGACCCACAGGGAGTCAATCGGTGCTTGACCCTGGAGCCAACGCTTCAGCTAAAGGGTAACGTATCGCTCCCAAAACCGGACATCCAAAACAGCAACTTATGGGCGATCGCTTAAGAAACTTTATGGACCTGAATCTATGAACTGGAACACCAGGATTTGTCGTCGTGACTTTAGTCACCCAACCTCCCGTATTGACGATTGTCTACATTCCCCGATATCCCTTTAGGACAATTTAGGGAAACCTATACCCAGAGGGATTAGCGACGGCAGGAACGGAGCGAACTGCTCCCATTGGCGGATCACTCAGCCGTGGCTGCGGGCCACCCCGAAGCGTTCCCGTCACGGGACTCCGTTGCCCGTCGGCCCATTGGGGTGGCCCTGCGAGACGCGTGCCAACAAATTCCCCTTGAATCGTACTGCCCTGCCGGGTCAGGCGCACATCCATCAATTCTCCGTCCATCGTGCCGCGCCAGGTTAAAACATCCCCCGCCACCAGACAGGGAATCGTGTCCCCGCCCCGCATTTGCACCAGGCACCCCGAACCAGTAGGGGTTTGGACAACCGCAAATTCCCAGCGTGAACCGCGATTGGGGTCATTGGGCCACTGGCTTTGTACCCACCACTTGCCAACCCAGTTAGGACTGCGGACCAGGAAGAGCAGGGGATTCGTTGCCGAGACGATCGGGGTGGTCCCCGCGACTCCCCCAATCGCGGTCGGCGGGCTACAGACGGTGGTATTTCCCTGTACTTGGCACACGGCCAGGGGGGGCACGATCGCCTCACAGAGACCTGCCTGACTGGGGCTATGGACACTAAACCGCGACCAATTGGGACCCGGCACCCAACACCGTCCAGAAACCCCTGCCGGACAGGCGATTTCCCGGAGTAAATCCTGCTGCCCCAGGTTGGCTAAAGCACTCCCTGGTGGACTTACACAAACCTCAGATTGGGCAAAAGCGGGCCGACCGAAGACCACGGCCAAGATCACCCCCGCCACCATCCCCAGACCCGACCCCAGCGATCGATGCGACATAATAACCTCCTGCGGGACGTTGCTAAAGTTCTTGAAACACGCACGGTAGGCACCCCGCCAGGTTATTGTTCAGGCATTGACTGCCCTACTCCCATTGTCGCTGATTTAGACAAGGGTGCCCAGGGTGCATGGGTTTAACTGTCGCGCTGAATCCGGATCACATTTTCCGTGAGGTTCTCAAACGTATCATCATGGCTAATCACGAATAGCTGTCGAAAGCTGCGGAGGTTAGCCAGGGCCTCGGCCAACTGTTGCCGTCGTTGCCGATCCATGTTAGTCGTGGGTTCATCAAAAAAGGCAACATCAATTTCAGCCAGGGTGCGCAATAGGGCGAGGCGAACGGCTAAGGCGGCGCACATTTGTTCCCCCCCGGAAAGGCTTTTGAAAGTGCGCCAATGACCGGCCTCCTGAACACGGATTTCATAGTCTGGGGTCCACTCGAGGGCCACAGTCTCGCGATTCAGTAATTCCCGGAACAGCCGATCGGCTTCGCGGGAGATTTCCGCCAGGTAGTATTGGGTGATGCGGGGACCTGCCAGATTATAGATTTGGCGGGCGTCACTGATGAATTGGCAGATACGCTGCCGTTGGGCCAGTTCCTGACGAGCTTGGTGGAGTTGAGCAGCGATCGCAGCCCGTCGTTCCAGTTCAACTGTCAGACGTTGGCGGTTTTCCCGTTTTGCGGGCAGTCCGCCGAGGAGTTGATTTTTGCGATCGTTGGCGGCGGTAATTTCGTGTTCTAAGGCGGCTAGACGTGGGGCATCATGCTGCTCTAACTGACGATCGTAACGTAATTGAATGTCATCCTTTTCGGCTTGTAACTGCTGAAGTTGCACACAAATTTGGTCGTAGGTTGCCTGATAACCCGCCTGCTGTTCAGCCTCTTTTTTGTTTTCAATAAATAACAGATACCCGGCTTGATAGGCTTGCTTAATTTGGGTCTGGTGTTTAATGCGATCGTCAAGGTCGGCAAAGGTGGCTAGTTGTTGCTCCAGCTCGGCTAGTTGCGCCATGAGGGGAGATTGCTGGGCCTGCTGTTGCGCATAGGTTTGGGCGATCGCCTCGTGGTGCTGGAGTTCTTGCTGACGTAGGGCGATCTGACCACGGGGATCGTTTAAAGCCTGTAACTTCGTTAAACAGCGATCGCGCTGGTCGTGTAGATCCGCTTCCTGGGCGAGTTGGGCATCCAACTCAGCCAGACGGGTCGCTAATTGTTGTAAGGTTGTCTGGATTTGTGCCTGTTGGACTTGGTAATCGGGTAGGGTTTGCCACTGGGCGCGGCGATCGTAGGCCTCGTTTAAGGCTTGCTGGGCAGCGGTTAGTTGAGCCTGTTGTTGTTGGACATCGGTTTGACTGTGGAGATCAGCATAGATTTGTGCTAATTGGCTGAGTAAATCACCGCTTAACGTTTCCCCCGTTGCCAGGGTCGCCAGGATTTGTTCCCTGAGTGGGGAGGGGAACTGGGCCGCTTGCGGTGAGGTCTGAAACGTTGCTCTTACAGAGGCAATTTGGGCAAGAAAGCGATCGCGTTCCCCTTCCCCCCAGGTCAATAGGGTGCGTAATTCCGCCTCAAATTGCTGGGCGGCTCCCAGTCGGGCTAGTTGGGCCTGGTAGCGTTTGACCTGGGTTTCTAAATCGGGGATTTCAGTCACTACCGGGGCCAAGGCTTGTAGACGCTCGCAAACCGTAGTCACCTGGGCGAGGCGCAGCTGCTGTTCCTCTTGTTGCCGACTCAATAGTTGGCGATCGCGGCGATCGGCAAGACAGGCTTGTATCCGGCGATCAATTTCAGCCAGTTCTGTTTCCAGCGCCTGTTGCTGTTGAGCCAGGGGAGCTAACGCCTGAAGTTCTTGTTCCAGCGTGGCTAACCGTTGCAGTTGGCTTTGGGATTCAGCCAGTTGCAGCGCTAAATGATTGAGTTGCTGTTGGCAGGTCTCCCGTTGTTTTTGTAATGATTGCACTTGTTTTTGCTGTTGGGCGAGGGCCTGGAGTGCCTGCTCAGCCGCCTGGTAGGTTTCGTAGCTGACCTGATTGTTTTGGCACACCTGGGCCGCCGCCTGGGCCTTTGCCAGCAGTTGTTGATGGGTTTCTTTGAGTTGAATCTGACTGCTAATTTGGGTAGTTAACCGTTGCAGTGTCTCCCGATACGCTTGCAGGCTTTTCGCCGCCGCCTGGAGCACGGTGAGCTGTTGGGTGAGTACCGCCAGGTGCTGGGTCAGATCCTGCAGGGCTTGCTCGTCCTGTTGAACTTCAATTACACAGCGATCGTAGGCTTCCTGGAGGGTTTGCCAATCACTCAGGCGGGCTTCGAGATCAGCGATCGTTCTTTCTAACTCTGTGACCTGGGCTTTGGCATAATTTTCCAGCCGCAGACTATCTTTATAGACTTTTTTATACTCTTCAACCTTGAGAATCGGATCAAACACCCGCTTGCGTTGTTCCGCTGTCTTTAGGAAATCGACCGTAAAAGTTCCCTGGGGAATGCCGATCGTATTGGCAAATAAATCTGCCAGTTTCGTGTGGGTTGATACGCCTAAATGGGCCTGAAGCCAGGGCAAGACTTCCTCCTCAACCCGTCTAATCTCCAGGTTAACCTTGGCCTGGGGGTCATAAATTTCATAGCCCTTGCTCGTACACCGCCGCACCCGATAGGTGCGATGATCCTGACTGGAGATAAACGTCACGCTGGCCTGACTACTGGCCGCGCCCTTGCGAATTAACTCCGATTTGTTATAGCTGCTGTAATCGAATAAAGTCCACGCGATCGCCTCTAGAATGCTGGTTTTACCGGCTCCATTCTCCCCACAGATGGCATTGGTACCGATCTGAAATTCTAAATAGCGATCGCGGTGGGACTTAAAATTTTTCAGCGCAACCGAAAGGATCTGCATACCTAGCGACAGAAACCCTACAGGCTAGCAGCTAGAGCGGTGGCTTGGGCGATCGCCGCCGCCTGCTTCTGTGCAACCACATCGGGCGGTGCGAAGGTTGGCTCAACCAAAATCGAGTGAATCTCGGTAAAACCAATAAACCCTAACCACAGTTTCACGTAGGCCGACTGCAAGTCCATTGCCTCACCAGGGGTCCCCGCTGGATATTCTCCCCCACGGGCATAGACCACCACCACAGGCTTACCCGTCACCAGACCCTGATACCCGGTTTCGGGCGAGAAACTGAAGGTGAGGCCCGGTTGGGTGATCACATCAATGTAGTGCTTGAGAGGATAGGGAATCCCAAAATTCCACATGGGAATGCTGAAGAGGTACTTATCCGCTGCCTTGAAGCGATCGGCCACTGCCGTCACCGCGTTCCAAGCCGCCGCCTGTTCCGGCGTATGGCCTGACCCGCTCATGACGGCATACTTGGCATTCAGGGTTTCCCCGTCAAAGGGGGGTAAGTCAGCCGCCCATAGATCCAGGGTTTCAATCGTATCGTCGGGATGGGTGCTTTGGTACTGTTCCAGAAAAGCACGGGCCACCGCGATCGCATGGGAACGCTCCTTCCGAGGGGAACACTCCAGATAAAGTAACTTAGCCATGTTTGCATCTCCGGTGCGGGGCGATCGTCGGTCACTATTGATCGGTCACTGTTGATCAGTCACATTAACTCTTGCCACTTGGCCATGATAGCCAAACAAAAGGGGACATTAAAACCGCCCCCTCAACGCAAAATCATTGCAAAATGTTACAAAAATACGTTTGCGATTAATTATCTAAACCCAACAGCGGCCTGCCATACAAAAGCTAGAAGCAAAAAGAACAGGGGGATCAGGGGCAGAACATCGACCAAGGGATCAAAGATTTGATAGGCTTCAGGCAGTTTGGCCAGTAGCAGTGCTGCTTCCATGAATTGATATACCTCGTTTTGGTCAGGGATTTCAGGATTGTCTTGCATCTTAACATGGGAGGGTCTGCCCCACTAAGCGCGTTTTTTCTTAAGCGTTTTTTTCACCCATTCGGGGACTTGGGCGGGGGATTGGGCGACGGGAATTTTCGCCTGCTTAAAGGCCGCGAGCTTACGGGTCGGGGTGCCAAAATCCACCGCACTGGCCGTCCGCAGACTAAAGGGCATGATCCGATGTTGGGGAGGCAGCAGGGCCTCACTGGTCAAGGGCAAAGTTGGTAAGGACTGCCCTGCCAGATAGGCGACGACCGGGGTATCGATCGCTTCGGCAATGTACTCGGCAGCCCGTTCCTCTTGATCTGTGCCCAGTTCACCGATCAACACAATGACCTCGGTTTGCTCGTCCTCATCCAGGATTTGTAACCATTGGGACAGGGAGGAGCCAACGAGGGGACTGCCCCCAATCCCCAGGGCGATCGACTGGCCTAACCCCGCCTGGGTCAATTCCCGCGCCACCTCATAGGTCAAGGTGCCACTCCGGCTCAGCAGCCCCACGGGACCGGGTTGATACCAGGCGGGAGGATGGGTCCCCAGCAGCACCTGACCGGGCACGATCAAACCGGGTGAATTGGGACCGACGATCAGGGTTTCGAGTTTTTCTGCCCGTCGCAGGAGGCGCACCATATCCATCGGCGGCACGCCTTGGCTCAAGATAATAATTTGACGAATGCCAGCCGTAAGGGCTTCGAGGGCCGCATCCAGGACCTGATAGGGGGGGGTCAGGATGACGGTAGTATCGACCGGGCCATTGGCTGCAATCGCCTGCTCCACCAGATCAAACACTGGAATGCCCTGCCACTCGATTTGCTCACCCCCAGGGCTGATGCCCGCGACCACATTGGTACCGTATGCCTTCATCTGGGGGGCATAGATCTGCCCCAGGGGTTCCAGGATACCCTGAACAATAACCTTACTTTTGGGATTAAATTTCATAGGGCAGTTTTCTTGCGGCTGACCTTAGTTGCTTTCTCTGGTTTATCGGCTTTCTCAGTTTTCGTCAGGAGAACAGCTTGGGCGATCGCTGCCGTTAGGGTTTCGCAGCAAAAGACGGGAACTTTAGACTCCCCTGGAGCTTGGGGATCGTGGGGAATGGCTGCCGTCAGGGTTGTGAACAGGGCCTGGGTGGCTGCCGGATCGGGACCCAGGAGGCGGATAACCAGGGCTGGGGCGGAACGAGATTTGGGTAACCGTTCTTGGCGCTTGAGGTAGGTGGTAATCGTATCCACGATTGCCCCGCCGTCTAGGAGGCCACTGACCAGATGGATCAGGATAACCTGTAGTCGGGGATCTTGGCTTAAATGGGTGAGGGCTGCCCCCAATTGCGGGTACCCACCGGGAATGAAGGGGGACTCAGCCGTGCCTGCGGGCGGGGAGGCCAGCGCCCACTCCGGTTGCGCTTCGCCTACCAGATTCAGACATGCCCCTGGTTTACCCTTGGCTTGGTAAAGCAGATCCAGCGTGGTCAGGGTCAACCCTAGGCCATTGCTAATGACGCCGATCGGGCCGCTCAAGTCCCAAAAAGTTGCCTGCTCCAAACCCGGTGCTAACGAACGGGGATGGGTCAGTCGCGCCGTCAAGGCTTGGAGATGGGGGTGGCGGTTGAGGGCGGTGTCGTTGACGGTCACTTTGCCGTCGAGGGCCATCACCTCTCCATCGACACTCACGCCTAGGGGGTTAATCTCCACCAGATCTAAATCTTGCTGAAGGAATAATCGATACATCTTTTCGATGACAGCACTGACCGAGGCGATCAGCTTCCCCTTGAGGCCCATTTTGATCGCCAAGCGCCGCGCATAGAAGGGCGAAAAGTCTTGATCAACGCTCACCCGCTGGACGTGGCTAAAGGTGGCTTCCGTATTCATTCCCCCTTCCTGGGACCCCAGAAGCACCGGTCGCCGCAGGCTGGTATCCAGGACTACGGCCAGATAGAATTCGCGATCGGCATCATATTTAGCCTCAGCCAGAATGATATCGGGGTAGTCCCCCATAATGGGCAGGTTGAAAATGGCTTGGGCCGCCGCGATCGCGTCGATCGTATTTTCTGCAAAGCGAACCCCCCCAGCTTTGCCCCGCCCGCCGCGACGAACTTGGGATTTCAGCACCACTGGATAGGGAATCCGCAGTCCTTTCAGGTCTTGGGGTTGGCTGATCTGTTGCGAGGGCAAGACGGGGATGCCCATCGCCTGAAACAGTTCTTTCGCCTGGTACTCTAGCAGGTCCATAGCTTTGATAAGGGCAATGAATGCATCTTAGCGCTTTGGGGACAGGAGAAGGGAGAAGGAAGAAAAGGAGAAAAGAGAAGGGAGAAGAGAGGGGATGGGCTAGTCTCCAGCCCTTGGGTATGGTTAGGGACTTTTTTGGGCTAGGCAAGAGGCGAGAGGGAACTAGACTGGGGAATTCTCTGTGGTTTCGACAGCAGATTGCTCCCACAAGCAGGGCAGATTGCTTATGATCAAGGCGTTGGTTGTTTGATCTGGTATGCTCTATGACGCTTCTAACCCGTGATCCGGTTCGCGCTCTGGAAGCCCCGATCGTCCATCGGTTGGCGAATGGGGGGACGATCGTTGCCCAACAAATGCCGGTGGAGGCGGTGAACTTGAGTGTGTGGTTCCGGGTGGGGTCGCGGATGGAGGCGGATGCGATTAATGGAATGGCCCATTTCCTGGAACACATGGTGTTTAAGGGGACGGAGCAGTTGGCATTGGGTGAGTTTGAACGCCGGATTGAGGAACGGGGGGCGGTGACGAATGCGGCGACCAGTCAGGATTACACCCATTTCTATATCACGACGGCTCCCCAGGATTTTGCGACGCTGGCCCCGCTTCAGATGGAGGTGGTGTTGAATCCCCGGATTCCCGATCGCGATTTTGAGAGTGAGCGGTTGGTGGTGCTAGAGGAAATTCGACGGGCGGAGGACAATCCCCGGCGACGCACCTATTACCGGGCGATGGAAACCACGTTTGATTATTTGCCCTATCGGCGACCCGTGCTGGGGCCGGCGACGGTGATTGAATCGCTGGTGCCCCAACAAATGCGGGATTTTCACCAGTACTGGTATCAACCCGATCGCCTCACGGCGGTGGTGGTGGGCAATTTGCCCATTGATGACATGATTGCAACCGTGACCCAAGCGTTAGACGCCACGGCTCCGCACGCCAAGCCAGATGGAGCAGATCCCCTGCCTATTGCCGACACCTCGCTGGGGTTGCCCCTAGGCGACCCGGAACCCGTATTTACAGAGGTTGTGCGCCGTGAATGGATCGACGATCGCCTGCAACAGGCTCGTTTAGTCATGACCTGGCGCGTCCCCGGTTTAACGGATTTGAGCCAAACCTACGCCCTAGATGTGTTGGCTTCGATCCTGGGGCATGGGCGCACCTCCCGATTAGTCAAAGACCTGCGTGAGGAGCGGCGGTGGGTCTCTAGTATTGCGGTCAGTAATCTTTCCCATTGGTTGCAGGGGGTATTTTATATTTCGGTCCACTTGCCCAGTGAGAACCTGGAGCGAGTGGAGGCGGCGATCGTAGACCATATTCGCCAGCTTCAGGAAACCCCGATCCAGGCATCGGAAATTAACCGGGTACGGACGCAGGTGGCCAATCGCTTTGTCTTTGGTAATGAAACCCCCCGCGATCGGGCTAACCTCTATGGCTACTACCAAACCCTCCTTCAAGATCTCGCCCCGGCTCTGGCCTATCCCGAACACATTCGCCAACTGACGGCGGCAGATTTGCAACAGGCAGCGCAGCGGTATCTCTCGTCCACGGCCTATGGGGTGGTGGTGATGCAACCTGTAATGGCAATGGGGGAATAGCTGTCGTGTGTCGTGTGTAATCAACCCAGAGGAACGGCGAGGCAGGGTGCAGCCATCCGAACAGCCGATATTTCATAGTCTTAAGGAGATTCTGAATGTCCCAGAGCCAGAATGTAAGCTCCCTCTATGAACAAGATATTTTGTTGTGGTCAGAAGACACAGTTGACAAGCTGAAAGCGCGGGACTTTGATCATCTAGATATTGAACATTTGATCGAAGAGGTAGAGGCGTTGGGAATTTCTCAAAAAAAGGAGTTAATTAGCCGTCTAGTTGTTTTATTAGAGTATTTATTAAAACGGGTGTATGTGAATTTGCCCAATGACTATAATGGTTGGGAGCGAACGATTCGCACTCAGCGAGGGGAGCTAGAAGTTTTATTAGACGTAGTACCTAGCCTGAGCAGCCGATGGGAACTCAGTTTTGATAAGGCTTGGAAAATTGCTCTAAAAAATGTGCGTAAGGAATATCCGCAAATCACCTTTCCTACTGAATGGAACTACGATCGCGCCATCGATCCAATGTTGAATGATGACTTTTGGCTGGCCTCTTTAGAGAAGGATTAAGCGGATACAAATCACGGTCCGCCGCTCCAGGCAATACCGACGTTGGGTAATCTGGAACGGTTTCTAGAAGTCCATTTTCAACACCTTAAATATCTTGGTAAGAATTGACATTTCCTGAGGTAACAACCATGACCACCAACATTCACTTAACGATTCTCCTAGAATCCCTGCTGGAAGCCGTCAGTTCCCTCAATCTAGAGGCGAAACGCCAGGTCCTGGATTTACTCGAACAACAAATTTTTGAGGCCGAAGAAGCCAATTACCAAGAAGACTAAGAAGACTCCGAAACCGTCGCCGAGATTGCCAGCATCCAAGCAGAATACGCTACTAGGGAATTTATTGCTATTGAAGAATTTACCTCAACTCAAGTATTCTAAAGGATCATGACCTACCAAGTGATTGTCTCGACAGCAAGTACAGAAAAAATTATAAAACCACTGCTATCAATACATATGTTTATCAAGGAAAAACGGTTGGCCATTAAGAGATAATTTGCAAACAAAAGCTTAGCTGAGGTTGTCACGGCTGCCCCTTGAGGTTTACTTTACAAATTAGCTCTCAAAGCCTGATCGAGCGTGTCAGTATAGCAACCAAAAGGCTTCCAGCTAAAATCATTGAGACTATAACATTATGTCTAAACTACCTAAAGTCGATCGACAACGAGAACATCAAGCTAATGAACGAACTTTTTTAGCATGGCTGCGAACGTCGATCGCTCTGATTGGCTTTGGCTTTGCGATCGCTCGATTTGGGATGTTTATGCGGCAATTGGCACTTTCCCTAATGCCAGATATTCCTCATCAGGATAGCTGGATTAGCTCCGAAAACCTGGGCCTATTACTCGTTATTTTTGGGATTATTGTGATTGCTGCTGCCTTGTGGAACTATAACCATACCTCTTGGCAAATTGAGCGGGGTGATTACCGGCCCAATCGCCTCATGATGTTCTGGACGGCGATCAGTGTCATTATTTTGGGCTTTTTCAGTCTCATACTGATGGTGCGCAACGAACGGTTGCCCCACTTCCGTAAAGCCAAGCCGGAAGCATCATTCCTCCCCTACCGGAGAAACAGCCATACCTTCTCTCGGCAGATAGACCAGCCACCATTCCAGTAGGAGAGCGCGGCACTGCAAGCAGGTAAGAACAGCCAGCAAGTCATGAATCCCCGCTGGCGTTGTGGGATAGCGTAACCACTGGGGGGCAACGTCCGAGGTTAGGATGACGGCATCCAACTGGGCCACAAACCCATAGAGGCGTTGATTGGAGAAGGAACTGTTCACCGCCCAACCGGTTGTATTTAGAGGATTAAGCTGTTGGATACTATCGGCGGGTATCTGCAATTCTCGTTGCAAAAGGGTTGGGATGACGGCAGCGGGAGATTGCCCAACGGGGACGCGGCCACCGGGGAAGTCGAGGGTGCTTTCGCCTAGGCCAGGACGGTAGCTGGGAGGCGGGAGTAGCAATTGGCCCTGGCACAGGGGCAGCACGATCGCAGAATCAGCCTTTTCCACCCGCCAATATTCCAAGTGTTGCTGGCGATCGTCGCGCCAATGTTCCCCGATTAGCGTGAGCCACGGGGACTGGAGTTCAAAAAAACGATCGCGCCGTTCCCACGCCCGCGCCGGTGACGGTTCAGACATCATCGGCGTTAGCATTTTGCCAGTGTTCGGCTAGGTGGGGCGGCATCCGCACCGGAATCGAGGTTTCGGCTTGAATGCGATCGGCTAGGGCCACCAGCACCGCCGGCTGCACCTGCTTCAGGACTTGCACCGGGTAGGGACAGCCCTCCGGTTCGTGGTTCCCCCGCGCATCGAGTTGATAGGTGAGGGGTTTGGGGCGGGTGGGCACATTGAGTTGCACCTCGTCCGGCTGTAGCTCCCGCAGTAAGTGGACATAGGTGTCTTGTTCGGCTGGTGACCAGGGGGTTAACAGCATCGTCTGGACCGCCAGAAAGCCGGTATACTCGCGCCGAAATTGGCTAATCCCCTGCCAGAGGACCGCCCAGGTAATGTCTGGCACGGCTCGATCGACCCGGCGCAGTTGGTCCGGCGTTACGGCATCCAGTTTGACCGCCACCCGATCGGCGATCGCCAACTCCGATCGCACCTGGGGATCGGACAACATCGTGCCATTGGTCAACACCGCCGTTGGTCTGCCGGTCATCGTTTTCACCAACGTGAGAATTTCCCCCAGGTTCAGGGCCAGGGTTGGTTCGCCACTGCCGCTGAGGGTGATGATGTCCACCGCCCACGGGGCAAAGGGTTGGAGATCCTGCTCAATCTGGGCCGTCGGGACAAACAGGCGACGATCGCTGATTTTTTGCTGGATTTCGCCCAACTGGCAATAGACACAGTTAAACGAACAGGTAGACACCGGCCCGATCGGGTCAATGCCGAGGGACTGGCCAAAGCGCCAGGACTTGACGGGGCCATAGACGGCACAAAAAGCCGAAAGAACGTTAGACATCGCAACTATGCATCAGGAAAAAACGAGTCGCCTATAGCGAGGTTGCTCCCCTAGGATCACCTCGAACTCCGCGTACCCCTCAGGCGGGATAACGGTGCAGCACTTGACGTTGGTATTCCGGTTCCGTCATCAACTGGTGAGTATCCTGGACGCGATCGAGGAACACCAGACCATGCAGGTGGTCATATTCATGTTGAAAAATCCGGGCCACAAAACCCGTGAATGCCTGATGTTGCAACTTGCCCTCGCGATCGGTATATTCCACCGTCACCGATTGATAGCGCGGCACCAGTCCCCGAATACCGGGCACACTGAGGCAACCTTCCCAGTCCGTTACCGTTTCCTCCGAGTGGGCCACCAGGCGCGGATTGATCAGGGCGATCGGGGCCATCTCTGGGGCATCGGGATAACGCGGACTTGGACGCGAGGCAATAACCAACACCCGATAGGGTTCCGAGATTTGGGTCGCCGCCAGCCCCACGCCATTGGCCTGTTGCACCGTGGCCAACAGTTGGTCAATCAGGGCTTGTACCCGCTCGTCGCGAAGATCATGAATTGGCTCAGCCTCAGCACGGAGAATCGGGTTTCCGAGTTGGGCAATGGCTGGAGGATCACTCATAGGGATAACTTAAGATCTGGGCGCACCCTCATTTTAATCGTTACAATCCGGAGTGAGTCCGTTTGTCCTGCGATGGGGGCAGGGGCATCGTGAGCAGGGCGTGGCATCCTGCCTGCATTGTCAGCGTTTTCCCCTACCCTGGGATGTGCATTTTTGGCATTATCCCGTTATCGCCCCTGGAGTCCTGAAGACATACATAGCTTAATGTACTGATCTACTGACAACCGTCATCTCGTCCCACGATGTCAGCGCCCCTACCAGAGAAGCAAACGGAATGGTCAGCGCTTGTGCCGGCGTATCCCCGTCTTGAGACTGGGCTGGAATCAACCTGGTTGGACGACTGGGTCCGGTTAGCGGCTTTTATTGGCCAAACGCCGATCGCGTTCATCAGTCTGTGGGTGGACGATCAGCACTGGATTCAGGCCACCGTTGGCTTAGCCGTAACCCTCGCGCCTTACCATCTTCCGTTTTGTGAACAGACGCTGGCAGCCACCGAGATCTTGATGGTGCCGGACTTGCATCGCGATCCCCGGTTTACCCAAAACCCCTTGGTAACCCAAGAGCCACACTTCCGCTTTTATGCCGGTCTCCCCTTGCGTTTGCGCAGTGTCTCCACAGGCGAAGCGAGCACGGGATCGGCGATCGGGTGCCTGTGTGTGATGGATCTGACACCACGTCAATTGCAGGCGGCCCAAAGCCATGCGTTACTGGCGCTGGCCCGACAGGTGGCGGCTCACCTCGTCCGCGCAGCCTCTCCCCAGGGGAATCGCACGGCCCCCGCTCCAGGCTATTACCCCGTTCAGCGATCGCCGGAACCGCCACCGCCTGTCTCTTTGCCCGCCGTTGTCTCGCCAGCCCACGCCGGTGATGCCACTGGCTCCCCTTGTTCCCCCCTGGCTTATCGTCAGCTTTTGGAACGCATGACCGAGGGCTATCTTGCCCTGGATGCCCAAGGGCGATTAATCGACCTTAACCTTCGGGCCGAGCACCTGTTTTGCAAAACCCGGGAGGAACTCATCGGACAGCCCATCTGGGATCGCTTACCCGATCTCCGCACAACGCCCTTTGCAGTCGAAGCTCAACAGGTATGCCGTGAACAACGGGCGGTGCAGTTTGAGATGTTCTATCCACCCCTGGGGATCTGGTTGGAGGTGCGAATCTATCCAGACGGGGAAGGGATAGCCGTATTTTTGCGGGATATTACCAGCGTTAAACAGGCAGAAGCCGCCCTGACGGAGCGCACAGCCCTCTCGGCCCTGGGGGCAGAAGTTAGCTTGGCCCTTGCCCACGGGGGTAACCTGACGGATAGTCTCCACGCCTGTTTGGATGCGATCGTGACTCACCTGCCCGACTCGTTTGCCTACCTCTGGACCTGGAACCCAGAGAGCAATTTGCTGGAGCAACAAGCCGTGGTGGGGGAGCATACTCCAACGGATGACTTCCCCAACCTGATTGCCCCTGGGATTTCCATGATGGGCTTTATTGCCCATACCCGCCAGCCCTATTTGACGAATACGGTACTTAACGATCTCTGCGTGGCCAAGGCCGACTGGGTGAAACAGGAGCGGGTGATTGCCTTCGCGGGGTATCCCCTGGTAGTTGAGGAGCGCCTAGTCGGAGTCATGGCGGTCTTCCGACGACAGCCCCTCACCGATGCTGCCCTCGCGATCCTGGATTGGGTGGCGAATGATGTGGCTGTAGCCATCGATCGCGCCTGGGCACGGGAGGAACTTCTCAGCCGTCGGGAAGCCTTACTGTTCCGGCTCGCCCGCCAAATCCATAATTCCTTGGAGTTGGATACGATCCTCAAAACCGCCGTGCAAGAAATTCGGGGGCTATTGCAGATTAAGTGTTGTCACTTTGTTTGGTACTGGCCCCAAAGTCAGCCGCCCCTCCTGGCGATTACCCACGAAGCCCGTGATGCGGACTTGCCCACTTCCCTGGGGGATTGTCCGGTGGGACCGCGCACAGGGTTAATCGAAAAGCTAGAGCGGTTAGAAACCCTGCGGCTGGATGACGCGACCCAACTGCCCACGGCCACGGCTGAGAGCCAAATTCTCCTCTCCGATCTGGCGGTGACAGCCCAATTGGTGGTGCCCCTCGCAACCTGTGCTGGCCAATTGGGGGCGATCGTCTGTACCCAGTGTGATGAACCTCGTCCCTGGACCAGTAGTGAGGTAGCCCTCCTCCAAGCCGTGCGGGATCAACTGGCTCTGGCGATCGACCAGGCGGAATTATTTGCCAAAAGCCGTGCCTCTGCCTTTGCTGCCGAGGCCCAAGCCCGCCAGTTGAGCGAGGCTCTGCGTAACCTGAAGCAAACCCAAGCCCAACTGATCCAGAGCGAGAAAATGTCGAGTTTGGGGCAGATGGTCGCTGGGATCGCCCACGAAATTAACAATCCGGTGAGCTTTATCAGTGGCAACCTCAACCACGCCACCAACTACACCCATGATCTGCTCGATCTCCTGGAGTGCTACCAGCGCCACTATCCGGAAGCAGTCCCGGAGGTGCGTGAGTTGACGGAAGCGATCGACCTGGGGTTTATTGCCGAAGATTTGCCTAATCTGCTGAATTCAATGAAGGTAGGCACTGATCGCATTCGTCAAATTGTCCTCTCCCTGCGGAACTTCTCCCGCCTGGATGAGGCAGAGTTGAAACCCGTCGATATCCACGAAGGGCTGGAGAACACCCTACTGATTTTGCAAAGCCGCCTAAAGGCTGTGGGTAAACGTGCAGGCATTCGCATTGAGAAGCACTACAGTCAACTGCCCCTAGTGGAATGCTACGCGGGACCAATGAACCAGGTGTTTATGAACATCCTCAGCAATGCGATCGATGCCCTCAGTGAGCAGGATGATCCCGTTATTACGATCCAAACAATGGTTCAAACCCTGGACAATCAGGCATTTGCGGCCATTTGCATCCAGGATAATGGTCCGGGCCTGTCACCAGAGGTGCAGCAACACCTCTTTGACCCCTTCTTCACGACGAAACCGGTGGGGCAGGGGACGGGCCTGGGTCTTTCGATTAGCTATCAAATTGTGGTGGAACGCCACCGGGGCAGCCTCGTGTGTGAATCGGAGCCAGGGCAAGGCGCCGCGTTCTGGGTGCGTATTCCCCTGGCCTTAACACCTGTTACGGTCTAGGGCGATCGCGGTCCCCGTTGCCGGAAAAATTTTTCCAACCGGGCTGGAAAAAGGGTAGACAAGTCTGCTACACTAAATCGGTATCTAACACGATGGGGCGTAGCCAAGCGGTAAGGCAGCGGGTTTTGGTCCCGCCATTCCTAGGTTCGAATCCTAGCGCCCCAGTTATAGAATGCTCAACAACTCACCAACGAATGCAGCGCATTGCTAATCCTGCAACAATCCTGCAACATTTGTAGTGCTGGGTTCGTAGTGCTGGCTTTAGCCAGCAGCCACTAACGTCATCACGACTGGGTTCGTAGTGTTGGTTTTAGCCAGCAGCCACTCATGTCATCACAACCAAAGTTGATAAACTTTCATTGATCAACTTTAGGTACACTGCACGCTTGCCCCTGTCAACCTGAATCGGGGTCGGTTGATGCCCCCGATTCAGGTTGACAGCCAAGCCTAGGATGATAGTACAATTTAACTATTACTATAATGGGTGCGTTGATCGTGTTGCCAGGTTAGTGCGTTGGTGCTGGGGACTGCGATCGCGGGGTGACGCGCTTGGCAAGGTTGGTTTTCGGTTGATGGTTGGCTGAGTTTTGGTGGGGGTTGTGATGGTCCAACTGTATTCCCGGCCCGATGGGCTGGCCGAACCCAGAACGCCCTACGCCGTTGCCACTGGACAGCCGGATGCCTGGTGGGTGGAAGCCCTGGTGGATTGCCCCGGAACGAGTGGACTATTTACCTATGCCCTGCCGCCGGATCTCACCGTCCAGCCGGGAGACATTCTGAGTGTGCCCTTTGGCAATCAACAGGTAGGCGCGATCGCGGTGCGGTTACTCACAACCCTACCGCCTGATCTCAGCCCCGACCAGATTCGTCCGATTACCGAGGTAGTGGCCCAGGGCTTTTTTGCACCTACCTACTGGCAACTCCTGCAACGGGTAGCAGACTATTACTACACACCCTTGATCCAAGTCATCCGGACCGCCCTCCCACCGGGATTACTGGGACGTGCCCAGCGACGGATTCGCCTTGCCCCGGAAGTCAGTCAGTTGTTGGCTCAGACGATGCGATCGCGCCACGTCTCTACAGGAGAATCGCCCCCTGCTGGCTCGGCGTCCTTGGCTGCGATGCTCGCGGGCAGCCTCCCCCTCAGTCCCGCTGCGACCCAGTTACTCCACCAGTTACAGGCGGCCAAAACCCATGACTACAGTTGGCAACACCTACGCCGCCAAGTTCGAGGGGCCGATCGCGGCCTGCGGGAACTGTTGGCGCGGGGGTGGGTGGAGAGTTACATCGAACCGCCCCGCCATACCCGTCCCAAGCTGCAGCCAGTGGTGACGCTGGTTGCTGATCCCAGTGGGGCACTTGACGTGACCCCCAAGCAACAACAGGTATTGATGGAATTACGCCGCCGGGGAGGGGAGTTATGGCTGCGGGAGTTGCTGCAACTGTGTGGCGTCCAAAGTTCCGTGGTCAAAGCCCTGGCTGCTAAGGGCTACGTGGTCTTGCAGCAGCGGGAAGTGCTCCGGACTGCGTTCCAGGCTGTGGCCAGGGATTCTCCCCAAACCCTGACGCCAGCGCAAGCGGCGGCAGTTGCCACGATTGCCGGTCTCCAGGGCAATGCCCACGTGTTACTGCATGGGGTGACGGGGTCGGGGAAAACGGAGGTGTATTTACAGGCGATCGCGCCGCTGTTAGCCCAGGGGAAGTCGGCACTGGTCCTGGTACCGGAAATTGGCCTGACGCCCCAACTGACCGATCGCTTTCAGGCGCGGTTTGGCAGTCAGGTTTGTGTCTACCACAGTGCCCTATCCGCCGGGGAACGGTATGACACCTGGCGGCAGTTGCTCGATGGGAGGCCCCAGGTGGTAATTGGGACGCGATCGGCGGTGTTTCTCCCCCTGTCCCACTTGGGTCTGATCATCCTGGATGAGGAACACGATAGTAGTTTCAAACAGGATGCCCCTGCGCCCTGCTACCATGCCCGCACCGTGGCCCAATGGCGATCGCAGTTGGAAAACTGTCCTTTATTGCTGGGGTCGGCTACGCCCTCACTGGAAACCTGGTGGGCTGTGCAGTCTGCCACGACTGAGGTGCCCTGCCATTACCTCTCGCTGCCGGAACGGATTCAGGCCCGTCCCCTGCCCGCGATCGAGGTGATCGACATGCGCCAGGAGTTGGCAGCGGGGAATCGCTCAATCTTTAGCCGCAGCCTCCAATCGGCCCTCCGGACCCTCCAGGATCAGAAGCAACAGGGGATCTTATTTATTCACCGTCGGGGGCATAGCACGTTTGTCTCCTGCCGCAGTTGTGGCACGGTGATTGACTGTCCCAACTGTGATGTGTCTTTGGCCTATCACCATCCCCATCCCCATACCCAGCCATTGCTCCGGTGTCACTATTGCAATTACACGCGATCGCAACCGCCCCGATGCCCCACCTGTGGGTCACCCTACCTCAAGCACTTTGGCAGCGGCACCCAACGGGTGATGCAGGAACTCGCTAGCCTGTTTCCGGGTCTCCGTGCCCTGCGGTTTGACAGTGATACCACCCGGACCAAGGGGGCTCACCGGACCCTATTAACCCAATTTGCCACTGGCGGAGCCGATCTCCTGATTGGGACCCAAATGCTGACCAAAGGGATTGATTTACCCCAGGTGACCCTGGTGGGCGTGGTTGCCGCCGATGGTCTGCTGTACTTGTCGGACTTTCGGGCCAGCGAGCGGGCCATGCAAACCCTGACCCAAGTGGCGGGGCGGGCTGGACGGGGGGACGAGCTAGGTCGAGTTTTGTTGCAGACCTATGCACCTTTGCATCCGGTGGTGCGATCGGTCCAGCAACACACGTTTACCGACTTTCTGGAAACGGAACTGCGGCAGCGTGCCCAACTGCATTACCCGCCCCAGGGACAGTTAATCCTCTTGCGCCTGAGTAGTCCTGACTTAGCAGCTGTTCAAACCACGGCTGAGACCCTGGCGCACTTGCTAACCCCTGCCGATGCCGATCGCGATGCAGCCGGTTATGATGTATTGGGACCAGCCCCAGCCCAAGTGATGCGGGTAGCCCGACGATACCGTTGGCAGATTCTGCTGAAGCTGAGCCGTGAAGGGGTGCCTCATTTTCCGCTACCATTGTCCGATCTGCGTCAGCACTGTCCGGCCAATGTCAGCCTGACGATCGACGTCGATCCCCTGAACCTGCTCTGAATCTCCTCTGCATCTATTGTTATGGCTGTTATGGCAATGTTATAGCCAATTTGCGGACTGTCCTGATTGGGAGGCACACGGTCTGAAAGAGGGGAAAGTAACTGGAGTTGGCTAGCCGTTGCGGATCCTACTCGTCATCTGAGGGAAAACCGGTGCAACTGGCAAACCCCAATCATCTCGGTTAAACTGGCAACAGTCTTGTTGCTCGTTAACGAGTAAGGACCAGGTGCCAAGCTGGCCAACCGCTAAATTCATCCATGAGCTTGAGGAGTTGGGCTTTGATGGTCCTAGAGATCTCAGTCCCTCCCCCGTAGCCTCTAACTTGTGTTGTCCTAAGCAGGTACATGAGCGGAGGCCGAAGTGGGGAGAAGGTGTGACCGAAATCGGAAGCGTTCTAAGCGGCGGGCAATTTACTGTCCCATGCATGGTTGTTATCTTGAAAGTGTGAGCCAAAAACATCAATTGTATGCCGATCGCCCCGGACAGTTACAGGCGCGGGGAATTGGGCGGCGGGCATCATTACTCCTGATTGCAACTCGGACGGCTGTCCCGATCAGTGAGGAGTGGCTGGAGGCATTTTGGTGTGATCAGTGTGGCGAGACGCAGTGGTATCACGTTCATCGACAGGGCGATCGACACTATGAGGTTAGGCTGGCACCACGGGATCTCTGGCAACAGGCCCAGGGGGTGATCCATCCCAGTGGTAATCCCTCAGTGGGTGAGTTTACGCGCCGTCAAGCTCGTCAAATGTCCTATCAGGGGATCAAAGATTTTCGGATCATTGGCTGAAGTGGGGTGAGTCTTGAAGACAGATAGTTTGTTTTATCGGCTGTTCCAGAGTCGGCCCAGCCTCCTATTTGAGTTAATCGGGGAGATGCCTGCCTCAGCGAGTGCCTATCGCTTTCAGTCGGTGGAGTTAAAGCAGACGGCGTTTCGACTGGATGGGGTGTTTGCGCCCCCGGCGGGGGATAGGGTATCGCCGATCGTGTTTTTGGAGGTGCAGTTTCAGGGGGAGGGAAGTTTCTACAGCCGTCTGGTGAGTGAGGTGGCGTTGTATGTGCGCCAGTATCAGCCGGTCAACCCGTGGAAGATAGTGGTGCTATACCCAAGTCGGGTGGTGGATATCGGGGAGACGTACCACTTTGAGCCGTTGCTCGACAGTCCCCAAGTACAACGGATTTATCTCGATGAGTTGGGGGAGGTGGGGGAATCACCGTTAACGCTGGGGTTGCTCCGACTGATTGTGACGCCAGAGGTACAGGCCGTGAGCGCGGCCCAAGCGTGGGTAGCCAAGACCCGCACCGAAGTGAGGAATGCTCAGGAGCAGGCGCAACTGCTGGATTTGGTAGAGACTATCATGGTCTATAAGTTCAGCCGGTTGAGTCGTCAGGAGATTCAGCAGATGTTGGGATTCACGGAAACGGACTTAAAGCAAACGCAGTTTTATCAGGATGTCTTTGCCGAGGGAGAACAGGAAGGTCGCCAGGAAGGACGGCAGGAAGGAGAAGCCGCGATCGTCCTGAGGCAATTAATCCGACGGTTTGGGAGCCTTGAAATGGATAGCCAAACCCGCATCCGTCAGTTATCGGTAGCGCAGTTAGAGGCGTTGGCGGAGGCGTTGTTGGACTTTACGAGTGTGGCGGATTTGATGACCTGGTTGGAGCGGGCTGAGTAAGGTGGCAACCTCTGCAAGTACCTGGTCGATTCTTGGGCGAATTTGGCGGCATTTGAGTCGCCGTCGGCGGTGGCAGTTGCCGGGGCTGGCGGTGTTGATGTTGGGGAGTGGGCTGGCGGAGGCGTTGACGCTGGGGGCGGTGTTGCCGTTTTTGGGGGTGATTGTGGCTCCGGAGCAGGTGTTTGAGTATCCGGCGGCGGTGCGGTTGGCGGCAATTTTGGGGATCACGACGAGTGGGCAGTTGGTGTTGCCCTTGACAGTCGCGTTTGCGTTGATGGCACTGGGAGCAGGGGCAGTGAAACTCTGGGTGCTGTGGTGTAACTACAGCTATGTACAACGGGTGGGCCATGAGTTGGCGGTCGCGGTGTATCGTCGGACGTTATATCAGCCCTATCCGGTGCATGTGGCTCGGAATACGAGTGAAACTATTAGTGCCGTTGACAAGATAGAAAAGCTGACAGGGGCACTAACCCAAGTGCTGACCTTGGCAAGTGCGATCGTGACGGCAGGAGCAATTATGTTGGCGTTAATTGCGATCGCACCACTTGTAGCATTGACGGCGTTTTTAGCATTTGGAGGGTTGTATAAGCTATTGATTGACATCACGCGCCAGCGGTTGACGCACAATAGCCGTTTGATGAGCAAAACCCAAACTCTCCGGATTAAGGTGCTTCAAGAGGGTTTGGGGAGTATTCGTGATGTTTTATTGGGTAATAGTCAATCGTTTTACTGCCAACTGTACCAACAAGCCGATTGGTCTTTCCGACGGGCCAATACGAGCAATCTTCTGATTGCATTTAGTCCACGCTATGTGCTGGAGTCGGTGGGGATGGTTATAATTGCAGCGATCGCCTATGGCCTGAGTCAAGGGTCGAGTAATGGCGCAGCAACACTACCGATTGTGGGCACGTTAGCCGTAGGGGCGCAGCGGTTGTTACCAGCTTTTCAACAGATCTTTAATGCTTGGGCCTGGATTCGAGGTAATCAGCAATCAACGGAGGATGTGTTGGATTTGTTGGAGCAACCGGTTCCAGCTACCTGGTTACAGCCTGCACCGCTGGCGTTAGAGTGGCACTCAGCGATCGCGTTTGTCGGAGTCAGTTTTCGTTATAGGGAAAATGGCCCGTGGGTGCTAACGGATGTGTCGTTCAAGATTGCGAAGGGAATGCGAGTTGGACTGGTAGGGACGACGGGCAGTGGCAAGAGCACCACGGTAGATCTGTTAATGGGGTTACTGACACCAACACAGGGAGAGGTGTTGTTAGATGGAATGCCCTTACGGGGGGAGTATTGTCGAGCTTGGCAGCAAACGATCGCCCATGTGCCGCAGCAGATTTATTTAGCTGATACAACGATTGCTGAGAATATTGCACTGGGAGTACCGAAGGGAGAGATTGATCTTGCACGGGTCAAACGAGCAGCAGTGCAGGCTCAGATTGCAGCATTTATTGAAGGGTTACCAGAGGGATATTGGGCTGGCTTAGGGGAGCGAGGAATTCGGTTAAGTGGTGGTCAGCGGCAACGGCTCGGCATTGCCCGGGCATTATATCGGCAGGCATCTGTGTTGGTGTTTGATGAAGCAACTAGTGCGCTGGATAATGCGACGGAGCAATCAGTAATGGAGGCGATTAATCAGTCAGGCGGAGACTTAACGGTAATTTTGATTGCCCATCGCTTGAGTACGGTCCAAAATTGTGATCTTATCATTGAGTTTGAGCAGGGGCGGGTGGTAGCCCAGGGGAACTATGAAGAGTTGCTGGCACGATCAGCAAGTTTCCAACGGCTAGCGAGTCGTTCATAAATAATAATTATAAATAATGTAGATATCGACTTCAAAATTAGAAGAATTAGCAGAACGTTGTTTTATGAATTTGTAGGTTACATAATGTTGATTGAGAGAACAATTGCAGGGCTGCATAATTTTCTAGTCAAGGAAATAATTGATTTACCAAGATGCACAGACTACTTATCAATCTACTGAAATTCTCAAAAAATAGAGTGTGAAAAACTTCACTAAGATATTAATTGTTTCTCATCAGTACTATCCTATAATAGGAGGAGTACCAGTTGTAGCGCACCTTCTTTCGCAAGCCTTGGCTGATTTAGGCTACTCAGTGAGACTGATAACAAATACACCGAACTCACATTCGGGTTTTAATCTCAAAAGTAATAATTTTATTGTTTATAGAAAAATTGGAGTATTCTCTTTACTTCGTCAATACTTGTGGGCAGAAGTTATTCTAATGATTGGCCCTTCGGTACGGAGTGGATGGCCAGCTTTTTTATTGAACAAACATCTATTGATCTCGCACCAAGCAGGTATTCCTCAGGGATGGTTACAGAGACAACTAACCTCGCGAGCTATCAATGTAGCTTGTAGTCAGTACCTAGCGAAGGAAATCGGCTTTAACTGTATTGGAATTTCTAACCCATTTGATAGTTCACTCTTCACAACAGATCAGCCTGACCTAGCCCAAAAAGATAGGGAATGGGTTTTTGTAGGTCGGCTAATACCCCAAAAAGGTGTAGATATATTCTTAAAAGCTATTGCTATTCTCAATAATCAAGGGATTCATAGTCAAGGTACTGTTATTGGTGATGGAGATAGCCTGGAGTCATTGAAAGAGTTATCGATTACTTTAAATATTAATTTTTTAATTGATTTTACAGGGCCTTTGGTTGGAGAAAGTTTAAGAGCTATGCTTAGAAGGCATAAGTTTGGTGTTATACCCTCAATTTGGGCTGAACCTTTTGGAATTGTTGCCTTAGAACTTATTGCCTGTGGTTGTATTGTTCTTGCGTCTAATATTGGTGGTTTACCAGAAGCTGTGGGAAAATGTGGCTTACTCTTTGAAAGCGGTAACCCTAAAGCTTTAGCTGAATTAATGCTAACAATTAGAAACGATCTTGATCTACAAAGAAGACTAAAACAGGAAGCTAATGAGCATCTTATTAAGCATACTCCTGAGCATGTGGCTAAAGCCTATCTGAAAACACTTTATTTAAATATCTAAAGATAAAATAAAAATTCTCTATGGTAAAAATTATGAATCCATATCGAATTTTCTACAGCAAACAAGCAGAGTGGCATCATATTAGTGACCTAGAGCAACTAAAAGCTAGCCATGAAGTACGCTCTAAATACTATGAGTGGTATACCAAAAATTGGTTACCCGAAGATAAAACAGCAAAAATTGTAGATGTAGGTTGTGGGAGTGGTCAATTCATTTATTTTCTGAATAAGCATGGCTATAAAAATGTTATAGGTATTGATCTAGATGACAAGCAGATAAATTTTGCTCAAAGACTAGGGTTAAATGTCAAGTGTACATCTGCGTATGAATATTTAAAGGATTATCAATATAACTTAGATTTAATAGTCATGTTAGATATACTAGAACATCTGACCCTAGAAGAATTGTTTTCCCTACTAGAACTAGCCTATCAAGCACTAGCCCCTGGAGGAAGTATTATCGTCAGTGTTCCTAACGCAACTAGTCCTACAGGATTATCAACAAGATTTGCAGATATTACTCATGAGACGTGTTTTTCTCCAGCAAGCTTATCACAAGTGTTTTTTTGTCATGATATGCGGATTGTTGCTTTTCGCGATCCTTGGCCTGCTCCGGTTTCTATAACTCATAAGATATGGAGGTTAACTGCGTTAATAACCAGGAAACTAGAGAAAATAAGATTTAAGCTAATAGGTTTATCTTCTCCAGATTACTGGTCACCTGTAATTTGGGCAATTGCGAAAAAGCAGGGACAATAGGAACTACAGGTATACAGGTATGTTATTAGAAAGAGAACTTTGGTTTTTTCTCATCTGTGCTTTAACGATTGGAGGTTTGATTTGGGGATTAGTTAATACACGACGACTGATTGAGGCTCCTTTTCTTTATGCTGTAGGTATGGCTATAATTATTTGTCCCCAGTATTATGTTGCGACTTATCACTACTGGCGAGTCCCTGACGAAGCTTTTAGGATATTTTCTATCATGGTAGTACTCTGTACCATAGCGCTGTACTGGGGCTATGCCAGAGGGGCAAGATGGATACAAAGACAATCATATTTACCTCAGCACCGCTGGGTTGTTAATGATTTTAATATTTTTTACTTAGGCTTATTTATAGCACTGGCAGGCGCATTTGGCGCAATTCAAGTTCGGCTATTAGGTGAAATTCGCGAGTGGCGTGGTTGGCCAGTTTATTGGGTTACCTTAGCTAGCCTGATACTGCCAGGGATCAGCCTGATATTAATTTCATATTTTCAATCAAGAAAATTATATCGGTTGATATGGGCATCAACTTTTTCTATATTTCCACTACTTGCAATTACTGAGTACGGACGTCGATCTGCGACATTAGTTTTACCTTTTGTTTATTTACTACCTTTATTGATTTATAAACCAAAGTTTAGATTACCTAGATGGACTGTTATTCTTGCGTTAGTAGCATCATTTGTAGTTGTTTATGCTTTTCCCTATTGGCGAGGGGAATTTAAGGAGGGTAGATATCTTTCTGTTATTGGACAGAAGCCATTAACAGAAATTGTTGCTGATATATTTCAAGGTCAAAATAGTAAAATTTTGGAAGTGATTGATGGGATGATTGTGACAGGAGCTTATTATGTGACTAATAGATACGGTTTAGGTATTAATGTGGTTTATAATAGTTTAATTCAAAACTACGTTCCAGGCGGGCTGATCGGACGAGAATTTAAAAACTCACTTTTTATTAGCCAAGGAATAAGTCAAGATTGGGTTTCGTCAGTTTACGCTATTCAAGTTGCTCCTTACACAGCAAAAACGGCTTTTATGGAGCTATTTGGTGAATTTTCATTTTTTGGGTGTATCCTATGCTTTTATATCGGTTACTTTTTTCGTCGAATACATGATGCTGCAGTTTTTTACTTTGATGGAAGAGCGATCATTTTCCTGAGTTTCTTTATAACTTTACCGGCATCGCTACCCTATGCTGGTTTGCTAGCAGGTTTAGTATTAAAGCTACCTGTTATTGCAATTATGATTTGGTCATTTAGTTGGTGTCTACATAAGCAGGCTTTGTTACCAAATTATTATGCTTACTGCAATTACCTAACAGATTATCAGATCGAGGAAAAACTTGAAAACTCAAATGACAAATAAATAGCGATGGATGAATGTAGATGAATATACTTTATATCAGTTATCCTTTGGTAGATCAGGGTGCTCCACATCAGGCAATGAGTGCCTTTTATCTCGCCCGAAATCATGTGCTCATCACCTTTATAGCATGGGGAAACTATACAATTCCAAAATGGTTAAGTTATTATGCATATCTTAAATACTATCTTTTTTCATAAAAGGCATTATTCTCTGCATTACAATTTTTAGTGCAGATTTTCTTGTTTTGGCGAGAAAAACCAGATTTTGTTTACATTCAAGGAGCACAACATACTCCTTTTGTGATCTGGCTACCTTGGGTTAAGGGTAAGAGCCGTTTGATCTATCATACTCAAGATTATTTGGGGCCTGGTCAGCACTGGTTTTATGAGTGGTGTGAACGCTATTTTGCTAGACATGCTGACTGCGTAATTTGTAATGAGCCTAATCGTGCACGGTTTATGGCTAGTAGCTATAAGCTTAAACAAATGCCTGAGGTGATTCGGACAGCTTTGCCAAGTTGGTGGCCAGTACCAGCACGGGATCAAGTTTACCGTCGATCGCTGTTAGAGCAAGCTGGATTAGGGGACATCGAACAACCTCGCTTGATTGTTGCGGGTGGTGCCTACCGTCAAGATCGTATGTCTCCAGAGCTAGTGCAAGCATTTTGTCAACTTCCTAGCAACTATGCTCTAGTTTTCAACTACATGCCTGTGGGTTCAACTAGTCAATTAGCTTGTAAAGAACATTTAGCCCAATTGGGTATACACGATCGCGTCCTCTTTTTAGATTCTCTTCCTTACGCAGAATTACTGAAACTATACGCTGCTTGTGATATTGGTATTTTGCTATATCCAAACAATGGAATTGGGCATTTTTATCAAGCACCAGGTAGACTAACTGAATACCTGCGTTGTGGCATACCAGTGGTAGCCTCGGATTTTCCGGGGCTGGAGTTATTAGTGATGAAATACAATTTGGGATCTGTTGCTAACCCCTACAATCCCGAAGCGATTGCAAAAGCAATTGATCACATTGGGAGACTATCTGATGCTGAGCTTGATGAAATAAGGCTACGCCTAATAAGCTTAGCGACTACTGAGTTTGCCTATGAGCATCAGGCTGAAGCGGTATTCTCTCGTATTTGTATTTTTGCGTAAAATAGTTCAATGAACCGTTTTATTGTTGTTCAAATTGGTGCTAGGCGAAATTATGCTGTACCAAGCATCTTGGCTAAGGCTGATATCTTAGAAGGTCTATACACTGATTTATGTGCTGATAGTGGTATTGGTCAGTGGTTAGACTGTTATTGTCCCAGGTTTCTGAGAAAAAATGGTTTACAGCGACTATTGGAGCGGAAGCTCCCCCGTAATTTAGTAGGTAAAGTAAAAACTTGTGATTGGGCTACAATTCGATATTTGATTGCGAAAAAATTGGCTGCTGATGACCTACTCAAGCAACATGATGCTTTATTTAGTTTTAATCAAGCGTTTGGTAAAGCAGCAATTAATAAAGGCTTAGGAAATGCGACACATGTTTTTTCTATGTTTGGTGAAGGTACTCCATTTCTAGAGTATGCCAAACAGAATAATCTTAAAGTTATTACTGAAATTTATATATCACCTGCGACTTATAGGATTCTCCAAGTCGAGCGTGATCGCTTCCCAGAACTAGAGCCGAAGTTACCTGATGAGATTATTCAAAAAGATTATCAGAATTTTCAAAAGGTTTGCCAGCTTACAGATATGTTTATAGTTCCTTCTGAATTTGTCAAACAGGGTTTAAAAGAGTTTGGTGTAGAGTCTTCTCAATGTCGTCTTATTCCGTATGCTGTCAATGATGATTGGTTTAAGCTTGAGAACAAACCTATTAAGGGTCGAGTCTTGTTTGTGGGCACAGCAGAGCTAAGGAAAGGAATTCATATTTTGGGACAAGCAGCACAGAAGCTTGCTCAACGTGGCTATGAGTTTAGAGTTGCAGGTAATGTTTCTGAGCTTGTCCGTTGTCATCCAATTATGCAATGTTTAACTTTTTTAGGACGAATACCCCGAAGTAAAATTCGATCTGAGTATGTCCAAGCAGATATCTTTGTGTTGCCAAGTCTTGCAGAAGGTTCTGCAGAAGTTACCTACGAAGCGTTAGCTAGTGGTCTGCCTGTAATTACTACAGCCTCGTCAGGTTCAGTTGTTCGAGACGGGATTGATGGGTTTATTGTGCCTGTCAAAGATTCAGATATATTAGCAACTCGTATTGAAGAGCTTATCGAAAATCGAGAACTTCGTGCAAAAATGTCACAAAATGCAAAGCAAGGTGCCCAAAAATATTCTTGGAGTCAATATAGTGAATATTTATTAATAGCCCTGAGTAATCCTGAGTAATATTTGAGAAATAAACTATACTTAGACTATTAAATAACTCTATTCGTTTATTTGTTTGATATAAGTGCAAACATTGGCTTGTTCACCTTAACAATTGCTGAATTAAATTCAGATATCGATGAGATAAAAATTCATACCTTTGAACCAGTAAAAGCTACATTTGAATGACTCAAACATAATATCAGAATCAATAACCTTGATGAAAAAGTTGTTCTGAATTGTTTTGGTGTTGGTCTAGAAGAAGCTGAAATCGAATTTCAAATTTTTGAGAATAGTCCCGCAATCAATAAATTTAAATTTATAAAATAAATTTATAAAAAATCCTGATATAATAAAGGTTTCTGTTCCAAGTAATAACGTTGCCTCGTCATGGTTTAATCACAACCACTGTATAAGGAAAAATTTACATTTATCAAGAATTAGAGTTCCTATTATTTCATTAGATTAACATCTGATGCATTTTCTGGTAAACTTCTATTTAGAGAATATCTCCTTTTCAAATAATCTCTATCCCCAGAATATATATCTCCTAATCCTCTGCTATGATCAATATTTACCAAGAAAATCATAATCTATATGCATCTGCTAATCAAGCACCAGACTTTGATCAAGACAGAGCAAAACTGTTAGGTAAATGGCTTAAGGACATTCCCATTCCCTCACGTTCTCTAGATATTGGTTGTGCCAATGGTGGATTTTCAAACTTGTTACCTACTTCTACTGAAAAGTGGGGCTTAGATTTTCAACGCCATCCCTCTTTACCAGCATCTTTTAATTTTATCTCTGTAGATATAGCTGAATATTGGCCTGTACCAGATCTATACTTTGACATTGTCCTAGCGGGCGAAGTTATTGAGCATGTTTTGGACACGGACCTTTTCTTAAACCAATGTTATCGGGTATTAAAGCCTGGTGGACACCTATTGCTAACAACTCCAAATTTAGTATCCTTTGCCAATTTGCGTTATTGGGTGCAAGCCGATCAGTATATGTGGGTTGATTCTGGAGCGAGTCAGTTTGGTCATGTTCGCTATTTAGCGCCAAAACGAATGGACCTAGCCCTAAGAAAAGCTGGATTTTACGAGATCTTAATAGCTAGTTCTTCAGGCTTAGAAAGCTTGGGTAAAATTCCATACTTACGCACCTGTTTACAAAAATTATTTCCCCTACGAGGTAATCGACTTTGCGTTAGGGCACAGAAACCTTTGCAGTAACTGATGCCTAACATGAAATCTAACAAGAAGTTTAAATTAGCCATTTTAGATGCTAATTTTTATTGGACGGAGCAACTATTCTCAGCCTGTAACGAGTTTGCAGACGTATTATTACTATATCCAAGCGATTTTCGAACTTTCAAAAAGCTTTATGGATCTTATTTTATTGATCTTGCTCCCCAACCCGTGGCTGCTCATATTTATAAACAGCGTATTTGCTGTCCACCAGGCTGGTTTTTTCACTACTGGCCCCTAACGGCTCGTTTCTTTGCCGCTCTAATTAAGCATTTTCAAACAAATGATTCCCTGATCTTTGTGTTTAGTTATCCTTACTACCATACACTGCCCAAAATCCTGAATAGCAGATCAATTTACTATAACATCGATGATTACCGAGATTACTGGCCGGGGCGAGAAACATTGACCTCCAAAATTGAATATCAGGCCGTTGCCCAAGCCGACTTAACCCTATGCGTCGCAGCCCAGCGAGCACAGTATCTCAAACAAGCGTGTCCCCAGCAGGCTGCTAGAATTGTTCATCTGCCACATGGCTGCTCCCCTAATTTTATGGTGAATGAGGTTCTCATAGAGCCTAAATCTCTTCCTGTCACCATCCAAAACTGCCCTCGACCGATTGCTGGCTACATAGGCACCCTGGGATATCGATTTGACTTCACTTATTTTATTCAGGTTGCCCAAGCACTTCCCCATGTCACCTTTGTACTAGGAGGTACATTGCCTCGTCCAGAAGATGGCTCTGTTGAATGGTGGCAAAGCGTAGAAACAGCCTATCAACTAGCCAATGTTCACTATTTGGGTTATGTTCCTCACGCTCAACTGGGGGAGTATTTACAGGCCTTTGACGTTCTCTTCATGTGTTATTCTGACTGCAACTTTAATCGTAATGCCTGTCCCACTAAATTATGGGATTACATGGGTACCTCCAGACCGATAGTCGCCAATAATGTTGTCCCTGAAGTTAATCTCTGGGCATCAGTCTTATACCTAGCTAGTAATCCTAGCGATTTTGCTCATAAGCTACAACAGGCACTTATTAATCCAGGTTGGCAGGCTTCCGAGCGGTTAGCTATTGCTAAAAAACATACCTGGGACCAGCAAGCCCGAAAACTCTATACCCTATTGCTTGAACGACAGTGGTTGACTCCAAACTCTTGAAAGTATTGCATATTTGTCAACGGGATGATCCCGCAACAGGCGGTGCTGTTAGGGTGGCCGTTGAGTATGTTAAAAGGTTACCAAATTATAACATTGATGCCCATTGCCTCTTCCTATATGGGCCACCCGGAACTTTCCAAAAAGAACTGGGTGATCGTGCTCATTATTTAGACTTACGAGACTCGCAGGATGTGATAAAGTTTAATCGCTTTCTCCAATTTGTGCGTATCTTTCGCCCACAGATTATCCATCATCACGATCACCTGCTCTGGCCCCAACTTTTAACCCTCTATCATCCTGATATTGTTAAGGTTGTTCATGCCCATATTACAGCAACGGCAAAATCCCTCACTCGGTTCAAGGCTTCTATAGCTGCATGGCTACAGCAGCAGTCTACTGATTACCTGCTAGCTGTTACTGAAGACACCCGTCAAAGCTATATTCGTCATCATTCCTATGCTCCTGAGCGTACTTATGTCATTTATAATGGGGTTGATTTTAAACAATTTTATCCAGCTACCTTAGAGCAGCAAATAAACGCCAGACGACAATTAGGTTTACCTCTAGATAAACCAGTTATTGGCTTTGTTGGACGCCTTCATTGTCATATGAAAGGTACTGATGATTTTTTAAAACTATTTTGTTTTCTGCCTTCAAATATATGGGGTTTAGTTGTTGGAGATGGTCCAGATGCTGTAATACTCAAGACTCTAGCTAAAAATCTCAAAATTAGTGATCGCCTTATCTTCACTGGTTTCTTAGATAAACCAGCTTTAGCTTACTATGCGATGACCATATTTTGTCTTACTTCTAACTATGAACCCTTTGGCTTGGTAGTAGCTGAAGCGATGGCCTCTGGAATTCCCATAGTTGCTTTTGCTTGTGATGGTGGTGTCAAAGAACTACTAACTTCTGAGACAGGTTGGATAATTGCCAAAAGAGATATCAAGATGATGGCCACAATGATTAGTGAACTAATTAACTCTGAGCAAGCTTTACAACAAAAACGGGAGACAGCGCTCAAAATAATTACTAAATACCATGATTGGGAAACAAATGCAGAAACCTTGGCCGTACATTATAAAGATTGGATTGCTAATAGAAATATCCTTCAATTTTAAGTATTAACAACGATGAAATGCGCAGTTCTCTTTGCTCGAATTGGCCCTTATCATCATGCTCGTTTAAGTGCTGCATCTCAAAATTTAAATTTATTAGCTATTGAATACTCTAATATCGATCTAACCTATGATTGGCAACCTGTATTAGTAAACTCTTGTTTTCAAAAAGTAACTCTCTTCAAAGATCGCGCCTATCAGGATCAGCCTATCTATATCCAGAAATCTGTCCTAGAGAGTTGCCTAGAAAATAGCCATCCTCAAGCTGTTGCTATTGCTGGCTGGAGTAATCCTATTGCTCTAATGGCTCTAGCTTGGTGCATAAGGAATCGTGTGCCCGCTATTTTGATGTCTGAAAGTACAGAACAAGATGAGGTACGACGATTTTGGAAAGAAATTCCCAAACGCAGAATTCTGCGCAACATTTCAACAGCTTTATGCGGCGGTCAACTCCAGCGAGATTATTTAAGAAAACTGGGTATTCCAACTAATCGTATTTTCTTGGGCTACGACGTTGTTGACAATGCTCACTTTACTAACGGCGCTGCCCAAGCTCGCCAATCGGCTTCAGCCCTGTGGCAACAACTAGGACTTCCTGAGCATTTCTTCCTTGCCTCTGCTCGCTTTATCCCAAAGAAAAACCTCGATCGCCTCCTCCAAGCATATGCCCAATACCGCACTCAAGCTGGGACCCATGCTTGGTCCCTCGTCCTCCTTGGCGATGGTCCCCTCAAAGCCCAACTGTGTCGCCAAATTGAACAGCTAAATCTAACCTCCTGGGTACACCTCCCCGGCTTCAAACAATACGACGACCTTCCCGCCTACTATGGACTTGCCAACTGTTTTATCCATGCCAGCACTACCGAACAATGGGGCCTGGTTGTCAACGAAGCAATGGCTGCAGGCTTGCCCGTCCTTGTCTCCAATCGTTGTGGCTGTGTCCCCGACCTTGTACAGCACGGTCATAACGGCTATACCTTCGATCCCTACAATCCCAACCAACTGGCTGAACTCATGCTCAAGATTTCCTCTGGAGACTGCGACCTAATTGCAATGGGCCAAGTTAGCCAAGAAATCATTGCCCAGTGGACACCCAAAACCTTTGCCGATAGCCTTCAAAAAGCAATAGAAATGGCTTTAGACTTACCTAGGGAGGAAACAAACTATCTGAATCAATCTCTTTTGTTTATAATTACTCGACTCTCCCGAGTTTATGATAGGGGTGCATAGCGCGCATAGCGCTTCCACTATAAACTCAACATTTCAGATCGTTTATTAGTTCTTATTTATTAGTTCTTATACTGTATCCTATCAAGCAATTGTGTGTGAAATTTATGTGTGGAATTGCAGGTATTCTAGGTACAAGAGGCTCAAACCTAAATGTTTTATCCGATAGAATTAAAAATAGAATTAAAAAATACTGAAACATTGAGGACCAGACGATGATGGGATTTACATCTCTTCAGATCAGAGTACCTGCCTGATCCACACCCGACTTGCTATCCTTGATACGACTACATCATGTTTCACTCAAACCGTGGTATCGATATTGGAGTTTAGTCGTTTTGGAAGCTTGGCTGGATCTATTTTTCTCCTGACCTGCTGTACAACCAAATAGAGATAGTGAGACTTTTAGTTACCATCCCCGCGATCGCGACTCTTTATGGTGGTCCCTCTCAAAGCGTCTGTGCCCTTGCCCAAGCCCTTGGTCGCCAAGGCATCGCCGTAGACCTCATTACCACCAACGCTAACGGCAGCGTTACCCTCAATGTCCCCCTCCAAACCTGGATAGAAGCAACCAACCATCGCCTACAATACTTCCCCACCCACATCTGGGGTGACTACAAATGGAGCTATTCCCTTGCCACCTGGCTAGCCCAGCATCTGTCCGATTACCACGCTGTCCACATCAACGCTGTCTTCTCCCTCACCAACCTCCCCTTTTACAAACACTGCCACCGTCATCACATTCCCTACATTGTTGCTCCTAGAGGGATGTTAGAACCTTGGGCCTTAGCCTACAAAGCCACCAAAAAACGCCTTTACTACCACCTCCTCGAACGTCCTGCCCTCAACCGCGCCAGCGCTCTCCATGCCCTCGCTAGTCCCGAAGCTATCAACCTCAAAGATCTAAACCTAAAACCCCCGATCATCACCCTCCCTAATGGCCTCCATGCCGAAGATTTTGCCTTTCTTGCTGATCCTAGTCAGTTTTATCAATACTTTCCCCACACTCAGGGTAAAACCCTCATCCTCTTCCTTGGTCGCATTGACCCAAAGAAAGGCTTAGACTTACTTGCTCCCGCCTTTGCCCAAGTTCAAGCTCACTATCCCAACACCCACTTGATTATTGCTGGTCCTGACAATATCGGCTTCCTCCCCACTGCTCAGCAATACTTTCAAACCGCCCACTGTGCCAACGCTGTCACCTTCACTGGCCTCCTTAGCGGCCCCCTTAAAGCTGCCGCCCTCGCTGCTGCTACCCTCTACATTGCCCCCTCCTACTCTGAAGGCTTCAGTATGTCCGTCCTCGAAGCAATGGCTACCGGCCTTCCCTGCATTATCACCACCGGCTGCAACTTCCCCGAAGCCGCCAACGCCCAAGTTGCCCACGTTGTTCCCATTGCTGTGGATGCCCTTGCCCAAGCTATGCTCAGGTGCTTAGCTGACTTACCAACTGCTAAAGCGATGGGTGATCGCGCTCGCCAATTTATTCTGGCAAATTATACCTGGGATCGAATTGCTACCCAGCTCATTGAGGTTTATACCGCTATTCTCAATAAACAACCGATTCCCTATCAATTTTCTTCCTAACTGGGGCCTAGTTAAAAATACGATCGCACTTAAACGTAAATCCCGGCAGAACCGTCTCACCAGAAAGCACTTGTGGAGCCGTGATCACCTCGACGGGCTGCTCCTGGCGATAAATCTCAACCTGGCGATTTTGCGGATCAATCAACCAGCCTAAACGACAGCCATTCACTTGATACTCCGCCATCTTCGCCCGTAAATCCTTCAGCCGATCGCTCTTTGATCGCAATTCCACCACAAAATCCGGACAGATTGGTGGAAATCCCTCCTGCTCCTCCGGCGTCAATGCCTGCCACCGAGCCAACACCACCCATGCCGCATCCGGCGCGCGATCGGCCCCATTGGGCAAATGAAACACTGTCGAGGAATCAAACACTTCCCCCAAACCAGACGCCTGATTCCAGTTCCAGAGCGCTGCAATAATCCCCGCATTGCGTTTGCCGGTCGTTCCCCCTGTAGGTGGCATCACTTGTAACTCCCCCGTCGCCGATCGCTCCATTGCCACGTCCCGATTCGCCCGCGCTAACACCTCAAATTGCGCCTGGGAAACTTTAAAAGCAATAGGGATGTGCACCAACGGCTGCATACTCATCACCTCAGATAGCTTGAGAACACGATCGCTTCGTAGAGATCACTTGGGGCAAGGTTAAGCGCCAACGCTCACAGCATCAAGTACAGCATCGAATTTTCCTCTCTCATCATCTTCGGTCAGTCGTTGCCGACTTGCCGAATGACCGCCGGATCAAGCCCCGTCTGTTGAGCAATTTGCTCGATGGTCAGCCCTGCCTGAAGCAACAAGGGCACTGTCACTGCAAGTACCTCCTGGCGAGCTTCCTGGTGACCTTATTGTAACCCTTCTTCCTTGGCCTCGCGGTAAACGCGGGTTTCCTCCAAGGTAGTTCCCGTTAATCCCAGCATAGCTTCAAGCTCCGCACGGCTTAGGGTCGTGAACTGGTACACCACAATTGTAGTCACGCTCTCGATGATCTCAGCAGGCGAGAGGATATCTGGTGGTGTTTGCTGCACCTCGGCGATGATGGCTCTGGCTTGTCCCCAATCTAAGCGTCACCCCAGCCCAACACTGGAGAGTATAATTGTCCTAGTTCCCAACTCTTCCCAGGCTACACCCGATGACCCAGAGCCTCTCCCAACCCGCCCCAAGCAGGAGTGTAGACTTTTTCCCGGCTCCCCCCACGGATCTCCCCTTCGATGATGGTCAACCCTTGGAAACCCCGCGCCACCGCTTGGCCATGAACCTCCTGATCGATAGCCTCGATCGCTATTGGCAAGACCGCAATGACTACTTTGTGGGTGGCAATATGTTTCTCTACTACAGTGCGGCCCAGGTTAAAAATCAAGACTTTCGCGGCCCCGACTTCTTTGCTGTCCTGGGGGTTGAACGCCTGCGCGATCGCAAATATTGGGCGATTTGGGATGAAGGGGGCAAATATCCCGATGTCATTATTGAACTGATGTCCGATAGTACTGCTGCCACCGACCTCACGGTAAAAAAACACCTCTACGAACGCACCTTCAAAACGGCTGATTACTTTGTTTATGATCCCTACGACCCGCGATCGCTCCAGGGGTGGCATCTGGGAGAGGATCAACGCTATCACTCCCTTGTGCCCGACGATCGCGGTTGGCTCTGGAGTGCAGCCCTCGGCCTGTGGCTCGGCCTGTGGCAGGGTGAAATTCACCGCGAATCAACCCTCTGGCTGCGGTTTTATGATCCGGATGGTAACCTTGTCCTGTTGGATTCCGAAGCCGCCCAACAACAAGCAGAACAAGCCCGACAAACCGCAGAACAGGCGCAACAAGCCGCAGAAAAAGCTCAACAACAGGCCGAGCGGGAACGGCAACGGGCCGATCGCCTCGCTGCCCAACTACATTCTCTGGGGATTGAACCGATTGAGTAAGGATTCATGCAGCTAAGTGAGATTACCCCCCTCATCCTGACCTACAACGAGGCTCCCAATCTGGATCGCACCCTACAAAAACTAACCTGGGCTAAGCGCATTCTGATCATTGATAGCTTCAGCACTGATAAAACCCTTGAAATCGCTGCTCTGTATCCCCAGGTTGAAGTCTTACAAAGATCCTTTGATACCTTTGCAGACCAATGTAACTTTGGCCTGACCCACATCCGTACCCCTTGGGTGTTGTCTCTAGATGCAGATTATGTGTTAAAAACTACTATGATTGAAGGGATGTTGGATTTGATCCCCAGTGAGGATATTGATGCCTATCGAGTGAAATTTAAGTACTGTATCTTTGGTAAGCCCTTACGGGGCACTCTACTACCTCCTCGTACCGTTTTGTATAAAGTTGAAAAAGCCGTTTACCAGAATGATGGCCATGCCCATCGAGTACAGATTAATGGTAAGATTGGCACCTTACCTGGTTATATCTACCACGACGATCGTAAACCCTTGAGCCGTTGGCTATGGGCACAGGATCGTTATCTGATCCTCGAAGCCCAGAAACTATCCCAAACTCCGTTCCACCAACTCAGCTTAGGCGACAAATTGCGTAAACTGAAGGTACCAGCTCCCTTTATCGTCTTTTTTTACTGCCTCATTCTCAAAGGTGGTATCCTCGATGGCTGGCGGGGGTGGTATTATGCCTGCCAACGGCTTCTGGCTGAACTCCTGCTTGTCCTTCGCCTGATTGAGTTAGAAAATCAATCAGAGTGAGACTCAGAGTGAGACTTGGTGTTTTGATATAATAGTGACTAAAATATTATTTTTATCTTTTGTACAATATTGGCCATTGTTGTTTATGAAAACCCTTAGTGGTCACGAATATACCTATCATACTTGTCAGGCTGGTCACCATCATCAATATGTGGCCAAACCAGTTTTAAACCTAATTGAAGAAACGATCTGTCAATGCCCAAATGTAGTAGAATCTCCAGATAGGATCAAACCTAGGATTTTAGACTTGGGCTGTGGTAATGGTAGTTTTAGCAGTCTTCTAGCTAATCAGGGCTTTGAAGTAATTGGGATTGAAGAATCAAGCTCCGGTATCGCCCATGCTCAGAAAAATTACCCAAACTGTCGATTTAGACAGGGTAGCATTTATGACCTAGACTTAACTGATCTTGCCAACAGTTTTGATATTGTGTTGGCGATCGAGGTTATTGAGCATCTGTTCTATCCTCGGCGATTGCTACAAGTAGCAAAACAATGTCTACGGCCTGATGGTGTGCTAATTTTGACAACACCTTATCATGGATACCTGAAGAATTTAGTGCTCTCACTAATGGGTAAAATGGACGCTCACTTTACTGCTCTTTGGGATGGTGGTCATATTAAATTTTTCTCTGTCTCAACTCTGAGTGAATTACTAGTTTCGGAGGGTTTTTTAGAGCAGAAATTTAAGTTTTCTGGCCGTATCCCCTATTTATGGAAGTCGATGATTTGTGCGGCTAAACTAGCTTAGCCCCAAGGGAAAGACTGGCATCAAGAGCTATTGAACCAAATAGATCAGCCGGGGGGACGCGATCGCCCTCCCCTGTGGCCTGAAACCTTGCACCAACGCTTAGATAGCTATCGCTCTTTTCGCCATGTTGAGCGTCACCGCTATAACTTTGAACTTGAGCGCGATCGCGTCTTAGAACTGGCCCAGGCTATTCCCGCCCGCTTTGACGAGATGCAAACCTTTGACGAGATGCAAACCGCGATCGGGCAATTTAACTGCTGGTTGCTAGAACCTGTACCGGGTGACTAGCGTCGTCACTGTCCACCTTACAACACCCCTGAAAACGGGTTAGTGGGCCCTGGCTCAATGGGTATCAATTTCAACCCATTTTGTGCGTGATGTCATCCCCTGCTGAATTGAGACCTGGGACTTGGCCACCTGAAAATAATCCGCCAGGACCTTAATCAGTTCAGCATTCGCCTTCCCGTCAACCGGTGGCGACTTAAGGTAAACCACCAAGCTGCCATCAGGTTGTTCCATGACCTGCTGTCGTTTGGCATTGGGTTTCACCTTTACCTGTTTTTTCATAATCCTGGACAGGTTTGAGCGGTAGTTCAATTGTAAACGTTGTCCCCTTGCCTAAGGTTGAATCACAGCCAATCCAACCCTGGTGTTTTTCCACAATAACTTGATAGCTGATCGATAATCCCAACCCCGTCCCCTTACCCACCGGCTTTGTCGTAAAAAACGGATCAAAAATACGCTGACGAACCGCCTCCGGCATCCCACACCCATTATCCTGGATTGTAATCATCACAACATCTCGATCGGGGATAATGGTCGACTTCCCAACTGCTGTTGTAATCGTGATCAAGCGAGGATCGGGTCGATCGCTCAGCGCATCGATCGCATTACTGAGGGCATTCATAAAAACCTGATTAATCTGGCTGGCATGGCACTCTACCAACGGCAGAGCCCCGAAGTGCTTCTGCACCTGAATCCCTGTCCATGCTCCCTTCGGCTTCAGTCGCCCTTGTAAAATTAACAACGTGCTGTTAATGCCTTCATGCAGATCCACCGGTTTCAGCACCGCCTCATCCAATCGGGCAAAATTGCGAAGCGACAGCACAATCTCCCGAATGCGTTTCGTCCCCATCTGCATCGAACTCAACAGCTTAGCAAAATCATCTAATACAAATTCTAGATCGATTTCTTCTATGTAAGCCTTGAGGGCAGGGACGGGTTCTGAATAGTAGTGCTGATATTGCCGAATGAGCTGTTGTAGTGCCTCAAAATAACTATTAGCATAGCTCAAGTTGCCATGAATGAAGTTAATGGGATTATTAATCTCATGGGCAATACCAGCGACTAAATGGCCCAGACTAGACATCTTTTCGCTTTGAATGAGTTGCAATTGAGTTCGCTGTAAATCCGCTAGCGTGGCCGCTAATTGTTGTGCCTGGGTTTGGGCTGCCGTCGCTGCGGCCCGCGTTTGGGCATGGAGTTCCACCTGATCCATCGCGATCGCCAGTTGGGTGGTAATTGCCTGGAGCAACCGTAACTCATCCGCCCCCCAACAACGGGGTTGGTTATGACCACAGACCATGGCGCCAAAATGACCTGATCGGGTTTCTACAGGCACTAACAATTGCGCTCTCATTCCCCACGCTTGTAGTACCGCCCGAAGCGAAGGATCAGCGATTGGTGTTTGCATCCAATCTTCAATTTGTAACACTTCGTAACTAATTAAATAGGGCCATAAACTGGCCCTGTGTTCTGGTAAACAATCTCCGAGAAGGCTCGCCAAATGATCTCGCTTATCTTCATGGGTAACCGCCAACACTGCCGACTCCCCACCTGTCTTGAGATCGGCAGCAGCGGCCCAGCCCCAGAGAAAGTGACAGCGATCAATATCTAATAACTGTCGCACCTCCCGCACGGCCATCGCCAGACTAGCATCCACATCCAGAGGCGCATTCTGAATTTGTTGCGCAAGGCGTAGCCATAGATTTTCCCGCCGTGCCATGAAATCTACGCGGGTAGATAGTCTGCCTGTGCCGTTTGCCATAGAGGGCCGCGGGCCATCACTCGTACAATAAGCCCTCTGCTGCTCCTGATGAACATCCTGATCAACACCAATGGCTCCAAGCTTGCTGGGAACCATTGACAGGTTGAATTGTCTAACCGTTTCTCTAACTGTAGGGCTGCTCATTGCGCGATCGTCCAACTAAAATGTATCAGGACTGGTACTGAGCAAACTGTTCTTACCTAACAAGATTAGGTGACAAAGGTGAAAAAATGGTGAACGTTGCACCAGTCCTAGGGGCAAACTAACCAGTGCTGAACGGCTCTGCTGAGATTTGGGTGTAAACAGTATAAGCAACTACAAATAAACTCAGATAAACTCAGAAGAGCCCGCTGAACAACCTTCTGGCAGATCTTCCGTAAGAGTTAGGGCCCATGCTGCCCAATCTGGAACCTCACCGCGATCGGCCAGCATATTCGTTTAGCATGAGAAAGCAAATCCCGATCGCCCTGATGGTTGCTCTATGCCTCAATCTCGTCTGCGCAAACTCGCTGAATACCTGCGTCCCCATACCTCCCGTGCTGTTTTAGGGATTGGGGCATTATTGGTGGTTAACGCGATCGGCGTATATATTCCCTTGTTGATCCGGGACGCGATCGACCAATTGCAAGTTGACTTTCGGTTTAGCCGCGTCGGTTTTTATGTGGGCATTATCCTGGTGTTAGCCTCGGTGATGTGGGGCATCCGCATGGTCTCGCGGGTGGCCATCTTCGGTGTCGGACGGCAGGTGGAGTTTGACCTGAAACAGCGCATCTTTGAGCATTTACTGACGCTGGAACCTGCGTATTTCCAACAAAATACCATTGGTGACCTAATCAACCGCGCTACCAGTGATGTCGACAATATCCGGCGGCTGTTGGGGTTTGCAGTGCTGAGTTTGGCTAACATTAGCTTTGCCTATGGTATGACTTTACCGCTGATGCTGCTGATTGATGGACGCTTGACCCTACTGGCGATCGCGGTTTACCCGGTGATGTTAGTCCTGGTGCAACTCTTCAGCCAGCGATTGCGCGATGAACAACAGGCGGTTCAGGAAAAATTGTCCGATCTCAGTACCCTGATTCAGGAAGATGTAAGCGGGATCAGCGTGATTAAAATCTATGCCCAAGAGGAGAACGAACGGCAAGCCTTCAGGGCACAGAACCAGATGCTGTTGCAGGCCAATTTAGCCCTTGCCCGGACGCGCAATATCCTCTTTCCTCTCTTAGAAGGGTTGGCCAGTGTTAGTCTGCTGCTCCTGCTCTGGTTGGGGACCTCTATCATTAGCCCCACTCCCCTGGTCCCTCCTGGCAAAATTAGTGTGGGGGATTTTGTGGCGATGTTGCTCTATGTGGAACGGCTGGCCTTCCCCACAGCACTTTTGGGGTTTACGATTACGGTTTATCAACGGGGTGAAGTCAGCATCGATCGCATTGAATCCATCTTCACCGTCCAACCCCAGATTCAAGATACCTCTACTGCTATCACCCTGCCCTTAGAACAGGTTCGGGGTGAGTTACGTGCCCAACATTTAACCTTCATCTATCCAGGTGCCACCCAGCCCATCCTCAATAATCTGTCATTTACGATCGCGCCTGGTGAAACTGTCGCGATCGTAGGACCGATTGGCTCTGGCAAATCAACGCTGGCCAATGCCTTTCCTCGGTTGTTAGACATTGCCCCTGGGCAATTATTTCTAGATGGTTATGATATCACCCAACTCCGGTTAGCGGATCTGCGACGGGCGATCGCCTATGTTCCCCAGGAAAGTTTTTTGTTTAGTACCACGGTGAAAAACAATATTGGCTATGGCACACTGAATGCCGAACAACTAGAAATTGAATATGCAGCGAAACAAGCTCAAATTCATACCGAAATTTTGAATTTTCCCAAACAATACGAAACCCTAGTCGGTGAACGGGGAATTACCCTCTCTGGGGGGCAGCGCCAGCGGACAGCCCTTGCCCGTGCCCTGTTGGTGGACGCACCGATTTTAATCCTGGATGATGCTCTATCAAGTGTGGATAATCAAACGGCAACGGAAATCCTGCGCAACCTGTCCACTGGAACCGATTCTCCAGGGGAGACGCGACGCCAACGCAAAACGGTGATCTTTATTTCCCATCAACTCTCGGCAGCGGCAATGGCTGATCGCATTTTTGTTATGGACGAAGGTCGAATTGTGCAAATGGGGACTCATGCTGAGTTATACGATCGTCCTGGTTTATACCGTTCACTCTGGGATCGGCAAAAGCTAGAGGCATTGATCGGGTAGTCGTGCATTCTAATGGAGTCAGCCACGGCAAACTGGGGGTTCCAGCCTGTGACTACCATTCCTATGCATCACTCCTGCACGGGGAAACTACGTTCGCCAAAGGGCATCTGCGACCCGACAGACAGCCTGCATTTCTCGACAGTCATGGATGCGCACAATATCGGCTCCCCCCGCGATCGCTGCACAACAGGCCGCCGCCGTTCCCCAAACCCGTTCTTTCGGATCAGGTTGATTGAGAAGATAGCCAATAAAGCTTTTACGGGAAGGTCCAACCAGGAGGGGATAACCCAGCGATCGCAGTTGCGGTAATTGGCGTAAAATCTGCAAATTTTGATCAACCGTTTTAGCAAAGCCAATCCCCGGATCAAGGATGATATTTTCAGGCGGAATACCCACCATTTTGGCCGCCATCATTCGTGTTTCTAAAAAAGCTTGAATCTCGCCCATTAAGTCATCATACTCAGTGAGTTGTTGCATGGTTTGGGGAGTCCCTCGCATGTGCATTAAAATCATTGGAACCTGTAGTTCGGCCACAGTTGTCAGCATTGCCTCATCAAAGGTAGCTGCGGAAATATCATTGACGACATCAGCCCCCGCCGCGATCGCCGCCCGTGCCACGCTAGCCCGTGTGGTATCAATGGAAATGGGAATCTCTAACGGGCTGTAGTCTCGATAGCCCGATCGCAACGCGGTAATCACTGGCACCACCCGCGCCAACTCTTCTGCCTCCGTTACCGTGACGGCTCCCGGTCGGGTAGACTGCCCCCCAATGTCCAGAATATCGGCCCCCGCCTGGACCAAGCGATGGGCCTGGGCAACGGCAGTTTCCAGAGAATTAAACTCGCCCCCATCGCTGAAGCTATCGGGCGTCACATTCAACACCGCCATGAGATAGGTGCGTTGTCCCCACACAAAGGGGCGATCGCGAAGGAACAAGGTGCGAGCAAGCGGGCCAGGGAACATCATGCGTCAGAAGAAACCACCATCAAACAACGGTCCTGATTCTACTGTAGGGGCGGGTTGCGCAAGCACCTGGTGCAAGCACCGCTCATCGCGATCAACCCGCCCACCCTCTGGTCAAGCAGCGGGTTGCGCAAATCCAGCGTAGACATCCTGCCGTAAGCTGAGGAAGATACTCTGATAACCCCGACCCTGAACTGGAATGATGGTGCCTGCAGTTGAACTGGAAAATGTGCAGAAGTTGTATAACGGTGTGCCCGTGGTCAATGACCTATCGTTTACGATCGCGCCAGGGGAAATCTTTGGCTTGTTGGGACCCAATGGGGCCGGAAAATCCACCACTATTCGCATGTTAACCACCCTGACTAGCCCTAGCCAAGGGACCATAAGGGTGGCAGATGTCGTCCGCGAGGCAGCAGCGGTGAAGCGTAATATTGGGGTAGTGTTGCAGCAAACCAGTGTGGATGGTGACCTGACGGTTTGGGAGAATCTGGAACTGCACGGGCGGTTGCACCATTTGCCGCGATCACACCGACAAGCGGAAATCGATCGCTGGTTGGACTATGTGGAATTGGGCGATCGGCGGGAAAGTTTGGTCAAAACCCTTTCGGGCGGCATGAAGCGACGGTTGCAAATTGCACGGGCGTTGTTACACCAGCCGAAAATCTTATTTTTGGACGAACCCACGGTAGGTCTTGATCCACAAACGCGGCGACGGCTCTGGGAGATCATCCGCGACCTCAATCAGCAGGGGATGACGATGTTGCTCACCACCCACTACATGGAGGAGGTGGAATACCTCTGTGGCAGCGGTTCAGAGCAGCAGCCTAACCGGATTGGCATTATGGATGGGGGAAAGCTGATTCAGTTGGACACGGTAGCAGAACTCCGTCGCCAGCATGGGGAAGGGTTGGTGATGATCCAAAATCAAGATCGCTGGGAATACAAGTTTTTCCCAACCCTGGCGGCTGCCAACCAGTATCTTGATACCCAACCGGACAAAATCGGGATGATGGCCCGTGCCTCGAATCTGGAGGACATTTTCGTGGAGTTGACCGGGCATCGGCTCGATTAGTATGCTCAGCGCGGGGGCGTACTTCGTCATTGCTCAACTGGGTTGGCAGGGGCAGAAAAGGCTGGGAATGCCTAATATCTGGAGCGGATACAGCGTTTCCCAAGCCTCTGAAGGCCAGAAGTACCTGATGAACAATTGGCTCAAGCCAATTGCCTGCCCCTCACTGAGGCGATACAGGCTGTAACCCGCGATCGTGCACAAGTTCCGGCTTTAATCTTGCGATTCTTGCCGTTTGAACTCATCGGGTAAATCCACAAAAATCCGATCCCCTGTCTGGATACCGGACAGAATTTGGGTTTGATTACCAATGGTGGGGCCAATGGTGACGGGTACGAATTTGGGTTTATCCTTGGGACCAGGAACTAAGACACCGGTTTGCCCCTCACGGGTGACGATCGCGACCGTGGGCACGACCAACGCACCCCGCACCTGATCCCCCAGGAAGGTAACATCCACGTTCATGCCCGATCGCAACGCATCCCGGCCACTATCGAGCACGATCCGCACCTGGAACGAGGTTACATTCTGCTCAACAATCGCCTCTGGGGCAATCAGGCGCACGCGCCCCTTGAAGACGCGATCGGGATAAGCATCGGCAACAATTTCTACGGTTTGGTTTAAGCGGATTTGACCAATATCCACTTCCGGCACCTTGGCCAGCACTTCCAGACCATTGGCGAGGGCGACGATCGAGGTTGAAGTAGCAGAAGCCGTGCTGGACGCGGAGGTGGTGGGGGTGACAAAGGACCCCGGCTCGGCGTAGCGTTGGGTGATAATCCCGGCGAAGGGGGCGCGAATGATCGTGTCATCCAGTTGCACGGTGACGGCCTTTAATCGCCCCTCGGCTTCGCGCACCTGGGCCACTCCCTGGGCAATTTGCTCCGATCGCGGGCCATTTTGCAGTTGGGTGAGGCGTTGTTGGGCTTCCCGGACTTGGGCCTGGGCCTGGGCCAGGTTGGCACGGGCACTGTCGGCTTCGCTGATCGCTTCATCGAGGCGATCGCGGGCGATCGCGCCGTCGTCAAATAATGTCTGGTTCCGGGCGACCCGTTCGGTAGCTAACTCTAAGCGGGCCTGGGCGGCTTTCACCTGGGCCTGGGTGCGCTCTAGGTTGGCACGGGCCTGGGCAATTTCTTCGGTACGACTCCCCGCCCGCAGTTCGGCTAAATTCGCCTGGGCGCGTTTGAGGTTGGCTTCGGCCTGGAGCCGCTGGGCCTGGAGATCTTCATGACTCATGCGGGCGATCATCTGGCCCTGCTGAACCCGATCGCCCTGTTCGACATAGAGTTCCACCAATCGTCCCGCCGTTTTGGGGCTGAGGTTGACGGTCTGGATAGGCACGATCGTGCCACTGGCCGTGATCCGGAGGGTCAGGTCTTCAGCCGTTACAGGGACCGTCAGGTTGACCAGGGTTTCCTGGGGGCGAGTGCGCTGCCACACAGTCACACCAACAGCGGCGGTGGTAAAGACGAGGATAGTCGCGATCGCTGCTCCCCACGGGGGAGCCGTTTTTGAGTTACCCAGGAAGGACAATGCCATAGATGAAGAAGCCAGTATTGCAGAAATGGGTGAGTCCACCGCCTGATCCCCGTGAGTTTAGACGTTGGAACATAGCTAACGGTTCAGAAGGCAGTTGCAACCTGCTTCTATCTTAAACATTTTGTTACAAACTCTGGCTGATGATTCACCACCGAAGTATGGAGAGTCCTCCCTCTGTGTTCTCTGGGTCTCTGTAGTTTTTCACACCAGGGTGAAGCGAGATTCGAGGGCGGGGCTGGGCGTTACATTCGCCACGATCGCAATCAGATCGGTTCCCGCAAAGATCGCTGCCCCGGCAGGCAGACCCACTGGCGCACTGGTAATCTGGTAATTAATCCCGGCTTTGAGTTGGATGCGATCGTCGAGGTTACTGAAGTCAGTAATCAAGGCAAAGCCATTAAGGCCATCACGATAGTACAGTTGGGTGGCGTCCCCCAGAACAAACAGATCGGCTCCCGCCCCGCCAGTCAGGGTATCCCGTTCCCCGCTCCCAGGCGGAGTGCCTCGCAGGCCCGCACCGATCAGGGTGTCGTTGCCATCACCGCCGTTGAGGCTGTCGCTGTCTAAATCGCCAAAGAGGGTGTCGTTACCGGCCCCACCAAAGAGGGTGTCATTATCTTTGCCACCGTAGATAAGATCATCGCCATTTTCGCCATTTACCAGGTCATTGCCGCGATCGCCATAGAGGAAGTCATTGCCATTCCCGCCGTTAAGGACATCATTATCCTTCCCGCCGCGAAGCAGGTCATTCCCCTCGCCCCCGTTGAGGATGTCGCTACCCCGATTGCCTAGGAGAGTGTCGTTGCCCCCTAAACCATTGATTGTGTCGTTGCCATCACCACCCCGGATGAGATCGGCCTGTTCGGTTCCGTTGATTAGCTCGGAAGCGCCAGTCGGTGGTACCACGACGCCCGGAACCGTCACGTTGGGCGGGAACAAAATCAAGGGCGGCACCGGAATCCCCGGCACCGGGATCAACGGGTTGGGAATGAGGGGAGTGATAGGTACCGGTGAAGGATCGAGGCTTGGTCCACCGTTGATATCGCGATTGAGAACGCTGACATTGGCCGGTTTTTTCCCATCGTAATTACGATCGGTACTCGTTGCCGTTCCCGTCAGGATCGAATAAAACACATCCCCATCGGGAATCCCGTCCGGTACCCCTGTAATCGTAACGGTTTGGGGTACATTCCAATTAGTCGGGGTAAAGGTGAGGGTATTGACGTTAATAACGCCTTCAGTAGTATCAGAACTGCTAAGGGCAAATGAGACATTTGCAAAGGGCTGTGTGGCGAGGGAAACGCTGAAACTTGCTGTACCGCCTGCTTCAGTGGTCACTAAGCCAGCCGTTGGCTGCACGAGAATAGCCGCATTGGGATCGATCGCGAATAAACTACCTTCTTCCAGAAAAACAGCCGAATCTAAAATTAAATCGCTGGTATCTGCGATCGCAAACTTGAGGGTATTTTCTACCCCCACTTCAACATCTGCCTGGATTCTCAGGACTACCGTAAATCCATCGAACTCAGTATTAAACGGACCGGGTCGTTCATCGTTATAGACAAAGAAAGCAGTATTGGTGGATTGATTGACATTCCGGATAGAAACTGGAACGGTTTCGGCTTGTCCGGGTAGGTTAGCAATGTTGGTACCATTGAGGAAAAAGGCAAAAACATCGTTAAACTGTGAGAACGAAAATTCCGTATATTCTTCAGAGGCAAAAACAAAGGATAGACCAATGGCACTGGTGTCTGGAATAAATTTAATTTCTAAAAACGCAGCATCGTTAGTCGTCGCATTATCGATCAACGCTGACAGTTCGGTAGAACCCGGTGTTCCCAAGGCTGTACCCGCACCGGTCGCTTGATTGGGGCCTTCTACGGTTGCAATGTTACCACTGCTTAAAATTACCCCCGATTGAATGCCGACCGGAGACGGCTCATCCACAAAGGCAAATTTGCCAGCCGCGACAGGAGCGGTCGTCAAAGTCGTGGCACTGACGATCGTAATCCCCTGACTTTTCAGGAAATTAGCGAGCATCAAGGGGGTCTGGGTCGTTAGATTTTCCGAGACATAGGCGAATGTACCAGCATAGGTTGCCAGAAAGGCGGGTTGAAAAACTTGGGTGGGTGGGTCACCCAATGGCAGGGCAGCCGTTGTGAATTCAAGCTCCCAATTACCACCCCGGTCTGGATTCCCAGTAATCGTTTCTGAAGCCACAACGGTAGTCTGCGTCAGTTGAGCGATCGCGCTCACAAAGCGATGACCGACCTCCCCTGCCGCCACCTGACAGCCATAGAACACTAGCCGTGCCCCTTCCCGCAAGGCCATCGCCCATTGCTTAATCTGGTCAGCATAGTGGGACAAGTTATCATCCCCCAGCCGTGTGGAACCCAGATAGAGGCAACCGGGGCGACCGTGCGACACAATCTGCACATCCTGGGCTTGGGGGTAGTTGGCCAGAATCTTACTAATTTGAGCAATCCCATCTTGCTGCGGATCGAGGGTGAGGACTTCCGTGCCTGGAATGACCCCCCTTGCAAAACTCTGATAGTGCGCAACCGATGCATCAACCAGAACCAACGTAGCAACGGAGTTCGCAGGCATCATAACCACATCCCTCAACACAAATCATCAATTTCATTAACACTCAACACCCGCCACTCAAATTCAGCAAGCACCGACCATTGCTGGTAATGCCCAGGTGTCACTGCAACCAATCTGGCTATCAGCAAGCCTACCTAAGCCCGAAGGCGGGTCATCCCTTTGCTGAAACCAGACACTCCAACAACCGTAAAAAGTGCTAGAAAACAACAAAGTCTTGAGATCCCAAAGTGTTCGGTCTTCCGTCTTGCTGTACAGTCACTGGGTTCCCGTTTTGGATCACGGAATAGGTAACTGTAAACGGTGTTAGAATTGCCAGACTAATGGGCAGTGCGGGACCCACACCATCCGGATCAAAGGCCAAGGTATTGCCCGGAACCCCCGCGATCGGACTCGGAGTAGAGTTATAGAGGAACGTTGGACCACCGGGAATGTTGAGTTGCTGGTTAGGTACCAGGTTAACCACCTGCACCGGATCAACGGGTGAAATGCCAAAGCCTGCTGCTGAAATTCTAAACTTATCGGCTTCTTGAATGACCACTTGAGGTGTTGGTGTATTGTTAAAAAGAGTCGAAGCAATCCGCTGGCCAAAGTCGGTAATAATATCCGTGCGATCGGCCGGGGAATTATATTGGAAATAGTCAGTACCGGCTCCCCCCGTTAGCTGATCGCTGCCGGGACCGCCAACAATGACATCACTCCCAGCCCCACCGTCAATAATATCGCTACCGGCAAACCCGATTAGGGTGTCATCCCGTGCAGTACCGGTTAAGACATCATCCCCATTGGTGCCTTGAATTGGGGTGCCTAAACCATTATTGAGATCAGCATCGTCATCAATGATAATGAACCGCGCCTCGCGCTGGGGACCCAGAACAGCACCCCCCGTAGGCGGCCCCATCGTCAGCAGCACATTTTCGCCGAGACGGTTAAAGAAGGTGACGTCGTTGACTTGGGCCGGTCCACTCGGGGAGATAGGTACTAAAACACCGGTTGGATCATTTTCTAAATCTAATCCCGCTGGCGATCCCTCAAAAATGTTGTCGGCGATGATGGGGAACGAGCGCGTGAGTGGTCCGCCTTGGCCATCCTGCCAGGTAAAAACGATCGGCTGGGCAATGAAGTCTTCCCCGGCAATAGCCGCATTGGGGAATACCCCCGTTTGGGGATAGACCGTCACACTCACCTCACCCACAAAACTTTCCCGCCGGGTAAGGGTCACACTTGCCACCGCCAGCGGATAGGGAGGACCTTGACCCGGAAAACCAACCGTGCTGGGATTCCCTTCAATTCCGCCGAAGACAGCACTTTCAAACTCAATTACCCCAGCGTTGGGCACAGAGTTGGTACTGGTACCCGTCACGGATTCCGGTGGTGTGGGGGGATCGGGGATGACGGTGGTGAAATCAGAAGGACTGAGGAGAGAAGCGTTGACGCCTTGGAGTGTGGCGATAACGGCCTGCGTAGTGCGATTGCGCAGGATTGTATTCACGCCTTCTTGATAGATATCCAGGTTTTCATAGTTGAGGCCGCCAATCAAACCAATCACATCGACGCCATTTTGAAAGTCGGTAATGACATCCGCATCGGTATCTGGACCAATCACAAAAATATCGGAACCGGTGCCCCCGGTTAAAACATCATTGCCGCGATCGCCAAAGAGAACATCATTGCCATCACCGCCATAGAGGTTATCATCCCCCTTGCCGCCATAGAGATAGTCATTACCGACACCACCATAGAGGAAATCATTATCCAGATCACCCCGGATGAAGTCATTCCCCTCATCACCGTAGACGGTATCGCTGCCCTTGCCTCCAAAAATAAAATCTTCACCGTGGCCGCCATTGATCACATCATCGCTGCGACCGCCAAAAATCAAATCATTACCCAGATCGCCAGAAATGGTATCGTTTCCATCGCCCCCATAGGCCGTATCTTGACCTTCCAAAAGCAGGATGCGATCGGAATCGATCGTGCCCAAAATGCGATCGTTGCCCGGTGTACCAGTAATCGTAAACGCCATCTTCTCACACCTCTAAACTAGGTACCTATCCGCCAACCCTGCTGACGGTCTATGGTGAATATGAGAGCCATAGGGCCTGGATAGTGCGATGCAGGACACTACCCTAACACTAAGCCTGGAGATTGACGACCCAATAGCCTAGCTTGCGCCCAAACCGACTCGATATGACTTAGTCGGGCACCATTGTACACACAATATTTAGAAATGTCTGGTGTTTAGGCGAATTTTCGCCAACGTAACATTATTTGAATACCTCTGCGGAATGCCAAGGTGTGGCTGTGTACTTTAATTGATGGCCATTAAACCGCAACCCCTTCAACTGATTACCCTGCGGGCCTATTGCTTCGAGGTGCCCGTAGGCGGTGTGTTGGGTTCCTTGAGAAAGCCAGAATAGGCTTCAATGCCATGTTTATACACGCCATGTTCATACACATCCAAGCCCTGGAGTTCCTCCTCAGTAGCGACCCGAATACCCACGGTAAATTTTAATAGCGTCCAAAAAGCGGCACTGATCGCCGCGATCGCTAGGGCTATAACGCCACCCAGGCCGTGAGGGTTGCAGCCATGCCGCCAAAAGCAGCAGCCGTGTTCGTGGTCACGGCAATATGGGCAATGTGCCAACTCACCGCCATCGTCGAGCCAGGATTGAAGCCAAACCATCCGAGCCAGAGGATCAAACAGCCCAAGGTCGAAATCGCCATGTTGTGAGCCGGTAAGGCATTCGGTTGACCGTCCTCCCGGTATTTGCCCAGCCGGGGACCCAGGGATAGGGCACCGATTAAAGCGGCCCAGCCCCCGACTGAGTGGACCACGGTTGACCTGGCAAAGTCATAAAATCCTAACTGTGCCAGCCAGCCCCCACCCCACACCCAATGGCCTGTGATGGGATAGGCGATCGCCACTAGCAAAAAGCTAAAAATCAAAAACACCTTAAACTTAATTCGTTCCGCCACCGCCCCGGAGACGATCGTTGCCGCCGTACCGGCAAAGGCAAGTTGGAAGAAAAATTTAGCCAGGAGGGGAACGCCCGCCCAGTTGAGCGCGCTAAAAATGCCCTGATAGGCATCCCCTGTCGCTGGACTGTTATCGGCCCCAGCTAGAAAAAAGCCGCCACTCCCCAGCAGCCCATTGCTGTTACTAAACATCAGGCCAAACCCACACACCCAAAAGGCGATCGTGGACAGGGCAAAAACAATCAGGTTCTTCGCCAGGACATTCACCGCATTCTTCTGGCGGCAAAATCCGGTTTCCAGCATCGCAAAGCCTGCATTCATGAAAATGACCAGCATCCCCGCTATCATCACCCAGAGGGTATCGATCGCAACCCTGAGTTCCGTCAGCATGGCTGCCGTATCCGAGGGCGGGGTTTGCGCCGCAACGGCAGCCACATTCCAAAACAACAATAGAAGGCCAACGCAGCCCACTACCAGGAAAGGGAGGCGACGTGACGATCGCTGCTGTTTCCAGCTTTCTGGGTAAAAAGGTGAGTTTGGGCGGGAGGCACAGATAGGGCGATCAGGCTTCGATTTAGCTGACATCATTAGCGTTTAAGTTCACAAGAAAAGGCTAGGAGCAACGGGCAGGTCAATGTTTACTTGATTATGCTTTCACTCTTCTCAAGCAGAAGGTGTATAACCGTACAAATCAGTGAAATCGATCAAAAAATTTGTGGCCTCGATCGCTACCCATGCGGCTCACTCTGAACAACCCGAAAGTAGTGCCAGTCATGAGCAATATTTAAGGGGAAGCTGAGTCAATAACGCTCAACTTCCCCTCGGCTAACTAACCCGCAGATCGCAGATTAGCCCGTAGGTTTTACCCACTTGTTCAGGCCACGATCGCCTGTTTAAACTATAGGCTTGCTCCCTCAGACACATCCCTAGTGAAAGTGGTGCCTGCAGGCATTACATTGGCTTCCTTCAGGAAACCGGTATAGGCTTCCATCCCGTGTTCGCCAATGTCGAGACCTTCGACTTCTTCTTCCGGCGTCACGCGCAAGCCGAACAATGCTTTGATCACCAGCCAGAAGATAGAACTGAGCAGGACTGTCAGGCCACCAACCGAGATAATCCCTAGCAGTTGAATTCCAACTTGTTGGATGCTGGCAGCCGGTCCCCCAAACTTGGCATCGGCAAAAATACCAACGGCTAAGGTCCCCCAACAGCCATTGACTAGGTGAACCGAAACGGCACCGACAGGATCGTCAATTTTGATGCGATCGAAAAAGTAAACAGAAAAGACCACCAGGACGCCGCCCACCAAGCCAATAATAATAGCCGGGAAATAGTTGACCCAGGCACAGGGCGCAGTAATCGCCACCAACCCGGCCAGAATCCCGTTAATAATCATTGACAGGTCCGGCTTGCCACTCAAAACCCAGGAGGTCACGGTTGCCGCAATACCACCCGCCGCCGCCGCCAGGTTTGTGGTCAGGGCAATATGGGCGATCGCCGAACCATCACCAACAGCCATCGTCGAACCAGGGTTGAACCCAAACCAGCCGATCCAGAGAATCAAACACCCCAGAGTTGCAATACTCAGGTTATGACCGGGCAGCGCCATCGGTTGACCGTTTTCACCAAACTTGCCCAAACGGGGTCCCAGGAAAAATGCCCCCATCAGCGCAGCCCAGCCCCCCACGGAGTGAACCACCGTTGAACCCGCAAAATCCCAAAAGCCCATATTGGCCAACCAGCCACCACCCCAAATCCAGTGGCCGGTAATCGGGTAAGAAACCCCAACCAACAGCAGACTAAAAATGATAAAGTCCACAAACTTAATGCGTTCGGCCACCGCCCCGGAGACGATCGTAGCCGCTGTTCCAGCAAAGGCAACCTGGAAGAGGAACTTAGCGGCTAAGGGAACTCCCGTCCAATTCAGGGAGCCAAAAATGCCTTCATAGGCATCCCCCGTCGCCGGACTGTTGTCTGCCCCTTGTAAGAAGAAACCTATCGTCCCCACAAAGGGACTGCCATCCCCAAACATCAAGCCAAACCCGATCGCCCAGAATGCAATCGTCGATAGGGCAAAGACCAGCAAATTTTTAGAAAGAATGTTGACCGCATTCTTTTGGCGACAGAAGCCAGTTTCCAACATGCAGAAACCTGCATTCATGAAGATGACCAGAATTGCCGCAATTACCACCCAGGCCGTATCCAGCCCCACGGTTAAGGTTGCCAGCATCTCTTCCGGCGTGGGGGGCGCATCTTGGGCAACGGCGGCGGCCCCCCAAACCAGCATAATAATGGCTGCCAATGGAATACACGCTTGCCAAGAGGGGGACAATTGCTTGACAAACTGTTGCATCCGATTGTAGCCAACGGGTAAAGCCGTTGCCGGACTTCCTCCAGAGGAGACTTTCCTGCCTCTTCTCTTCAACCGTTTTTTTTGCGTAAACATCATCACTGGGCAATCCTCAATGAATTGGAAACCTTGGTATAAGACATGACGGGAGACTGCCAGACGGGTTGACAGATGCTTAGATGCAGGTACATCCAGGACAGCGATCGTTGCCAAACCCCTCACCTGGAAGTACAGAAACACTCCCAACCCCAGCATGCATTCCAGCAGCTAAACTGCCCCTGCCCCAGTCAAAGCACGGAGCGGCTTGCGATTGAATACCTGAAGATTCCACCAATTTTTACAAAGGGAGTTCTGTATTTTGGGATACAAAAAAACGACCGACTCACTTCCCCTTTTGGGCGGAAGCAGCCTCTAAAGCTTATCAATAAAGGCTTTGGCCTGAGTTGGACCCAGGCACCAAGATTTCGAGAGCAATCCACTACCTATCGAAGTGGCTCCAGGCTAAAGGTTTGACATCCTCAATGGGCTATAGTATATTTGTATTAGCTTAACCTCATCACTCCTTAAGCAAACCGCCCTCGCCTTTGGTTGGGGGCTATTTTTTTGGAATTGGCATCGGATGGAATCAGGGACTTTCCCTACTTGCTGCAAGATTTTTACGGAATTGAGATTTCGGGCTACTATCGTAGCGAGGATGAGGGGGGGAGATGATGGCGGGACTGGCAGCGGAATATCGCAATAATCTTTACATGATTGAGGCGGCGCGGGTTGGTATCCACAAGCCCATCTTGGCGGCCCTCTATGCGGTGCATCGCCAGCCCAGCCTCTCCGATGGTGAACGGGGTCTGGGGATTTCTCCCGCTAACCGGATTTCCCTCAGCCAGGTGGATACCCTGCCAGAACAAGTGCAATTTGCCGCCAATACGATTCGCAGTTTGACCGACAATCTGGTGTCGCGGGGCTGGCAAGGGACAGACCTGTGGGATGCCCAGCAAGGGCGCTATACCGATGCATTTCTGCGGGCGATCGCCCAGGGGTTTGCTCCCCTGCCTACGGATACCGTCTCCGCCCGGTTAGAAACCACGAATTTTGAAGCCCTCCGCCAAGCCTACCTTGAGGATCTGGCGACGGATTTTTCCGATGCCCAACTGCCGCAAAATCTGGCTTATCTGGATACGGCGCTCTTGACCTTGGCCGAGCGCATTCCCCAACACTACCGGGGACTGAGCCACCAACGGGAAGCCCTCCTGGAAGCGGTGCGCATCTGGCGGAACCTGAGTACCCGTGAATCAGCGATCGCGGCCCTTGAAATCACCCTTTCGCCCAATCATGCCGCAACCACAGGGACAGACGAGTCTCATCTGGATGCCCCTCTCCTCCAATTTGTCCAGCGTATCGCCAGTAATTACACGGGCTTACCCTACCACCGCGAAGCCCTCATTCGGCTCGCTCAACTGTGGCGACAACTAGACTCGCGGGAAGCGGCGATCGCGTCCCTAGCTGCTGATGTGTCTCCCCAGAGCGATCTGCAGGAAATTGACCCTGCCCTGATTGCCTTTGTACAGCGTGTCCCGCAGCATTACCAGGGACAGGGGCACCAGCGACAAGCCCTGACAGAAGGCTTTCGGCTCTGGCAACAGTTGGGTTCGCGCGCCGAAACCCTGAAAGCCCTAGGGGTAAATCCCGATCTGATCCAGCAGGAAAACCCCGATCGCGAGACGTTGGCAGGTGTTGCCACCCAGATCGATCGCCAACTGTTGGACTTCATCCGCCGGATTCCCACGGAATACCAGGAAACGACCAGCCAACGGGCCGCCCTCGTGCGCCTGGTCCAACTCTGGCGTGGCTTGTCCACACGGGAGCAGGCGATCGCCTCCCTAGTGGAGGATCTGAAGCGCATGGCCCAGGCATCCCGTAATAGCCCCGAAGCGATGCCCAGGCCCCAGCCAGCCCCGTTGCCACCACGGCCCAGTCGCTGGACGCCTAATAATATCCAATTGGCGGCCTCTATTATTCCTAATGGCAGCTTCACCTGGTCCGAGGCTACCCACGGCGGCACCCGCATGCCCCCCGATCAGGCCACCGTTGATGCCATTATCCGTATTGCCCAATTAGCCCAACAGGCCCGCGATCGCATTGGTCGCCCCTTTATCGTCACCAGTTGGTACCGGCCCCCTGCAATTAATGCCAGGGTAGGGGGGGCTTCCCAAAGTCGGCACATTGTGGGTGATGCGATCGATTTCTACTGCGAAGGGCTAACGGGTAACCAACTGTACTGGGCCTTAGATCCCTGGTGGCCGGGAGGTCTTGGCCGCTATTCCCGCTTTCCCGCCCTCAGCCATATCGACGCCCGTGGGTATCGTGCCCGTTGGCTCCATTAGGGGTAAGCGTGGCAAAGGGAAGGGAAAAGATGCCGGGGAAGGGGCAGGCTGTGCCGATAGACCTCCTGGCAATGGCCCCCTAGGCCAACCTGATCCAAACCCAAAGGGACAGGTTAACTGACCCTACCTGTGACAGCACAACCTGTGACAACACAAATAGTTCGGTGAAACCTGCCCCGGTCGTGGGTTAATTGTTGCTGGGCGATCGCCCACGGGCAATGGGTTAGACCCTACTTGTTGGGTTGGGGCGTCATCCGCAGATAGGGCTTGATTTCCGTGACCCCCTTCGGGAACTTCTGCTTGGCTTCCTCGGTGGGGATCGATGGGGCCACCACCACATCTTCGCCATCCTTCCAATTGACGGGCGTGGCCACACTGTACTTGTCCGTCAGTTGCAGCGAATCAATCACCCGCAGAATTTCCTCAAAGTTACGGCCCGTGCTGGGGGGATAGGTAATCGTCAGCCGCAGCTTCCGCTCTGGATCAATCACAAATACCGTCCGCACCGTCAGCTTGGCATCGGCATTGGGGTGAATCATGCCATACAGATCGGAAACCTTCTTATCCGCATCAGCCAGGATGGGATAGTTCACCGTGACGTTTTGGGTTTCGTTGATGTCGCCAATCCAGCCCTTGTGCGACTCGACATCATCGACGCTGAGGGCGATAACCTTGACATTCCGCTTCTCGAATTCCGGCATCAACTTGGCGACTTCGCCCAATTCGGTGGTGCAAACGGGGGTATAGTCTGCCGGGTGGGAGAATAAAACGACCCAGCTATCGCCTGCCCAGTCGTAGAGGTTAATATCGCCGACGTTAGAAGCTTGGGTGAAGTTGGGCACAACATCACCGAGTTGAAGAGCCATAGTTGTTTTCCTGCAAATGCTTGAGAGGGTTAATTGAGTCTACCTAGCAATCTTGCCACATACCCCAGTTTTCCCGTCGGATTTTAGATGTTTCTTAACGCTGACGTATCCCCGTCCCCTGGGGCAGTCTCTGGAGTTTGACCCAACCGAGCCTGTGGAAGCCTGCTAAGTCTCCCTAGGGGGGCATTTCCTGGTTGGTGAGCCTGCGCCAAGCTCGGTGGTATTTCTCCAGACGCGCCAGATCCTTGGGGGTGATGTGGGCCAGCCGCTGAAGGTTCATATTGTCTTCCAGATCGGCGATCTTGACTTGCCGCGCGATCGGGTGCTGGCTGGCCCGATCGATAAACGCGTCGTAGCTTTCCTGCGATCGTCGGGTTAGGCAGTCAACTGCCGCCAGCACCGCCTCCGGGAAACCGGCCTCGCGTAACTGTTCAAGGGTCCAGGTCGTATCCTCAACCACGTCATGCAGGACAGCGGCCATCATCACCAGTTCCGAGTCCATCCGCAGCAGCAGCCGCAGAGGATGGAGCAGATAGGGGGCACCGGCCTTATCGCGCTGCCCCCGGTGGGCCAAGGCTGCGATCGCGACAGCATCCTCTAGTGTAGCAATTGTCTCCGTAGCAGTTGATGTCATGATGGCGCGTTGCTCGTGTGACGGCGATTTAATCCAATCTCCAGGTGTGGGCACAGCAGACCGGAAGGATATCGGCCAGCCAGCAGCGCTCAGGTCGTATATTCAGCGTTAATTTTCACGTAGTCATAGCTGAGATCACAGCCCCAGGCCCGCCCCTGACCCGGACCATTACCCACGCTGACCTGAATGAGGACGGTATCCTCAACCAAATAGGCTCCCGCTGCGGCCTGACGCAGGTATTGGCTGGCTGCTGCGCGATCGTAGGGCAGGGGTTGGCCCTGATCCATCATGAGGAAATCCCCCAATTGTACCCGCAGATGTTCCTGGGCAAAGGGGACCCCTGCACGACCCGCCGCTGCCGCGATCCGCCCCCAGTTGGGGTCGCGCCCAAAGATGGCCGATTTGACCAGAGAAGAACCCACGATCGTCCGGGCAATCTGGTTAGCCGCCGCTTCCGTATCGGTGCCCCTCACCTGAACCTCAATCAAACAGGTGGCTCCCTCCCCATCACGGGCGATCGCCCTGGCTAAATGGGTACACACCGCCGTGAGCATCCTCTCTAGGGTTGTGGCCTCTGGCCCCCAATCGGTAATAGCAGGGGTACGGGATTGGCCATTGGCCAGGGCTAGTACGGTGTCATTGGTGCTGGTATCCCCATCAACGGTGATCTGGTTAAAGCTGCGATCGACGGCCCGACGCAACATCTCCTGCCACAGGTGGGGGGCAACGGCAGCATCACAGGTAATAAAGGACAGCATGGTGGCCATATTCGGGTGAATCATCCCCGATCCCTTGGCAATCCCCCCGATCCGCACGGGCCGATCGCCGATCGTCGTTTCTAGGGCGATCGTCTTGGGCACCAGATCCGTGGTGGTAATGGCACGGGCGGCGGCATCTGAGCCAGTTGCCGAGGCGGCAGCCACCAGTTGGGGAATGCCCGCCCGGAGGGCATCCATCTTAATGCGTTGACCAATCACCCCCGTTGAGGCCACCAGTACCGACTCCGGCGGCACCTGTAGGGCCACCGCCAGCAGTTGGGCACTTTCCACCGCATCGTTCCAGCCCTGGCTGCCCGTTGCCGCATTGGCCTGTCCGGCATTGCAGAGAATGGCACGGGCACTGGCCTTCGCTTGAAGACGTTGCCGACAGTAGTCTACACAGGCGGCGCGGACCTGGCAGGTCGTAAAGACACCCGCCGCGATCGCCTCACTTTCCGAAAAAATCAGAGCCAAATCAGGTTGTCCGGATGGCTTCAAGCCTGCGGTAATGCCTGCGGCCTGATACCCTTTGGGAGCTGTGACGCCCCCGGAAATTTCCCGCCATTCTGCCATAGTCCTGTCAACCTTTGGGGAGGGGTGACGCATCCTGTGCTGAGGCGGAATTCTAGAGCCGGTTGTGCCTGTTGACCAACCAGACCCCCCAGCAACATGAAGCTGCGTTATTATAGCAAGTCTCCCAAGCTACCCCTGGCCCACCCCTTCATTACTCAGAAGGGCGATCGCGCTCCCCAAAGTCCAGCAATGCTCGCCTTGTCTTTTCCACTCCACAAAAATTCCACAGCCCTAACCTAAAAAAAGGAGAGCCACCTCGGTGACTCCCCCAATCATCAGGGTGCATTTACATATCACATTATTACACGATCGGGGTGAGGGGTGCCACCCCTCAAAATATTTTGTGTGATTTTCGTCGCTTCTGCCGGTTGCCTCCATAGCACATTATCGCATTTAGGTAGTGGAGGGTGTTACCCCTAGGGGGTGGTTTCGATGAGGCAAAGTGAGGTGCTCCCCAGGGTAGATACAGACAACTCGTCGATCGGGCCACCAGCCCTCAAGATCTAGCTCTGGGTGAGCAAAAGGTGCAGGTGGCCCAGCGTCATCTGGATGCCTTACCGGCCTTGAACAAGTGAAACCGGGCACAACCGCCTACGAGGAAGCCACCTTTCTACTCACCTCTGCCCGTAACCGCCTGAAACAACTGCAACAGCCATCCTGAAATCGGAACTCACCATTACCCGATCGCGTCGTCTGGAGATATTGCTACCCTGGCAGGATAGGATACGAAGGGATGCGAAGGTTTACAAAAGGTTTACAATTTGTCCTGATTCCCATCCGTTAGCCCCTAAAACACGAATCCATGACCACCGCTCACCGTTGGCCTCGCCTGAGTTTGTTGTCGCTACCGATTTCGGCAGCCTGCCTTTGCCTGGGTGCCGTAGCCGGACAAGCCCAGGAAATCAATGTCCCTGGACTGGAACCAGCGACCGAGATCACCAACCCCAATGAATTACGCCCGCTTGCTCAGGCCAGCAGTCTCTTAAGCTTGGAAGGGGGACGACGGCTGGTGAATGAGGCCAGTACCGCGATCGCCGCCCAGAACTACAGCCTCGCCACGACCAAACTGCAAGAAGCCCGTCAGGTTTACAACCAGATTTCCAACTTCTATCAGCAACTCGCGGCCAGCTTCACCGGGATTGATAACCGCATTTCGGCGAGCCAACGGCAAAAAGCACTGGATACGGCCCAACTGCGGGATGACGCCACCTATCAACTGGCGCTTGTCCACCGTGCCCGAAACCAACCGGAACTGGCGATCCCCCTCCTGATCCAGATTATTCGCAGCCAGCAGCCGACCCGTGACTTAGGCACACGGGCCTATCAGCAGTTGTTTGAACTCGGCTTTGTCGATCAGCCCTTCCCCCGTCCTGCTGAGGGTGAGGCGGCTCCCAGCGGCCCCCAGCCTCAGTCTGTTAACCTCTTAAGCTTGGAAGGGGGGCAACGCCTGATGACGGAAGCCACCAGTGCGATCGCGGCGCAAAACTACGGCCTTGCCATCACCAAGCTTCAGGAAGCGCGTCAGGTTTATAACCAGTTGTCCAACTTCTACCAAGATCTGGCAGCCAGCTTTACCGGCATTGACAATACTATTGCCGGTACTAACCGTCAGCGGGCCTTGGATACGGCCCAACTGCGGGATGAAGCGACCTATCAACTGGCGATCGTCCACCGCGCCCAAAACCAATCGGAACTGGCGGTGCCGCTGTTAGTGCAGATTATTGGCAGTCAGCAGCCCACGCGGGATTTGGGTAAACGCGCCTATCAACAGTTATTTGAACTGGGGTTTGCCGATACCACCTTCCCGCGTTCCGGCCAGTAGCGGCGATCGCGACGGCATCCTGCCTTCAGTCCGTAAGCGCCGTCACTCGGCACGATTAGGATACAGCCCAGACAAGTCGTAGACAAAAGATTGAGTTAAAAGAGATTTAGGAGAGCAGCGCATGGTTACCCCCCAGGATGTTACCACCATGATCCAGACCACTCTGCCAGATGCCGAGGTATCGGTACAGGATTTGACCGGCGGCGGTGATCACTACCAAGTGACGGTCGTGTCAAGTCAATTTGCCGGTAAAAGTTTAGTGCAGCAACACCAGATGGTCTATGGTGCGCTTCAGCAGGCCATGTCTAGTGAAGCGATTCATGCCCTGGCCCTGAAAACCTACACCCCCGAAACCTGGGCAGCGGCGCGGGGGAGCACCTAGGGAGTTTCCACAGGGTCCGTAGACGCTATACCCTCCGTCATACCCTGAACGGACTCCAGGTCGGTTGAGTTTAACGTAAACAATTAGTTACACAGGGGTGAGTCGGTTTAGAATTTTGGGTAACGCAAACACACCCACAAGGACTATGACGCCAGAACTCAAACAACGGATCGACGATCTCGTCCAGCAAAACAAGATTATGGTCTTCATGAAAGGGACCAAATTGATGCCCCAGTGTGGGTTCTCGAATAATGTGGTGCAGATCCTCAATGTGCTGGGGGTCCCCTTTGAAACGATCGATGTGTTAGCCGATCCGGATATCCGTCAGGGTATCAAGGAATATTCCAACTGGCCAACTATCCCCCAGGTCTATATCAACGGCGAGTTTGTTGGGGGGTCCGACATCCTGATTGAACTCTATCAAAAGGGGGAACTCCAGCAAATGGTTGAGGTCGCCCTCGCCTCTTAAGCAGTCTCTTAAGCAACCGGAGCAGCGGCAATCCTCCTGCGGAGAGGCTACGCAAACGGGATCGGGGTGGGCACTAAGCCCACCGTTTCGAGATAGGCCGCTGCGCGGAAGAGCACCCCCTCCTGGTAGGGAGCCGCAATCATTTGCACCCCGACGGGAAGTTGGCCGGGTTGGATGATCGGTACCGAAATAATGGGTAGGCCAATAAAGGATAGGGGTTGGGTAAATAGCCCCAGGTTAGGCCGCACGGGCATGGCTTCGCCGTCGAGCACCATTATGGTCTGCCCAATCAGGGGGGCAGGGCAAGGGGTTGTGGGGGCGAGGATGAGGTCCACGGTTTGAAATAATTCCCGTACCTGATCGCGATACCACTGGCGAAACCGTTGCGCTTGTAGGTACCAATCCCCAGGCATCAGCAAACCGGCCAGAAACCGATCGCGGGTCGCTGGATCAAAGTCCTGGGGCCGTTGCCGCAGGTTCTCCCGGTGTAAATTAGCACCTTCGGTGGCCGTGATTAGGTAGGCAGCAGCCCTAGCCCGGTGTGTTTCGGGAAGGGTGACCGATCGGGTTGCCCCTAGGGCATGGGCAACCTGCGCAACGGCAGCTAAGACCTCGGCCTCTGCCTTCTCCTGAAAATACCCGGCGGCGACGGCAATGCGGAGGCCCGCTATCCCCAGGGACAATTGGGGCAGACATGGCTCTGCGGGGCGGGATGTACAGACCGGGTCCGCTGCGTCCGGTCCTTGAAGACAATCAAACCCCACTGCCAGATCCCGCACCGATCGGGCAAAGGGGCCAATATGATCAAAACTATGACAAAACGGGAAGGCACCTGCCCGTGATAACCGGCCATAGGTGGGTTTGAGACCCCATATTCCACACAGGGCGGCGGGAACCCGAATTGAGCCATTAGTGTCGGACCCCAGACTTAGGGGGACTAACCCCGCCGCCACCGCTGCTGCTGAGCCGCCTGATGACCCCCCAGCAATGCGGTGACGATCATGGGGATTCCGGGTCGGCCCATAGTGGGCATTTTCCGTCACAAACCCATAGGCGTATTCATCCATATTCAGGGCACCCACGAGGATGGCCCCTGCCTGCCTGAGCCGTGCCACTGCCGTCGCATCCTGGGTCCCAGGGGGCTGTTCCGCGTTAATTTTTGATCCCGCCAGGGTCGTTACCCCTGCGATCGCGAACAAGTCTTTGACCGCAAAGGGGACCCCCGCCAAGGGGCCGGGATCTTCCCCGGCGGCTAACCGCTGATCCAGGGCGATCGCATCTGCTAGGGCGGTTTCTGGCAGGTGGGTCGTGAAGCAATTGAGATCGGGGTCCAGTGTCCGAATGCGGTCTAAGGTGGCCGTCACGATCGTCTCAGCACGCACCTGGCGCGATCGCACGGCGGTCGCCACCGCCACTGCATCCGCTTGTGTTAAGTCCAACGGGCGGTTGGCTGGGGTCATGGTTGAAACACGGGGGCAGGGTCTACCGTCGCGGGTAACGGGAATTCCAGAACCAGTTGGGCGATCGCGCCCATCCGCTCAACATTTTCAACCACCCCCGGTCGGTGTTCCGGCTGGAGGGGCAGGTTCAGCGCTTGGGCTACCTGGTCAACGTAGAGGGCAGCGGGGATAGCAGCGTCAGGCGAACGGGCGGGCATGGCAGCAACTCACTAACAGAGTGTTCGGTAAGGCGATCGCTTCACGCAAACCCATCGAGGGCCAAGCCCTATGGCTCAACTTTTACGCCACGCCAAAAGGCGATATAGCCTTGAATATTTTTGGCCGCTTCCTTCGGTTCAGGATAGTACCAGGCCGCATCCACATTTTCTTGCCCCTCGACCACCAGCGTGTAGTAGCTCGCAACGCCTTTCCAACCACAGGTGGTGTGGGTGTCGCTGGGTTGGAAATATTCGGGGCGAATGGCATCGGGGGGAAAGTAATAGTTTCCTTCAACCTGTTCGCAGCGATCGCTTTCGGCAAGAACGGCACCGTTCCAAATGGCTTTCGGCATGGGCAAGGTTCCTAATGAGTGCTAACTGGGCCTGTGGACGAACCCTTGGACTGACAGTACTTAGACTATACCTCAGGTAGGCTATGGGCTGCTGGAGAGGCGAATGCATCCACTGGTGGCGTAGGTGTCGGAGGGCAACGCCGGTCCCTTGGGTGGCAGCAGTTTGCAGAACTATGGAGCTATCCCCCGACTATTGCGCAGGGCACAGTAGTCTTGCCAGGTACCGAGCATACGCATCATAACTACCGGGGGGAGATGGATTTTTTCTGGAGAAATAACAGCATACATAGAGCGATGTCTGGGAGGCGGTAACAACCGATTACCGCAATTTCAATCGAGGTGTCAGAAGGACGTCGAGTAAAATCGAGCAGCCACGGTTTGGGCTAATCATAACAAGCAGCCTTTGGGATAACATCCGCGTAGGTATGTTGGCGGCTCAGCAATGGACCCTGCCCCAGCCACCAGCGGGAAGCCGGGGGCAGGGTTGCGGTATTCCCCCTTGTGGTAAGGCTCCGAATCTGCCAATATCTGCCAACATCTGCCAATAGCGGTTTTCCCGGGTAGAGGCTGCGTTGACCCGATTGAAGAGATAGGCGATGCTCACCCCTGCGATCGGTGACGGGGGGGCCATTCACGGTCCGGGGGCGGGAATCCTCAGCGACACGTTAAATTGATTAGTAAAGCATCGTTGCATGAGTAGCCGAACCGATCGCACCCATTGTTGGCCGGGGGAACCCGATCGGACCCATCGCCAAATCGCCCGCCTCGCGCCTCACCCCTGTTTTTGAAGAAGGCTTGTGGTTTTCCATGCGTGATGTGTTGATCCAACAATTTGTCTCCCTGATTGGCGAAACCACGGGCTTACAGATTCGTCCCCAGGACCGCGCTCTGTTTGTACAAAAGCTGCAAAAGCGATTAAAGACGGTGGGTAAGCTGACGCCAGAAGCCTACTACCATCTGTTGTATGAGCATCGTAAGAATACGGGCTATCCAGAGTGGCGCGAACTGCTAAGCCTGCTGACCACCACCGAAAGCTACTTTTTCCGGGATCAGGGACAATTCTCATTGCTACGGGAAACGATCCTACCCGAGTTGATCGATCGCAAACGCTCGCAAGGCACTCGACACCGGGGCGAAGCCGCGCCTACCCTCCCCCTCCGCATCTGGAGCGCCGGTTGCTCCACGGGTGAAGAAGCCTATTCCCTGGCCATCCTACTGCGCGAAACGATCGCCGACTGGCATGACTGGCACATCGTGATCCTGGGTACCGATATTAACCAGAACACCCTGACTACGGCCCAGCGGGGGATCTACAGTGATTGGTCCTTCCGGCATACCGAGATGCACCTGCGGCAAACCTACTTCCGTCCCCACCGTGACGGCTGGGAAATCCTGCCGGAAATCCGACACATGGTGACCTTTCGCTATGGCAATTTAGTGCAAGATCCCTTCCCCAGTCCCCATTTAGGGCTGTATGATTTCGACCTCATTCTCTGTCGCAATGTCTTTATCTATTTTGATGCAGAGACTATTCGTCGGGTTTTACAGAAATTCTACTCGAGCCTTGTCCCCAATGGTTATCTGATCACCGGCCATACG
>CAZHXN010000011.1:0-34448 GCA_964536415.1 uncultured bacterium
GCGGGGGGCGCTTTTTCGCTGATTAAATTGGGGTAGGTTGTCGCCGGGGCATTTCGTCAGTCAGATCGCATTTCCTGATGCATCCTCGCTAGCCCATAACACCATACTGCGAGGATACGAGCAATGCTGAAAATTGGCTACCAGAAGTCTCTTGTTTATTTTGATAGATATTTTTGATAGATATTATTGTTCATTATTGTTCGGCGAAGGGCAAGATGACGGTCACCAGGAAACCGCTAGAATAGGGGGCAATCTTTCGCTGCTCAGTCCCCCAGACATTGCCGGTTTATTGCCAATGACGCCCATGACGGTTTCCCCTCCTAGTCCCGATCCTGTGTCATCTCCCACAAGTGGCCCCCCCTGGCGATCGGGCCTCGCCTGCCTGTTGAGTGTGATCTCCCTGGCTCCTTTACCCCTGCTCCCCTCCCTCGTTGGGATGACCGTGGCGGCTGGTCTGATCACCACTAGCTCAGCCGCCCAAGCCCTACAGGTGCAGGTTACCCCGAACACCCCCTCCCTAGGGGATACGCTATCTGTCCTCATCCAGATGTCAACGCCTGTTAGTGGGCAGCCAACAGTTCAAGTCGGGAATAAACGATATCCCGCCTTTGCGATCGCCCCCAATCGCTACCGTGCCTTTGTACCCACTACCCCCCTCGATCGACCGGGTACCCTGCCCCTAGTCGTGTCTGTGGATGGCCAGTCACAAACCGTTAATGTGGCCCTTGCCCGCCGTGATTTCCCCACCCAACGAATTTGGCTTCCCCCTGGCAAAGATGATCTCGAAGGTACGGATCGCGAGTTCGATCGCGTGGACGCTTTCAAGCAGATTGTCAGTCCCCAAAAATTTTGGTCGGGTCCCTTCCTCCGGCCCAGTAATGCGGAGGTGACCACCGTTTACGGCGTGCGCCGCTATTACAATGGCGAATTTGCCCAGGATTACTACCACCGGGGGGTAGACTATGGAGCCGAAACCGGATCGCCGGTGGTTGCCCCAGCGGCTGGACGGGTCGCCTTAGTGGGGCGGGAATCCCAGGGGTTTCTGATTCATGGCAACACAGTCGGGATTGATCATGGCCAGGGCGTCAGTAGCATTCTTATCCATCTGAACAGCATTAATGTCCGTGAAGGTGACATGGTGCAGGCGGGGCAAGTCATTGGGACAGTGGGATCAACTGGTGTTGCTACGGGTCCCCATTTGCACTGGGGGCTGTATGTTCATGGAGAGGCCGTTGATCCGGTTCCCTGGCGTTACCAAGGAATGGAGTAATTAGCGACCCTTGGCAGATGGGCCTTCGTCGGTAAGACTGGAAAACAGTTGGGATACCGAGATGACGGAACCGAAACGGGATACCCATAGGGACAATTAAAGAACAGAGGGATATGAGTAGCATTGAGAAAATTGTGGAGCAAGCCCTGCGTGATGGGTACCTAACCCCAACAATGGAAGCTGAGGTCGGGCGCATTTGCGATACAGCAGCCGAGTTATCGATCGAAGAATACATGGCCCTCGATCGACTCATGGGTGCCTTGCTTACGGGGGAAGTGGTGGCAGTTCCCCGAAAACAGTTTATTAACGTCATGGAAGAGTTAGTGCTGGCGGAGGCAATTTCACGGGTAGCGGAAGTCGAGTCCACAACGGAGCAGACCCTCGATCTGGCGGATATTGCGGCCTATGCCCTGAATCGTCTGCCGCCCCTCTATGCCACAACCGAAGGCGGAGCTACCTATCAGCGCCAACGGGCACAGGAAGACCTGCAAACCCTCATTACTGAACAGGTACGGGAAGCGATCTCAGCCTATCTACAAAAACCGGAAGCACCAGGCGGTCCTTCCAAGCTGAAAGAAGTTGTCGGGACGAAAGCGGTAGCTGGACAGTTGAGTATCTTGCTGCGGGATCATGCCAGCAAGTTTGATCCGGATGCGCCTCAGGCAGAGTGATGGGCCGAGTCGGTCATCCTGGCGCAGGAGGTCAGCTTGGGGATCTTGGAAATTGTGCTGGCGTTGAGTGGTCTGTTGTTAGGCTGGCGGGTGGCCGCAGCGACCACCCAACCACGTTTTTTTCGGGCACCGATTAAGCGCCGTCAGGGCCAAAGCCCCGTGATTGATGTGACCTTCAACCACCGTCAGACCTTTGAAATGTTGGTGGATACGGGAGCTAGTATCACTACCATTACTCAGACAATGGCCGAAGTGCTCCAGGTCCAACCAACAGGAGCAAAAACCTTTCGCGTGGCCAGTGGTGAGTTGGTGGAGTTACCGATGGGGCAGGTGTCCGCGATCGCCGTCAACGGGCGGGTGATGAAAAATCTCACGGTTGCGATCGTGGCCTCGGACGAGGATATGGGCCTGTTGGGACAAGATTTCCTCAACCAGTATCAAATCACCCTCAAGAAAAACGTAATTGAGTTCCAAGTCCATTAGCTAAAGCCATGCGCCAGCTTTGAGTCAGTCCCCGTCGGCGTCATGCCTCCACCGGAGAATCGCCTGCACGAGACCCTCCAGGGTATATTCACGGGCTTCAATGTCCACCCGACCCAGCACCTGTTCACAGGTGTGGGACGTTTGGGGACCGATCGCGGCGATCGCCACCTGAGCTAACCAAGTGTTTGGCGTGACCGTTGGTGGTGTGCGCTCTAGGCCGACTAATTGGGCAAAATGCTTAACAGTTTTAGAACTGGCGAAGGTAATCACGTCAATGCCACCGTTGTTGAGGGCTGCCAGGATGGCAGGGTCTACTTGATCGGGGCAACCCGATTCGTAGGCAGCCACCTCCGTCACGATCGCCCCCACCTGGGTCAGTTCTTTGACCAACACATCCCGACCGCCACTTTCCACCCTAGGGAAAAGCAACCGCTGCCCCGTAACCGACTCCGGGAAATGGCTTACCAGGGCGTCGGCTACAAATTCCGGTGGCACAAAGTCAGGTTGCAGACCATAGCCTTGCAGAGTACGGGCGGTTTTCTTACCCACCACCGCCAGTTTTATCCCCGCCAGGGCACGGGCATCCTGCTGGGCCACCGCTAACCGTTCAAAAAAAGCCTCCACGCCATTGGCCGAGGTCAAGATTAACCAATCAAACGTGTTCAACTGGGCGATCGCCGCATCCAGCGCCGCCCAACTCGACGGCGGTTTAATCACCAGCGTCGGCATTTCCAGCACCGTTGCTCCCGCTGCTTGCAAGAGAGCAGTAAAGTCACGCGACTGATTCGCCGATCGCGTCACCAGGATCGTGGTATTGCTCAGGGGGAGAGGAGATGGGGTCACCGCAGCTAGCCTTGCCGTTTGCGTCGCGTCTTCAGAAGAGAACCGGGAAAAGTTAGGAACCGGCTTGTCCCATCTTGCCACGGAGTTGACCATAGGCGCGATCGCCGTCGGGGAAGCTGAGACAGGCGCAATTGAGGCAGGCGCGAAATAATCATGCCAACGGACTACCTCGCCGATCACGATCACCACGGGTGCGAGGGCCTGCCCCTGGGTTTGGTCAACAATATTGGCTAGCGTGCCCACCCAAACCTGTTGCTCTGGTCGTCCAGCCCAGCGGATTAAAGCGATCGGGGTTGTTGGCGATCGCCCCTGGTGTTGCAGTGCTTCGACGATCGCCGCGAGATGCCGCCCCCCCATCAGGAAGACCAGGGTTTCGATCGCCGCTAGGGCAGACCAGTTCAAACGGCTGAGATCATGGGCCGTTGCCACCGCAAAACTTTGACTCAGGACCGCATCCGTCAGGGGGATGCCTGCCAGCAGAGGGGCAACCAGAGCCGAGGAGAGACCGGGGATCACTGCAAACGGGCAACCGGCCTCCTGCAACGCTTGCATTTCTTCCCGACCGCGCCCAAAGATAAACGGGTCGCCTCCCTTTAACCGCACCACGGTTCTACCGCGTTGGCAGTGGGTTACCAGCAATTGATTGATTTCAGATTGAGCGATCGACGGTTGGCCCCCCCGCTTGCCCACCGCAATGGCCTCACAGTTTGTCGGTACCCAGTCCAGCAAACGGGGATCACTCAGGGCATCGTAGATCAGGACCTCAGCCTGCTGGAGGCAGTGGTACGCTTGCAAGGTCAAATAATCCAGACTGCCGGGGCCAGCCCCAACAATCAATACCTGCCCGGTGGTGTGTGTAGTCATTGGGGTGATCGGGGGTGAGCGGTTACTGCGTCAGGGAGGAGCGATCGCCCTGTTTAAAGGGCTTATGAATAAATTTCCTATCTTCAGGAATTCTGGGGATGGCCGTCAACCCGTCATCTATTCTCGGTAGAATACGAGAGACGTAACTCCTTGGGATGCTATGAGTGAAGCGATCATCGCCCTCATTCTCTACGCCGCGATCGGCGGTTTCTATCTGATTGTGCTGCCAGCCCTGACCATGATCTACCTGAAGGGGCGCTGGTATGTCGCCGGTTCGATCGAGCGGGTTTTGATGTACTTCCTGGTGTTTCTCTGCTTCCCAGGGCTGCTCCTGCTGAGTCCCTTTGTCAACCTGCGCCCTGCCCGCCGGGAAATTGGCGCTTAGTCCAACTGCCTTTGGGACGAATTGATGCGACGAATTGACGCGATCGGGATTGCCTTCGGGATTTTTGTGGGCGGAGGTCTCCTCTACCTGCTCCTGCAAGCGGTGGGTTTCGACAGCATCCAGGCGGGGATATGGACCCAAGCGGCCCTCGTCGTAGGTCTATTGGGCTGGTTAGCCACCTATCTCTTTCGGGTATTCACCCGGCAAATGACCTATAATCAGCAACTCAAAGATTACGAAACGGCTGTTCTGCAAAAGCGCCTAGAAGAACTGACTCCCGAAGAGCTAGCGGCCCTAGAGGCTCAATTGCAGGCTGAAGAACAAACCGAAGAAACCCCCTAACCGCCTTTCTTGCCAACTCTAAACGCTCATCTAAAATCTAAACCGGCCTCCCGATCGCACCGTACCATGACCGCTATTTCCCAACGGTTTGCCACCCTACGGCAACAACACCAGTGTGCCCTCATCCCCTTCATTACCGCTGGGGACCCGGATCTCGACACCACCGCCCAAGCCCTCCAACGGCTCGATCGCCACGGGGCCGATATCATCGAACTGGGCGTTCCCTACTCAGACCCGTTAGCTGACGGGCCGGTTATCCAGGCGGCGGCAACGCGTGCCCTACAGCGAGGAACACGCCTCGATCAAGTTCTAGCGATGGTGCGATCAGTCCAGCCAACCCTGACCGCACCGATCGTGCTCTTTACCTACTACAACCCCATCCTGCACCGGGGCATTGAAGCCTTTTTAACCCAGGTGGCCCAAGCAGGGGTCGCCGGTCTCGTGATTCCTGACTTGCCCGTGGAAGAGGCGGAACCCCTGCTGCCAGTCGCCGAAACCTTGGGTTTAGAGATTGTTCTGCTCGTTGCACCTACTAGTCCCCTCAGCCGGATTCAAACGATCGTCGCTAAATCCCACGGGTTTATTTATCTGGTCAGCGTGACCGGGGTTACGGGGATGCGATCGGGTCTGCAAACCCACGTCAAGGATTTAATCCAAACCCTCCGCCAAACCACCGACAAACCGATCGGCGTCGGCTTCGGCATTTCCCAACCGGAGCACGCCAAACAGGTCCGCGATTGGGGGGCGGATGCGGTGATTGTGGGCAGTGCCTTTGTCCAACGGTTGGCCACGGGGACCCCCGCAGAGGGACTAAGCGCGATCGCCGACTTTTGCCAACGCCTGAAGGCGGCGATCGCCTAGTGCCTGCGCCGGAGCAGCGTCTGAGCCTGACCCCGCAGGGAGCCGGTGTAACCAACCCAGTTGCGCCTCGAACAGACCGATCTCACCCACCACCTGCACATCCGCTAGGGGTAAGGTTTGCCCATCGGAACTACGGAGGATCTTGAATTTCTGGACGGTCCCCGTTTTGCCGTGGCGCTGACTGCCGGGACAATGGATCATGACCCGATCGCCAATTGCCAGTCCCATGATCTGCACCAGTACTAGAGTACTGCATCCAGTATAGCGCCTAGGAGGAGGGCCTACCCAGGTGTCAAGACTGCGGTGCCCTCAGCGCCACCTTGGGAGCAATTTGAGGGCACTCTCTGGCGATGCTTCGGTGAAGACACAACGCAAATGCTTGAGTCACTAGGGCGCAGTGGCCGAACGCCGGTTAATAGCAAGCACCCTAAATAATCTTTTCGGAAGGGAACGCACCTGCTGAGTAATCTGCTAGGGTGGTAACAGGGGCCAACTACCAGGGATTTGGGTTAACCGCCGGTTGCACTACAGTTCCGTAACCCAACCCACTGGCACGATGACAATCCTATGGTGATGTGAGAGGGTATGGTGCAATGAAGCGTTTTGAGCCGATCGGCTATGTGGTGGCGATCACAGCAACCCTGTTAGCCGCCATCGCGGCCCGCCAATTACTCTATCAGGAGGCCCAGATTCGCCAAACGGCCCAGTCTGCGGCACAGCGGCAAACGCCCAGTCCACGCCAGTTAGACCCAGGGTTGAGCCTCGTGCCCAGTCAATCAACTCCCCTACCCTCACGCCCGTCGCCGCGATCGACGACTCGTTCCTTGGCGAGATCCTCGTTGGCGATGGCTCCGGCTCCAGTCCCCGATGTGTTACCCCAGGCGGAGATACCGCGTCCAGCCCCGGTCACCCTGACGCCCACACCGCCGAGTTCAGCCCCGCCCCGATCGACGCCGCCGCTCGACCTGTCAGATACCCGACAACCCTGGTTTGATCGCCCCGTTAACCCCGATGCCCTTACCCCTGCCCCGGACCTGACCACCGCCCGGACTGCGGGGCCCGAGGTACGGATTCAACGGCGGGGAGAACCGACCCCCCTGGATGAAGCCCTGCAAGCCCAGGCCCAATGGGCACCCCTCTATATCGACCCGATCCCGGCACAGACCCCGCAGCAGCGTCGTCCCCGTTACTACCCCAGCTTCAACGCCCTTACCCCATCCGGGTTTGGGGCCAATCAGGGTGATGTGTTTATGGGGGCTGCGATCGTCAACCGGGAGGTAGGGCTATCGGTCCTGGGGCCAGGAGCCGTGGCGCGATCGGATAGTGGTAAAACGGGAGGGTCCGCCGCGATCGGCTTTGGCTTGGGCGATGCGGGTAAATTCCTGGGGCTGGAGACCACCTACAACATCATTTCCCTCACCCCTTCCCGATTTGCTGGCAATGGCAGCTTCGACTTCAAGGTACACCGCCGCCTGGGTAAACAAACGTCGATCGCCGGAGGGTGGGAAAACGCGATTAACTACGGCCCAGAAGCTGGGGGAACCGACTCCTCCGTCTACGGCGTGCTCAGTACAGTCATTCCCCTCCAACCCAACCATCCCAGTAACCCCCTGTTGCTAGGGCTGTCCGCCGGGGTGGGGGGTGGCCGCTTCCGGACCATTCAGGATCAGATTGAGGGCAAGGACAGTGTGGGTGTTTTTGGGAGTGTGGGCCTCCAGGTGGCACCCAATGCCGCGGTCATTACGGAATGGTCTGGCTCCAGCCTCAATCTAGGGGTTTCCTATGTGCCCTTCCGCAGTATTCCTCTCTTCCTCTCTGGAACCGCGATCGATGTGGCTAACAGCACCGGGTTTGGTACCCGTTATGCCGTCAGCGGCAGTTTGGGGTTTAACTTTCGCTAATCGAGGGGATGTCGTACCCCATGCGAAACCTCACAAGCATTTTGTAAACAGGTTGTAGATAGTTTGTAAACCTTAGGTGGTGGAGTGAAGCAATGGAGCAGATTTTTGGCACTGCCGGCCCGGACAGCCTGCAAGCAGCCCGTTTTAATCCTGTGGATGGTTCCGGTAATGATGCCTTCGGCTTGGCAGGGAATGATACCTTGCAGGGGGGTCCCGGTCGCGATCGCCTGCTGGGCGGACTGGATAATGATTTAATTCGGGGCAGCGGGAATGACAGTTTATATGGGGGGAAGGGGAATGACACCCTGATTGCCAGTGATGACGCCGGGTTGGATTTCCTCTATGGCGATCGGGATGACGACATCCTGATTGGCTCCCGTTTTGGCGGCACCCTGATGTTTGGTGGCAAGGGCAATGATACCCTGTATGGCGTTCCCGATCCCCTCTCCGGTGAGTTCATGTTTGGGGATCTGGGTGACGACGTGATCTACTCGGAAGGTCAAAGTACCTTAGTAGGCGGCGGTGGGGCCACGACCCCTAGTGTAAACGATGGCAATGATACCTTGGTCGGGGGCTTTGGCAACCAACTGATGATTGGCGGCACTGGGGATGACACCTATCTATTCCAAGCTGCCGTCCGCAAGCAAGTGGCAGGCCGGTGGGTCACCGAGGGAGGCTATGGGGGCCAGGATGTGATTCGGGGCTTTGCTACGGGTCCCAACGCCGGGGATACCCTGCGTTTTAACAACCTTCAGGGGGGGGATGTCGTCCGCTTAACGGATACTCCCGGTACGGGTGTGGTGATTACGATTCAAGGGTCGGTAACGAATACAATTGTGGTAGAAGATGCCACCTTGGCCAGTCTGATCGCACCCGGTAGCAATGATGTCTTTGTCAACGGGGGCGTAGTGAATCAGAATACGGGTAATCTGAGCGGGGGGACCCTAACCTTCACGGTTTAAGTGAATACAGTTTAAGTGAATACGGTTTAAGTGAATACGGTTTGAATTGCCTGTGGGCAGCGACAGTTAGTCTATCCAATCAGTAGGGAGAGCCGGACATGAAATGGCAAACACAGCTTGGTTATCGGTTAGGGATTGCTCTGCTGGGTAGTGCCGCGATCGCGGGTCTAGCAGCCCCGGCCCAGGCAGGATCGGCCAAAGTGCCGATCGACTCTGCTGGTATCGGCATTTCCAATATCATCAATCGGGGCGGCATCCTCAACAATACTCCCGGCTTTGGTCCTACCCCCACCCCACGTCAGCAGGGCATTAACGAGAATATCAATAACCTGATCCAGCCCGATCGTGCCCCCTTTAGCCGTACGTTTTTCTTTGGCGCGCAAGGCCCTCAACGCGTGGATGCCAATGGTCAGGTGCAGGGGTTCGGCCTAACCCCCACCGAGGGATTTCGGACGGGTAGTGCTTCGTCTGGTAATGTGGTCACGGCCCAGGATGTGGTGAATGGCTTAGTGCGGCAGGCGGCCCGCTCGTCCGTGCCGATGATTACGCCGGAAGTTGCGGCCCTGTTTACGGGTACTGTTCCGACTAACTTTGCCCAACAACTGGTCACCCCCGTGGCCCTTGCCAATGCGCCCACTGCTCAACCCACTTGGGAGGACCGGGAAACGGTGATTGCGGCGGCGGACCAACTCACAACAGCGGTAACTGGCCTAGTCGCTCCGGAGCGGCGGGTGACGATCGCGGAGGTCAATCAGGGTATCACCGCCTACAACCAATTAATTGGCGTCATGGCCCTACAGGACCCCGCCCAACTAGAGAGCTTCCCCCACCTCAATTCGGTTGGGGTGCTTCTGAGTGTCCTGCGGCAGACAGCCTCCTAGGGGTTGCCCCATCCAGCCACAACACTTTGCCAGCATCCCACGGTGTTAAGGGTTGGATAAATCCTCCAGGTTACCTGACCCATCTTTTCCCCTCATCCCTAAATCCCTTCTCCCACAAGGGGCGAAGGAACTTTAACCGCAAAACCTAGCTAGATGAGCACCTTGCCCGCTCTGGAAGAGGGGTAGGGGTCAGGGCGCTGTGAGTTTGATCAGTCGATCAGGTGAGTCCCCTGTGTCCGAGAACCCTGCCGGCGTCCTAGAATAGGGAAGCACTGCCGCTGAGGGGGAAACTTGTGAGCGCCCAAACCTATCAGGCCCAAATCTATGTCACCCTACGTCCGTCCGTCCTTGATCCGGCGGGAACAGCGGTGCAGTCGGGTCTACATCATCTGGGCTATACCGGTGTTACGGGGGTACGCATTGGTAAATATATTGAACTGACCCTGGAAGCCGAGAGCCTGGAGCAGGCGCAACAGGATCTCGATCGCATGTGCGATCAACTCCTGGCCAATCCCGTGATCGAAAACTATCGGTTTGAGCTACACAGCCGCCAACCGGTAGGCACCGCCGGGGGAGTGTGAGCCATGAACTTTGGGGTATTGGTCTTTCCGGGTTCTAATTGCGATCGCGATGTCACCTGGGTTACGCAAGGGCTATTGCAGCAACCGACCCGTCTGATCTGGCATGAAGAAACGGACCTAAGTGGGTTAGATGTGGTGGTGATTCCTGGCGGGTTTAGCTACGGGGATTATCTGCGCTGTGGTGCGATCGCCCGTTTTTCGCCCGTGATGCGTTCAGTTATTGAATTTGCCCAGCGCGGAGGCTGGGTGTTAGGGATTTGTAATGGTTTTCAGATTTTGACTGAAGTGGGTCTGTTACCCGGTGCCTTGACCCGGAATCGGGATCTGCATTTTATCTGCGATCGGGTTTACCTGCGGGTGGAAGGGGGCCATCGCGTTTGGACCCAGGGTTATGCCCCCCATGCGGTGATTACGCTTCCGATCGCCCACGGGGAGGGCCATTACTACGCCACTGCTGATGAACTCAAGGACTTGGAGGATCATCAACAAATCCTGTTCCGCTATTGCACCGCCACGGGCGACATCACCGCCGCAAGTAACCCCAACGGATCTCGCCACAATATTGCCGGGATTTGCAATCGCCAGGGCAATGTCTTGGGCATGATGCCCCACCCGGAACGGGCTGCCGATGCTCAGCTAGGAGGCACTGATGGCTTGGTCCTCTTCCAAAGCCTGTTGCAGGCCCAACCGCTGGCTGTCATGTGTTGAGTTTGTCAAGACGGCATGAATTCGACCCATGACAGCCTACGGGGCTAGGGTTCAATCAAAATCTTGTAGGTTTCAGGTGTGGGGTTACAGGCTTGTTCCACAGCCTTTGGCAGATCGCGGAGGGGATAGCGATCGCTGATCAGGGCATCGACATCAATCCGTTGGTTAAAGACCAACTCTGCGGCTAATGCCTGCACGCGGTAGGAGGAACTGTAACTCCCCATCAGGTCAATCTCGCGTCGGTAGAGAATGTTGGGATTAAGGGGAATTTCTACCTCATCAGGAAACTCGGCGAAGAAGAGAATTTTGCCCCCTTTGCGAGTACAGTCGAGGGCTTGGAAAAACGCCTTATCGCTGGGAACTGCCAACAGGGTTGTATCGACGCCGAGGCCATCGGTGAGGGCATAAATGTTCTCAACCAACTGGGGACTCCGGGCATCAAAGGCAGCCTCTGCCCCCACTTGTAAGGCTTTATTGATGCGACTGGGTAAGAGGTCGGTGGCGATCGCCCGTGCGCCAAAATACCGCACCAGCATAATAAACATCAGGCCGATCGGCCCGGCCCCAGTGACTAAAACCGTTTGACCGGGCGTCACCTGGGCCTTTTTCACGGCCTTCAAACAACAGTTGGTCGGTTCGACAAAACTGGCTTGGGCAAAGCTCACGTGATCGGGAATTCGGATGAGGCCCCCGTGGCGCACAATATGGCCAGGAACTTTGACATATTCGGCGAAGCCGCCCCCGCTAGGGATAAATCCTGCTGTGGTGGTGATAGTTTTGTAGACCTCACACATGGAGAAGTTGTCGTTGAGGCAATAGCGACAGTACATACAGGGAATGTGATGCAGCACAACGACGCGATCGCCTACCTGCCAATCCTGGACACTCTCCCCGACTGCTGCGATCGTGCCAGCCGTTTCATGGCCAAAAATGCGCGGCGGTTCATAGAGGGGATAGCAAATTTTTTTAATGTCGGACTGACACAGCCCCACAACCCGCACCTGGACCAGGACCTCATCGGCCCCAATGGCTGGAGTGGGAACTTCTTCATAACTCAGTTGATTCACGCCCCGGAAGACCTGCGCTTTCATAAACCAATGACCACCCTATCAACAGGAATAGCAAACAGAACTGCCCTCTATCCTAGGGGGATTGGGGGGCGGCTCCAAGGGGGGGAGGCAAACCTAACAAGACGGGGTAGCGGCTCTGCCCACATAGACAATTCCCCTAGGGCATACATTAATGGGGAATAACCCCAGGGGAGGGCAAGTAATCTCCGATGGATTTTTATCAAAAATTGAATCAGGCGATCGCCACCAACCAGACCTTGCTCTGTCTGGAGCTTGACCCCGATCTAGAGGATCTGCGACCAGACCCCACCGCGATCGACTCCCTGGCCGCCGTCCGGGAATGGTTATGGACCGCGATCGCGCAATCCGCCGACTGGGTCTGTGCCTGCAGTGTCACCAATCCCCTTTTGATAAACTGGAGCAAATCCTTCCTAACTAAATGCCCTATGTCTGCTGCCCTGCCAGACACAACACCCATGACCGAACTCCCGGCCCCTACGGCCACCCGTGACACGGGAGATTTGCCCCCCTGGGTGACCCTGCCACCCACTGACCTCGATAGTGATGAACCGCAATTGGAAAGTTACCAGCATCTCCAACAACTCCTGCTGCTGCTCAAATGCCTGGACTGGCTCTGGCGCGATCGCACGGACTACTTTGCCGCTGGCAATATCACCATTTACTACAGTGCCCGTAAACTCAAGACCGAGGATTTTCGGGGTCCTGATTTCTTCGTGGTCCTGGATACGGAAAAACGACCGCGCAAAAGCTGGATGGTCTGGGAAGAGGGGGGCAAATACCCCAACGTCATTGTGGAGCTACTGTCCTACTCGACGGCTAATAATGACCGGGGTCTGAAGAAGCAAACCTACCAAGATACGTTCCGCACGCCGGATTACTTCTGGTTTGATCCCCATAGTTTTGAGTTCGCCGGGTTTCATCTAGTCAATGGCGTCTATGAGGCGATCGCCCCCACAGAGCAGGGGTGGCTCTGGAGTGAACAACTAGGGCTATACCTGGGAGTGTACCAGGAGCAACTGCGGTTTTTCTCCCCAGAGGGTGAGTTAGTCCCGACCCCGGAAGAGTCAGCCATCCAAGAACAACAACGGGCCGCAGCCGAACAACAACGAAGTGCTGCATTAGCCGTCAAGCTCCGGGAACTGGGCGTTGATCCCGATGCGATTACCTGACCATAATCGGCGGGTCACGCAACCAACCATCCCTGGCTAAAAGCACGCTGCTAAAAGCCCTATACTGAGAACCGAGCGATTCGCCCGCCCGATTGAAGGCTGAACAGGGCACTCGGTTCAATCCTGCTTTTTATTGCGTGTCAACAGGCATTGCCACTGTGAAATATTTTTTCCTGCCCGAAGGTTGGATTTTGGGGCGTGTGTGGGAATTTGGGGGTCTCTGGAATGAGGCCGCATGGCGACGGCCCCCCGATATTCGGCGGCTCGATCTCTACATTCGTGAAGAGGGGGAAACCCTCTGGCTCTACCGGGCGGAGGATGCCGTCCTGATGGTGGAAGTGATGCCCGATCCCAAGCACCAGGCAGAGGCCCACAATTCGCCCACGATCGGTAATGTGGTCCTTAAGCGCCTAATCACGGCAGATCAGGCGATCGAACGCTTAGCGGCGGCTATGAACCACTCCCACCCCCATTGATCGGTGTACCGCTCTCATTGATACTTTGGGATTCGGCGATCGGTAGACTAACGGCCCGTTCCAGGGTAGCCAGGGAGCGGTTGTAGTTAATCACGGCTTGTAGCAGGTTGCCCCGCGCGTTGGTTAAATCAGTTTCAGAATTGATCACATCGGTTTGAGTACCAACCCCCGCCTGGAAGCGAAGACGGGCTAGCCGTAGCGCCTCTTCAGCCTGGGTAACGGCCACTTTAGCCGTGTCGATATTTTCAAAGTTGGAGAGAAGGTTCGAGTAGGCCCGCTCCACTTCAAAGCGAACCTGGTTACGGATGTCAGCAAAGCCCACTTCGGCGATTTCGGCCTCGATCGATCGCTGTCTGGCCCTAGCGCGGGAAGCCCCACCATCGTAGAGCCGCCAGTCTAACCGTACTCCAACAGTATTTCCATCGGTCAGACCAATGCCATCATCCAGGTTCTTGAGGACATCATAATCAGCAAAGGCACCGATCTGAGGTAGGGTTGCGGCCAATTCCGCACGACGCTGCTGGCGGCGCAATTCGCGCTCTGCTAAACGCTGCGCTAGGCCGGGTCGGTTCTCATACGCCTGGATAATGGTTTCCTCAAGCGGGATTTTCCAGGTGCCCGCCACTTCCACACGGCTACTGGCCACCAGGTTCACGGTTTGGGGTACGTTTAACCGCTGGGAGAGTTGGCGACGAGCAATTTGTTGTTGGGCGAGGCGATTGGTTAAGTTTTGCTTTTCATTGGCCAGTTGTACTTCTGCCTGCAAGACATCGAAGCGGGTCCCCACCCCCGCATTAAATTGCAGTTGGGCATCCCGCAGGCTTTGTTGGGCGCTATTGACCGCAGCCTCGGCAATGCGTACCTGGGCATCGGCTTCCTGCAAGTCAAAATAACTATTGCTGACATCCAGGATGATGGTATCTGTTTGCCGTTTGACCTCCAGTTCGCTGATCCGCACCTGTTGCCGTGCGGCACGAATATTTGCCATCCGCCGTCCGGAGGTAAACACCGCCCAATCGATGCCGATCCGCCCAGTCAAAGTACGGTTTACGGTGTCAGCAGTCCCCAATAGGTTATTTAAGGGGTTGGCATTACGCGCTCGGATACGGTTGGTACGCTCGGCACTGGAGGAGTCTACCCGTTGCAGGACACTTTGCAGGTTGACGGTCGGATGCCATGCGGCTTGGGCCTCGCGCAGTTGGGCACGGCTGCGATCGAGGCGGAGTTGGGTATCCCGCAAGGTCAGGTTATTACTCAGGGCTTGCTCCACTGCCTGCCGGAGCGTGATGGGCTGGGTCAGTTGAATTTGCACTTCCTCCGGTTTATTGGGCAAGTAGAGGCGATCAGGGTTGGGGTTGAGTTCGGGTAAAGGCCCCTGACTATCCATCGGCTCGTTGACGGAGACGGCTTTGGGATTGATCGCTTCTGCTCGATCGCCCGCTTGCTTCTCTTGCAGTTCACGGGCTTCCGGCAGTGCTGTTTGTGGGGCTGGAGAGGGAGCCGTTTCCGCCCTTCGGGCGGGGGCATGGGCCGGGGTTGCCGCTTCTAGATCCGGTGTTGGGTTATCTGTCACCTCATCCGGTGCCGCACCCTCCTCTGCACTTTCACTAACGGCTGTGTCGCCTACCTGAGTCACTTCGTGGGTTTTGGCGATCGCGGGGGCCGCTTCGGTTTCCCCACGGGTTTCTCCGGCTGCTGCCATTGGCTTCCCAGTGCCATCGACGGTGACCACGGCCTCATCTGCCTCGATTTCACCCGCCGTTTCTAGCTCACCAGCGGCAGGAGAATCAACCGCATTAGAGGCAGCTACCAAAGCAGCCTCATTGTTATCTGCGTTATCTGCCTTGGGCGTCAGGGCACCCGACTGGGGACTTAGGCTCGTACCTGTTGATCGTGCCGCCGCAGGCCCCGTCGGGACCATAGCCTCAAGGTCAGGGGGCGCATCAACGTTGGCTGCCAGGACTTCAGGGTGACCTGCTGCATCAACGATCGGTGCCCCAACTTCCACCGGCGTCGTTTCAGGGGTAATTGCCTTAGCGTCAACCGTTGGATTTCCCGGCTCCATCGCTAACGCCCAGAAGTGGCCACCGGCTGGTGACACAAACTGGGGAGGCAGTCCTGACTGGGGGGCAGCCACACCCAAGCTCGGTAGCGCAGGATTCAGGAAGGGGGTAATCAGTGCCGTGGGAGGGTTGGCCGAGGTGAGTTTGGCGGCGGTTAGGAATTGGGCCGCTCCCAAGGTTTGGGGGGCAATCGGGGCTGGCTGCCTAAGAGCAACTGAGCGCACATCAGATGGCTGCAACTGGGGGACAGCCGCGTGCACGACTCCCGGATGGGAACCCGAGGCGAATGCCGAAGGATTGCCCCAAACGGCTGAAGAGGACATTCCCAGCGTCATGACTGTCCCCACACCCACTGTTAATAACTGAAACGTTTGCATAAGGCTCCCACTTCATTCCACGTCATCTGTGCGCCACTGGTGCCACGCATTCGCCCTAGGGACACATTTGGCTCAAAACACCAGTATTCATCATGGTTGGCAACCCTACTTCAGGAGGGTTAGCGCTAACACTGCTTTTATTAAGCAACCTTAAGAAGAATACTGGTTTGTCCCCCACTTGCCAATAACCACCTCCCGCTCAAAGCACACACAGACAAGGATAATAGGGATACCCCACGGCCCGCTGAGGTCAGGGGGTAACAAGACGCAAGGCCACTGGTCGGGGGTTCCGACTGGCATTAAGAGGAAGTCATTAAGGCAAGCATATGCGGATTTTAATCATGGGGGGGACCCGCTTTATTGGGGTCTATCTGAGCAAGCTACTGGTTGAGCACGGGCATGAGGTGGTGCTGTTTAACCGGGGGAACCGTCCGGCCCCGGTGGCAGGGTTGCGGCAAATCCAGGGCGATCGCACGGATGCAGCCCAGATCCAGGCTACCCTAGCCAAGGAAAGCTTTGATGCGATTTACGACAACAATGGTCGGGAACTGAGCGATACCCAGCCCCTAGCCGATCTGTTCCACGGCAAAGTCCAGCATTTCGTTTACATGAGTTCAGCCGGGGTGTATTTAGCATCGGACCAAATGCCCCATGTGGAGGGCGACGCGATCGATCCCAACAGTCGCCACAAGGGCAAACACGAAACCGAAGCCTACCTCCAGACCCAGGGCCTTCCCTTCACGGCCATTCGCCCCACCTATATCTATGGTCCCCAAAATTACAACGATCTGGAAGCCTGGTTTTTCGATCGCATTGTCCGCGATCGACCCATTCCCATTCCCGGCAACGGTCAGCACTTCACCCAATGGGGCCACTGTTATGACCTCGCCCAAGCAATGGTGGCCGTGTTAGGCAACCCCAAGGCGATCGGGCAGGTGTATAACGTTTCGGGCGATCGCTATGTCACCTTTGATGGATTGGCACAGGCCTGCGCGATCGCGGCGGGCAAATCCGTTGAAGATTTACGGTTGGTTCATTACGACCCCAAACAATTTAACTTTGGCAAGCGGAAAGCCTTTCCCATGCGTGTTCAGCACTTCTTTGCCTCCGTCCACAAGGCCATGACTGACTTGCACTGGCATCCCCAATTTGATTTGATCTCCGGTCTGCGCCATTCATTCCAGAATGACTATCTGCCATCGGGACGGGATCAGGTCGCGATCGATTTCTCCGTCGATGATGAAATCTTGCAGCAGCTAGGCTAAGACACGAAAGCACCCCCCCATGACAGGCAAGCTAGCAGCCGTTAAGATAGGGCGCAATCTCACACCGCCTAGCTCATGCTGATCGCCCTTGGGAGAACGTTGTAGACATGGCCCACCCACATCCAACCCCATCCCCTAGTCACGGATGGCAATCCTATCTCAGCGGCCTCTTGGTGATTGCGAGCCTGATTAGTCCGGGGTTTCTGCTGAGTGCCCAGGCACGGAGCGGGGGAACCTGTGTGTTGCCCAGCGCCAGTATTGCGGAAAAGGAGCGACTGCGGCAGGCAGCTATTAAGGGGGGGCGGGAGGCCGAGAAGCGCTATGAGGAGATTGTACGGCAACAGGCCAATCAGTTACAGCAGTGCCGCGATCGCACCTGGCCGAAGAATCAAGCCCTCTGGCTGCGGCTCTATCCTTGTGATGCCCAACCAGGGCTATTGGAGGCTTTGCTGGATGAGGTGGTCAACAAGGGTTACAACCAAGTCTATGTGGAAGCCTTCTACGATGGTCAGGTTCTCCTGCCGCTGAATGAAAATCGCACCGCTTGGCCCTCGGTGATCCGTAATCCCCAACAGGGAGATGTGGATTTGTTAGCCCAAGCCATTCACAAGGGGCGGCAACGGGGCCTGAAGGTCTATGCCTGGGTCTTCACAATGAACTTTGGATATTCCTATGGCCAACGGCCCGATCGCCAGCGGGTTCTAGCCCGCAATGGCCAGGGGCAGGTCAGCCTGCAACTGCCGGATAATACCGACCAAGCGTTTGTCGATCCCTACCACCCCCAGGCCCGCCAGGACTATACCCAAATGCTGCAAGCAGTCCTGCGGCGGCGGCCCGATGGCATTTTGTTCGACTATATTCGCTATCCCCGTGGGACCGGGGGGGCCTCGATCGCCACGAAAGTGCAGGATCTCTGGATCTATGGCGAAGCTTCGCAATCGGCCCTAATTCAACGGGGGCAGAATAACCAGGGACGGGAACTGATCCAGCAGTTTTTGCGCAAAGGCTATATCACCGAGGGGGAAATCACCGCCGCTCGGACCCGCTTCGCCCAGGAGCCAACCCCCCTCTGGCAGGGGCGCGATGCCAACCAGGCTAAAACCCTAACCCCGCCCAATCAGGCCCAACTGCAACGGGATCTGTGGATTCTCAGTGTGTCCCATGCGGCCCAAGGGGTAGTGGATTTCCTGACGATGGCGGCCCAAATCGCCCAGCAGCAAGGGATTACCGCCGGAGCCGTCTTTTTCCCCACCGGTAACCAGGTGATCGGCCAAGGGTTTGATTCGCGCCTGCAACCCTGGGATCAATTTCCGGCCCAGTTGGAATGGCACCCGATGTCCTATTCGGTGTGCGGCAGTAGCAGTTGTATTGTTGAAGAAGTCCGCCGGGTCCTCAGCCTGACCACCGGGGCCAGTGTGCGTCCAGCCCTCGCAGGCCGTTGGGGCGAAGCCCAGGGGAACCGACCGAGCCTGGAAGTGCAAATGCAGGCCCTCCAGCGGAGCGTTCCCCAAATCGACACGGTGAGCCATTTTGCTTATTCCTGGCAGGAACCGGAGTCCGATCGCCGCCGCCGGTTTTGCCGTGTATCTTAAGATTGCGATCCCTATGTAGGACTGACTACCTCCTGTAATGTTAGGGAAGGTGTTTTTGGAGTTATGCCGGTGAAGAGGCTGTTAACACGTTCATCCCCGTTCCAAGCCTTGTTTCTTGGTGTGAGTGCCAGTCTATTTTGTCTGACGGCCAGTGCCGAAGCCATTGATCAGGTGCGGCTCCAGTTTCGCGATCGCACCGCCACGGTTTCGATCGGCGAACTGCGCAGCTTCGTGCGGGGAAGTGCCGCACCCCAACAATTATTAGACTTTTTCCAAGCAACTGGGCAACGGGCCGATGCGGTGCGTACTTTGCTGGGGGATCAGATTACGTTGGGAACCCGCGCAGAACGGTTTTTAGAAACCTCCACGGGGCAGTTTGTCATCCTGCAACTCGATCGCCTAATTGCTGGCTCCGATCGCCGTACCCAATTGGAATCCCTGCGCACGGCCCTGCGGGAAACGCTTACCAATGATAATCGGTTATCCGTCCTGGAACTACTAGAAAACTATCCAGAATCGACCGTAACCGTTGATCTCAATGGGCTGGACCCGATTTATAACCGCATTAGTGGTTTCATCAACCGCGTCGAACCGGCCTTGGAAGCGGTGAAAAGTTTCCTCCAGGATCTCATTTGCGAGTGTCCCCAAGAAAGCTCTTCCGTGTTACCGCAACCGGGCCACCTGACCGCACAGGCCGAGACGGGCAAACCCAGTGTGTGTGTCAACCAGGCGGGTAAACTTGTGCCCTTGCAGACGACACAAGCCCCAACCCAAGCATCCCCCCAAGCCCCAACACCAGCGTCTGCCGCTCCAGAAGTAGCAGCCGTTAATCACAGTCAGCCATAACGCCTTTGCACAGGGATATCATGTTTTTACGAAATTTTTTGGCATCAAAGCAGGGGGTAACCGCCTCCCGCTGGTTATGGTCCACGCTGGCGGCGGGCTTACTGGGTACGGGCGCAAGTGTGTTGACGCCTAGTTCATCGGCGATCGCGGCTGAACGCATCGTGTTTACCTATGGCCCCATCCGACAGTCCGTCACGATTCAAGAGCTAGAGACCCTGGCGGAAACGGGACAAGCCACGGGTGGACTCCGGTTTTTACTCGGCGTTGCAGGGGTTTCGCCGGATTCAGCCCAGCGGGTCCTTACCCATGAGGTCGGCGCGAGCCTGTTGTTTTTGGATCGGACGCTGAACTCGGTACCGGGGGAATACCTCCTGTTCCAGATGGGCTACATTTTCCATACTCCGGCACGGGTGGACAACATCCAAGCCCTGCGATCGGCCCTCGTTCTCTCATCCGTTGGCACAAACAGCATCAGTCTGCTGCGGTTCTTCCAAAACTATCCCACCCAAGACCTCATGGTAGACGGCATCCAGTTAGCCCGAACCGCACGGGAAATCAGTAGCTTTGTCGCTCGTGTGGGTGAAAAGGCAGAGGTTCCCCTAGCGGCGGTGCGGAACTTCCTGGACGGGATTGTCTGTGAATGTGAGTCACCCCCCTCTCCCTAGTTGTCACCGCCCTATCGTGGGGGCTATTCCCATCTCCCTGCGTTGGGCCATCACTGGTAGGGGCGGGTTCCGTCAGGGGGGGGGTGCTGGCAACTGATTTGCCGGATAAACTCGCCCCAATGGTCATTTGGGTGGCGGCTAGGGGTTGGGCCGAAGCCGATCCGCCGAATCAACCCGCCCTAGATCTCCCTTACCATTTCAGAAAAGCTGCTTCCTGACCCTGTTCGCGGCGGATTTGGCCATCGCGCTCAAACCAGTGGATGATTTGCTGGGGTGTGAGATCGGCGATCGCCACCTGTTCATCTTGGGCAATTTGGATCAACAGGCGCAAGGACGAAATCGTCAGCCGTGCAAGGAACTTTTCATGGGAAGAGAGCAAGGCCGCATCGACCTGGGTGGCTTCTTCGATCGTCAGAAATTGCGCATTCGATGCTGGTGTGTCATTCATGATCCTTGCGCTTGCGCCCCATTAACGATGACAACTCACGATGACAAATCACGATGACAAACGATCACCCTCAACTCCTGTCCTGATTCTGGCCATCGCTTGTCACCCAGAACACAGTCACCATGAGCCTTTGCTAATTTTAATAAATTTCCTGATAGTCCTACCGCTTTCGCTTAGAGTAGGGTCAATCGGCTGTATCGGTAAGGCCAGCCATCCCGGCGGCTTGATGTCGCCCGGTGCCTTTGCCGCAGAATCCAGTCTTTCCGGTCTTTAATGAAGAGTCTCAGACCATGTTTAAGAAAATCCTCATTGGTTTAGATAATTCCCCCGCCAGTCAGCTTATTTTGGAACAGGGCATGGAACTGGCCAAACTCAGCAGTGCTACCCTGATGCTGCTGCACGTGCTCCCGCCCTTTGGGGAAGATTACCCACCTCCGGTCTATCCCGAACCCGATAGCATCTACTCTGCCGCCCATACCGAAGCGCTGAAGAGCTATATGGATCAATGGCAAACGATCGAGCAAACGGGCCTGGATTACCTCCGCGCCCAAACGGAAAAGGCCACTGCCCTGGGGATTCCCACGGAGTTCAGCCAAAACGTGGGCGATCCGGGCCAATTGATCTGCAAGATTGCCCAAAGCTGGAAAGCTGATCTGATTGTCATCGGGCGACGGGGGCGATCGGGGTTAAGCGAAATGTTGATGGGGAGTGTCAGTAACTATGTATTGCACCATGCCCCCTGTTCAGTCTTAACCATTCAAGGCCAGTCAGGCGGGGTTGCCAACGCTTGAGCAGGCATGAACCCTGGCCAGATACTGCCCCGATCGTTGGGGGCCAAATATGAGATTTCGATGAATAATGTTGCTTCTCCAGAAGGGGACGGGTACCTTTATAGGGAGTGAGACACGCGCCTTGAACTGATCACTTAAGCCTGACTGCTTGAACCGCGTCGGTTTCTTGCGAGGTTCTGTCCGATAAACACCAGTGTGGACAAGCATGGTCGCAACCCTATCAACCCGTACTGCCGTAACTGCTATCAGTAAAACAACCGCCAAACTTGGGGAAGGTGCAGCCCCAAGGGCATCCCGCCTGAAGCTGGAGACACATTGTCTAGAACGCCTCATCCGGGGAGAAATTATTACCCAACCCCATACCTACTCTGATTGGGGGGGAGCCGTAACCGCCTGGGTCTATATTCCCCGCGATCGTGCCCAGGTCTGGCACCAGATTACGAACTATCCCCGTTGGACCCAATATTTCCCCGATGTGACCCGCAGTGAGGTGTTGGGTGTGGTGGAGGCAGGGGTAGCTCGGAAGCGGCTTTATCAGGCGGCCCAAAAATCCTTCTTCTTATTAAACATCCAGGTGGAAGTGTTCCTGGATGTAGCTGAGCAACAGGAGACGGGGGATGCCATTGCGTTTCGGCTAGAGCAGGGGAGTTTCCGCGACTTTGCGGCGGATCTCTCGCTGTATCCCTATCAACAAGGGACGATCCTGAGCTATCAGGTCCAGGCAACGCCCACGATTCCGGTACCGAGCCTGTTTATCCAGCAAGCGATGCAGATGGATCTGCCTAATAATATGCGCCAAATGCGCCGGGTGATGTGCCGGGGGTAGCGATCGTTAAGCTATCTACCGGCACCAGACAACCTTGATTTTGGCCCCTGAAGGACACGAAGGCAACCCAATCCTTTGTGTCTTCTTGGCTTCTTAGCGTCTTGGTGCTTCCCGCATCAACTAACTGATTCCAACCTTGATCCAGTTCCTTCGCTCCGGTCAGCGGCTGACTTTTCCTTCAGAATGAAGTTAATGCTTCCTTCCCTACGGCTCTGGCCAGAATGCGGTTATGGTGAAGGAAAGTGGCACGGTCACTGCGAAGGAGGAAGAAGGTGCTATGCGAGCAGTACTCATGGCCGGTGGTTCAGGTACCCGGTTACGGCCCTTGACCTGCGATTTGCCGAAGCCAATGGTGCCGATCCTGAATCGCCCGATCGCTGAGCATATTATCAACCTGCTCAAGCGCCACCACATCACCGAAATCATTGCTACCCTCCATTACCTGCCCGATGTCCTCCAGGATTATTTCCAGGATGGGAGTGAATTTGGGGTGCGGATGACCTACGCTGTGGAGGAAGATCAACCCCTGGGTACGGCGGGGTGTGTGAAGAATATTGCGGAGTTGCTGGATGATACGTTTCTGGTGATTAGCGGGGATTGCATTACAGATTTTGATCTGCAAGCTGCAATCGACTACCATCGCCAAAAACAGTCGCGGGCCACGCTGGTCCTCACCCGTGTTGCCAATCCGCTGGAATTTGGGGCAGTGATCACCGATCAAAGAACGGGACAGATCCAACGGTTTCTGGAAAAACCCTCGGCCAGTGAAGTCTTTTCCGATACGGTGAATACGGGCATTTATATCCTGGAACCAGAAGTGCTAGAGTACTTGCCCCCCTACCAGGAGTGTGATTTTTCCAAGGATCTCTTTCCCCTGATGCTGGCTAAGGGGGAACCCATGTATGGCTATGTGGCCAACGGCTATTGGTGTGATGTAGGGCATTTGGAAGCCTATCGGCAAGCCCAATTTGATGCCCTGCATGGGCGAGCACACCTGACCTTCGCCTACTACGAGCGATCGCCCGGTTTGTGGGTGGGCCAAAATACCACGATCGATACCTTAGCCCAAATTGAGACACCCGTTTTGATTGGCAGCAACTGCCGAATTGGCGCACGGGTCCACATTGATGCCGGTACTGTCATTGGGGATAACGTGACTATCCATGCCGATGCCACCCTCAAGCGTCCGGTGATCTGGAGTGGGTGCGTGATTGGGGAAGAAGCGAACCTGCGGGCCTGCGTGATTGCCAGGGGGACACGGGTCGATCGCCGTGCCCAGGTGCTAGAGGGGGCAGTGGTGGGGGCGCTGTCATCGATCGGCGAAGAGGCCCAGATCAGCCCAATGGTGCGGGTGTGGCCAAGTAAGCGCATTGACTCCGGCGCGATCGTCAACCTGAATCTGATCTGGGGCAGTACAGCCCGCCGCAACCTCTTTGGCCAACGGGGGGTGAGTGGATTGGCCAATATCGATATCACGCCGGAATTTGCGGTGAAGCTGGGGGCGGCCTATGGCTCTACCCTGCGTCAGGGTGCCCATGTGACGGTCTCACGGGACCAGCGCAGTATTTCTCGCATGGTGTCGCGATCGCTGATTGGGGGCCTGATGTCGGTGGGGGTCCACATTCACAACCTTCAGGCGACGGCGTTACCCTTAGCGCGATCGGTCGTGCCCACCCTAGCCGCTGTGGGCGGTATTCATGTGCGGATTCATCCCGATCGTCCGGATCATATTTTGATTGAATTTTTCGATCACAAGGGCATTAACATCACTAAGGCCAAGGAGAAAAAGATCGAGGGGGCCTACTTCAAAGAAGATATGCGCCGTGCCCAGATCCATGAAATTGGTAACATGGTGTATCCCACCCAGGTGATCGAGCTTTACAGTCAGGGGTTTGAGCGCAATCTGGATGTGGAGGCGATTCAGCGGGGGCGATCGAAAATTGTCATTGACTACGCCTACGCCGTCTCCGGGGCCGTCTTACCCCAACTCCTGGCGAAATTTGGCTGTGATGCCGTGGTCCTTAACGCCAGCCTGCACCAAACGGGACCCACCCACACGGAACGGGAAGCCCTGCTCAATCAATTGGGCCACGTCGTTGAGGCGCTGAAGGCCAGTTTTGGGGTCCAGATGGCGGCTAATGGTGAACAGTTGGTCCTAGTGGACGAGATGGGCATCGCCATTCGTGGCGAAACCCTGACAGCCCTGATGGTGAATATGGTCCTGACCCAGCATCCGCGTGGGACGGTGGTGGTGCCGGTTCATGCCTCCAGCGCGATCGAGCAAATCGCCTATCGCCACGGTGGCAATGTCATTCGGACCAAAGCCAACCCAACGGCCTTAATGGAAGCCTGCCAGACGAATCCCAATGTGGTCCTGGGGGGCAGCGGTGAAATGGGCTTTATCTTCCCGCAATTACACCCCGGCTTTGATGCCATGTTCTGTGTGGCGAAATTGGTGGAAATGTTGTCCTTGCAGGAACAGAATGGGATAGGCGGCGGCCCCCGTGCCCTGGGGCAAATGCGGGCCGATTTGCCCAACGTTTATCACAAGAGTTATACCGTCCGGTGTCCCTGGGGAGCCAAGGGAACGCTGATGCGCTACCTGGTAGAAACCCATCCGGCAGCAGACATTGAACTGATCGATGGGGTAAAAATCTTTAGTCCGAATCGGGATAGTTGGATTTTAGTCTTGCCCGATGCGGGGGAACCGCTGGTGCATTTGTTCGCGAACAGTGCCGATCGCCATTGGGTGGATGAGATCCTGCGGGAGTATCGGGCACGGGTGCAGGAATTTGTAGACGCGGAGCAGGGCATTACGGAAGTGCGGGAAATGATCGAACTTTAATCCACTACGCGTACAAAGCCCATCTGGAGGCGGGTGGTTACGGCCTGAACCGCAGCTAATTCTTCAACGGTGAGGGGGGCTTCCCATACCGTGTTCAGCACGGCGGGTGAAACCATCGATGAGTGTGGATAGTTTCGCCACTCATCAGCAGTGAGAGCGTAGTCGCTCAACAAGTTATCTGTGATGCCTCAGGTCGATGCTTTGTCAGTCGAATTGTCTGTTCTCCCTATGGTTGTCAGCGCGTATGGCAACGCTATAGTTCCTATGGGCCAAATCGTAGCGTTTGTGATTGTGGCATATCCCCATCTTCCGCGATCGCGCCCCTCCCGAATAAGGGTGCTACAATCAACAGCCATAGCTAGGGGTGCCTGGGCAACCGGGCTGAGATTACACCCTTAGAACCTGATACCCGCCTGGAGCGTGGATTTCAGAAGCCTTGGAACCTCCAGCCAGGGCCTCTCTCTAGCGGGTGCGTCTGGGTAATACCAGCGGAGGGAAGCTGTTACTTGAGGAAACTTAATATGTTGCGTACAGACTGGATCGCGAAACGGCGCGGGCAAGCTAACGTGTCGCAAATGCACTATGCTCGCCAGGGCGTCACCACTGAAGAAATGCACTACGTCGCCCAACGGGAAAACCTCTCCCCGGATCTCATTCGAGAAGAAGTCGCCCGTGGTCGCCTGATCATCCCCGCTAATATCAATCACCCCAACCTGGAACCGATGGGTATCGGCATTGCCACCCGCTGCAAAGTTAATGCCAATATCGGCGCATCTCCCAACTCCTCTGACCTGGAGACTGAAGTTGCCAAGCTGAAACTGGCGGTCAAATACGGGGCCGATACCGTTATGGACCTGTCCACGGGCGGTGGTGACCTCGATGCGATTCGGACGGCCATTATCCAGGCTTCCCCCGTGCCGATCGGGACTGTGCCCATCTACCAAGCCCTAGAAAGCGTCCACGGCGCGATCGAAAAACTCACCCCCGAAGACTTCCTCCACATCATTGAAAAACACGCCCAGCAAGGCGTAGACTATATGACCATCCATGCGGGTATCCTGATCGAACACCTGCCCCTGGTCAAGAGTCGGCTCACGGGCATCGTCTCCCGTGGCGGCGGTATCATTGCCCGTTGGATGCTCCATCACCACAAACAAAATCCCCTCTACACCCACTTCCACGACATCATCGGGATCTTTAAGAAATACGACGTATCCTTTAGCCTCGGCGACTCCCTACGCCCTGGTTGCCTCCATGATGCCTCCGACGCTGCCCAGTTAGCCGAACTGAAAACCCTGGGCCAACTCACGCGCAAAGCCTGGGAACACGATGTCCAGGTGATGGTCGAAGGTCCCGGCCACGTCCCAATGGATCAGATCGAATTCAACGTCCGCAAGCAAATGGAGGAATGCTCCGAAGCGCCCTTCTACGTCCTCGGTCCCTTGGTCACCGACATCGCCCCTGGCTATGACCACATCACCTCCGCGATCGGGGCCGCAATGGCGGGTTGGTACGGGACTGCTATGCTCTGCTACGTGACGCCGAAGGAACACTTGGGCCTACCTGATGCCGAAGACGTGCGCAATGGGTTAATCGCCTACAAGATTGCGGCCCATGCCGCTGATATTGCCCGCCACCGCCCCGGTGCGCGCGATCGCGACGATGAACTCTCCCGCGCCCGTTACCACTTCGACTGGAACCGCCAGTTTGAGTTAGCGCTGGATCCCGATCGCGCCCGCGAATACCACGACGAAACCCTCCCAGCCGACATCTACAAAACGGCGGAATTCTGCTCCATGTGTGGGCCGAAATTCTGTCCGATGCAGACGAAGGTAGATGCTGAGGCGCTCACTGAGTTGGAGAAATTCCTTGCGGCTCAGGAGCAGGCCAAGGAACCAGTGCTGCAAAGTTAAAAGGGATGCGATCGTCTCAATCTCATCATTCGGGTAGGTTGGGTCAAGCCAAACGCGACCCAACAGCCTCATAACGCAATCCTGGGACACCCCTTGGGTCTCCTAATCTCGACACCAACCTACGGCCCTCCATATGAGGAATAAGCGGCTAAGTCGGTGTGTGTCATTAAACCGAAGACCCTCATCCCCTAACCCCTTCTCCCGGCTTGGGAGAAGGGGGACCGATCGCCATCCCTTCGCCCCATCCCCCGTGCGCGGGAAGCGCCAGGGGGAGAGGCAGGGGGGCTAGGGGGGGAGGGCAAACCGTTGCAGAATTGATGTGCTGCACTATTTTTAAGGATCGATCGCGATTACCGTGTTGGGATTTTGCCTGGTTCTGGCTGCGGCCTTTTGTTTTTGCTTTCAAAACGTCATCCTTCGGGTTCTATTTACAGAACAAACGATCGCGGGATTCCTGCATACCGGCGGCTTTGTGACCCCGACCCTGCCCAATTCTTTTCTCCTGATGTTTATGCGCATGGCCGTCGTCGTTCCCCTGATGGCCTCCCTGGCGACAACGCTCTATCCCAACACCTGGCAGGAGATTCGAGCGATCAGTACATCGGGTAAACGGCGCTGGTTGGGGCGATCGCTCGCTGGCGGGGGGCTAATGTTCCTCTACCTAGCTTTGCTGTATGTCTCAGTCGGCCTGATTCCCACCGGTATAGCCCTGACCCTATTTTTTACCTACCCCGTCTTTACCGCCCTGATTGCCTGGTATGCCTTTGGCAGTCCCCCCACGCGTTTTCGGTGGGCCATTATGGCGCTGATTCTCCTGGGCAGCTTTTTGACCCTCCCCCAAACGGGTTTAACGGGCGGCCAGACTAGCGCGATCGGTATCCTGTGTGGGATCACCTCTGGGCTGGCCTATGCCCTCTACACGGTGAATGCGCAGCAGAGTTTTGCCTACCTCCATCCCGTCCCCTTCACCTGGATGAGTTTCGCCATTACCCTGGTTCTCTCCACCCTCAGCCTCAGGGGTTGGCACGCCCCGCCTACCCCAATCCCGTGGGGGCCGTTGTGGATCGGAGGGATATTGTCCGCGATCGTTACCTTGGCCGGACATGTGCTCAATAACCTGGGTATTCGTCAGATTGGGGCCACCGCCGCCGCGATGATTGGGGCCAGCAATCCGGCTCTGACCGTCGTCTTAGCCTGGTTGGCGATCCAGGAACGATTAAACAGCCGCCAACTCACTGGCGTCGCGATCGTCACCCTGGGTGTCCTTCTCCTCAGCCGCGACACCACCTCCCAACGGGAGAAATCCACACCTTAATTTGTTTAGCACTCTCCAAGCTTGAGTGATAAATTCAAGGGTGGCATATTGGTGTTAACACAAGGTGAGACCTGAGATATGGCGAAGCTGATCTCGTTTGATGCAAAATCACGGCAATCGCTGGAGCAGGGGATTAACGCCCTAGCGGACGCTGTCCGCATTACCCTCGGCCCCCGTGGCCGCAACGTGGTTCTGGAGAAAAAATTTGGTGCGCCGGATATTGTCAACGATGGCGTGACGATCGCTAAAGAGATCGAGTTGGAAGATCCCTTCCAAAATGTAGGCGCAAAGCTGATGCAAGAAGTCGCCTCTAAAACCAAGGACATTGCCGGTGATGGCACAACCACCGCTACGGTGCTGGCCCAAGCAATGGTGCGGGAAGGGATGCGTAATGTCGCCGCGGGGGCTAATCCAGTTGCCCTGCGGCGGGGGATCGAAAAGACGATCGCCGAGTTGGTCAAGCGGATTGCTGCGGTGGCTAAACCCGTCGAGGGCGACGCGATCGCCCAGGTGGCGACGGTATCGGCGGGCAACGATGCAGAGGTGGGCCAGATGATCGCCGAGGCGATGCACAAGGTCACCAAAGATGGCGTGATTACGGTGGAAGAATCCAAGTCCCTGACGACCGAAATGGAAGTCGTGGAGGGGATGCAGATCGATCGCGGCTATATTTCCCCCTACTTTGTCACCGATCAGGAACGGATGGTTGCCGAGTATGAAAATGCGCTAATTCTGATCACCGACAAGAAGATTTCCTCGATTCAAGATCTGGTTCCCACCTTAGAAAAGGTCGCCCGCTCCAGTCAACCGCTGCTGATTATTGCCGAAGATGTGGAAGGGGAAGCCCTCGCCACGCTGGTAGTGAACCGGATGCGCGGGGTGTTGAGTGTGGTCGCCGTCAAGGCCCCTGGGTTCGGCGATCGCCGCAAGGCCATGCTGCAAGACATTGCTATCCTCACCAACGGCCAATTGATTTCGGAAGAGGTGGGCCTCAGCCTGGATAGCGTCAGCCTCGATATGCTGGGGACAGCCCGCAAGGTAACCGTGGGCAAAGACACCACCACGATCGTCTCGGCTACTGAGAATCCCACCGCTGTGCAGAAACGCATTGCCCAAATCCGCAAGCAACTGGATGAAACCGATTCCGAGTACGATCGCGAAAAGCTGCAAGAGCGGATCGCCAAACTCGCCGGGGGCGTCGCCGTGATCAAGGTGGGTGCCCCCACAGAAACGGAACTGAAAAACCGTAAATTGCGCATTGAAGATGCCCTCAATGCCACCCAAGCCGCCGTTGAAGAAGGCATTGTTCCCGGTGGCGGCACCACGCTGATCCACTTGGGCAGTCAATTAAAAGACTTTGCGGCCAGCCTGGAAGGCGAAGAACAGATTGGGGCTAACATTGTCATCCGCGCCCTAGAAGCGCCCCTGTGGCAAATTGCTGAGAACGCGGGTGTCGAAGGTTCGGTGATTGTGGAAAAAGTCCGCGAGAAGGACTTTAGCGTGGGCTACAATGCCTTGACCCAGCAGTTTGAAGACCTGATCGCGGCTGGGATTATTGACCCTGCCAAAGTGGTGCGATCGGCCCTTCAGGATGCTGGTTCCGTCGCTGCAATGGTCCTAACCACCGAGGCCCTGATTGTTGAAAAACCTGAACCGCCTGCTCCCGCTGGTGGCCCCGACATGGGTGGCATGGGCGGTATGGGTGGTATGGGTGGCATGGGTGGCATGGGCATGATGTAATCCGTTGCCCACATCCAATGGCCTGCCATTAACCATGCTGCGTTTTGTCGCTGCGATCGCCTTTTATACGCGGTTGCCCGTCCCCAGCACTTGGTCCCTGGACTTCCAGGGCGTTGCCCGTTTGGCCCCCCTCGTGGGTCTCCTCATGGGCGGATTGCTGGGGGGGGGTGATCACCTCCTCTCCCTGGTGGGGATGCCCAGCTTAACCCGGAGTGCCCTGCTCGTGGTGGGTTGGCTGGCCCTCACCGGGGGGTTGCATTTAGATGGCGCGATCGATACTGCCGATGGCCTAGCCGTCCCTGATCCTGATCGCCGCTTGGCCGTCATGCACGATAGTGTGACCGGAGCCTTTGGCGTCATGGCCGCCGTCGCCATCCTCCTCCTCAAAGTTGCCGCCCTCACCGACTTAACCCAACACCGCTGGTTAGCCCTTCTCTTGGTTCCCGCCTGGGCACGCTGGGGTCAACTACTGGCGATCGTGCGTTACCCCTACCTCCGGCCCACGGGTAAGGGAGCCTTCCATAAAGCCACAATCCAGTCGCCCTGGGAACCCCTCCCCACCGCCTTACTGCTCATCCTCCTCTCCGGTTGGGGTGGTTTTGCCCTGCTGGGATTCAACCCGTTAGAGTTAGCCACTCTGAGTTCAGATAGGCTGGGATCCGTTGTCTTGACCGGATTGGCCCTCACTGCTGCGGGATTGATGCCCGCGATCGCGACTGGGGCCTGGTTCCAGCAACAATTAGGGGGGCATACCGGGGACACCTACGGCGCGATCGTTGAGTGGAGCGAGACCTTTTCTCTGCTTTTAGTTACCCTGATTCTAGGTAAAACCGTGGTTTAATCAACCCTCCATGCGCAAGTCTCAGCCGACCTCCAGCCCCCCCAGCGCCGACCTCGACCCCCAATTTGAGCAAGCCATCCAACGCCTGCATCAATGGATGCTTTGGGGACGCTGGATTGTGGTCCTCATTCTATGGTTGAGTATTGCGCCCCTGAGTGTCTATGCTCTGCGATCGGAAGTTTCCCTCTGGCTCGACTACTTTACCTGGGCCGCCCTCCGCTATGGACTCGCCTTTAACCCCGTGCCCACCCTGGGCTTAGCCCTGTGTTTAGCCAGTTTACTCTCAGCCCTACTCTGGCAATCCCAACACGCCCTGCTGGGTATTAGCGATCGTGAACGCCAGCGGCTTCTGCGGCGGGTTCAACGGATTCACCAACAGGGACCCAGCCATCCCCTCTGGCGCTGGACATTTGGCGAGACGCAGAATCAAGTGAACGGGTCGTGATGGCAACGATGTACCCAAGGTGTCGCGACGCTCCCTAGGGTTGGGTGAGTTGATCATTGGGCGGGTTGATCAAGGGCGTTGTTTTTCGGCCAAGCTTGGGACACAACCCGCCTCTACCGAGGATGGGTATTGCTTCTCTAGGAAATCGGCATCCAGATCATGCTTAAAAAACTTGGCTTCAGTCAATCCCTCCCCCCTGCGACGGTGATCAAATTGGGGAAATTTGTCTGGACAACAATGTGGCAGACCATGATGGCCCAAATGGCCCCCCGGAATGCGGCGGGAGAATACCTGCGACCCGCCAGCCAATTCCGTCAAATGATCTCGTCGCAGCCAGGAGCCATCTATCCGCCAGCGGCAGGGCGCTATCGATTGTTTGTCGGTTGGGGCTGCCCGTGGGCACATCGGACCTTGGTCGTGCGTGCCCTCAAGGGCTTAGAAGCGGCGATTGCGATCGCGATCGTTGAACCTTCGCCTGACACGGGCATGTGGGTTCTCACCCAACCGGAACTGGGCTGCCAAACCCTCCCAGATCTGTATCAAAAAGCGAAACCGGGGTATGACGGACGCTGTACGGTGCCTGTACTGTGGGATGATCACACAGCGACGATCGTCAACAATGAAAGTGCTGACATTATCGTTAACCTCAATGCTGAATTGAATGCCTTTGCCCGTCATCCAAACGTAGATCTATACCCGGCTGACCTGAAGCTTGACATCGATCGCTGGAACGATCGCATCTACACCACCGTTAATAACGGCGTCTACCGCTGCGGGTTTGCCCAAAGCCAAGCAGCCTATGAACAAGCCTGTCAAGCCTTATTTACCACCCTAGATGTGATTGAAACCACCCTCGCGCACCACCGTTACCTATGTGGCGATCGCCTCACCCTCGCCGACGTGCGCCTCTTCACGACCTTGATTCGGTTCGATCTGGTTTACTATGGCCTCTTTAAATGTAACCAGCGGCGGATTCAGGATTATCCCCACCTGAGCGGCTACCTGCGGGAGCTTTACCAACTTCCCGGCATTGCGGACACCTGCCAGCTTGACGTAATCAAACGGGACTACTACGGCAACCTCTTCCCCCTCAATCCCGGTGGCATTATCCCGATCGGGCCTGCTCTCGATACACTCACGCTCCCCCACGGGCGCGATCGCTTCCCAGCCTCCGCGTGAACAGTCCCCCCTGACGTTGAAACCTGTAGGTTGGTGTCGAGTTGATGAGACCCAACCTCATCGCCAGCCTGAGAGGGGCCAGGAGGGCAGGGAAAGGGGCTGGGGATGAGGGCAATTCGCCTGCGGAGACGCTACGCGAACGGCGAAACTTCAGCTTAATTCGCTCGGTCTACTTAGCCACCTTGGCTGTCACTAGCAGACAGTGGCTGACTACCCCATACGTTCAAAGCCCACTACTCAGTACACCTGAGGATCGGGTAGGGAATAGGTGGGGGTGCGAGAATAATCATCAGACTGTGAATAGGGAGCAGACTCCGGCGACGCCCCAATCCCAGGGGCTGTTGCTCCCTGGTTATCCCACGTTGAATAGGGATCGGCGTTAGGGGTAGATAAGCCCTGGGTGTGGAAACCATTGGCTTGGACGCGATCGGCAACTCGTTGCTGTTGCTCAAACCAATCCTGCCCCAGTTGGATCGTAATATCGGAAGCCAGATCACCCGTACTTTCTACCCGGACTTCGCCAAATCCCAGCAGTTGTTGCAGGGCGGCGGCACTTTGCAAATCACCCCGTTGGGCCACAATTCGGGTTACGGCTGGAACATCTTGCCGGTGGACCTGATTCTCGGCCTTAACCGAATACACATTGCCATAACCAGCCTGCCGCAGGGCATCGGCGAGGAAATGCAGGGTTGTCTCCGCTTGCCCCGTGTCATCCCGCAGGGCCACCCTTAGCGTTGCGGGTGCTGCTGCTGGCAATGACTGATAGCCATGCTCAAAGTAGGTGGCAGCCAGTTCATCAATGCGTTGGTAGTTCGGTATCCAGTAGCTCAGGTTATCCCCAAAATCATTGGGGCCGCTGAAGTCTCCCGGCAGCATGAGCATTTGGACTTTGGAACGATCGACCTCAGTGGCAAACCCAACAAGGGCTAAGAGTTCTTCCACACTCAGATTAGTATCAATATGGGACTGAACCACCGACAGAATTTTCGGTAAACGGGTGACGGTCATTGGGGTGAGGGTTTGTTCCACCAGGGCACGCATGAGCATCTGTTGTCGCTGCACCCGGCCAATGTCACCATATTCGTCATAGCGGAAGCGCAGGAATTGTAAAGCCGTATCCCCATCTAAATGCTGCTTGCCTGCCTTCAGGTTGATATAGAGATGCTGGCTATCATCCCGATAATGCATATCCTTGGGCACATTCACTGTCACCCCACCCAAGGCTTCTACCAACTTGCCCACCCCTTGCACGTTAATCCGGACGTAGCGATCGATGCCAACGCCACCCAATAGCTCACTAATGGCCTTGGCGCTGAGGGCTGGCCCGCCAAAGGCATTCGCGGCATTAATTTTGGTTACGCCGTGGCCTTCAACATTTGTACGCGTGTCACGGGGAATCGACAGCACGCTGAGGCGGTTATTGGCTGGATCAAAACGCAACAACAGCATCGTATCCGACAGGCCCTCGAAGGAATTGACGAGAGCGTGGTAACCCAGATTTTGGGCCTCTGGCGGGGGGGCATCCAGGTCTGAGCTTAGGACCTTAACCCCCAACACCAAAATATTGACCGGGCGGGTTAATTCCGGAAGGCGCAAGTTACGTGAGGAGGTAATGCGAGTGTCCCCGCCAAAGACTGCCGCTTCTTCGGCACTTAACTGCCGCTGCATCAGGGGTGTACTGTTGAGGGAAAGCGCGACCAATGCCCCTGCCGTTGCCGATAGGGTCGCGGCACCGAGTAGACTCAACATCAGCCATAGGCAGCCCAAGCGTCGTTTTTTCACGACCTTCCGCTTGCCAACAGGGGCAAC
>CAZHXN010000011.1:34474-61699 GCA_964536415.1 uncultured bacterium
GAACTGCGAGCCGGTGGGGGCACAGGATGTTTGCGCGTGGACACGGATTTCCTCACACTTGCAGAGCCGTAGGTGAAAGTGTAGACCAGAGCATTGCTCCGATCGCCTCCTATGGTAATCGATCGCTGACTTCACTCACCCAGGGGAGATAGAGCCGTTTTCGTCGCCATAGGCGGACCATCAGCCAAAAGCTGGCTAAAAAGTATCCTGATGTTAGCAGGCTACTCATCAATAACATCGGTAGATGGGCAAATTCCGTGGCATTGACTCCAAAGCCCAGCAACAGATAGCCCAATAGCCAGGTCAGGGTGAGGGTCACGGCTATGCGACTGGCCGCTTGTTGCTCTTTGCTCCCCTGCTGTCGTAGCAAGGTCCACAGGGCTGGGATAAAGCCAATGACCGGGATCAGGCAAATAAATCCCTGGAGACGCTGGAGCGATCGTTCGCCAAATGGATCAGAACTTTTCATAACTAACCCTCGTGAGCAAGCAAGGTGCGATCGCGGTAGGCTCTCTTCCTACTATGCCCATCCCAGCGGCTCAACTAAACACTGCTTGGCATTATGGCCTACAGCCCTTAGAATAGCCACTGCCTTGCTTGGTTTGGCCGATCGTGGGCCACCGCTAATGGGATAGCTGGGAACGACGACTGGCCGGATTAGAATATCCCCATGAGCCACCCCCCCTCACCGTCCCAGGAACCCAGCGGCGTTCAAGCTGCCTCTACCGAGGAGAATCGGACCGATCAGGACTCGCCGTGGAAAGAAATTATCGAGCAGTATTTCCCCGAATTCCTCCAGTTCTTCTTCCCTAATGATGGAGAAGGGTCGCCAGGAAGGCAGACAGGAAGGCAGACAGGAAGAGGGGCGATCGCTGATCCTGAGACTGCTTACCCGCCGGGTTGGGAACCTGCCCCCAGCCCTGACTGCACAAGTACAGGCATTATCCTTGCCACAATTGGAGACATTGGGAGAAGCGTTGTTAGACTTTACCGAGTTGGCAGATTTAGTAAACTGGCTCGATTCTCAGGAAGATGCTCCCTGCGTCTAGAGAGATGTGCTGGGAGCGAGATTGTCCTGGGCCTGATGCTTTAGTCCAAATTGGGGTTGGGACGGCGATCGGGCAACTGCTCCGCTTCCGGGCAATCCTCCGAGACCAAGGGTTCCACATCGCCACGGGGTACGGAGGCCAACTTTTGGGTCACTGCACCAATACTTTCCAGGCGCACCATCTCCTCCCAGGAGCAGATTTCATCCTCTTCCTCCGTTTCATAGCGCAGAGTAACGAGGTCACCTTCAATGTCCAGGATACGAACCCGCTCTAACCAACGCTGCTGATCCCGCAGGAAAATACAAACCTCGCGGCCTTCCGTACAGAGTTGGTAAAGTTTACGGTGCAACATTATCTACGTCTCCTGAGCCGATCGCTCGATCAGTACAAACTTAACCCCCGATGCGGTCAAGGGGATCAAAAAGACAGTGGCAATCCAACCCTCATCGCTCAGTTAGGTAACTTGCTGTAGAGAATAACGCATTTTGGGACAATATCAGCCCTTTTCGTGACGATCGTGGCAAAACTTGAGGCAATTACCCTCTCCTCCCTTGGTTGGTTGCTCCTAAACGAGTATGCTTCTCACCATGATTCCCGCCAAATTCATTGAGAACCTTCTCTCGCCCTTAAATAAGCGGTTAATCAGTTCGCCTGATGTCCCAACTCATCTGATATCGAACCTGATACCCCAGTGCCGTCAAGCAGATATCCTATCCGATATAAAGTTTGTATCAAGCTTGTATCAAGCTGATATCAATAAGGCACCTAGATTCAGCGGGTGTCAGGGGTGTTTCGGCGTTAATTTCATTTTAAGGGGTTTTGTCGAGCTTGACAGCGTGGGCACTAACTTCTAGCACGCCGTTCCCCCCCAATCATGGTGGGGGAGGCCGTGACCAGGGGCTTGTTAGCGGCTGAGGGGATGAGATCCTCAGTGGCCTGCAAAATTTCCGGGTTAAAGCGGTAACCTACATTGCGAATGGTTTGGATCAGACTGGGTTGGCGGGGGTCCACTTCGATCTTTTTGCGAAGGGACAGAATGTGGGTATCAACCGTACGGGGGTTATCGATCGCATCCGGCCATGCCCGACGCAGCAACTCGGAGCGACTGAGGGGTACCCCTTCGGCTTGGGCCAGCACATAGAGCAGGCTAAATTCCTGGGGGGTGAGATCGATATCCATTTCCTGATAACGAACCCGCCGTTGGACCAAGTCGATCTTGAGGTCACCGTAGTCGAGGGCGGCAGGTGGGACGATCGAACGACTCCGGCGCATCAACGCTTCTACCCGTGCTAGAAATTCCTGCATCCCAAAGGGCTTGGTTAGATAATCATCGGCACCTGCTTTGAGGCCAGCGACCACATCCGCCTCTGTACTCCGGGCCGAGAGCATCAGGATCAATACCTGGGGATGCCGCCGTAGCCAGCTACACAGCTCCAAACCGTCGCCATCGGGCAGTTCGGTATCTAAAATCACCAGGGTTGGTTGAAAGGCGAGAAAGGCTTCCCTGGCGGGGTGGATGCCGGGTGCCTGGGAAACTTTGTACCCCCCTTGCTGTAGATGCCAACCCAGCAACGATCGCAAGTGGGGATTGCCGCCAACAATCTGGACGCGGATTGCTCTCACAGCCGTCTCAATTCCTTAGGGTGAACTGACTTTCAGGGTAACAGGGCATTTGTCAGGAGTTTGTAACTAACGCTACGGGGGACCAACCCAGATAGTGTCTGAGCTTACGGCTTGGGGCTAGGAGTGGGGTGACGTTGCCAAAAGTCGAGCAAAATTTGCTGGTGGGGGGCACCGATCGGACAGGTGCGGCCCGCGCGATCGGAGTAGTGTTCTCCCCGTTGAATCGATGCGAGCGGCAAGAGTTGCATATCCCAGCCCTCACCAAGGACGAGTTGATCCAGGCCAACGGTGAGGGGAGCTTGAAAAACATGCCGCAGGGCGAATTCACCCGGATACTGACCAAACAAAGTTACCTGGGGGGGGACATAGCCAATTTCTTCCTGAAGTTCTCGTAGGAGAGCCACTTCTGGGGTTTCCCCCGGTTCCAAATGCCCCCCAAAGAAGCCCCAGTGACCGGGGTAGACAATGCCCGGTGTGTTATCCCGCAGTTGCATCAGAACCCGATCGCCCTGGTACAGGATCGCGATCGCCACTTGTGCCGTTCCCGTCATCTCAGCCAACGATTATGCTTAACGACCATGCCCAACGACTATCCATGCCCAACGACTATAACGACTATGCTGAGGGTATGGCTATTATGCTAGCCCGGATCAATGGGATTTGTCGGTTCAGGAGGAAACATCACCGTCACTATGTTACCCAGAGAGGATTTACTGAAAGGCGTAGAGCATCGCGAAACCCTGGTGCGCCTGATTGATTTGGCCGAGCAGGCGATTAAAACCTGGGAGCCGGTTACGAGTGATTTTCTCTCGCCGCCGGAGTGGGCCGAAGTGCAACAGCGGTTTAGTCGCCTCACGGAGGTCCAACTCGTGGCTTGGGGGGGCTATCCCCAGGCGGAACGACAACGGGTCACAGTGGCGCGATCGGAGTTACCCTTGACCATCGAGCAGGTGGACTTGACGGTTTTGGCGATCGCGGGGAATTTTCTGTTCGACACCGCTAGCCATCGAGATTTCCTGGGGGCTATCCTCGGTACGGGGATTGTGCGGGAGAAGGTGGGCGATATTCTGGTGCTGGGGGAGCGGGGTGCCCAGGCGATCGTCGTCCCAGACATTGCCACATTCTTGGAATTGAATCTGACCCAGGTACGATCGGTGCCCGTCAAAACCCAGGTGATCGCCCTGGATGAGTTGAAGGTACCCGCACCCCGCCAGAAGGAACTGACGACGGTGGAGGCATCCCTCCGGTTGGATGCGATCGCCTCAGCGGGATTTAGCATGTCCCGCAGTAAGATGGCCGACTTGATCGCAGCAGGGGATGTGCGGGTGAATTGGAAAGAGGTGACCCAGGCGAGTACGCCCTTAAAAAGTGGCGATTTGATTGCTATCCGGGGGAAGGGGCGTTTAACGGTGGGTGACATTGCGGTGACGAAGAAAGCGCGTTACCGGGTGGAGTTGAGTCGATTTTATTGATTGGGTGAATTGGCTCAATTCACTCAGCGTTCGCGCCGCGTCTCCACAGGAGCATCCCTTCGGGCAGCAGCCTCAGGGTGGGTTGCCTTAGGAGCTGGGTCGGCGACCTATAACCGGCGTGCACCCACCCAAAAAAAGTGCGCCCCCTGGTTAGCGGGTTTTCTCCGCCCAGACACGGGTGGGCAGCCCCCAAACATAGATGAAGCCTTCGGCGGCCTTGTGGTCAAAGACATCCTCAGCCCCGTAGGTGGCTAAATCGGGGCTGTAGAGAGAGTGAGCGGACTGGCGACCGACGATCGTAGCTTGGCCCTTGAACAATTTCACCCGCACCGTGCCCGTGACCCGCTGTTGGGTTTGCTGAATAAAGGCATCCAGCGCGGCCTTGAGGGGGCTGTACCAGAGGCCGTTATAGACCAGTTGACCGTAGGTTTCTTCCAGGTTGCGCTTGTAGTGGCTCACGTCTGCCGTGAGGGTCAGGCTTTCCAGATCGCGGTGGGCCTGGATCAGGACGATCAGGCCAGGGGTTTCGTAGATTTCCCGCGATTTAATCCCCACAAGGCGGTTTTCGATCATGTCGATGCGCCCGACGCCGTGTTCACCCGCAACTTGATTCACACGGGTAACGAGATCAACGGGGCTGAGGCGTTCGCCATTAATGCTAGTTGGGATACCTTGCTCAAAACCAATTTCGATATAGGCGGGGGTGTCAGGGGTGTCGGCGATCGCCTTGGTGAGTAAATAAATGTCTTCCGGTGCCTCAAACCAGGGATCTTCCAGGGGACCCGCTTCGATGCTGCGACCCAGGAGGTTGCGATCGATGCTATAAGGCGAGGATTTTTTCACCGGGGCGCTAATGCCGTACTGCTCGCCATAGGCGATAGTCTGCTCCCGGCTCATGCCCCACTCCCGTGCGGGGGCGAGGACTTTTAGCTGGGGGTTCAGGGCGGCGATCGCCACATCAAAGCGCACTTGATCATTGCCTTTACCCGTACAGCCATGGGCGACTGCATCGGCCCCGTATTGCTCCGCCGCTTCCACCAGAAGCTTAGCAATCAGGGGACGGGCGAGGGCAGTGGAGAGGGGATAACGATTTTCGTAGAGGGCGTTGGCCTGGATCGCCGGGAAAGCATAGTCCTGGATGAAGCTAGCGGTGGCGTCGGCAATTAAAGACTGATCGGCCCCAGACTTCAGAGCTTTCTCGCGAATCGATTCAAGTTCATCCCCTTGGCCCAGATCCGCCGCCAGGGTAATTACTTCTTTCACCCCCCATTCATGCTTGAGGTAGGGGATACATACGGAGGTATCGACCCCGCCGGAGTAGGCCAGAACAACTCTTTCTGCGCGACCCATAACTGTTTTGCCCCCTTACTGCGGGAATATAGCGTGAACAACGATCCCCTATTATCCGGCTATTGGCCCAAAATTCGGTGCATGGATTGTCATTGATTGTCAAGATTTGGCGGCAAGCCCGATGCTGGGGGCATTCTGTCAGGGGATCGCACTCCCAACTCAGGCAGCGCGATCGCAGACCACTCAATTTGTGAGCATAGCGGGAACAATCAGAGCTTGCCGAGATCCTAAAGATGACAAACATTTAGAATTAGCTGTGAGTGGTAGAACAACTTACATCGTTACTGGAGATGCTGATTTATTGGTTTTAAATCCATTCAGAGACATCGCAATTTTAACCATTCAAACCATTCAAGATTTTTTGACTCTACCCAGACCAACTGCTAACCCATGTGCCGCGACTCAATCTTCTACCAAATCTGCTAGCAATGCTCCGCCCTTTTAGCGGATCTCCAGCCTAACCTCCTGCTAATACAGATCTTGCCCTGAATGCAGAAGAGATACTCGTGGTATTTAGATCAATCAGAATCAGATCGGCTAAAACCTAACGCGCAAAGCGATCGCTCGCTTCAATCAAAGCACTCCGAATTCCCGGTTCACTCATGGAATGACCCGCATCGGGAACAATAACTAGCTCCGACTCTGGCCACGCTTGATGTAACTCCCACGCACTAATCATTGGGCAAACCACATCATAGCGACCCTGGACAATCACCGCCGGTAAATGGCGAATACGATCGACCTGCTGCAATAACTGATCTTCCGGCTCAAAAAAACCACCATTCACAAAATAGTGACACTCAATCCGTGCAAAGGCATCGGCAAACTCTTCACGAGCAAAGCGAACCATAATTTCCGGATCAGGAATTAACCGACTGGTACTGGCCTCCCACACTGACCAAGCTTTTGCCGCCTGCGATCGCACAGCTGCATCTTCGCTTGTCAACCGGCGATAATAGGCCGCGATTAAATCATGCCGTTCTGCTGGGGGAATCGGTTCCAAATAGGCTTGCCATGCATCGGGGAAAATATAGCTGGTCCCCTCCTGATAAAACCAAAGCAACTCCTTCCGTCGCAGCATAAAGATGCCCCGCAGGATTAACCCCAAACAACGATCGGGATGCGTCTCACTATAGGCCAACGCCAACGTACTGCCCCAACTGCCACCAAAGATCACCCACTGCTCAATCTCTAGCAACGATCGCAGCTTTTCAATATCCGCCACCAAATCCCAGGTCGTATTGTCCCGTAATTCGGCATGGGGCGTACTCCGCCCGCAGCCCCGTTGATCAAACATCACAATTTGCCAGCGATCGGGGTCAAAATACTGACGATAAAACGGCAAACTACCTCCCCCAGGTCCTCCATGCAACACCACCACAGGCTTGCCTTGGGGATGACCCGAAACCTCATAGTAAATCTCATGCAGATCAGAGACGGCTAGCCTGCCGGTTTGATACGGTTCGATCGGGGGATATAAATTGCGCATGGTCGCAGTCAGTAGGATAGCGATCGATGAAGGACCTGTTGATGAAGGGCCTGTTAAAGTGTAGTGCAGCCTGTCCCAAAATGCGGGAAGGGGGAGGCGGGTGTACTGGCGGCGGGTTAAAGCGTTCGGCGTTGGGTGGTTTACGTTACCATTGAGGAACTCTGCTTTCGTTGCTCAAGCACCCGTGATGAAACAACCGATTCAGGCTGCTCAGTCTCCTTACTACGGCGATGCCTATTACCGGACACCGCCCCCGGACTTACCGTCCCTCCTGCTCAAGGAACGTATTGTTTACCTGGGCTTACCGCTGGTCTCATCGGACGACTTCAAGCGGCAGTTGGGTGTAGATGTCACCAAACTCATCATTGCGCAGTTGCTCTATTTGCAATTTGACGATCCCGACAAGCCAATCTACTTCTACATCAATTCAACGGGAACCTCCTGGTATACCGGCGACGCGATCGGTCAGGACACCGAAGCCTTTGCCATCTGCGACACGATCAACTACGTCAAACCGCCCGTCCATACAATTTGCATTGGTCAGGCAATGGGGACAGCCGCCATGATCCTGTCGGCGGGCACCCCTGGTTATCGCGCCAGTTTGCCCCATGCCACGATCGTCCTCAACCAACCTCGGATGGGGATGGGCCGCAGTCAGGCCAGTGATATTCAGATTCGGGCACGGGAAGTCCTGGCCAATAAGCAGGCCATGCTCGATATCCTCTCGAAAAATACAGGCCAACCCCCTGAAAAAATTGCTAAGGATACCGATCGCATGTTCTACCTGACGCCCCAACAGGCCAAGGAATATGGCTTAATCGATCGCGTCCTGGAAAGTACCAAGGACCTCCCTAAGCCAATCCCAGCCGGGATTTCCTAAACCTGAAACCCATGCAGCAACCTCAACGCCGCTGCCCTCTGCCTAACGCCATCACGCCTAACGCCCTATGCCTGTCGATGAAATTCTGCGCGTTCCCTACAATATCCCCGGCAGTCCCTACTGGCAGTGGATTAACATCTATACTCGACTGAGCCAGGAACGCATTATTTTCCTTAACCAACCCCTCACCACAGGGCTGGCCAACTCCCTCGTCTCAGCCATGCTCTATCTCGACTCCCAAGATCAAACCAAGCCGATTTACTTATATATCAACTCCCTCGGCGATCCAGTCGCGGCAGGGATGGCGAACGAGTCGGCGGGCCTGATCTCGGTGACGGCGGGGTTGGCGATTTACGACACGATGCAGTATGTCAAGTCGGAAGTGGTTACCGTGTGTTTGGGACAGGCGATCGGGATGGCAGCGGTCTTACTAGCAGCGGGGACCAAAGGGAAGCGGGCTTGCCTACCCCATGCCATGATTGCTTTGGCCCATCCCCAGGTGGGGACCCAGGGACAGGCGACGGATATTCAAATTAATGCCGCTGAAGTGATTGCGAAACGGGCCACAGTTCTGGAGATTTTGTCCCAAACGACGGGGCAAACGACGGAGAAACTGATCAAAGATATGGATCGCTTTTTCTACCTCACCCCAACCCAAGCCCTGGAATATGGCCTGATCGATCGCGTCCTTGAACCTGCTGCGGCCCCTGTGGCCCGTCCTGCCTGAGTCTGAGCCTTCTGTAGGGGGGATATTCTGCCTACCTTCGATTTAATTTAGTCGAGACAGCGATCCCCTTTGATGAGTGGCTCAACCTGTAGATTAGGTCAATCATCAGTAGGTGGGGGCAAATGTAGTACAGCCCCAACAACCCTGAAACCCCTGCCCCCTGATTCCGTTGGGTCAAGCACAGCGTAACCCAACCTACGCAACTAAATTTTTGGAGTTCCTAGGAGTATTCCCATGCCGATCGGTGTTCCCAGTGTTCCCTACCGCCTCCCTGGTAGTGCTTATGAACAATGGATTAACATTTACGAGCGTCTCTTCCGGGAGCGGATTATTTTTCTCTCCGAAGAGGTGGATGACGGGATTGCTAACGCGATCGTGGCTTATCTGCTTTATCTCGACTCGGACGATCAAAGCAAACCCATTTACCTCTATATCAATTCCCCTGGCGGTTCGGTGACAGCGGGGTTGGCGATTTATGACACGATGCGTCACATCAAATCCGAGGTGGTGACGATTTGTGTCGGTCTGGCGGCCTCAATGGGGTCCTTTCTACTCGCAGGCGGGACGAAGGGCAAACGTTTGGCCCTGCCCCACTCCCGGATCATGATCCACCAGCCGTCGGGAGGCACCCGTGGGCAGGCCACGGATATCGAAATCGAAGCGCGGGAAATCCTGCGGATTCGCCAGCAACTGAACGAGATCTACGCAGAAAATACTGGTCAACCTCTCGAAAAGATCGAGCGGGACATGGATCGGGATTTCTTCATGTCGGCGGAGGAAGCCAGGAACTATGGGCTGATCGATCGCGTGATTGAAACCCCCTAGATGCGAACAGTTTCTTGCTCACAGAACCGTTAGTAGGAGAGCCAGATTGACAGACCACTAGGCCGATCTGAAAATTGTGGGTCTGGCTTACGATTCTGGGTCTGAAGGCCAAGGCAAAGGGATCGCAAAAAATTGTTTGCGCCAGTGGGCATCGGCCCGACGATCGGTCTGGATCTCCAGCACCCGTATCCCGGTTGTGGGTAAAGGATTTAACAGTGTCCGGAGGTGTTCCCAATCGGTGATAGGAATATGTTCAACCCCATAGGTTTTACATAATTGGGAAAAGTCGATCGTTTGTGGGGTTGCGAAAAACTCGGTAAAGGGTGGCTCAAACTGGGCGATCGGCAATAGCTCGAAAATACCGCCGCCATTATTGTTAATCAAGACGATCGTCAGATGCCCCACCAACCGCTGCCGTAACAGGAAGCCATTCGTATCATGCAACAGGGCCAGATCCCCCGTTAACAACACACTGGGCTGACCGCGATGGGCAATGCCACAGGCCGTCGAAAGCAGACCCTCAATCCCATTCGCCCCCCGATTAAAAAACGGACGAATCTGGCGATCGCCGGGGGGCCAAAACCATTCCACATCGCGCACTGGCGTACTGTTAGCGATCAACAACGGTGTCCCGATCGGTAACCCCTGGGCCAACATCCACGCCACCTTCCCCTCAAATAGATCCGGCAACGCCGCCAGCGTCGTATCAATTTGCATCCGTGCCTGCCGATCAGCGCGAATCCAGGCGTCGAGGTAACCGCGATCCAGAGGCTTTAAATTTTGAAGGTTTGAAGTTTGAAAATTTGAAGTTTGCAAGTTTGAAGTTGGAAGTTTAAAAGTTTGACTGTCTGAGTTTTCAAGTTTGAAGGTTGACTTTTCCAATTCACCCCCTGGGACTTGGGAGGGATGGAGGAGCCAACCTAACCGCTCCACCGCTAGACGCAGATGCTGTGTGGGACCATGGAGGGGATCAAAGTTGTGATCACTCGCATCAACAATCCAGCGTTGGGGCTGCTGCTCCGCCAGCCAGGTTCGCAACGCTTTGCTCGTGGGTAGTTCACCGATCTGGAGAACCAGATCAGGGGTGAAGCGCGATCGCCAGTCCGGGTCCCGCAATAGCCAATCATAGGTTGTAATCAATCCAGGACAAAGGGATTGAAAATTCCGCAACGGCGATAACCCTTCCGCTAAAACCGGCCATTGCAGCCGCTGAGCAAGCTGCCCGATTGCCCGACAGTAGATCTTAGGATCACCCGGTTGCGCCAGCCCCGCAATGATCACCCCCCGATTCCCCTGCCCCGACACCGCGCCAACGCACTTCCACCACCGTTGCAACGTGACCGGTAGGGGCAGGTTCCCCCCAAGGCTTGAATATCCAGACAATGGCGCTAAACCTACCGCCCCACCCCCCGATACCGTTGTGTCTGTGTCTACTGAGGGATCTACTGGTGTATCTAGTGGTGTGTTTAGTGGGTGGGCCTGCGTGCTCTGGTAGGAGCCAACCGCTGCAAAAAATACCGTCTCATCAAAGCCCTGCATTTTCTCGGCAACCGCGGGATCAACGATCGGCGTCAACGGCTCCCGAAACGGCACATTCAGATGTACCGGCCCCGCCACCGGAAAACAGGCCCGCTCCCAGGCATAGACCAGCGTTTGCCGCACATAGGCCAATAAATCCGGCTCAACGCTGGGCACCGCCAACTCCGCCTGCCAATTGGGATACCCCCCATACAACCTCACCTGATCAATCGCCTGCCCCGCGTGGCACTGGCGCAACTCCGGGGGCCGATCTGCCGTCAACACCAGCAACGGCACCTGACTCTCGCGGGCCTCAATGACTGCTGGATAGAAATTGGCTCCCGCTGTTCCTGACGTACACACCAGCACCGTCGGTATTCCCATCCATCGCCGGGCTAACCCCAAGGCAAAAAAACTCGCCGAGCGTTCATCCAGCACCGGGATCGCCTCAATTCCTGGATGGGCCGCCAATGCGATCGCCAACGGCGCTGAGCGCGACCCTGGACACACCACCGCCGTCCGTAACCCCAGACGGTACAGCGTCTCCACCAGCACCGAGGCCCACACCGTATTCGTATTGCGATACGCCAATGGCGTCGCGAAGCTATCGTCAATCCCCACAATCCTTAACCCAATGCCCGCAACAACGCCTGGAACTTTAACTGGACTTCCGCCAATTCCTTCTGGGGGTCTGAGCCGACCACGATCCCGGCCCCGGCATACAGTTGGGCCACATCCTGCCGCACCAGGGCCGAGCGAATCCCCACAAAAAACTCACTATTACCACGATAATCAACCCAGCCCAGGGGAGCGGCATACAGGCCCCGTTCAAACGGTTCATGACGGCGAATCTGCTCACTGGCCAGGTCCCGGGGCACGCCCGCAACGGCGGGGGTGGGGTGGAGCGCGGCCACGATCGCCAGGGGGGGGAGCGTCAGGGGTACCTTTGCTTGAATGGCCGTATGCAAATGCTGGATATTCGACAGTTGGAGAATCGTCGGTGTAGACAACTCACTGGTTAAGCCCAACTGCCGCAGGGCTTGCTGGATGAAGGTCACGACCACCTGATGCTCATGTTGATCCTTGTGACTATGCAACAGGTTACTGGCCAGGGAAGCATCCGCCGCCGCCGTTTTCCCCCTAGGGGCTGACCCCGCCAGCGCATCCGTGATTAACTGGCGATCTTGAATCTGGATCAGGCGTTCTGGACTGGCTCCCAGGAAGGTATCACCCCGGCCATTGCTGGTGGCAAACACATAGCAGTCGGGATACACTGTGCGCAGGCGATCGAGGCAGGCACTCATTTGAAAAGGATACTTAGCCTGCACTTCCAAGCGATCGGCCAAGACCACTTTATGTAACTGTCGGGATTGGATGGCGGTCAACACCGTTTGAATCGATCGCTGAAACCGGCTGCTGGGGTCAGCACGGACCCACACCGAATTGGCATAGGGAAGGGATAACTGGGGCGTCAGCGTGCGCAGCCGTTGGTATTGGGCACAGACCTCCTGGGCCAACTGCCGTAGGGAAGACTGACCCGCCAGGGGCAGATTGAACACCAATACCCCCTCTGAGCCATGATGGGCTAAATGCCAGCGGGGCAGGAACAGGGTTGACGCTGGGAAGGGATGCTCAGAAATACTTTCGGACTCAAAAAAGGTAAACCGACAGAAAAAGTGGGGGCCGGACCAGGGTAAATGTAAATCCCCCAGGTGCGCCGTATGGGCAAGGCAATGCTCAATAAATGCCTGGGCACGCTCGAAGCGATTCGCCCCCGACACCTGCACCGTTGCCGCCGCCCCAAAGGCCACGATCGCCCGTTCACGATTGGCACGCTCACAAAAAAAATATAACTGGTCAGGTTGACGAAACGTTTCTAACGCGGCTAACTCCATCACGACCGGCAGCGCGATCGACAGGCTGACAAACTGGGGAGCCGGGGCTGTGCCATTGGCCTGCCGACAGTCAACCAGCAATTGATAGAGGGACTGGGGGTCCCGCAGGGCTGCCTGAAGGTGTTGAGTACGCTGCGGTGAAACAAGCATGGCGCTAGAACAGGCGCTAGAACAGGCGCTAGAACGGACGGCTGGCAAGGACTCAGTCAAGCCACTGGCCGGGGGGTCAATTTGCAAGGTTCCTCCTCTTAGCCCCACGCACCGGGACATTGCCAGGTTGGCCCGCCTGAACAACAACTGCGACCAGAAGCGACTTGTCCAACGGGGTTTGTTCCGACCATTCTCCTACGGAGACGCTGCGCGAACGAGAGGCGTGTCGACTGGGCATGGGGATCACAGCGGGTTCCTGGTTTCTACCCCTCCCTATTGTGCAGTAGAGCCATCACTTTACAGCAGCTTTTATTCCCCACTGCTAACCCTGGCCTCATTGCTCTCAACCCCTACTTCCGCCTGCGTGCGCCGCGAAAACCCCCAGGCAAAGACTAGCGCAATCAGGACCACCATGAGCCATTGGGGCGGAACCAGACTATCGTTAATGACCTTGAGCAAGAGCCGGACACCCACAAAGCCGACCGTGATAAAGCCGGCATCTTCCAGGTGGACAAACTCATCCAGCCAACGAATAAAGAGGCCCGCCATAAATCGCAACGTGACGACGCCAATCACGCCGCCCAGAATCACCAGCCACCGATCCTGGGAGAGGGCGATCGCAGTGGTCACACTATCCAGGGAAAACGCCAAATCAGTAAAGGCAATCAGGGGGATGGCCTGCCAGAGGCTGGTAAAACGGGGACCATGATGAGGGTGCTCCTCATCACCGTCCTCGGAGGTGAAATACTGGAACACCAACCACAGCAGATAGGCCGCCCCCATCAGTTCAAATTGCCAATAGCCAATCACCCAGGTTGCCGTCAGAATCAGAATAATGCGGAGGAGCAGGGCAACCACTAGCCCCAAGTTTAGGGCCTTCCGTTGCAGGGCAGGATTCTCTAGCCCTTGGGCGAGGGCTGCCAAGGCGATCGCATTATCTGCCGAAAGGACAGCTTCCAGGGCAATCAGCACCGGCAGTAGCAGCAGGGTGTCTAACCCAACACTGGGTGATAGCTCTAACAGGTGATCTAGCATGGAGAGTTACGTGTGGCCGTGGCAGCCAAACAATAGGTCATCTGGACAGGTTGGCGGGACAGGTTATTTTGACAGATCATCTGAGCATGACGAACCAACCGGCATGTCTCAACTATTATTACCTACGATGCTGGTGGGGTGTTTTCGATGAGGGAGAGGGAATCCTATGGGGCAGCGGCAACGGTGGGCCATTGCAGCCGGCCATCCCCAAACGGCTGAAGCTGGCTTAAGGGTCCTGCAAGCCGGGGGGAATGCCTTTGATGCGGCGATCGCGGCGGCCCTGGCGGCCTGTGTGACGGAATCGGGCCTAATTTCCCTGGCAGGCGGGGGCTTTCTCTTGGCCCATACGGCAGACGCTCACAACCTTCTTTTTGACTTCTTCGCCCAAACGCCCCAACGCAAACGGCCTGTGGCGGATCTGGATTTCTACCCGGTCACGGTGAACTTTGGGGATGCGGTGCAACAGTTCCATGTGGGCCTGGGGTCGATCGCCGTCCCCGGTGTGCTCAAGGGTCTCTTACACATCCATCAGCAACTGGGGCGCTTGCCCCTAGCTGAAGTCGCGGCCCCCGCGATCGCCTATGCCCAGAAGGGAACCCCGATCCAAGGCTTCGCTAGCTACTGCCTCCAAATTCTGGAACCGATTCTGATGGCCACCCCAGCCGGTCGGCAGATCTATGCCCCCACGGGCCAGCGGCTGCAAGCAGGGGATACCCTGCGGATGCCCGCCTTCGCGACGACGTTGGCTGAGATGGTCAAAAGTGGCGATCGCCCCCTTTACGCAGGCGATTGGGCCAAGGCGCTGATTGCTGCGTGCGCAGACGGTGGCGGACACCTGACCCAGGCGGATCTGGCGGCCTATCAGGTGATCGAACGCGAACCCCTGACCCTCACCTATCGGGGCAATACCCTGCTGACGAATCCACCGCCAAGCACAGGCGGGTTGCTGATTGGCTTTGCCTTGAAGGTCTTGGAAGCGATCGATCTGTCCCGTTTGACGTTTGGCAGTGAGGAATACTTGCAAATCCTGCGGCAGGTGATGCAATTAACCAATGCGGCCCGCCGCGATCGCTACGATAACCGCTTCGATCCCCAGACTCTCCTGACCACTTTCCTCGCCCCCAGCACGCTCCAACCGGATCAAGCAGCGTTAAGGGCAACCTTGGCGGCGATCGCTCACCCAACGAACAAATGGGGCAGTACCACCCACATTAGTGTCATCGATGCGGAGGGCAATACCGCTAGTCTGACTGCTTCTAATGGGGAGGGGTCCACTTTCCTAATTCCAGAGACCGGGATCATGGTCAACAATATGCTGGGCGAAGCGGACCTCAACCCCGATGGGTTTCACACCTGGCAGCCGAATCAACGCCTAGCCTCGATGATGGCTCCGACGATCGTCCTCAAGGACGGCCAACCGGAATTGGTTCTGGGGTCCGGCGGCTCGAATCGGATTCGGACAGCGATTTTACAGGTCATCCTGAACCTCCTGGATTTCGGAATGCCCCTAGAATTAGCGATCGCCAGTCCCCGCATCCACTGGGAAGATCAGGTCTTAAACCTAGAACCTGGGTTACCCGGAGCCGATGCGATCCAGCGCTTCGCCACAGCGGCGGGCGATCGCGTCATCCCCTGGCAAGCCCCCAATATGTTTTTTGGCGGCGTTCACGCTATTAGCCGCCAACCGGATGGCACCTTAGTCGCTGTGGGCGATCGGCGACGCGATGGGGTGGGCCTCGTGTGGGCTTGAATTGGGGACCAATCGCTGGGCGATCAGACCGATGATGACTCCAACTGGGCAACCTCAGCTTTGGCCAGGAGACTGAGATCTTGTGGCATCTCCGCAGGCGCATCCAGGTGATCCCAAACCGCTTGTAACAACGTCTCTAACCCTAAACCGGTGGCGGCTGAAATTGGGTGAATAGGCTGGCCTAGTTCGGACTGGAACTGCTCAACTAAGGGCATCAGTTGATCCGGCCCGATCGCATCCAGCTTATTCAACACCACAATCTGGGGGCGCTCGGCCAGACCTCGCCCATAGGCTTGCAGTTCGGCCTGGATGGTGTGATAGGCGGCGATCGGATCGGGTCCGGTGGCATCCACCAGATGCAACAGCAGGCGGGTGCGCTCCACATGGCGCAAAAACTCATGGCCCAGCCCCACCCCCAGGTGTGCCCCTTCAATTAACCCCGGAATATCGGCAAACACGGTCCCATCCCCTGTGGGTTTGCGCACCACCCCCAGGTTAGGGACCAGGGTGGTAAAGGGATAGTCAGCAATTTTGGGACGGGCTGCCGAGAGCACCGAAATTAACGTGGATTTGCCCGCATTCGGTAGGCCAATGATCCCCACCTCGGCCAGAAGTTTTAATTCCAGCCGCAATTGCCGCATCTCTCCCGGCAGACCGGGCAGGGCACGTTCCGGTGCCCGGTTGCTGTTACTCAGAAAATGGGCATTCCCCAGCCCCCCCTTCCCCCCCTGGGCCACACACAGGGTTTGCCCTGGCTGCACCAGATCCCCCAACAGTTCCCCAGTTTCCGCATCGTAGATCAACGTGCCACAGGGGACTTCAATCCAGCGATCGTCGCCCGAAGCCCCCGTCATATTCTTAGGCCCCCCTCGCTGGCCATCTTCAGCCTTAAAGGTGCGAGCATACTTAAAATCCAACAGGGTTTGCAGATGGGCAGTCGCCTTAATCCACACGGACCCCCCACGCCCGCCGTTGCCGCCTGCGGGTCCCCCGGCGGGCACATACTTCTCCCGGCGGAAGGCCACAATCCCATCGCCCCCTTTCCCAGCCCGGACCTCAATTTCAGCCTGATCAATAAATTGCATCGGAACTTTACCTATAGCCTGTCGCGCTGGGTAACCGGCCCGATCGCGATCGCACCGCGTCTCTGCCGGAGCATCGCGTCAATGCTGTCAGTGAGTCTCAGTGGTGAAGATTACCGAGAATGCCCGCTCCCCAGCCGTTTACCTATCTTAGCCGTTTCTCCTTCTATCCGTTTCTGCCTCCATCACCCGACTATGGCCAGCCAATAGAACCTCCTTCGGACAGTGTCGTCTTCACAGGAACGCGCAGTGCCTCTCCAGAAACCTTGCCCCAATTCTCCCCAATTCTTAAGACTTCCTTGCACACTCCCCTGAACAATCCTCAAATTTTGTAGCGCAAACCTGCCGCTACCTAAACCTTCCTAAAAAATCAACTTAAAACGTTAAGAGTATAATAGCCAGATAGTTATACAATAGCCAGATAGTTATACAGTTGATAACCGTTGATCACTATCTTCCCCGTCGATGGGGCTGTTCACGTCGTTCAATTACCGGATGGACTTAATGAAAGGACTCACACCTCTGCGCATTGGTCAGCAGGTTGCGCGTTATCCGATTGTTCAGGGCGGCATGGGGGTTCGGATCTCCGGTGCCCGACTGGCCGCAGCCGTTGCGAATGCGGGTGGCATTGGCATTATCTCCACGGCGGGGTTGGGGTTGAATTCTCCTTATTTTGACCCCCAGCGACCAGGGAAGGACCCTCAGACAGCGTTTTTTGCCGCCAACCGGTTGGCCCTGATCGACGAGTTGCGCTTGGCCCGTACCCTCAGCCCAACGGGGGTGATTGGCATTAACTCAATGGTGGCGACCCGTGATCACGAGACAATGGTGCGCACGGCGGCAGCAGCCGGGGTGAATCTAGTCATTGCGGGGGCCGGACTACCGCTGCGGTTACCGGAATATACAGCGGATTATCCAGAGGTTGCTCTGGTGCCGATCGTCTCCAGTGTGCGGGCGGCGCAATTGATTTGCCGCAAGTGGGAGCGCCAGTACCAGCGGCTACCGGATGCGATCGTCGTCGAAAGTCCTCGCTATGCGGGGGGGCATCTGGGGGCCAGGGAGTCGGAAGTCATGGACCCCGCCCTGAGTGCCGAGCAGGTGATTCCTGCCCTCGTCACCTATCTGCGCGAGGAAGTGGGGGTAGACATTCCCGTCATTGCCGCAGGTGGCGTTTGGGACCGGGCGGATCTAGAGGCCATGCTGGCCCTGGGCGCTAAGGGCGTGCAACTGGGCACCCGCTTTATTACCACCCATGAGTGTGATGCAGCGCCTGCCTACAAGGAGTTCCATCGTCAGGCGAGTCCAGAGGATGTGGTTCTGGTCCCCAGCCCCGTGGGCCTACCGGGACGGGCACTGCGCAATCCCTTTGTGGAAAAGGCAATTCAGGGTGTCCTGCGGCCTCAAGGGGGCTGTTTTAATTGTCTCCACAGTTGTAAATGGCGAGACAGCCGGGAAACCTACTGCATTCTCCAGGCCCTCGATCGCGCCAGTCGGGGTGATGTGGTCAACGGCCTGATCTTTGCGGGAGCCAATGCCGGCCGCGCCAGGGAAATGCAATCGGTCGCAGCCATCATGCAGGAGCTAACCCAAGAACCGCCGCAAGCATTGACGCCCGTTGGCGTTTAAGCTTGCCCAGGCTTAGATCTCGCGGCTGAGTTGGGAGAGCGTAGTCGGGCCAATGACACCGGTCGGTTCGATATTGCGTGATTGCTGGTAGCGATACACGGCTGCCTGGGTTTCCGGGCCAAAGTAACCCGTAATGGGACCTTGATAGAACCCCAGGTTGCGCAGTTGTAGCTGCACGGCCCGCACTTCCCCGCCAACACTGCCATAGCTGACGGGGGTCGTGGTGGCCCAGGTTGCGCCGGTGCCCGTGGGGACGATCGCCGGTCCCGGCAAGGGTTGGATGAGAATTGGCGTGGGGACAACACGGGGGGGCACGCCCGGTGTCGCGATGTAGTGGGTGGTGGCCACCTGCGTCGTCGCGACTACCTGGGTGCCAGGGGTCACAACGGGAACCAGGGTGGGTGCGCCCGTATTGGGATAGCTGATCGCCACAACATTGAGATCATTAGCCAGAGCCGTGAGGGTGGGGGGACCCGCAATGCCGCTGACGGTCAGGCCACGCCACCGCTGGTAGCGCATGACAGCATCTTCGGTTAAATTGCCAAAATACCCGGTAATGGGTCCACTGTAAGCCCCCACTGCCTGGAGGCTGCGCTGGAGTTGCTCGACGGCGGGGCCGCGATCGCCGCGCCGCAACGTCGCCGCGATGATGGGGGTGGGTACTGCGACCGGCGTCGTGGTCACGATCGGCGTAGTCGTCACCACGGGCATCGTTGTCACCACGGGCGTCGTCGTCACAATGGCCTGGGTCGTCACCGTTGTCGTGGGGACAGGCGTCGGAACCACGGCCACAAGACCGTTCACTTCCCGGTTCAAGGCCGTGAGGGTGGCTGGCCCCGCCATGCCATCGACACGGAGACCCCGCGTGGCCTGATAGCGCCGCACCGCTGCTTCCGTTTGGTCACCAAAGTAGCCAGAAATCGGACCATTGTAGACACCGACGCGGGTTAGGTTGACCTGTAACTGCCGAACCGAACTGCAACTGCTGCCCCGGCGCAGCACCGAGCTACTGGCTGCCTGGACCGGCGGGATGACGGGACCCAGGCTGAAGAGAAGTACCCCGATCGCCAGGGTCAACAACTGGAGGAGCAGTCGCGGTGAGCGCAGCCAGGTTGGCCAATCGCTTCCCGTTAACACCGAAGACGAAGTAACTGGGGTCAGAGCGGATGTTAGCGGGGTAGAGGCCCTGACGCTTGTCCCCCGCAAATTAACCAGTGATTGCATAGACTCTCTCGCAGCGTGACAATGGGTTGATGCAGGTCAGGCGGTTTCGCCCCCAGGTCACTGGCTCAGCTCACATCCAACGGCAAATTCCCTGCGCTCCCAGGGGACGAGCAATCGCCCAAACGCCTGAGCGAGTAAACTGTCATGCTTAAAGTAATGAATTATCGGTTGGTTCGAGCTTGCGAGACCCAACCCATTTACGGGCCTGGTTGGGTCGCACGGCGTTTGAGCCGACCTACTCCATTAAGCTTGACAGAGCACTAGCCCATGTGTGGCTGATGCGCGATCGACAATTTAGCGCGACGATCCTAACGTTAGAAACACATTAATTTTTCTGTAATTTCTGTCTCTGTCAGGATTCTACCAGGTTTATCGTGATACCCGTGTTAGCCGATCGTCCAGAAATTGCGGCAGGGGATGCTGAATTGCTCCTAAGGACTGGTCCGAAATGATCGAATACCTGCTAGCCTAGAATATCTGTATGGAACTCAAGCATGTGCTGATATGGTTAAACTCCGACTGAAGCGACTGGGCAAAAAGCGCGAAGCCAGTTATCGGATTGTGGCCGTCCACGCGACGAGCCGTCGGGATGGTCGTCCCCTGGAAGAGCTAGGCTTTTATAACCCCCGCACCAATGAAACCAAGCTGGATATCCCCGCGATCGTCAAACGGTTGAAAGAAGGGGCACAGCCGACCGAAACCGTTCGTAGTATTCTGGCTAAAGCCAACGTTTTTGAACAAGTCCGTGCCTGAATCAGTCCCCCCTCTGGCTGACCCTGCTGCTACGTCCCCAGATTACGTGCGCCTCCTGCGTTTTCTGGTCGAACCCCTTTTGGACTCACCCGATTCTCTCCGGGTGGATTGCGAAATCTCCACCCGATCGCGGGTTTGGTTACGGGTTGCTTTTGAAGGCGAAGATAAGGGTCGTGCCTTTGGGCGGGGGGGCCGGAATTTACAAGCAATTCGCACGGTACTGACGGCGATCGCGCAGGCGGCAGGCCATACCCTGCACCTGGAAGTCTTTGGGCACGGACACGGACACGGACATGGCGGTGAGGATGGGGCTGTATCCGTGTCTGCTGAGCCGAGCGCTAAAGGAGAACGTCGGCGTCTCCCCACCCGACGGCCTCGACCCACCTCTGATACCAGTCCGCGCTCTCGTTGAGCATGGCTGAAACTAACACGATTCAACTACCCAGTGTCGAAAGTGCGATCGCGCTAGCTGGTGATCGGGAGGAAAACCTGAAGCTCCTGGCGCGACAAACGGGGGCCAATGTTGTCCTACGCGGACAAGAGTTATTGATTTCGGGGACTGCGAACCAGGTTGATCTCTGTAGTCGTCTGGTGCGATCGCTCGCCGACCTCTGGCAAGCCGGGATTAGCGTCTCCGGTGTGGATATTCTCACGAGTCGCCATGCCCTGGATACGCAACGTCAGGATGAATTAAAGGATCTGCGACAGGATGTGCTGGCGCGTACCCGACGGGGGGAAGAAATCCGGGCGAAAACCTTTCGGCAACGGCAGTATGTGCAGTCGATGCGGACCTGTGATCTTGTCTTTTGTACAGGACCGGCGGGAACGGGAAAGACTTTTCTGGCGGCGGTCTTGGCAATTCAGGCTCTCCTGGCTAACCAGTATGAGCGGCTGATTCTCACCCGGCCAGCCGTGGAGGCCGGGGAAAAGCTGGGTTTCCTACCGGGTGACTTGCAGCAAAAGATTAATCCGTATTTGCGCCCCCTGTACGATGCGTTATACGAGTTAACTGATCCAGAAAAAATTACCAGCCTGATGGAGCGGGGGATTATCGAAGTGGCTCCCCTGGCCTATATGCGGGGTCGGACGCTAAATCATTCCTTTATCATTCTCGATGAAGCGCAAAATACGACACCAGCTCAGATGAAAATGGCGTTAACACGCCTGGGCTTCCGCTCCCGCATGGTGGTGACGGGCGATACCACCCAAACGGATCTGCTGCCCCATCAACCCTCTGGCCTGGAGGTGGCCTGCAAGATTTTGCAAAATGTGGAAGGGATTGCCTTTCATAAGCTGACCCAGGCAGATGTGGTCCGTCATCCCTTGGTGCAGCGGATTATTGCGGCCTATGAACAGCAGGAAGCGCGATAGGCACGCCTGACAGAAACAAAGGACGGCTGCAACTCAGGGGGATTCGGGTCATACCATGCGCTACGATCGTCCCGTGCAGTCGCAGCAGGAAAGGGCAGAGCGCATCATCATGAGTCAACAAAATAATTTTGCCGGTGGGTTTGTGTTAGGGGCGATCGTCGGTGGAACGATCGGTGGGATTCTCGGTGCGGTCTTGGCCGCCAAAATCAGCCATTCGGAGTCGTCAGAAATGGTTAAGTTAACCGACAGTAAAGCCGATAGGCCTAAAAAATCCCACCTGATGCCTTCAACCCCCCAGGAGATTGAAGCGGCGCGACGGGCACTAGAGGTCAAAATTGCCCAGTTGAACGAGGCGATCGACGATGTGCGCCTGCAACTGAGTACCGTTCATGGCAATGGCTTAGAACCCTACGATCATCCAGCCGAAAACCTATCCACCGCCACCCGTGGGTCCGAATCAAGCCAAGATCTTTAAGGGGCTTGCGGGAACTATCGCCAAGTCAATGTATTCAACGATCAAGAGGCGCAGGTTACTCCCCGTGGTCGCCACCGATTGACCATCTTGGAGAACTTGCCCACCCTTACGGGTCAGTGGTCTGAAAACGGGTCAGTAGCCTCAGTCAGTTATGGCCGAGGCCCCCACTCGCTGAACTGGCCCCAAGTTTCAGGGTGCTATCAGTGGTCTAACGGTTGTCTTGTGCTCGTCTAGGGCAGCTTGCCTGTTGGCGCAGCCTCTCCCCCGCAGGGGCATCGCCCACCGCTGCCTTTTTGCTCACTGACACTTCATCATTTTCCTACTATGGCTTGGCTTCACATCCTCCCCCTGGCGGGGGTGGCAACCACCCTCCTGTCCCCCACCTGGGCCAATAGCCCTCTTTTGCCCGCAACCTCTTTCCCAGCTTCCCCTCCAAGCGTCAGCTTAGAGTTTCCCGCAGGGCCTCGACGCAGCGCCCCCCGCAGTACGGCTGGGGGAGGCATTCGGGGCAATCTTTATCCCTGTACGGCCAAAGACGAAACCCCGTTTACGGCATTACAACCCTCGGATCAACTCAGTACCACAACGCTGGGCAATCCCACCCTCTTTGTGTATGTGCCCCCAACAACTGCCACGGCGGCTCAGTTCACCCTTAGTAGCCCTGTGGGTGACAAGGTGTACGAAACGGCAGTAACCCTGCCTAGTCAGTCGGGCGTGATGCGTCTGCCTCTACCGGATACGATCGCCCTGGCCACCGCAACACTCTATCGCTGGCGGCTCGTGATGCTCTGCGGGAGTGAGGAGGAAATGGTCCGAGGTCAGATTCTGCGAGTGGAATTAGGCCCAGAGGTGAAGTCGGCGATCGCAACTGCCCAAGGGTTGCAGAAAGCTCAACTCTATGCCCAATCAGAAGTGTGGCTCGATACCCTGATGACCCTAGCGGCGGACTACTCCCAACACCGGGCTGACTGGCGCGAACTACTGACCTCGGTGGGCCTGGGTGCCATTGCCGATCAGCCTCTGCTCGACTAGGCGATCGCCCAGCGTCTCTGTAGGAGAATCGCAGCGCCGATGTGGCAGCAACTCCGGCAAAGTTTGTGGCACTGGCGTGGGGTCTGGATCGTCACCCCTAGCCTCACGGTCCTGGTACTGGGTTTACGGCTCACTGGCGTGCTGCAGGGGGGGGAGTGGGCCGCCTATGACCAGTATTTGCGCTGGCGTCCGGGGGCAGGACGGGACGATCGCATTGTGATTGTCGGGATTGATGAGGATGATGTTCGCCGCCTGGGGCAGGCGATTATTCCCGATGCAGTCTATGCCCAAGTGTTGCGGAAACTAGCTGCCCAGAACCCACGCCTAATTGTCCTAGATGTGTACCGTGACCAACCGGTTGAACCGGGACATGCGGCCTTGCTTCAGGTGTTTGAGCACACCCCTAACCTTATCGGCATTGAAAAGGTGGTGGGCGATCGCAGCCGGGAAGCCGTCGCGGCCCCCCCAACCCTCAAGGCCAAGGGGCGGGTGGCCTTTAATGACCTGCTGTTCGATCGCGATCGGGTCGTGCGCCGTGCCCTCCTTACCCTGCAGGATGCTGAGGATGAGACGGTGTTGAGCGTGGGGGCCTATGCCGCCCTGGCCTATCTGGCGGCGGAGGGGATCAGCCCTGAATTGGTGGCCGGTCGAGACTATTGGCAGATTGGCGCTACCCCCTTTCCTCCCTTGGAGACCCATGATGGGGGCTATGTGCGCATGGATGCCCAAGGCTACCAGATTTTGCTCAACTATCGTGGTCCTAGTCCCCAGTTTTCCAGGGTGTCTCTGACCGATGTCCTGGATGATCGAATACCTGCTGACTGGGCCAGCGATCGCGTGGTGCTGATTGGGGCCGTGAGTGAAAGCTTTCAGGATTTATTTCTGACGCCCTTTACGCGCACGCCGTCGCAGCGGATGCCGGGGGTGGAAATCCATGCCAGTTTAGCCAGCCAGATCCTGAGTACGGTGTTAGACGACCGTCCCCTGCTGAAGACCTGGCCGGAACCGGTCGAATGGCTGTGGATTGCCCTCTGGGCCACGATCGGAGCAATGGTAACCTGGACCCAACGCTATGCGGGGGGCGTGCGCTCGGTGTCCTGGCGGAAGGGGGGAATCGTCATCCTGGCAGCAATGATCCTGGTGGGCAGTAGTTATCTGCTGTTTCTGGTATCCTGGTGGGTGCCGATCGTGCCCGCAGCGATGGCCTTTGGGGGAGCCGCGATCGCGATTACGGCCTATATTGCCCGCACAGCCGGGGACATTCGCCAGACCTTTGGGCGCTATTTAAGCGATGAAATTGTGGCCAATTTATTAGAGCATCCCGAAGGCTTAAAACTGGGGGGACAGCGACGCACAATTACCCTGTTGACCTCGGACTTGCGCGGCTTCACGGCCCTCTCGGAACGGCTATCCCCCGAAGAAGTGGTACGGATTCTCAACTTTTATCTGGAGGCAATGGCTGATGTGATTACCCGCTATGGGGGCACGATCGATGAATTTATGGGGGATGGCATTCTCGTCCTTTTCGGAGCACCCACCCAGCGTGCGGATGATGCCACCCGTGCGATCGCCTGTGCGATCGCGATGCAACAAGCCATGCCCCACATTAACAAACAGATGGCGGCTTGGGGCTTACCACAGTTATCAATGGGAATCGGGATTAATACTGGGGATGTTGTTGTAGGGAATATCGGCTCAGCCAAACGGACCAAATACGGGGTTGTTGGCAGCCAGGTTAACCTGACCTATCGCATTGAATCCTATACTACGGGAGGCCAGATTTTAGCCTCGGAGTCTACGTTGGCGAGTGTATCCGATCCCGTGCGCATTGATGATCAAAAGCAGGTGCAACCCAAAGGAGTTAAAGAACCGATTCTCATTTATGAAATTGGCGGTATCTCCGGTCGCTACGAACTGGCGTTACCAGAAAAAGTGGAGGAGCAATTTTTTGCCCTTCCCCAACCCCTAGCCCTGTCCTACACAATTTTAGAAGGTAAACATGTGGGTGAAAACCAATTTCGGGGACAGTTGGTCAAACTTTCGGAAACCGGGGCTGAAATTCAAGCAGATCAACCGGATGCGGCTGCCATACCGATCGCGCTTTCTAATATCAAACTCAATTTCCTCAATCCGGGCAGTGTTCACCTGGGAGACGATATCTATGCCAAAGTACTGGAGAAATCCGCCCCCCCTGGTCACTACTACCTCCGCTTTACAGCCAAACCGCCAGAGGTGGAACAACACCTGAGAGCGCTTTATCAAGCGATTATTCAGGTCTCCTAACAATCGGCTCAGGATGCGTCAATCATTGTATTGACCCTTGATTGACCTTGGCCTGGAGAACCCCTCCCCAGTCACCGAAAAATCCGTTAGGATCAAGCTCAACTTGTCGATCGTTCCCCCGCATCGGTTATGACTATTACACACAAACTTTTGGCTCCCCTCGTCCTGCTTGCGATCGTCGGTTTATCCCCGCGATCGCTGGCCCACATGGTCGAAAGCAACTATATCCTCACGGATCAGTTGGAATTTACGTCCACCTTTAGCACGGGTGAACCCTTTGCCTCGGCTCCGGTGAAAGTCTACGCCCCCAATGATCCCGACAAACCCTGGCTAGAAGCTAAGACGGATGCCAATGGTAAGTTTGCCTTCAAACCCGACCCGAAGATTCCCGGTAACTGGGAAGTCCAGATTGGCCAGGGTGGCCATTTTGATAGCTACACGGTTCCCGTGGCGGCCCAGGGAGTTGAACTCGATAAGATTGTAGACGCGGGCAAGCAAGATCTACACTACGCTGGCTCACCGCTCCTGTTAGCCAGCACCGCGCTGGCCATTGTCGGCGGGATTGGGACGGCCTACGTCACTCGTCGCCGTCCTTCAGCCAATTCGTAAGTTCTGTAGAGACAGCGGTCGAATTGCTGGCGATTGCTCTGTCCACGTGCTCTCGGTATACAGGTTCACTCACGCATTAACATCGACTGGCTTCCCAGCCCAGTAGAACCGCTTTGCGTTCTAATCCCCATCGGAAGCCACCTAATTCACCCGATTCACGAATAACGCGATGGCAGGGAATTAAGTATCCGACGGGATTACGCCCTAAAGCGTTACCGATCGCTCTCGCTGCGGTTGGTCGCCCCATTGCCGTTGCTAAACCTTGATAGGTGATGATGCCACCCAACGGCACCTGCAAGAGCGCACGCCAAACCTGGATTTGGAAATTGGTTCCCTTTACAAAAAGCACTAAAGGTTTGTCGTTAGTGGTCAGGAGTCCAAAAATGCGATCGCGGATCGCTTGCGTGGCTTGTTGATCCTGACGGATCGTTTCATTTTTCCACTCTAAGTGAAGCGCTTGCTCAGCAGCATCTTGGATAGTTGTATCCAGGAAATAAAGATTACAGATACCACGCGGAGTGGTTGCAATTAAACAGTCTCCAAATGGACTGGGATGAATACCATAGGAAATGTGTAACCCCTGACCGCCAGTCTTAAACTCGCCGGGCGACATAGCCTCCAATGTAACGAAGAGATCATGTAATCGTCCTGGACTAGATAACCCAACTTCTCCAGTGAGGTCCAGCAAATTAGTAGTTTCTGCGATTTTTGATTTCGCATATTCCACAGTCAGATATTGCAAGAAACGCTTAGGACTGATACCAGCCCATCTAGTGAAGAGCCGTTGAAAATGATATTCGCTGAGATGTAACTGCTGCGCGATCGTGGCGAGATCAGGCTGATGCCAGTAATTCTGACGCATGAACACGATCGCGGTGGCTATCCGTTCATAGGTTTCGCGGTCATCCATCCTAGTTTTAGCGGGGAAATTCATATGACCCGTTTTATCATCTACCCATCATGTAGGGGGTGCATCTCACTTGTGCGGCCCTCACCCTAAATCCCTC
>CAZHXN010000012.1:0-16371 GCA_964536415.1 uncultured bacterium
AGCGCCTCTGCCAGCCGATCGTGGACTACATCACGGCACGGGGGGGGGGAAGTCCGGCTCAAGGCTCCGGTCAAGGAGTTTTTGCTGAATGAAGATCAAACCGTGCGGGGGTTCCTGGTGCGGGGTCTGGACAGTCAACCGGATGAAATTCTCGAAGCTGATGCCTACGTGTCAGCGATGCCAGTCGATCCCCTGAAGCTGATGCTGCCCCAGCCCTGGAAGGATCTACCCTATTTCCAGCAACTCAATGGGCTGGAGGGGGTGCCGGTCATTAACTTGCACCTGTGGTTCGATCGCAAGCTCACGGATATTGATCACCTGCTGTTCTCGCGATCGCCCCTGCTGAGTGTCTACGCCGACATGAGCAACACCTGTCGCGGCTATGCCGACCCCGATCGCTCCATGTTGGAACTCGTTTTGGCTCCGGCTAAGCAGTGGATCAACAAGTCAGATGACGACATCATTGCGGCCACAATGGCGGAACTGGAAAAACTCTTCCCGCAGCACTTCACAGGGGATAACCCCGCCCAGTTGCGCAAGGCCCATGTGGTGAAAACGCCACGATCGGTCTACAAGGCCACCCCCGGTCGCCAGCAATATCGGCCCAACCAAACCACGCCGATCGCCAATTTTTACCTGACCGGGGACTATACCCAGCAGCGCTATCTCGCCAGTATGGAGGGGGCGGTGTTATCTGGAAAGCTGACGGCACAAGCGATCGCGGGGCAACGGGAACCCGCGCCCCCCACGGCGGCGATCGCCACGGCTGGGGTATGATGGGTGCCCAGTCCCGAAAAAATCCCCAGGAATTCCGCTGGAATTCCGCCAAAATGGCCCTTCAGGATTGACAATTAAGGCTAATGGCTAGACTGCTGATAGCGAATCGCACCCGAATGCTGCAATCGCCTTCTCCTCCCAAACCCACGACTTCCCTAGACGACGCATACGAGTTGTGTCGGCAAACGACGGCGACCTATGCCAAAACGTTTTATCTGGGGACCCTGCTGATGTCGCCGCCCAAACGACGGGCGATCTGGGCCATCTATACCTGGTGTCGTCGCACGGATGAACTGGTGGATGGCCCCCGTGCTCGGTTGACGACGCCGGAAACCCTCGATCGCTGGGAGCGCCAGTTGGAATCGGCCTTTGCGGGTCATCCCTGGGATGAACTCGACTTGGCCCTAGTGGATACCCTGGAGCGGTTTGACCTGGATATTCAGCCCTTCCGGGATATGATTGCCGGTCAACGCATGGATCTGGTGCGAAATCGCTACGAAACTTTTGAGGATCTGTATCTCTACTGTTATCGGGTGGCGGGCACGGTCGGCCTGATGTCGGTGGCGGTAATGGGGGCTGATCCCCAAGCCCATAATGCCCCGTGGGATCTGCAAAAGACGCCGTACCAGCCGGTTGCAGAGGCAGTTACCTTGGGGATTGCCAACCAACTCACCAATATCCTGCGGGATGTGGGTGAAGATGCCCGCCGAGGGCGGATTTACCTGCCCCTGGAAGACCTAGCCCTGTTTAACTATACGGAGCAGGATTTGTTCAACGGCGTTGTGGACGATCGCTGGCGGGAACTGATGCGTTTCCAAATTCAACGGGCACGCAAATACTTCAGTGAAGCCGAGGCCGGGGTCCGCTACCTCAGTCCCGATGCCCGCTGGCCCGTATGGACGGCGTTGATGCTCTATCGTCGGATCTTGAACGCGATCGAGCATAATCACTACGATGTCTTCCAAAAACGGGCCTACGTCCCGGATACGCGCAAGCTCTTGTATGTACCGATCGCCTTGCTCCGAGCACAAGTCCTCTAGGCGGGAATCGCGATCGGGGTTTTGCTAATAATCTAAGACAGCCGAGACGGCTATCCCACAAGCCCTCAAACAAGTTTGTAGTAACGACTTTAGTCGTCCCCCCGGATTGGTGCTGTTCCAAGCGGTTCTCAATCGTGGATGCTACCGTCGGGCATGGTAGCACCGGAGAGATTCGCATCGGTGAGGATAGCGCGGCTCAGATCCGCCTCATTCAGATAAGCCCCACTCAGATCCGCCCCGGTCAAATTAGCACTTGTCAAAATTGCCCCATTGAGGTTAGCCCCCTGGAGATTGGCCCGTCGCAAAATCGCCCGACTCAAGTCTACCTCCCGCAGGATCGCCTGACTGAGATTGGCATCCCGCAGGATCGCCCGCGTCAGATCCGCCCCCCACAAATCCGCTTCCTGGAGGCTCGCGCCGCACAGGTAGGCATTGCTCAAATTTGCACCAGTGAATTCGGCCTGATCTAACTGGGCATGACTCAAGTCCACCTGCCACAGGTTGGCGCTGCTTAAATCGGCACCTGTCAGGATTGCTTCGCTGAGGATAGCGCCCACGAGCTTGGCACTACTGAGATCCGCATGGCTGAGATCGGCAGCACTCAGATCAGCCTCCCGCAGAATGGCCCGTTTTAACTTGCTATGGCTTAAATCGGCAGCACTCAGATCAGCCCCGTTGAGTTTAGCTCCCACCAGAATGGCACCATGTAGGTTAGCGCTACACAGGCTAATCCCATTCAGACTAGCCCGTTCGAGATCGACCTCGTGTAGGTCAGCACCGGTAAAGGTGCGCTCCCCCGTCAGATATTGAACCAACAATTCTTCTGCATTCATGAGGTTTTCGGTTCTCGCTAAAATCGGCGAACGATCGTGGGAGGATTGCAGGTAGAGGACGTCCCCCCCTAGTGTATTAGGATATAGCTCATAGCGTACCCACCAGAAACGTGGCAAGCTGATCTCGATCACGCCTGTGCTTTAGTCTATAGCCTTCTTGTCGGTCAGGAGCATACCGACGGTTTAATTGGGCAATTGAGTCACCACTATCGCAGCCTCCGGCGGGGAGCGTCACCAGGGGCAATGCCGATTCACCAGCGACGAAGTGCGATGGCTGATATCTACGATCGCTTAGTAAATCTTTAATCAATATTTAATCTAAACACGGGTTAATTCAGCGATCGCCCCACGGGCAAGATGCTCTGACAGTCCGATCGAAGAGCGGGCATTGAGATCTCTTGAGGATTCATCGATCAGAAGTGCCAATTTCTCTGGGTAGCAGCGTTAGGGGGGGAATATCGTTATTCTGAAGAGAGACGCATCGACGTTAACGTATGAGCATTGGCAGCCGAGGTTTGACAGCCATTTGACCGTAACCCTAGCTGGACAACCCTCGCCCAGTGTCTGAGTAGACTTTACTGGTACTTGGTATGGTTCAGCAGATCATCTTACAGTTGGCAAAACGGGGCGATCCTAAGGCATTAGCAACCTTATTGAACCATGCCCTAGAGTCGCGAGGCATTACGGCCCGCGTCTCCCTCAAAGATAAGTCGCTTCAGATTATTTTGGAGGCAGAATCGGTCCCCGAACAGCAGCCCACGATCGCCGTCGTCCGATCGGGCTTAATTAATTTGGGGATGACGGGCATCGATCGCGTTAATGTGTACGGGCGACAGGCGGGAGAAGACTTTCTCGACTGGCAGGAGTTCATTGCTTTGGGTACCCGCGAGGGAGACACGGCAACGATCGCAGCAGCGGCCAACTCTCTCGACGATCTCCTGAGTCGCTATGCCCAAGGTGAGCGTAACTTTAGCCGCGCCCACCTAGATCGGGTTGACCTCAAATGCGCCAAACTCGCCCAAATTATCCTACGGCAAGCAGATCTCAGTCGAGCCATCCTGCGGGAAGCAGACCTCCGGGAGGCAGACATGACCGGGGCGATCCTGCGGGGAGCCAACTTGAGCCAAGCGGATCTCACGGGCGCTAACCTGACACGGGCAATCCTAGGGGCTGCCTCAGTGAGCGGCGAAGTGGCCAGTCGCATGGTGGGTGGCGTCCTGACGGTCAGTACCAACCTCCACGGCACCATCTTGACACGCGCCAATTTAACGGAAGCGGACCTGAGTCGGGCCTCGTTGGAACGGGCAGTGATGCAGCGCACAGATCTGAGTCGGGCCAATCTGAATCGAGCCAACTTCAGCCATGCAGACATGAAGGGAGCAACCCTCACGGGTACGGATCTGACGCGAGCCACGGGGGAAAAGGCCAACCTCACGGGCGCTAACCTCTCGAAGGCGGACCTGAGTGGGGCCGATTTAATGGGCGCTAATTTGAGCTTTGCGATCCTGCGGCGGGCCGATCTAAGCGATACCAATTTGCGCTATGCCAAGCTGGATGGGGCGATTTTAGATGGGGCAATCATTAAGGATGCCATCATGCCCGATGGTCAGGTTTACAATAATCGCCGTCACTTTCGCAAATAAGTGCGTTTGCCATAAGTTCGCATATTGTCGCTCAGCCTTGCAAAGACTATGACTTCCCCTACACCTGTCATGGCCGCGGAGGCGGCCCCCCGTTGGGTTGTTTCTGCCGACTGGCTCCACCAACAGCTTCAGGCCGGTCCCCCTGTCTCTCTCGTGGTTGTCGATTGCCGCTTTTCACTGGCAAATCCGGAACAGGGCCAACAGCAATACCAAGCCGACCACATTCCCGGTGCCTATTACCTCGACCTTAACCGCGATCTGTCCAGCCCCGTACAGACCCACGGTGGACGCCATCCCATGCCCGACTTGTCCCAATTGGCGGCGACGTTGGCGGCGATCGGGGTTACTTCAGCCAATGCCGGAGAGCCAACCCTGGTGGTTGCCTACGATGATTCACGCCTTGCCTTTGCTGCCCGCCTATGGTGGTTACTGCGCTATATGGGGCATGATCAGGTTGCGGTTCTCGATGGCGGCTTTGCCGGCTGGCTGGCTGCCGGGTATCCGGTTACAACTGAGGTCCCCGGTCCCCAACCCGGCCAATTCATTCCCGAACTCCGACCCGAACTATTGGTGGATATTGAGGCGGTAAAGGCTCGCAAGGATCAACCGGGCGTGGTGCTGGTGGATGCACGGGAGCCGGAGCGCTATCGCGGGGAACGGGAGCCGATCGACCCGATCGCAGGCAGTATCCCCGGTGCCGTGAATTACCCCTGGCAAGATACCACGGATGCGCACGGCTATCTCAAGCCCCTGGATGACCATCGCCAGCGCTGGGCTGATCTCGCAACAGCAGCGGAGGTGATGGTGTACTGTGGCTCTGGGGTCACGGCCTGTGCGGATTTGCTCTCCCTGGCGTTAGCTGGCAAACCGGAGAGCAAGCTCTATATGGGCAGTTGGAGTGATTGGTGCTCGTATCTAGAGGCTCAGACTAGCCATTCGGCGATCGCAGCCTCCTTCGTATTGGTTTGTTGGGAGGGGGTGTCGCGCTGGAACCGCAGGTGGATAGAGCGGCTTTGTTCGCCATCTGCGGCGATCGCCATAATGGGATAGTCGATCAGGCCATCCGGGAAGGACACTTGAATACGGAAAGTACCATCGGGGTTCAGGCGCACGGGTTGCCCCGCGATCGTCACCGTGGCATCCGGCTCTGTGGCTCCGTAGACAATGAGTTCCGCATCGGCCACTAACCAGAATTTGCGCGATCGCAATGGTGGGGCAGACGCCGAGAACATCCCAACGCCAGAGGCCCACAAGCCCACGCCCGACGGGAACACATAGGAGCTAACGGCCCGCTCCACTAGGTGGACCGAGCCAAAGATAGACCCAGCGACATGCTGCATGGAACCAAACAAGGACCCAGCCAGACGCTGGGCTGCCGCTGCTTGGGCCAGATCGTAGATTTGCTGGGCGATCCCCTCCGTTCCCGGCTCGCGGGTCGGCGGCGGCACGAGGCGGAAAAAGGTGCGTTCCTGGAGGCTTTCTTCCCAAGCGATCGTGATGAAATTATCTTCAATCCAGTCTGAAGGATAGATGGGGGGCATGTGGGTAGAGAGGGAACGGGCCAGGATCAGCCAGCGACCATCCCAACAGCGGTAACCAATTTCGGCAATATAGTCACGATCGCTCATCGGGATCGGTACATACCACTCTCGCGCCAACTCATCGCAAGGGTATTCCTGCATACGGTGGGGCGGCTGAACCGTCAGGTCGATCGCCGTCACATCGTACAGGCGCAGGGCCAATTGTTGTCCTCCTTGCTGTCGGAGTTCCTCGCGGTGCTCATTGGGCACATCCCAATAGACATAGGCCCACTGGGGATCACGCGGCAGGAGAACAATCCGGCTTTCGCCGTACCCACCAGGGAGATCCGGTAACCCCTCATCAACAGTTGCCAGTTCAGCTTCGATCGGGGCGGTTTGCCCCACATCAAATTTTGCGGCTTCCACGGCTTCCTGGGCTTCTAACGGTTCAGCCGATGGTGGGCCACTGGGACCCGCCACTTCGGTCGCAGCCGTCGGCAGGGGCGCAATCGCGGCGGCAGGTGGTTGAGCCGTTGTCCCCGTAGGCGGTGGGGGGGTAACGCTTTCTGACGGCTGGGGTTGGGGTGTCCCAGGCGGAGTCACGGCCCTGGGCGCAGGCGTCATTTCCGGTGGGATCGCGGTGCGGCGCGGCGTTACCGTCGGTGGTTGTGGCTGAACGGTTTGGCTAGGGCTAGCCGCGATCGGCGTCACCGTTCCGGCTTGCGGCGTGAGGGTCACACCGGGGGGAGAAGTGGGCACGATCGGCTCCGAACCCGGTGGAGCAACCGGCTGCAATGAAACCGACGGCGTTAAGGGGGTTACAGTCGGAGAGGTCGGCGGGGGGATCGGTGTAGGGCTAGCCCCTTGTACCGCTTGAATCGCAGCGAGCAGTTGGGCCTTACGCATCCGACTGTAGCGCGAGATCCCGCACTCACTGGCAACCCGGCGGAGTTGCCGGAGTGTCATTTCTTCTAACGGCGGACCTTGCTTAGACATGTGTAGCCTCTAAAGCATCAAGACAAATCGCGTGGGGCCTCATAGGAGTCAATATGTCCCACCCGGACCCCCCAGGGTCATCGGCATCGGTTGCGATCGCCCAGAAAGAACACAGAGTTTCTTTGGGATCGAATAAATACCTAGGAAGCGGTTCGTCGTCTCCCATAGTGCCGTGGAGTTTGCTGAAGGTCAAGACGCCAAAATGCTTGATTCAAGAGACTTTGACGGGTTTACAAGGACTTTAGGGATCTTAATGTCATAGATTTATAACATTGAAAACAACAGAGATTATGCATTTGTCATAAAATCCTGACACAGCTTTTGGCAAGGAGATGGGGACGGGGATCTGAAGGGATCAGCAAGATACCTCCCTTGGGACCCTGAAGGGATCAGCAAAATACCTTGGCGTTGGCATGGCTGGGGCTATACCGGCATGAGGGTTGGGGCTAGCATACCCGTACTGATGCGGAGTGGATTTGAGTGGGGTCAACCGCCAGACAGGAGGATAGAGACAGGGTGGCTATTGGCCATCGGTCCCTACGGGAGCAGCTGAGCGAGGGGCAAAAATCAAAATCGGGATGACAGGATTTGAACCTGCGACATCCTGCTCCCAAAGCAGGCGCGCTACCAAGCTGCGCTACATCCCGGAATGCTTAATCCCTCTAATTGTAGACCATTCTGGCCAAAACGTTGGTTCAGGTTGTGCGTAACCCCTGGGTGATATACTTTTCACGATTTATGGCTCATGGCCAGACGCTAAGGGTTGACATGGTAGCAGTTGCAATTTTGGCAGCGGGGCGGGGCACACGCATGAAGTCTAGCCTGCCCAAGGTGCTGCATTCCTTAGGGGGAAAGTCCTTGGTGGCGCGGGTGATTGATAGTCTCGCCGCGATCGCGCCGACCCAGTGTTATGTCATTGTGGGCTATCGGGGCGATCTGGTCCGAACTGCCCTGGGGGATCGTCCGAATCTGCAATGGGTGGAACAAACTGAACAACTGGGCACGGGTCATGCGGTCCAGCAGTTAATCCCACATTTGCAGGGATTTGCCGGGGATTTAATTGTGCTCAATGGGGATGTTCCCCTGCTACGTCCCGAAACGATCGCCCAACTCCTCAATACCCATCAGCAAAATCGGAATGCGGCCACCTTGCTGACTGCGCAACTGCCCCAGCCCAAGGGCTATGGTCGGGTGTTCTGTGATAGTCAAAATCTGGTCAAGGCGATTGTCGAAGATCGGGACTGTACACCCGCCCAACGGCAAAACCATCGCATTAATGCTGGCGTCTACTGTTTTCGCTGGGCTGACTTGGCCAGGGTTTTGCCTAATCTCCAGAGTGATAACGATCAACAGGAGTATTACCTGACGGATGCCGTTAATGAACTGGTTGCCGCGGGAGCAGACCAGTCCCCCGTGATGGCGATCGAGGTTGAAGATTACCAGGAGATTCTGGGGATCAATGACCGCAAACAATTAGCGACGGCCTACAGCATCCTCCAGGATCGGCTAAAAACCTATTGGATGGCGGCAGGGGTCACGTTAATCGACCCAGATAGTATCACCCTCGATGAAACCGTCGAGTTACAGCCAGATGTGATCATCGAACCTCAAACCCATCTGCGCGGCCAGACCCGCATTGGCCGGGGTAGTCGGATTGGTCCTGGCTGTCTGATCGAGAATAGCGAAATTGGCGAAAATGTCACGGTCCTCTATTCCGTGATCACGGATAGCCAGGTACAGTCGGGTTCGCGGGTGGGTCCCTATGCCCATTTACGGGGTCATGCCCAGGTAGGGAGTCAGTGCCGCATTGGCAATTTTGTGGAGCTCAAGCAAGCCCGTTTGGGCGATCGGACGAATGTGTCCCATCTGTCCTACCTGGGAGATGCGGTGGTTGGCTCCCAGGTGAATATCGGGGCCGGAACGATTACGGCCAATTACGACGGGGTGAAGAAACACCAGACCCAGATCGGCGATCGCAGCAAAACCGGATCGAATAGCGTCCTGGTCGCGCCGCTGATCCTGGGGAACGATGTGACGGTTGCAGCGGGATCAGTGATCACCCAGGATGTTCCTGATGACTGTCTTGTTGTCGCCCGTGCCCATCAGGTCGTTAAACCGGGATGGCGGCCTAAGTTTCTGATTCAACAGGATGAGGAAGCCGGTGCAGGGGGTTAGATTGCTCCGCCGACTTCGCTGTACAGGGTGTCCCGTTGACGGTAGGGGCGGCCTAGGGCGATCGCGGCCCCTTGTAAATCAGCAACCGTCATGCAGGTTCCCCCCTGGGCACCGGCCATCGTCGAAATATGCTCCTCCATCAGGGTCCCACCGATGTCGTTGCACCCCCAGGTCAAAGCCTCCGTTGCCCCTGCTAAGCCTAACTTGACCCAACTAGGTTGATGGTTACTAATCCAGTTGCCCAGGAAGATGCGGGCGACGGCCATGAGTAAGAGGGCATCGGCTAAGGCGGGTTGCTCGCGCCCGACCCGTCGCCGCAGGGCAGGGGGAGCATCCTGGCCCACGAATGGGAGCAGGATAAATTCAGTGATACGGGCGGGATAGTCCTCGGCGATCGCACGTTGCTGGAGCGATCGCAGGTGGTTGAGGTGTTCAATCTGCTGGGCGGGGGTTTCAATGTGTCCCGACAGGAGGGTACTGGTGGTGGGCATTCCCAGGCGATGGGCGGTGCTGATAATCTCTAGCCAGGTCGCGGTGTTGATTTTTTCTGGGCAGAGGACTCGGCGGACGCGATCGTTGAGGACTTCCGCAGCCGTTCCTGGCATCGAGCCGACCCCGGCACTTTGTAGGGTGCCAATCACCTCGGCAAAAGATAGCTGGTCTTCCCGGGCAATGAAAGCAATTTCCTGGGGAGAAAAGGCGTGGAGGTGGATCTGGGGGAAGGCTGATTTAATGGTCGTGACCAATTGTTGATAGTAGGCCAGGGTTGAACCGTGATGTTTGGCTGCCGGATTCAGGCCCCCCTGCATACAGATTTCCGTGGCCCCCCGCCGGACGGCGTCTTGAGTTTTCGCCAGAATCGTGTCCCAATCTAGCCAGTAGGCTCCGGGTTGGTCGGCATCCCGGCGAAAGGCACAGAAGTTACAGTGCTGTTCGCAGATATTGGTGAAGTTAATGTTGCGATTGATCACGTAGGTCACCGTCTCTCCAGACTGTTGCTGGCGAAGACGATCGGCAGTGTTACGGATCTGAGCGATCGCCGCTGGGTCCGTTTGTTGGAGCAGGCAGATCCCTTCGGCCACCGCCAGATCGAGACCACTGAGGGACTTGTCTAGAATATCCGCGATCGGAGGAGATGCAATCACCATGTTGAGTCGCACGGGGCGCTAGAGTTTACACTTGGACCGTCAAGGCAGCGATGCCACCCAGTAACCCGGCAGAAATCAGATATACCATAACCGGCAGGAGTAACTGACGGAGTAGGATACCTTCCCGCCCAATTAAACCGGCAATGGCAACTGCTGTCACACCATGGGAATACGACGATCCTGAGAAACCCCTCATAAACTTTTTAATTATCAATTAATCGAGATACTCTTTAAGAAAGGCTTATTTAAGCGTTAAGTTAAAGGGTAGGCGGGCATAAATTCCCAAGGGATCAGGGCGTGTATACAACCAGTTGAGGTTGGTTTGTAAACGCTGGAACTCAAGGGCTACCGGCGATAGGGTGGGCGCAAGTCCCGTGGGCTGGGCCGGAAGCAGTTTCAGGGTGACGGCCTGCTGTAACCAGCGTTCTAGTAATTGCTCCTCCAGCGTTCGCCGGGGTGGGTATTCCTCTACCTGCCAGTTCTCGCCTAACTGGGTCTGTTTCGCAGCATAGGCGATCGCATCCTCCAGGCTACCGAGTTCGTCCACTAACCCCAGCTTTTGGGCGGCTGCGCCCGACCAGACCCGTCCCTCGGCCACTTCGGCGACCTTCGCCCTGGGTAGTTTTCGCCCCTCGGCCACGGCGGTGAGAAAGCGATCGTAGATCGCATTAGCAAATTCCTGCCGCAGGGCCAGTTCTTGCGGGGTGAGCGGACGGCTGAGGGTTTCGCCTTCGGCAGAGGGGGCCGTTTTGATCGCATCAAAGGTAATCCCCTGATTATTGGCCAACTGTTGAATGTTGAAGTGCAAGCCAAAAACGCCGATCGACCCCGTAATGGTCGTCGGTTGAGCAAAAATACGGCCAGCGGGTACGGCAATCCCATACCCCCCAGAGGCGGCTAGATCGCCCATTGAGACGATCACCGGCTTTTGCTTCTGAGTCAGGGCAACTTCGTGTTGAATCAGTTCGGACGCGATCGCACTGCCGCCCGGACTGTTAATGCGCAGAACGATGGCTTTGATATCCTGATCCTTTCGGAGGGTGCGTAAGTCGCGGATGAGGCGATCGCTGTCAATGCCGGATTGACCCTCGCTCACTTTCCCAGCCACAATGTCGCCTTCGGCATAGAGGACAGCTAGGCGGGGCGCATCAGCGGTTAACGTCGGTGACTGGGCCGCCAACGAGTCGGCGTAGGGACGCACCCCAATTTGGCGAAAGGCTTCCTCCGCCTCGGGTTCCCCACCCAATTGCCGCAGTTCTGTCAGCAGGTCTTCTTGGTGGAGCAGGCAGTCCACTAACCCACTGGCCTTGGCCTTCTCGGCGCTTAACAGGCCACCTGCGTTGGCGATCGCCTGGAGTTGTTGGGGCGAACGTTGGCGGGCCGTGCCGATTTGGGAGAGGGTCGTTTGCCAGAGATCTCCCAGCCAGCGTTGGGTTTGGGCAACATTTTCCGGGCTGCTTTTCGTGAGCAGGACCGGTTCAACGGCGGATTTGTACTGCCCCACTCGAATCACCTGTACCCCCACCCCAAACTTTTTCAGAGCACCGGTTAAGAAGGTATTCTCAACCCCAAAGCCATTCAGTTCTACCAAACCCAAGGGGTTAATCGCTAAGGTATCGGCACTCGATGCGAGGAAATAGGCTGGTTCAGACCAATCGACGGCATAGGCAATTACAGGTTTGCCACTGGCCTGAAACTGGGCGATCGCCGATCGTATTTCCTGGAGCGAAGCCCAACCTGCCAGTCCGGTTCCGGCCCGCCCATCGAGGAAAAGGGCAACAATATTGTCATCGGTGGCGGCGTGGGTCAAGGCGTGGGTCAGGGAACGGAGGGTAATTTGGGTTTCGTCTTCTCCCTGTAACACCCGGTTAATCACACTAGCGGGATCAAAGCTTGGCGGGGAGTCGGTCACGGTCAGGGAGAGATCAAAGACGAGCACCGACTGGGCTTTGACCTTGGGGGTAGCGTCACGACTGGCCGTGACCACCAGCAGGAACAGCAAGAACCCGCCCAACCCCACAATCACCAGGGATGAAAACAGGATTAGCCCTACGATCGTGGCCAGGGTTTGTTTCAGAAAATCACGCATAGAACGTTTGCCACCCAAATGGAACTCACCCAGCCGACCCAGATGATGGCCTCGGCGATCTACTGACGCAGCGAGTATTATGCAACCCATGCGGACGGAGAGACTCGAACTCTCACGTCAAAGACACTAGAACCTAAATCTAGCGCGTCTACCGATTCCGCCACGTCCGCAGATCCCTGGCTTCCCTATCCTACCAAATTTCTTCATGGTCGCCGCACCTCCCCTGGGTGTTCCCTGGGCGTTGCTGGGAACAGCCCCATGCCCCCCGGATCGCAAGGGTCACGGCTGCGGCAAGTGGCGTTGCAAGGCAGGTAAGAGGTAGGTACTCAGGGTTTGGGCATCGACGCCGAGGATAGTTCGCTCTGCTACTGCCATCAGGGCGGCTTGGGAATGCCACCAGACCCCAGCAGCGATCGTCTCAGCTAGATTCTCCCCGGTCAGGGCTGCCTGGGCGATGAGTCCTCCTAATAACCCGGTGAGGACATCGCCACTCCCCCCACGGGCCAAGGCTGGGGTACTGTCGGGGTTGACCCACTGGGTACCATCCGGATCGGCGACGATCGTGCGTGCCCCTTTGAGAACCACGATCGCGCCACTGGCCTGGGCGGCGGCTTGGGCCTGGTTGATCCCATCGGTTGTCGCCGTTGCCAGCGCTGGGAACAGGCGTCGGAATTCCCCCGCATGGGGGGTGAGGATCGTGGGGGCAGAGCGTTCCTGGCACTGACTGGCGACCGCCTGGGTGGCTAACCAGTTCAGGCCATCGGCGTCTAGGAGCAGGGGACAGGTGGTTCCTGTCACGATTGGTTCTAATACGGTGCTGGCAGCCAGGGTTAAGCCAGGTCCCGCCGCGATCGCGCTGTAGGGACAATGGGTTGCCAAATCCAGATCCGCCGGTAGATCCGCGATCGCCCCTGTCTCCGTCTCTGGACAGCCCAGAATGAGGGTATCAGGGAGTTGACTGACGAAAAAGGGCTTTAGACGCTGGGGGACTGCGATCGACAGCATGCCCACCCCACTGGCCCGTGCCCCTAACCCCGCCAGCAGTGCTGCCCCTTGATAGCGCTCCGATCCTGCTATGAGGAGCAGATGGCCCTGTTTGTATTTGTGGGTCGTAGCCGGTCGCCGCAGGGGCAAGTGGGCGATCGCGGTGGCCGCCGTCAACCGGCGTAGGGGAGGCGTTGTTCCCACCACTGCTGTCACAGCCGCTAAGGGCAGACCAAAATCGATCAGGGTCAACGCACCGCAATAGGGTAGGGCCGCTTCCTGACACAACCCGCGCTTCCACAGGCCCAGACACAGGGTATGGTCAGCCCGGATGGCGGTTCCCAAGGCCATGCCCGTATCGGTATGGAGACCCGAAGGGAGGTCAATGCTGACGATCGCTGCGCCTGATTGACTGACGCGATCCACCAGGGTGGCCACTTCCCCCGTTAGGGGGCGCTCTAACCCAAAGCCAAACAGGCCATCGATCACCAACCTACAGGCAAGCAAGGGTTCGATCGTCTCCACAAAAGAGATACCTAAATACTGGGCATACTGGGCATGGTTGGCTGTTAAGGGCTTTTGTTGAGCGATCGGGGCATGGATTAAAACTGAATACCCCTGGAGATGGAGTTCACGGGCAACAACCAGGGCATCGCCACCATTATGGCCGGGACCCACCAGGACTCCCACCGATTGACCCGCCAATTGGGCACAGGGATACAGGGTTTGAATCCGACTGGCCACCAAGCCTGCGACCTTTTCCATCAAGGCTGCAACCGGCATGCCTGCGGCAAACACCTGGGCTTCAATTTCTCGCATCTGGGCGGCGGTCACCACCCAGCGATTGAGTTCCGTTTGCCGAGATACCCCCGATTCTAAGACTGACGTTACCGGTCGTAATGGCGCTGTCATCACCCAATCCCCCCTGCGCATGAATTCAACCGGTCACGCTAGCGGTGAATTCTCTAATATCCAAAATAAACCCGACTATTGCGAAAGCCTGAACTTTGTAAGAAGTTGTTCCAAAACTCTGCCTGACTGCGCCGCTCGTAGGGACCGATCGCGACATGGGGTCCTCTCGGCTTCAACCGCGTGACAACCTGTAACTGACTCCCTCCTAACCCCTGTACCCGGTTGGCAATAAAGGACAACTCATCCTGACGACCAGGAATGATCACAAAATAGGCCCGAACTCGTGCCGGTAGAACCACGGGCGGTTGCGGATTGACGATCGGGGGCAGGACTTGGGGCGGGAAAGGATTGACCAGGGTCGGGTCACCGATGGGGTTGGTTACTGGGGGCGGGGTCACAATCGCCGCATCCGTTAGCGTCAAGACTCTGGCGGTAAAGCCACTTGCGGCCAGGGTGTTCGCCTGTTGAATCGCGTTCGATTCGTAACGAAACAGGCCCGCCTGGATCACCGATCGCCCATCTAGCGATCGGATAAAGGCATCCGGCACGACCCGCTGTACCTCCGAAAGCAGTTGGGGGCTACTGTTATCGATAATGACGACATAGTTACCGATCGTCCCCAAACTGGGCGGTGGCGTATACACATTTTGGCTGGCGTCCGGCATGACGACGGTGGGCGAAAAATCAAATTCTGTCCCACTCGGTACGGTGGCGGGGGGGAAGGCATTGGGGTCGATCGACGGCGGGGGGGGCGGTAGGGCGTCCCAAATCGGCGTCTGGGCCAAACCGGGGGCGATCGTACTGATCGTCCCAGTGGCGATCGTCAGGAGTGCGATCCCCAGATCCCCCAGGCATCGTGGAGATAACCACGGCGGCGATGCTGGGTGTTGATTTTGATAGTGATTAGCTTGATCCGGCAACATGAGCGTCCTCCCACCCCCTAGGCAGACTGTGCGATAAATGGCCTCAGCGGCCCCGGTCGGACTCTGATCAGGCTCCGATCGGGCAAAGTCGCCGATAGTCTATCACGCACAATTCAGAAGGTCGAATGTGATGAGTTGAATGCGATCGGTCGAATGAGATTCGCCTTGGGAGGCGCTACGCGAACGTATCCGGGCCAATCCTCAAGCCCATCCGGGGCAGGCGGTTGTTCACCCAGACGGGCGATCGCATCCCCACACCAGCGGAAACAGCGGTAGCCGAACAGCAACGGGCGGAGGCCCTAGCGGCGAAATTACGGGCGTTGGGGATTGACCCAGATCGGGAAAACGAAGTGCTAGAGTGAAAAGCACGGTGGGTTAACTCAGATTAATACCCCGTCGGGATCATTCCCTGAATCCAGACCCAATCCAAACGATTAGAATCGATTTAGACCCGATTCCGTATTCAGATCCCTATTTTCCCTATTTATCTGTCTTAGCCCGATTTTCGGTTTGACCAGCCATGAGCGTGCCTTCCTCCACGATCGCGTCCCCCACCGTGCCGCCCCCCAACACCGCGTCCCCGACCAAAGTGGTGGTGGGGTTATCCGGGGGGGTTGATAGTTCCGTGGCTGCTGCTCTGTTGGTCCGGCAGGGGTATGACGTGGTGGGCCTTACCCTGTGGCTCATGAAGGGGAAGGGTCAATGTTGTTCCGAGGGGATGGTGGATGCGGCGGCCATCTGTGAGCAGTTGGGGATTCCCCATGAAATTGTGGATAGCCGCGATCGCTTCCAAACCCACATCGTGGATTACCTGGTTACGGGCTACGGTGCAGGTATAACGCCCCTACCGTGCTCCCAATGTAATAAGGCCGTCAAGTTTGGTCCCATGTTGGACTATGCCCGCAATACCCTGGGGGCTACCCATGTGGCGACAGGGCACTATGCTCAGGTCCGCTATGATGCCGATCACGATCGGATGCAATTGCTGCGGGCGGTCGATCGCAATAAGGACCAGTCCTATTTTCTGTATGATTTACCTCAGTCCGTGTTAGCTTGCCTCATTTTTCCCCTAGGCAACCAGCTTAAAACCGATACCCGCCACATTGCCAGTGAATTGGGCTTAAGGACAGCAGAAAAGGCCGAAAGCCAGGACCTTTGCCTGGTCGAGTCCCACGGTTCCATGCGCACGTTCCTCGACCAGTACCTCGCCCCCAAGGCTGGGGATATTGTGGATCGAGATGGGAAAGTGCTGGGGCAACACAACGGCATCCACCATTACACGATCGGGCAACGTCGGGGAATTGGGGTATCAGCCTCCCAACCCCTGTATG
>CAZHXN010000012.1:16395-61571 GCA_964536415.1 uncultured bacterium
GGAACCAAGTGATTGTCGGCGATCGTACCCAGGCCACCCAACCCGACTGCACCGTGCGGCAAGTGAACTGGGTGTCGATCGCGGAACCCCAGACACCCATTCAGGCCACGGTCCAAATTCGCTATCGCACACCAGCAATTGCCGCCACGATCTTGCCGCTTCCCGACGCCCGCGCCAAAATTATATTTAGAGAGCCGCAATTTGGCGTCACGCCAGGTCAGGCTGCTGTGTGGTATGAGGGAGAGTGCTTACTGGGGGGTGGCATTATTGAACCAGCGGCCCCAGTGCCGACGGAGAGCTAGCCCAGTAGGCCCCGTAACCGTTCCAACTGTCTCGAATTGTTACCCTTTTGATGAAAGTAGCGTCAAGGAGGGATAACTTAAGTTAGATTACCATCAAGGGCTTAAGGCCTACAGTTGAGATGATTGGCTGAGATAATTAGCTGAGATAATTGGCATCCCGATCACTGACTGATCAGGGGTTATGCTTTTATCCTTCTGGGGGATGTTCTACTGGTCGAGAGATCGCTTTCCCAATGAAATGCTCGGACTTCCCAAACTGACCACATCAGTCACCACCTTACAGTGAGGCCATTAGGTGAGGGCTACCCAGCCGTTGCTAGTGAGTCATTGTGGGGAAGGGGGGGATATTCGTCATCCGGTTGGGAAATCACCGCCGACCTTTTGAAATGGGCAGGAATTCCGGTTCCAACTGCCCGGTTGGTCTGGGTGCACCAGCTACTGCCTCTCCTTCACTGTGCAATGTGCTGCTATGAAGCTTTCACCATTTACCCACTATTACCTGCGTAAACTGTTGAGTGAGCGACTGACTCAACCAGAGATGCAGGCCAGCGTGTCGGCCCAAACCAGAGATACCAATCTCAATGAGGTGTTGGATGAGCTTTACCCCAGTGAACCCAGTATCAGCATTGCGGTGAAAGAGTTGGAAAATCTGGTCAGTCATCACCAATGGATCACGACCAAGCATGTCCATAGCCAGGTCAACACAACCGCGATCGAGGACCGCATCCGACAGATCTTCGAGCCAACCCAAGTAGCCGATCGATCGCCATTAGAGGCCACGTTTGAACAGACCCCTGACCTTGAACCCTCTGCCCTCCCACCCCCGCAAGCCCTCAAAGCCAAGTTGAACCGTCAGCCCTTAGGGGCATGGCTCGTCGAGGCGGGCCTGTTGACCCCTTACCAGGTCAAGGTCGCCCTCGTTGATCAGCAATACCAACCCCGTTACCGCTTTGGCGAAGTGTTATTGTCGCGGGCCTGGATTAAAGCCACTACCCTGGAATTTTTCCTGCACCTAGAGCGGGCGTTTACGCCTGAATTCCATCACCTCAAACTGGGTCAACGCCTACAGGCAGCCGGATTAGTCACTGAAAGGGATATCCAAGCTGCGATCGCCCAACAGCAAAAACAAAAACAACTCCGCCTTGGCCAAATTCTCTTTCTCCAGGGGATCATTCAACCCAAGACTGCCGATTTCTTTGCTCAATTTTAGGGAACTTAGCCCAGCCTTCGCCTGCTCAGTCTAGATAAACCAGCAAACCTTGCTGGGTCGCAGCTGCCTGGTGCAGAAAGGCCCGTAGTTGCTGGAACATGGCCCAACTATCAGCATACACCTCCGCATCCGTGCATCCCCCAAAGCCGGGATAAATATCAGCCGCTTGCAAACGCTCGACTGCACAGCGATCGCGAAACGTTGCCTCATCAATCTGGCCCACGATTGTGGCGAGGGTAGCCACTGCCGAGGCCCGGAAGGCCCGCGCTGGGCCATAACCCAAGTCTTCTTCACCGATAGGGGTTCCTCCGGTCAGTAGAAAACTGGCTGGCAACGCACCTTCCCACGCCTCACCCGTCAGGATGTAGTGTAGGATGTGCCAATATTTACCCAGATCCAGATGATTGGGAGTCGAGTCATCCGGTTCAGTGCCCACGATCGCGTAAAGGGCCTCTGGATTGGCTAACAGGGCCTCAAGGGTGTTATCGCTAACAACCCACAGGTGACCAATCATGCTCATGGTGTCAAAACTTCTCCGGCAAACTGCCTATCAACCAACCTGATTGGCATCCTTATTCAAGGCAAAGGGCGACTGTTGGGGGCGATGATCCGGACAGCCGATCGCCTGTTCGGTCAGGGCGAGATGGGGATGCACGGTACACTTGAGGTGATAATCACCGGTAAAGTACTGGCAGCAAGCACAGGGAATGCGGTGCAAGTGCTGGCTTCGGCGCACGCCATCCCGCATAGCGGCCCATACACTGGCCACTACCATCAACAGAAGTCCCCAGGCCAATGCCGCACAGATCGGTACCCAGTAGGGTTGGAAGGTAGTCATGATTGCACGAAGGATGGGCAACACAAGCAACTCCTCGTTGAATCTTTACATGTGGATCTTCAGGGATAAATTTTTAAACGTGAATACTTAAACACCGCAGGGCAGATATTGCTAGAACTATAGCAATCTTAGATGATTCGTGAGTCGATCCAAGCTTGAAAGTCTTACTATACTATGTCTTACTACTAGCTAGTACTAGCTAGATCCCTATCTCACAATTTTGAGACGGCTCTAATTTGAGACGGCTCTAAGTAAACCGCGCTCATTAAACTGAAGTATCGCCGTTCGTGCAGCGTCTCCGCAGGGGAATTGCCCCCACCCCCAATCCTGCCCTCCTGGCCCCTCCAAACGGGGGGTTGGGACGAGGGGAGCACGATCGGTTCCCCTTCTCCCGGCTGGGGAGAAGGAGTTAGGGGATGCGGGTCTTCGGCTTAATAAGGACCTTAACCCGTCCAATATTCTCTTTAATCCCCATACTGGCCAGGTGAAGCTGATCGACTTTGGCATCGCCACGATTTTAGATTGGGTTTTTAGATTGGGTTTAGATTGGGAAACCCTGCCCTTTTTAAACCCGACGTGTTTAGAGGGGGCCTTACCCTACCTGGCTCCAGAGCAAACGGGACGGGTTAACCGCAGCGTGGACTACCATGCCGACTATTACGCCCTGGGGATGACCTTCTACCAACTGTTGGCCGGTCGCCTACCGTTTACTGCCCATGATCCGCTCGGTTGGGTACATCAACACATTGCCAAACAACCCCAGTTTGACGACTTGGTGCGATTGCGGATCTCCGATACCTTAGCCGCGATCGTGCTGAAACTGCTGGCTAAAAGTGCTGACGATCGCTACCAGTCTACTCAGGGCCTGTTGCATGACTTGCAACGCTGTCGGGATGCCTATCAACACACCGGCACGATATCCAGCTTTGTCCTGGGCAGCGCCGATCAGGGTGATCGCTTTGTGTTGCCCCAAACCCTCTATGGGCGAGCTAGTTATCGGGTCATACTGCACCAACTACTCCAGGCAACAGTTGCCGGGGAAAGGCATTGGGCCTTGATTAGCGGCGGGGCGGGGGTGGGTAAAACCGCCCTTGTCCAGGAACTGTATCCCCCGATTACCGCCCAGGGAGGTATCTTTGTGGCAGGTAAATATCAGGTAAATATCAGGAGCAACATCGGAACCAACCCTATGCCGGGTTTGTTCAAGCCTTTACCAAATTGGGGTATCTGAATCCTGCGGGCGGGCAAGGCACGGTGGCAGACCTGTCGCGATCGGGTGCTGGCAGCGGTGGGGAACAACGCCCAGCGACAAAGGCTGTAAAAATCCCTTGTCGTAATTGGAGTGCCGCTGTCCCTGCGATCGCAACGCCGAACGCATCCACTCCCCAAATCACGCAAACATACCATTCAAAAGTTAAGACTTGCGTCAAAACTTCCGAGTGTTGCTAGCGCTGGGTGTATTGACCGACTAGAATAAAATCGTTAAAGTCGTTCTCTCTGGAGTTGGGAAGCTCTGTCGCGATTCGCGCAGCATTCGCGTAGTCTCTCCACAGGAGAAGCCCTACGGGAATCGGTGAATCAGTGCGATCGTTGGGGAGCACTCAGGTAGTCGTTGAACTAGCTCCAAGGAGGCAACTATAGCAGGTAGGAAGACGTGATTAGGAAATCGTGAGTACTAGCACCTAGTTCCTAAACCGCGAGTTCCGAATAGCTATATCCTGACTCCTGACGACTGCACCTGAGTGCTGTGCCCTGAGTGTCGTGATAGCGTAACGACACCGATGCTGGATCGCGGTAAATTCCTACACGCTGAGAAGCAGAACCTGTAAGCCAAGGACTAAGCGCTACATGGATTTTTCGATTCGGACCCTTCTGTCAAACTTTACGGATGACAAACTAGTTGCTCCTAAAGCCCTGGAAAAAAAACTGGGGTGTGAAGAGGAAACCAGCCAACGCCAACTTCAGATTGCCCTGGATGCCCTGGAAAAAATGGGTATCCTGACCAAAGAGCGTGGTAAATATCGGCGGGTAGTCGAAGAAGGCGTCGTTGAAGGGAAACTGCGGTGTTCCAGTAAAGGTTTTGGCTTCGCTATCCAGGACGCCGAAGACGCGGATGATATTTACATCCGGGAGCAATATCTCAGTAATGCGTGGAATGGCGATCGCGTCTTGGTGAAGGTGATGCGGGAGGGGGGACGCAAGCGCAGCCCGGAAGGTGAAGTGCGGCTCATCCTGGAGCGATCCAATAGTTCGATCTTAGCGAAGGTCAAGCAAACAGAAACGGGCGACTATCGAGCGGTACCCTTGGACGATCGCCTCCTGTTTGAAGTTGATTTAGTGCCCCAGACCGCGCCAGACCTGGCTGAAGCCGTGGATCACCTGGTTAATGTCGCCGTCTTGCGCTATCCCCTGGGGCAGCATCCCCCTCTGGGTAAGGTGGTCCAAATCTTGGGAACGGATGCTGAAGCGGCAGCGGATATTGATATTGTCTGCTGCAAACACAGCCTGCCGCGTACCTTCCCTGATGCCGTACTGCGGGCTGCATCAGCAGTAGACGCATCCCTGACCAAAGCCGATCTGAAGCAACGAGAAGATCTGCGGAAACTGCCCACGATCGCCTTTGTCGATGCCAGTCCGGCAACGGGGCCGATCGCCTGTGCCTTCTCGCTGGAAAAGACCAAAGCCAATCATTGGCGGCTAGGGGTACATATTGCCGATGTGGCCCGCCTCGTCCCCGCCGAGTCGGCGATCGATCGCGAAGCCCAACGACGGGGGGTCGCCATTCATCTGGACAAGTTACTCATTCCGATGCTGCCGGAGGCCATTGTTGCCGCCGCTGCCCTCCAACCGGGTGAAGACCGCTTCGCGATTTCACTGCTGGCTACCCTCGATCGCGAGGGCCAACTGTTGGAATTTGAACTCCAGCCAACAGTGGTACGGGTTGATCACAGTGTAACGGCGGCGGAGGTGGCGACGATCATTGATCCCAATGCCAATGGTCAACCCAAGTCTGGCTTACCGATCGCGATCCAGGATTTAGTCAAGCAGTGTTTTGAACTCAGTCAAATTCTTAAGGAGGAACGGCGGCAACGGGGGGTGTTTGAACTGAGCCTGCCCTGCCAGACCTTGCCGGGGGAAACACCGGATGCCCCGCCGATCGTCCTCACCCGATTACCCTACGATGATATTGGCACGGCGGGGGTCGTCGTAACGGCAGCCTCCCCCTTACGGGCGATCGTTGCTGAACTGACCATGCTCACCAATCAGTTAGCGGCCCTCCACTTCCAATCTTTGGCCGTGCCAGCTTTTTACCGGGTGCAGCCTCCCCCCGATCTAGAGGATGTGCAAGAACTCATGCAACTGGCCGCGGGCTTGGGAGTCACCCTTTCTCTGGAAGCAGAGGACCAAGTGCAGCCGGAGGACTATCAACAATTCAGCCAGCAGTTTGTCGCAACAGCCTCAGAGCGGGTGTTAACCTACCTGCTCCTGGACACCCTCAAACCCGTGGCCTATAGCCCTGAGCCAGGAGCTAATTTTGGGTTAGCCCTCAGCACTGGGTATGCTCAAATTACTGCCCCCTTGGAACGCTATGCCGACCTCATGCAACTGCGTACCCTACAAGCAATCTTTACGGAAGGGCGCGATCGCCGCTCCACGCGATCGAAGGAACGGGTCAACCTTCGCCATAGCTCCAGCCACGGGAAGGTCAACTGGAATGTCCTCCCCCCCGACACCCATCAGGAACTGACGAGCCAATTGCGAACCCTAGTTGGTCCCCTTAATGAACGGGAGCGTCTGGCCCAGGAAGCCGAGGCCGACCTAGCAGGGTTAAAAAAGGCTGAATTTATGAAGGCCCATACGGGCAGTGTCTTCCCTGGATTAGTGACGGGGGTGCAGTCCTACGGTTTCTTTGTAGAGATTGAAAACACCCTGGTAGAAGGATTGGTACATGTTAGTTCCCTGAAGGATGACTGGTACGAATTCGATCCGCAGCAACAGCGCTTAGTGGGGCGCAAGAGTCGCCGTCAGTATCGCCTCGGCGATCGGGTTGAGGTGCAAATCAAGAGTGTCGATTACTATCGCCAGCAGATTGATCTCGGAGCCGTCGGTGGAGGCAGTGAAAGTACGGAAGCCATTACCTCGGAAACCGAGGCGAACCCAGAAGAACCGGACACCTCCCCAGCCGATCGCGGGCGGTTTGGGGGACGGCGGCGACGGCGGCATGATTACTCGGAAGAGGAATAGATGGGACCTTCGACGCAGGACCCGTCGAGTCAGCGGCGGCCACTGATTGTGGGCGTCACTGGCGCATCCGGGCTAATCTATGCAGTGCGCACGCTGAAGTTTTTACTGGAAGCCGACTACGCGATCGACTTAGTGGCTTCTAAGTCTACCCATCAGGTCTGGCACGCCGAAACCCAGGTGCGGATGCCCGTCGATCTGAGCCAACAGGAACAATTCTGGCGGACACAGGCTGATGTCCCGCAAGCCGGGAGCCTGACCTGTCATGCCTGGGGAAATGTGGGGGCAACGATCGCCAGTGGCTCCTTCCGCACCCTGGGGATGCTGGTGATTCCCTGTAGTATGAGTACCGTAGCCAAACTGGCCGCAGGACTCAGCACCGACCTGTTGGAGCGGGCCGCTGATGTGCAACTTAAGGAGGGGCGGCCCCTAGTGGTGGTGCCCCGTGAAACCCCATTTAGCCTCATCCACCTGCGCAACCTGACCACCCTGGCAGAAGCAGGCTGTCGCATTGTCCCAGCCATCCCCGCCTGGTATCACCAGCCACAAACGATTTTAGATTTAGTGGACTTTGTTGTGGCCCGCGCATTAGATCAGTTAGCGATCGAATGCGTTCCCCTAAAGCGGTGGCAGGGGGGCAGGCAGCAAGCCGTGACAGAGGACTTTTGACTTCACACTTCACCACAGTATTAGAAGTTGAGGAAAAACGTATGGCCGCCGGACGCCTGGTTTTAGTACTCGGAGCAGTGGGAATGCTGGGGATCGTCTTAGCTCAGAATGCCTCTGTGTCACTGCAATTGGTGTTATTGGGACAGCCCACGATCGCGTTACCCTTGGGGGTATGGGTTGTCCTGGCTGGGTTGGCTGGGGCTGGGACAACGGGGGTCTTAATCGCCCTGTTTCGCTGGTCAAATCACTTAGCCCGACAGGCCACCAAACGGGAATTGCGAGCCGATCTATTCGGGGAGCCTTTCCCAGCATCCCCTGCCCCGGCGGCAGCCTCGCCGCCGGCCTCCCCCCGTGATACGGCTGGCGAACCGTTCCGTGAACAACCCCGTCCTAGCTGGCCCTGGTCTGCAGCACCGTCCAGGTCGGCACCTGCCCCAGCGGGGACCTCCCCCCCGACACCAGCGCCGACTTCCACGACAGCCACTGCGGCTAAATCCGCGTCTCGCCCAGCAGAAGTTTGGGATGACTGGGCCGTGGATGATCGCGATCGTGATTGGGAAGACACACCACCCGCGCCAGATACTGCCCCGCCCCGCTCCGCCCCACCCGCAGAGCCATCCTACCCGGAAGACCGCCGTGAACCATCGCCAGCCCCCAGCCCCAGTCGTCCCAGTTCTGCCTATTCCTATAGTTCCCAACAACTCCGACAGTCTGATGTCGGGCGATTCTCCACCGGAAGCACTGCGCGAACGGAGGCAATTTATGATGCTGAATATCGGGTCATCATCCCGCCCTACCGCGATCTCGCTGAAGACACAACGGCTGCTGACTATGCCGACCCTGATTATGCCGAGGCCGACGATATTGGCGACGATCTGGACGATCTGGATGATGAGTACGATAAACCGGATCCGGATGTGGAAACTGAGGGGAACGGTGAGGATGCCTTTGAGGATGAGGAACTAGGGGATGAGGTGTTTGAGGATTGGGAGGAGGAGACAGAACCCCCTGATTGGCCCCGCCGCTAAGGGCAATTCTCCTGCGGAGAGGCGGCGCGATTCTCCGCAGGAGACGCTACGCGAGCGGGTAATGTTTGTGCCGGAATCCGTGGCCCCTTGAAAAAGACACTATGGCGAATAAAATCTCCCAACAGATGGGGTGGATCGAAGGCAGGGTCTGATTTTCGTTGGACTAGACAACGGAGTCGCCAGAGAATATATCCCACAGCCCAACAGGTATCAGCCAAAGCCGTATAGAACAATCCATGATTCTTGAGGAAATAACGCCGTCTGGACTCAAACCAATAGTCCGGTAGGCGTTTGGGAGGGCCATGCCGCACTGTCACTCCGGTAGACTGACCCGCAATATGCATAACCTTGCTGGTAGGAACATACCAACAAGACCAATTGGCCCGTTTTGCTTGCAGGCAGAAGTCAGTTTCTTCAAAATAGAGAAAATAACCTGCATCCATCAGGCCCACCTCCTCAAATACCTGACGACGAATCATCATACTGGCCCCTGGCAACCAGTCTACATTGACCGCTGTGTCCGTCATGTCCTGCGTGATGGTCCACCGGGATAATAACTTTGAAAAAATTCCCAACCGCAAGCCTGAATCTAGCTCACTCAGAATATTTGGAAATCGAAAGGCTTTCGCAAAAAGGGAACCATCAGCTTCTTCAAGTTCACTTCCGCAAATGCCAACCTCTGGATGGGCTTCCATAAAGTTGATGAGCGCTTGGGTGGAACCCGGATACACGCGGGTATCCGGATTGAGCAACCAAAAATAGGCAGGTGGTGGCTCTAAGTTTTGCGCTGTTTGGATAGCCAGATTGTTTCCATACGCATAACCGCCATTATGATCGGATGGGATCACCGTTATCCAGCTTTGCCAATCCTTTTCAAGAATGGCTTGTTGGAGTTTCTCAACCGAACCATCTTCTGAATGATTATCGACAACTATGACTAGAAGGTTTGCGGTTGATCGCTGCTCAGCTTCTAAAGATTTTAAACAATCGATCGTTAATTGTGAGGATCGATAGTTGACAATGATAACAACTACTAACGGCGTACTGGAGGAAACTTCCTGCGTAGATAGATTATTTTCCGTTTGCAAAGCTACTGACATAAAAAACCTTAAAATCTCTTCAAAAAATGTTCAACCAGCCGGTTTTTCTGAGTTTATGGAGTAAATCGTATAGGTAACTACCAATCAAAGAGCTGAAATACTGGGAGCTAAGCATTCATCTACTTAATAACCTTGATAGTCCATCTAAAAAATATGGCATAAATGCGAATGATGGAAATAATTTATCATAAAATAAGTTTCTTGGGAATTATCAAAAATCGCAAACCGGAAACCGAAAAACAGCGTGAAGTCCTTGCTGGAGACATCGCAGGTGAATTTTTCGCAAGGCGTAAAATCACTATATCTATCTTTTGCCTGGATATTACCTACATCCTCCCTAAAAGCCGATCACGCAGGTGTTTAATCTGATCGCGATATTTAGCTGCTTCCTCGAATTCCAGGTTTTTCGCCGCAGCCTTCATTTGGCTCTCCAGTTGGGTGATGAGTTCGGGGATTTGTTCTAAGGGTAATTCCGTTAGGTGTTCATAGGCCGTTTCAAGCTCCTGGGCATTAAGACGACGGGAAATTTCTAGGAAGGAGAGAATGGCATTGCTCGATCGCGGGTGGATGGGTTGCGGCGTTATCCCATGTGTTTCGTTGTAGGCGATCTGAAGCTCACGGCGGCGGTTGGTGGCCTCGATCGCACGGGCCATACTGTCGGTCATATTGTCGGCGTAGAGGATGGCTTGTCCCCGGATATGGCGAGCGGCCCGACCAATGGTCTGGATCAGCGATCGCGTCGCTCGGAGGAACCCTTCCTTATCCGCATCCAGAATGGCGACTAATGAGACTTCCGGCAAATCCAGTCCTTCCCGTAATAAGTTGACCCCAATCAGGACATCGAACTCACCTTGGCGCAGGTCTTGCAGGATTTCAATGCGATCGAGGGAGTGAATTTCCGAATGCAAATACCGCACCCGAATCTGACGGTCTTGTAAATATTCAGTCAAATCCTCTGCCATGCGTTTCGTGAGGGTGGTAATGAGCACCCGTTCCTGGCGTTGTACCCGCTGTTGAATTTCACCATAGAGATCATCCACCTGGCCCTGGGTAGGTCGGACAAAAACTTCGGGATCAAGCACTCCCGTGGGGCGAATGATTTGCTCAACGACATGCCCTGTGTTGGGTATATAAACCTTGACTTCAGCTTTGCCGTTGGTGGTAATCTCAAACTCCCCGCCCGACTGTTCTAATTCCCAATCTCCGGGTGTGGCCGAGACAAAAATACATTGGCGCACCTTCTGCCAAAATTCCTCTGCTTTCAGAGGACGGTTATCTGCAGCACTAGGCAGTCGAAAACCATGATCAATAAGAACGCGCTTGCGGGCCTGATCACCGTTATACATCCCACGCAATTGGGGCACGGTGACATGGGATTCGTCCATGACCAGCAGCCAATCCTGGGGAAAATAATCAATCAAGCATTCAGGAGGATCACCCGCCGCCCGTCCGGCCAAGTGGCGGGAATAGTTTTCCACGCCGTTGCAGTACCCTACTTGTCGGAGCATTTCCAGGTCGTAGCGAGTGCGTTGCTCTAGCCGTTGAGCTTCCAGGAGTTTCCCCTCAGCTTCCAGAACTTGCAGGCGTTCTTTGAGTTCTGCCGCGATCGCGTCACAGGCTTCCTCCAGGCGATCGTCGGGGGTGACAAAGTGGCGGGCGGGATAAATATTGACCGCTTCCAGACTTTGTAGCGTTGCACCCGTAATGGGATCAACATAGCGAATCGCATCAATTTCATCACCGAAAAATTCTACCCGAATAATCCGATCCTCATAGGCTGGTCCAATTTCTAGCACATCCCCCTTCACGCGAAAACGTCCGCGTCCTAGGTCGAGATCATTACGGGTATATTGCACGGTAGATAAATCGCGTAAAATCTGTCGCTGTTCGGTTTCCATCCCCACCCGCAGGGGAATTGCTGCCTTGAGGTATTCAGCAGGCATTCCCAAGCCATAAATACAACTGATTGATGCCACCACAATTACATCACGCCGTTCAAACAGCGATCGCGTTGCCGAGTGGCGTAACATATCAATTTCTTCGTTGATAGATGCACTTTTTTCAATATAGGTATCAGTAACCGGAATATAGGCTTCTGGTTGGTAGTAATCGTAATAAGAAATGAAGTATTCAACGGCATTATGGGGAAAGAATTCCCGTAGTTCATTACACAGTTGGGCCGCCAGGGTTTTGTTATGGGCTAGGACCAGAGTCGGTTTACCCATTTCAGCAATGACACGGGCAACCGTGTGGGTTTTGCCAGTTCCCGTGGCACCGAGGAGAGTTTGAAAGGGATGTCCCTGGCGCAGGAGTTGGCTGAGTTGCGCGATCGCCTGGGGTTGATCCCCCGTCGGTTCAAAGGGTGCCTGAATTTGGAAGTCCATGTTGATGCTGGGTGGGTGCTTGCAGGGATGGCCAATCACTGTTCCTATGATGCCTATTTTCCCGGAAAAACCGCTAGAGTGAAAGCATCCGCCCCATGCCATGATCAATCTGCCCATGTCTGCCGCCCTTCCAGCCCCCCCCACGCTGCCCAGTCCCCCTACACCTGTTGCACCTGAACCCGTTCCAGCAGCGGGGAATCAAGAGGAGGATAAGGATGTGGCTCCCTGGGTGGTCATGCCGCCCACTGACCTTGATAGTGACGAACCCCAATTGGAAAGTTATCAACACCTCCAACAACTCTTGCTGCTGTTGAAATGTTTAGACTGGCTCTGGAAAGATCGGACTGATTATTTTGCCGCTGGTAATCTCACCATCTACTACAGTGCCCGTAAGCTCAAGTCGGAGGATTTTCGCGGTCCCGATTTCTTTGTTGTCTTGGATACCGAGAAACGCCCCCGTAAAAGTTGGATGGTGTGGGAAGAAGATGGTAAATATCCCAATCTCATTATCGAGTTACTCTCCTACTCAACGGCGAATAAGGACCGGGGGCTGAAAAAGCAGATCTACCAGGATATCTTCCGCACACCTAATTATTTCTGGTTTGATCCCCATAGCTTTGAGTTTGCCGGGTTTCACCTGGTGAACGGGATTTATGAGGCGATCGTCCCTACCGAGCAAGGTTGGCTCTGGAGCGAACAACTGGGCCTATACCTGGGGGTTTACCAAGACCAACTCCGGTTCTTCACCCCAGCCGGTGATCTGGTCCCCACCCCAGAAGAGTCGGCAGAACAAGAACGGCAGCGAGTCGAAGCCGCCCAACAACAGGCCGAAGCTGAGCGACAACGGGCCGAAGCCGCCCAACAACAGGCCGAAGCTGAGCGACAACGGAATCAAGTGTTAGCTGCTAAGTTACGGGCGTTGGGCATCAATCCGGACGAGAATGAAAGTCGCTAAATAACGAGGGCTGATCACGAATCACTAATCCTCCGTTAGGACGAACCACCAAGCGGTAGCGATCGCCGGTAGGCGGGACGGGCGGTTGGCTGCCACTGGTTGTCAGCGGACGGGCTTCAATATAGCCCGTAAGGGGTTGCCGAACCCGGATAAAGCCAGACACGACAGTCGCTTCATCCAGGGTGACTTCGCGTCCCGGCTGTCAGAGGACCCGCGCACTGGTTGTCCCCCGATCGCTATATACCTGGGCCGATTCACCCGGTTTTAACTGGCGGCACAGCCCAGACAATTAGCCAACTGTCTGAGGGCTGTGGTTGGTACGATAACGGGTCCAGCCGCAGGTGGGACGCCAGGAGACGCGATCACCCCAGGCGTTAGCGCGAACGTCAATAGCGACAACATGAGGATAGATTCCTGAAACGTGAGGGGGGGTACGACATTAATTCTAAAAAGGCAGCAAACTCAACAAGGATTCGCCCTGTTTCCCAGTGGGTGTTCCCCATCAGGCCGTAAATCACCCATGCCTAGCGTAAGCTGCTCAGGCCCGCTGACGGTTGCTCGACTTGCGGCCCGATTCTCCTGCGGAGACGCTGGACGAACGCAGCGATTTGCGTTGGCGGGTTGCGGGTTGACTGGGACTGGAGGGCGAGGCCGTTGGCACTGGGGGCAAACCAGAGGCAGCGGAGAGTTGTCGCAAACTGGTGGCTTGACTGAGTAACAGATCCGCAAAGGCCGTCGCTGATCCCTGGCCGTCATGCCCAACTTCCCCCCCCGCCAATTGGGCGAGTTCCTGGCGACGTTGAGTCGAATCCAGCTTTTGCACCTGGACGATCGTGCGTTCGGCAGCGGCTGACGAATCGCCGGTATCCCCGATCGTCACCACCTGCTTAGCAACCCGGAAATGGTGATCCGCCATCGCCGCCACGATCGGCTGGTGGGTCACACACAGCACCTGCTGGTGTTGCGCCAGTTGATGTAACTTGTGGGCGATCGCTTGGGCTACTCGTCCCGATACCCCAACATCAATTTCATCAAAGACCAAGACGGGCGTTAAACTGGCAACCCCCTGCGTCAGCACCGCCTTCAGGGCTAACAAAAACCGACTCATCTCCCCACCAGAAGCCGTTTCCGCCAAAGGTTGTAGCGGTTCCCCCGGATTAGGGCTAAAGTGAAAACCCACGCGATCGGCCCCCGTGGCCGTCGGCGATATCGGGGTTAACACCACCTGAAACTGGACCCGCTCCATTGCCAGGGGTTTAAGTTCAGCCACCAGCGTTGCTTCGAGGTGCTGGGCCGCCATTTGACGGTGTTGGGTGAGGGCCACACAGGCTTGATCCAGGCGTTGCCGGTGTACCTGACACGTGGCTTCCAAGGCTCCCAGGGTTTCACCCGCCGCCGTGAGTTCCGCGAATTCCTGGGTAATCTGTTCGGCATAGGCGATCGCGTCGCCCAGGGTTGGCCCATATTTGCGAGCGATTTGCTTCAGTTCCTGAATCCGGGCTTCCACCACTTGTAGGCGATCAGGGTCAGTTTCCAGGGAACTGCCATAGGCATTGATTTGCCGCCCCGCTTCAGCGACCTGGGTCAGGGCACTACTGACCAATTCCAGGATACTCGCCAATTGAGCATCATAGGTGTGCATATCGGTCAAAATCGTTTCCGCCTGTCCCAGCAGATCCGCCGCCGCCATCCCCCCCTGCTCATTTTGATACAAGGCTTGATAGACCGCATAACTTTGCTGCTTGAGTTCAACACTATGCCCCAAGCGATGGCGCTCCTGTTCCAGTTCCGTTAACTCCTGGGGATCACTCAATTGGGCCGCCGTCAATTCTTGCAACTGGTATTGCAGTAAATCCAGACGTTGTAACCGCTGTTGTTGGGACTGCTGCCGTACTTCCAATGCACGCAGGGCTGCCTGATAGTCGGCAAAGATCACAGCCACCTGTTGCCGCTGTTGGTCCAGGGCGGGTCCCCCAAAACTATCCAGTAATTGGCGCTGGATGGCCGGTTGGCCCAGTTGCAGGGTCTGGCCCTGGGCCGTGATTTCCACCAGGGACTCGCGCAAGGTATCCAACTGTTGCTTATTGACCAGAACGCCATTCACCCGTGAGCGACTGCGTAACCCCGTGGCTGTTATCGACAACTCGCGGCTACAGATCAGGGTGCCGTCCTCCATGACCTCGATCGCCTGGGTGGCCAGCCATCCCTGAAGAACAGGTGTCATGGCGAAAGTGGCCTCCAGGAGCGATCGCGTTGCGCCCGTCCGCAGCACACGGGCCGTGACCTTATCGCCTAACACTGCCGCGATCGCGTCGAGAATAATTGACTTACCGGCTCCGGTTTCCCCGGTTAGGACGTTCAACCCTTCTCCGAACCCTAACTCCAGGGAATCAATCAGTGCAAAGTTCTCAATCCGCAGGGACAACAACATGGAAATACCCCGATAGCTTGGCGACGCCCGTGGCGGATCGCACAACGTGGAAATAATGGCAACAATCGAGTGAGTCGCTAGTTCAAGTCGCTCAGCAAGGCATCACCCTCAAGTCTAAACGGATCTGCTGGTATCTGTTTGTGTCGGAGACGGTTGTCACCGGATTTGCCTGCGGAGACCAGGGCGATCGCCGGAGGGATTGTAGACCTCCGATGGAAACTTCCAGGCTGCTGGGTTCGTCATCTCAGGATAGTCCCCGCCTGGGCCACTGGGTCCGCTGAAGGCGGGAATCATCCCTGTAGGGCTTAGTAGACGGTCATGCTGGATCATGACAGGTGGTAGGTCGGTGTCGAGTCTGCGAGACCCCACCCACTTTGTTGGGGCGCACTGCGTTTGACCCAACCTACGCCTAATTAGGATTGACAGTGTACTAGGACATCCCCTAGGGGCATCAGCCCGGTTTAGAAAATGGCCGCAAGGCTTTACACTTATCATGAGTAACTGTACTTACCTTCAGACACTGACCCACGACAGGGGATGCCTGCGATACGTCGAGGGTGTCGCGCCGCGATCGCGGCGATCCCCGTTTCAAAGGGCTTGGGTACCGCGTCCATCCCTCACTGTATCCCGCGTTATCCCTTGTTTTATCGATGAAATTCTAGACGATAACCGATAAATCGGGGAGACTACTGGTAAGGTGGGAAACGGAAATATAGCGGGATCAGTAACAACCAACTTCAAAGGCAAAGTGCATGGATAGATCTGGTGTGCGGGAGTGCTGGAATACTGTGAAGAAAACTCGCTTCTCTTCTGTCTTAGTGGCCACGCTGGCCGCATCCGCTAGTCTGGGCCTGTCGGAGGCCGCACGGGGAGAGACCGTTGTCCCGACGATCGGGATGATCGACCCCCTGCCAACCGCTAGCCCGACATCCCCGACTCCGGTTAACCCCAACCTCGGTGTGGTGGTGCCCACCAACCTAGACCAGGGTGGCAGCCCCTCAGCCGTCGGGTCCAGAACAGTTCCCGTCAGTGTTGTGTTTGGCGACCCCTACCCCCAGCCAAGCGTCCCGACCCCGCAACGGCCCCAGATTCTGTCCCAGGAAGCAGGCACCCCCAGCATCATTAACCTGGAAGATCCCCCCGCCGACACCCCGCCCGCCTCGATTGAATCGGTCCCAGAGGGAACCGACATCCCTGAGCAGGCAACGCCCAACGAACTAGACTTAACCCCCCAGAAACCCCCGGCTCCCAACATCCAGATGGATTTGCCGACACGGCCAGAGACTTCTCCTGGTGCGGAGGCCCCCCCGCCTACTCCCCCAGTTGTTCTGCCGCCTGCTGGCCAACCCACGCCAACCCCCGATACCAGTGAGCCACGGGTCTTAGTGGCAGAGGTCCAGGTAGAGGGGGCCACCCCGACGCTGCAAAATGACGTCTTCCAGGCCATTCGCACCCAACCCGGTCAAACCACGACCCGATCGCAACTCCAAAACGATATCAATGCCATTTTTGCCACGGGCTACTTTGCCCGCGTCCGAGCCGAACCCATTGATACACCCTTGGGTGTCCGGATTACCTTTTTCGTCGAGCCGAACCCTGTCTTACAGGCAGTCAAAGTTTCTGATACGAAGGTCCTGCCCCCCGATGTGGTTGAGAACATTTTCTCACCCCTCTACGGCCAAACCCTGAACCTGCGTCAACTTCAGGGGGGAATCCAGGAACTCAACAAGTGGTACCAGGAAAATGGCTATGTCCTCGCCCAAGTGGTAGATTCCCCCGATGTCTCACCCGACGGCACCGTCACGCTCCAAGTCGCGGAAGGGGTCATCGAAGATATCCAGGTGCAGTTCCTCAGTAAGGATGGGGAAGCCACGGACGAAGAAGGTAACCCCATCAAGGGCCGCACCCGCCCCTTCATCATCACCCGCGAGTTTGAAACCCAGACGGGTGAGGTCTTCAACCGCCAGCAGATTGAAGCTGACCTGAAGCGGGTTTTTGGGCTGGGCATTTTTGAAGATGTGCGCTTGTCCTTGAATCCGGGTGAGAATCCGCAAGAGGTCGTCGTTGTCGTCAACGTGATTGAGCGGAATACCGGCTCGATCGCGGCGGGGGCAGGGATCAGTTCCGCCAGCGGGATCTTTGGTTCGGTCAGTTATCAGGAGCAAAACCTGGGGGGCAATAACCAGAAGCTAGGGGCCGAAATTCAAGTGGGTCAACGGGAGTTGCTGTTTGATGTTAATTTTACTGACCCCTGGATTGCCGGTGACCCCTATCGCACCTCCTATACCGTGAACGCTTTCCGGCGGCGATCGATTTCCCTGATCTTCGACGGTGGTGACCCGGAAGTTGAACTGCCCAATGGCGATCGGCCTCGCGTCGTGCGTACCGGCGGCGGCATTAGCTTTAGCCGTCCCATGAAGAACGGCTGGTCGGCTTCAACGGGGTTGCAGTATCAACACGTCACCATCCGTGATGCCGATGGTGACCTCAGCCCAGTGGATGAGAAAGGCAACGATCTCAGTTTTAGTGGCACCGGGAAGGATGACTTACTGACGCTCCAGTTTGGCATGGTCAACGATCGTCGCAATAATGCCATCCGACCCACCCAGGGGTCACTGCTGCGATTTGGGGTTGAGCAATCGGTGCCCGTCGGCAGTGGTTCCATCTTCTTCAATCGACTGCGCGGTAGCTATAGCTTCTATGTGCCCGTCCAATACGTGAACTTTGCCAAGGGGCCACAAGCGTTGGCCTTTAACTTCCAGGCCGGGACCGTGATTGGCGATCTGCCCCCCTATGAAGCTTTCTCCCTGGGGGGGCTAAACTCCGTGCGCGGTTACGATGAGGGCGAAGTGGGGAGTGGCCGTTCCTTTGTCCAGGCCAGTGCCGAGTACCGCTTCCCCCTGTTCTCCATCCTGGGGGGTGCCCTCTTTGTAGACTTTGCCAGCGATCTGGGGACTGCGGATGATGTACCGGGTAATCCGGCAGGCATCCGGGGGAAACCGGGTTGGGGGTTGGGCTACGGTGCGGGTGTGCGCATCCAGTCGCCGTTAGGGGCTATTCGGATTGACTACGGCTTGAATAATGAAGGCGATAGTCGGGTCCATTTCGGCATTGGTGAGCGTTTCTAGGACAGACAATGACAGGACACCCCAGGCTTCCAGTGAGTATCTTCCCGGAAACGCCGTGTTCGCCCAGCCCCTCCCCTGGAGAAGCATCTAACGTCACCGCAGGCGCATCCTCCTCGCTCCCTGCGGCGCTCCATACTGTCCCTTTAGCAGTGACCCAGCATACCCTGGCGGCGGCATTTACCGCGACGGGGGTGGGCCTGCACAGTGGTGAGTCGGTGCGGGTACGGGTTGGACCCGCCGCTGTGGGGAGGGGCCGTGGGTTTATCCGGGTCGATTTGCCCGATCGCCCCCGCATTCCCGCCCATATTGACGCTGTTGATCAGACCCTATTGTCCACAGAACTCCGGCAAGGCGCGGCACGGGTCCGCACGGTGGAGCATTTGCTCGCCGCCTTGGCGGGGATAGGGGTTGATAATGCCGAGATTGAGATTGATGGGCCAGAAGTCCCCCTGCTGGATGGCTCAGCCCAGGATTGGGTGCGGGCGATCGCTGCCGTTGGCCTGGTGGATCAGGGAGAGCCACGATCGGTGTTAACCCTCACAGACCCGATCTGGGTCTGCCGAGACGATGCCTTTGTGGCCGCCCTACCGGCTAGTGAACCCCGATTCACCTATGGAATTGATTTTGATTTGCCCGCGATCGGCAACCAGTGGCATAGCTGGTCCCCCCTGAGGGAAACCTTTGCGACGGCAGTCGCACCCGCCCGCACCTTTGGGCTAGCCCCCCAGATTGAGCAGTTACAAGCGCAGGGGTTGATCAAAGGTGGTAGTCTGGAAAATGCCCTCGTTTGTAGCGCTGACGGTTGGATAAACCCACCGTTACGATTTGCCAATGAACCCGCCCGCCATAAATTATTGGACCTGGTCGGAGACTTGAGCTTATTGGGGGCTTTCCCCCGTGCCCATATTGTGGCCTATAAGGGGAGTCACGGGTTACATACCCAACTGGCCCGCTGTATTCAGGCGGCCAATCGAGTCCCACTCCTTTAGCCAATCTGCTGATCATCCCCCTGCCCAAGATCGCTCTGCTATCGCGGTTTTCGTTGTTCCTAACCCCAGGCCCATGTCCGTTTCCACCCGTGTAAATTTGAGTAATCCTGAAGTGCTCCCCCAGCGCCCTGATCGGGATGCTTCGGCACCGTCCCTAAAAACAACGTTTGCGGCAGAGGAGATTCAAACCCTACTGCCCCATCGCTATCCCTTTGCTTTGGTCGATCGCATTATTGACTATGTGCCAGGGAAACGGGCAGTGGGCATCAAAAATGTATCGGTGAATGAACCCCATTTCCAGGGCCATTTTCCGGGGCAACCTGTGATGCCCGGTGTCCTCATCCTAGAAGCGATCGCCCAGGTGGGTGGGATTATTGCCGTGCAGATGCCGGAAATGGGCGGTGGTTTGTTTGTCTTTGCGGGGATTGACAAGGCGCGGTTTCGGCGTCCTGTTGTCCCGGGTGATCAATTAATTATGACAGTCGAGTTGCTGGCGGTGAAGCATCGACGCTTTTGTAAGATTTACGGCAAGGCGGAGGTGGATGGCCAGTTGGCGGCTGACGGTGAAATGATGTTTTCATTGGTTGCTCAATAGGGATGAACGCGGAGACGTGAGTTGACCCCCCCCAAGATGCCAGTAATTCATCCGACAGCGGTTATCCATCCCGGTGCCGAGCTACACCCCACGGTCCGGGTGGGTGCTTATGCGGTCATCGGTTCCCAGGTGAAAATTGGGGCAGAGACCGTGATCGATCCCCATGTGGTGATCGATGGCGATACGGTGATTGGCGATCGTAACCATATTTTTGTGGGGGCCGCGATCGGCCTCGATTCCCAAGACCTGAAATATACGGGAGAACCCAGCCAGGTGCGGATCGGGAACGACAACCGCATTCGGGAATATGTGACCATCAATCGGGCCAATCAAGCGGGTGAGGCCACTCGGATTGGGGATCAGAATTTGATCATGGCCTACGTGCATATTGCCCATGATTGCGTGGTGGGCGATCGGGTGGTCATTGCCAATGCGGTGTCGGTGGGTGGCCATGTGGTGATTGAATCCCAGGCGGTGATTGGGGGCATGGTGGGGATTCACCAGTTTGTCCAGATTGGGCGTTTGGCGATGGTGGGGGCGATGAGCCGGATTGACCGGGATGTGCCGCCGTTTGTGCTGGTGGAAGGGCATCCTGCACGGGTGCGATCGTTGAATCTGGTGGGCTTAAAGCGATCGGGCTTAACCACAGAAGCCAATGGGCAACCCTTTCAAGCCTTGAAAAAAGCCTTTCGGTTGCTCTATCGATCGGGCTTGTCGGTGCCAGAGGCGTTGGCCCAAGTGGAACTGCTGGGGGATTACGACTGCATCCAGCACCTCCACCACTTTTTACAGTTTTCCCTCCGGGAAGACCGACGGGGCTTAATTCCGGGTAAGGGAGCCAAACTGGAGGACGTTTGAGGGCTTAGATTTTCGAGCAAATGCCCAGATTGCGTAGGGGCAGGTGGCCCAGCCATCGATCGCGAGGATCGCGGCTCTAGATCAACCGGCCCTGTTGGTTGGCGGAATTTTCCTCACGTGCTGTCAGGTTTGGGGGGGGGAGGCGGGCATACTAACCGCAGTGAGTGCGGATGCACTGAGACCATGTTTGAGTCCCGTTCGTATCGCCATGCCAACGGCGTATCGCCGTTAACTCCTGTGCCCTGGCTGCCGGATATTCGCGCCCCCCAACGCTGGTCCCTCTCACCGTTACAGCGGCAACGGTGGCTCCACGGATTGGCCCTACTCCTGAGCGATGCGATCGCCCTAGCCCTGGCTTGGCGCATTGCGGCCCACCTCAACCAGTTTTATTCCCCGATTCCCCCCCAATTGGTCTGGTGGGTCTGGTTGGGGTTGCCCAGTTTATTTTGGGTGTTTGCGGCGATCGTGCTCTTGGTGTTGGGATGGAACGGGTTATATAGCACCACGGGGCAATGGAAGAACTTTCTACACGCTGGGCGGTTAGTCAGCTACGTGTACCTAGCTTCCCTCGTGGTGTCCTACTTTTATGATCCGTTGCTCGATCCGCCGCGATCGCTCTTCTTTAGCGCCTGGTTTGCCAGTGTCCTTCTGGTGGTGGGGTTTCGCCTGCTGACGGCGCTCGGCTTGCGGCAAGTGGAGCAAAGTCAACCGGTTGCGGTATTTTTGATCGCGCCGCACGATCGTCTGGCCCCCCTGACCCAGGCCCTCCAGCAACGTGCCCACTACCGCGTGGTGGGGACAGCCCTCCCAGAGCACGTCCATACGGCCGCAACCGCCCAAGCAATTTTAGCAACCCAGGCCCAGGAAGTCCTGGCGGAAGGGTTACCGGAAGCGGATTTGGCTTCGTCCCTATACTGGCAATTGCGGCGGGTGGGTGTGAACCTGCGGCTGCTCCCCTCTAGCCTGAGCATGTTGCACCGACGCGGGGAACCGGAAGTGCTAGCAGGGTTACCCACCTTAAAGGTCGAAGCCCCCCTCTTCAGCGGCTTGGACTATCAGATCAAACGGTGCATTGACTTCTGGGGGGCACTGTTGGGATTGATGGTTCTTTCTCCCTTATTCATGGGCGTGGCGATCGCGATTAAGCTCACCTCACCGGGACCAGTATTCTTTCGGCAGGAACGGATGGGGCTTCACGGGAAAATCTTCCAGATGTGGAAGTTTCGCACCATGACCGTGGAGGCCCCTCACCTTCAGGCGCAACTCGAGAGCCTTAACGCCAGCCAGGATGGCATTATGTTCAAAATCAAGCATGACCCCCGTATTACGGCGATCGGGCACTGGTTGCGCCACACCAGTATTGATGAACTGCCCCAACTGATCAATGTCCTCCGGGGCGAGATGAGCCTGGTGGGTCCCCGACCACTACCGCTACGGGATGTCCAGCGGTTTGCCCCCTGGCACCACACTCGCCATCAGGTGTTACCCGGCATTACGGGTCTGTGGCAGGTATCGGGGCGATCGGATATCGATACCTTCGATGATGCTGTGCGTTTGGATTTGTACTACATCGATAACTGGTCCCTTAACCTGGATTTGGACATTTTGCTAGAAACCTGTCGGATTATCCTGTTTGGCCGGGGAGCCTACTAACACGCCCAATCAACCTTTGGCGAACCGAAAAATAGTATGATGACGGGGGCAAAGCCTTTAGGAAAGCGTCTATGACAGCGCAGGCTACAGTGTTTGCTACCGGTCTAAGATTCAGTGCGGGAGTATCGCTCGGTGATGAAGGATATCTGGGCTAGGATCGCCACTCGACGCCTTTTACCCCTCCTATTCGCGGTAATGTTGGGACTCAGCTTCGGCTTAACGGGCTGTCAAGAAGCCACGCCTGTGAGTCTACCTGTGGTCAATCAACCTAGCCCGGTGAAGTTGGGGGGGCGTCTATCGGAAGTGGCTCCCCCGGCAGCGATTCAAAGTCTGCGGCAAGCGCTGGATGTGTACCAACCCCAAGTGGCGATCGTCAGTCCCCGCCCCGATGAGGTACTGTCTGCGACGACTGTCAATGTTCGCTTCCAGGTGCGCGATCTGCCAATTTTTAAAGATGAGGCCCTGGGATTGGGTCCCCATCTCCATGTCATTCTGGACAATCAGCCCTATCAGGCCGTCTACAATCTCGATCAGCCTTTGGTTTTCAAGGATCTAGAGCCGGGTACCCATACCCTGCGGGTCTTTGCCTCCCGTCCCTGGCACGAAAGTTTTAAGAACGACGGGGCCTATGCGCAAGTGACGTTCCATGTACTGACACAGACGGCCACGAATCGCCCCGATCCCAAGCTGCCGGTGTTGACCTATAGTTCTCCCCAGGGGCGCTATGGGGCTGAGCCGATTTTGCTCGACTTCTATCTGGCCAACGCTCCCCTCCAGATCCCCACAGCGGCGAGTGAGGCTGACCTCAGCAATTGGCGCATTCGTTGCACGATTAATGGGGAAAGCTTTATCTTAGACAACTGGCAACCTATCTATCTCAAGGGCTTTCAGCGTGGGGACAACTGGATTAAGTTGGAGTTCCTGAACGATCGCGGGGAATTGGTGCTCAATGCCTTTAATAACCCGACACGGCTGATCCAGTATGAACCGGGCGGCAAAGATCCCCTATCACGCTTAATGCGCGGGGAACTCTCGGCCAGTGCGGCCCAGGGGATTGTGACACAGACCCTGACCACACCGGCCCTGCAACCGGCGGCACCGGTTACCCCCAAACCCGCTGCACCCCCACCAGTGGCGACACCAACCCCCACGGCAGTCCCGAAGCCGATCGTGACGCCTCAACCCAGTCCACCCGCTGCGACTGACACATCCCCCTCGATTCCGGCTGAGGTCAAACCCGTAACGACACCTGTCGGATCGCCCGCACCAGCACCCACTGCATCCCCAGCGGTAGAGGCTGTCCCTAGCCGTGAGACCGCCCCAGCGGCTGCCGCCCCAGTCGAAACCGTTCTCCCCCGTCGCGCCACGGCTCCAGCAGCCTCGCCCGACGTCCCGATCGCCCCCCCGCCCCCGACTCCCAAGACAGACGGGAGTGGGACGGTAGACACGCCCGCCCTCCCGAAACCCGACGTAAAACCGGCGATCGAGGCGCAGCCAGCAGCCCGTTCCTCCCCCGCCCCGGCGGCGGATCGGTCCCCAGATCCCTCGGAGAAAGTAACCCCTCCAGCATCAGCGGCCTCACCGTCAGCCAGCACGCCAGAGGATACCCCAGAGGACACGCCCCCAACGGCTCCCAGGGCCACCTCTTCACCCATGACTCAGGTAAATCAATGGTTTAGTCGGTTACGCGATCGCCTACCCGCTCCCGTCCCGTCGTCGGCACCACCATCCCCTGCCCCGATCGCCGCACCCGTGGCTGCGCCTACCCCAACGGTCCCTGCTGCCAATGCAACCGATGAGTCATCGGGTCAATTCTCCAGGGAAGACATACCGCCAACGGAGGCTGCCCCTGCCTTACCCCAAGCACCTGCTACTGTGCCATCCCCTCCACCAACCGAGGGGGCAGCGATCGCACCGTGATAGCTGCAGATGGAATCAGGTAGACTGTTACCGAGCTTAGTTGCGGTCCAGGCAGCCCCCTAATGGGGTTGATCGGGATAGGAATGCCTAGTCCTATCTGCATGCGGCGATCGTCGATGGCCTGACAACTTTGCCCGTAAGATTCCTGACTGCCCGCTTCCGCAGGAAGAAGAGCAAGAAACCTATGTCAACCTCAAAACGCTTCCGTTTGTTGCCCCAGTGGTTACAGCGCTCCTCGCCGGCTTCAGTTATACACAGTCCCGCTGCCAGTCTGCCGGTAAACAGTTCATCACCCCCTGCATCAGTGATAGAACCGACGGAAGACGAAGAAGAGGACGAAACCTATTTTGATTATTTTTATGATGAACCGGGGAGTGTGCCGGGTACCCTAAGCATTGAGGCCGATGCGCCCCCGCCCACGATCGTTTTGATTGATTATTCACCAGGTCGAGCCATGCGGCACGTTCTCCAAACGCCGGAAGAGTGTATCCCCTATCTGGAGTCAGAATCTGTTTCATGGGTGGATGTGCAGGGGTTAGGGAGTGAAGATATCCTGCGACGGTTAGGACAGGTTTTTAATTTACACCCTCTCATGCTAGAGGACATTGTAAATGTTCCCCAGCGACCCAAGATTGAAGACTACAAGGATCAATTGCTCATCATTTCTCGCATGGTTTTGCCCAAGCAACATCCAGGTGATGATTTTGCCACTGAGCAAGTCAGCTTTATTCTGGGAAAACACTATTTATTAACGGTTCAGGAAGAAGCCAAGTACGATTCCTTTGGCCCAGTCCGGGAACGCATTCGGACTGATAAAGGCAATATCCGTCGCCAGGGGCCTGATTATTTGGCTTATGCTCTATTAGATGCGATCGTGGATGGGTTTTTCCCAATTCTGGAAGACTATGGAGAGCAACTAGAAGAGTTAGAGGATGAAGTCGTTGCTAATCCAAATCGACAAACTCTAGAGAAAATCCATCTCATCAAGCGGGAGCTACTGGCGATTCGAAGGGCTATCTGGCCCCAACGGGATTCGATGAATACATTAATTCGTGATGGTAGTGCTTATTTTGATCCTGAAATTCGGATCTATCTCATCGACTGTTATGACCACATTGTCCAGATTCTGGATATGCTAGAAACCTATCGCGAAATCGCATCGAGCCTGATGGATATTTATCTATCATCCATTAGTAATAAAATGAATGAAATTATGAAGGTATTAACCATTATTTCAACGATCTTTATTCCTTTGACGTTTATTGCTGGCGTTTATGGTATGAATTTTAATCCGGAAAAGTCGCCATTTAATATGCCAGAACTAAATTGGTACTGGGGATATCCGGCTAGCTTATTGGCCATGTTTCTGATTGCCTCTAGCTTAATGTTCACCTTCTGGCGAATGCGGTGGTTTGAGGATATGTCGATCGCTCATCAAAAAGAAAATAAGTAAGATTGTGTCGGCTCTTCTGAGATTTTGGTGTAACAGTGCAAAAAGCCACAAATTAAAGCCACAAATTAAAGAAATAAAATACTGGGTTTATGGTGGGGGCGCGTAGCGCCCCCACCATAAACCCAGAGGAACCATTGTGCCATTGATCACAACCTGCCTCCCGACGACTAGGGATCACAGGCACACCGAAAGCCCACAAAAAGTTCACGGACCTGGGGATGATACCAATTGCGAAATGAATTGCGGAGCACCCACGGTTGGGTTGCCCAACTGCCGCCACGCAGCACGCGATGGGCCTGATCAAAATAAGTTTGAGAATAGCCCACATAGGGATAGGGTTGAAAATCGGGATAGGGGGCAAACCAACTGGCCGTCCATTCCCACACATTGCCCAACAAGTCATAACAACCCAAGGCGCTTTGACCGGCTGGGTACTGATTTACAGGAGTGGTGCCCCCCACCTGATGCCCGTAATTGCAATGGCTAGCGGTTGGGCTGGCCTCTCCCCAGGGATAGGGGCGAGGTTGCTGGGGATGCTGGGAAGACGGCGTAATTTCCTGCTGGCAAGGCGGCGCGAACGGGTCCCAACTGGCTGCTTTTTCCCATTCTGCCTCCGTTGGTAGACGTTTACCGACAAACCGTGCATAGGCATCTGCCTCGTACCAACTCACCCCACACACCGGATGGTCCGGCCCCTGCTCAACGGGGTATAACGGTCCCCGTACACCAGCCTGTTGTAGCCACTGCCAACCGGGTTCTGACCACCATTGCCGATCGTCATAGCCGCCCGCAGCGATAAATCGGGCATACTGCCCCCAGGTAACGGGATAGCGATCGATCCAGTAGGAGGGTAACGTTACGGTATGGCATCGTTGCTCATTATCCAGGGCCATTGCTGCCTCACTCCCCATCGAGAAGGGTCCCCCTGGAATTTCCACCATCTCATCCCAACGGCTCTCTACCGGCAACGCCCTGATATCCCCAGGAGGCAGGGTGAGCGCGATAGGGGATGGGGACGCGGTTGGGTCAGAAGATAGGCGCAGAAGTTGGTGGACAAGGGTGATCGTTTCCAAGTGCTGACTTTCATGTTGCAGCAGAAACCGCCCCAGCCGTTCCAGTTGGGGCATAGTGGCCGTTGACCAATTATCCCCAACCTGGGTTCGCACCTGGTCGAGATAGGCGTAGAGGGTGGCGAGGTCGGGTAAATGGACACGTTCTGCCTTGGGGAGACCATCCGCCGCAAACAGGGTGTCATAGGCCGGATTGAGGGGCGGTTGTCCGACACCGTGTTGGAGCAGCCACAGGGCCTCCGTATAGGCAATATGGCCGATATGCCAGCCGATCGGGCTGAAATCAGGGTGGGCCTGACGGTCGATCAAGTCCGGATCGATCGTCGCCAGCACCGTGAGGGTCCGCTGCCGACAGGCTTGCAGATCGGCCCAGAGATCCCGCAAGCGATCGGCAATCGGGGCAGGGGGAGTGGGGCGGCTCGACAGCGGGGGGGCAGGGCGAGCAACCGGGGTTCCGCCAGCAGGCACCTTTCCAGGGAGTCGCCCTTCAGTCGATACTTCCCCAGAGCGCCTGCCCGTCGTCGGGAATTCAGAGGGGAATGAGGTGGACATGCTGATCGGCTCCCACAGTCAGAAGGCTATTCTCGGCAAATAGTACCCAATCTCCCATGAACAGGGGTTCCGACGCAATGACGATCGCCCCTGGCAACCGGGGATCATCCCGCAACCAATAGAGCGATGGGGCCGGCAGACGATTACTAAACCGTGAGGCCAACAGGCTTTGACCATCACTCAGGAGCACATTTGCCTGAACCGTGACATTAGCGTGGGTGGCCAATTCCGCCACCTGCGTCAGGGTGCGGTGTAACGCTTCCGTCAGGCTAATTCCCGGTTGGGTGAGCCACTCATGGAGGAAATACCCAAACAGATGCTCTGAGTCGGTACTCCCCTGGATCGCCCGGTAGGCCAGATCACAGAGGCGATCGCGCAGGGGGCGGTAAAGACTATTGCGGAAATTCTCAATAAACCCATTATGGGAAAACAAAAACTGCTGGTACTGGAATGGATGGCAGTTACTCAAATCCACCGCTTGCCCCGGCGTAGCGCTGCGGACATTGGCCAACACACAGCCCGACTCAATATAGCGACTCAGGGCAGGGAGATTAACATCATTCCAAATCGGGAGCGTATGGCGGTAGGTATAGGGTTCCGTTTGCCGCTGGGGATGATACCAGCCAATCCCAAACCCATCCGCATTCAGCAGGGCCACCTTCAACTCTAGCGGTTGATAGCTCTGCACCACCAACGAGTGCTCCGGCTTGTACAGCAACGTCTCCAGGTCCACCGAGGGACCCAAATACCCCAGGAGGCGACACATATCCAGTCGTTATCCCTTGATGAGCAGTCCAGCGATCGGGTAATCCGGAGATTACGAATCATGAAAATACGGCAATACAGAGATGGACAACGGGAGAAAACCTGAGAGCGTTACTTGTAGTACACCCTTTACCCACAACCGACTTCCTCCTGAAATCAAGGCAGACACTCCCAGTCTGAGCCGTCCTTCTTCCTTATCTCCTAGCCCTCAAGCCGGTTTCGAGTACTGATTCATATACCGAGCCAGTTGTTTAGTCTTGAGACCCACCTCGATCGCATTCAACACCCGGATCATTCCAGTCGTGTTAATCATTTCGGGGGTGATATTAGCTCGCTGGGCGGCTTGCATCGCCTTCTCCGTGAGGGCATGGCTGGCATAGCCCGTCACCACCAAGACCAGATCAGCGGAATGGATATGATTTTCCAGTTGTTCCGCCATTTGGAGGCCATCCTGGGCCGTACACCAGAGCAATTCCACCTTGGAAGACCGTAAACGGTTGCGGACAGCAGTCGCCAGCCGATCGTGGCCGCCAAAAATCACCACCTTGCCTTCTAACACATCGTAGGGATTGGGGGGCTTTTCCGAAGGCCGATGGCGTACACGGGGTTGAACATTAGGGGGACGCTCAACCCGGGATCGGTTCTCTAGGGCTTTGTTATAGATAAAGTTTAGGGTCTGCTCATGACTGCCCCGGAGCTTGGCCACTGGACCTTCTTCACTATGGGAATTGATTTGATCCATGAGAGCCTCAACCACTTCTTCCAGAGCACCGATCGCTTTCAAATCCTGGAGATAGCCCTTCACAGCGATCGCGGCATCAGTGGCGCTATAGAAGTCCGTCTGCTCCGCAATCATTTCTAGCAGATCGACCCGTAAACTCTTTTGCCAACGGCTAATTTGCTCCACTTCTCGCCCTTCCAGGAGGCGTTCTTCACTCAGAATCAGCTGGCGATCGGCGACTTCTGCTGCCAGGATGGGGGCTTCCTCCAACTGTCGCCGGAGATCGGCTGCCTGAGCCTCTAACTTTTGACGCATGGGAGTGTCGGGACAGCCTTCGTGCTGATAGCGTGCCAACATCGTCTCAATTTTTTCCAAAAGCGGGTTCAGGCGTTGTTGGATTTCTTCTGTCGCTTTCTGGACATAAGCATCCCGTTGCTGTTGCAAGCGTTGTTCTTGCAGTTCCGCCTCTGCAGCTGAGAGCAGATCCTGTACAGAGGTTTCTAAGTTATCAAGTTCTGCAATATCCATAAGAAGTCATAGGTGAATTTTGGACAAATTTTTAGACAGGGAAAGCAAGTATCCGTAGTGCGCCCTTAGCTATCGTCCGACAGGTTTTTGCCCGTCGCCCATCGTTGCAGCATCCGGGAAAATACGGATATTCCTGCCGAGCACTAGCCACCTAGAGTATGACGCCTGGGGGATTGCATCAGTTGCACTGTCCTCGCATGGGAAACGGAGATTGAGTTTTAGTATATAGCGATCGCCCGTCCGGTTTGAGCCAAGGGTGAGGACACACAGCCCATAAGGGCCTAACCCTCAACCTGGTGTTTCCGGTCTGAGTTGCTATATCTTACAGGGTAGCGCCTATGAGGCATGGCCGTCTCTTCCGCAGGGTAATGCAGGAGCAGATCTGTTGACAGGAAAGTTCATTATTGGCTTCAACATCCGAGAAAATTGTCTCAAGAAAAGGAGGATTGTCCTGCAGGGAGTTGTCCTGACGGCCCTATCGTCCTGAAAGGCTGTTTAATGGCCAGATATCTTGCTTCAAAGCGTTAGTTGGACAGTTTTGATCGCATTAGATAGTTTGGATCGGTGAAGTGGTATGCAATATCGACGGTTTGGCCGAACGGAATTATTGATGCCCGTCTTTTCCTGTGGCGGTATGCGCTATCAGTTTAAATGGCAAGATGTCCCAAAAGCGCAAATCCCGGCGGATAATCAAAGTAATTTAGAGGCGACAATCGAGCGATCGCTGGTGGTAGGGATTAACCATATTGAAACGGCACGGGGATATGGAACCTCGGAGATTCAATTAGGGGAGATTCTGCCTCGTTTTCCTAGGGAAAAATTAATTGTTCAGACGAAGGTCTCACCCAAACCAACCGCCCAGGAATTTCGTCAGACCGTTGACCAATCCCTTAAAAATCTGAATCTGGAGTATGTCGATTTATTAGGATTTCATGGTATCAATACCCCTGAATTACTGGCGGATGTCCTGCGACCGGGCGGCTGTTTGGCAGTTGGCCGCCAGCTTCAGCGGGAAGGTCGCGTGCGGTTTCTGGGATTCTCCACCCACGGCCCTACGGATTTAATCGTGACCGCGATCGCGACCGGGGAGTTTGATTATGTTAATTTGCATTGGTACTATATTTTCCAAAATAACTGGCCCGCGATCGTCGCGGCTCAACAGCAGGATATGGGGGTTTTTATTATCAGTCCTGCGGATAAAGGCGGCAAACTCTATGAGCCTCCCCAGCGGCTACAGGAACTATGTGCGCCATTGAGTCCGATGCAATTTAATGCGCTGTTTTGCCTGAGTCATCCCCAGGTCCATACCCTCAGTATTGGGGCAGCCCGTCCTGAAGATTTTGATGAACACTTGCAAGTTTTGCCTTTCCTTGATCGGGCCGATGAAATTTTAGCGCCCATTTTGCAACGTTTAGAAGCCGCCGCGATCGCCCGCCTAGGGGAGGAGTGGTATCACACCTGGCACATCGGTTTACCCAGCTATGACCAGACCCCCGGTGGCATCAATATTCCGACTATCCTCTGGTTACGCAATTTAGCGATCGCCTATGACTTAGTAGAGTATGGCAAAATGCGCTACAACCTTCTCGGTAATGGTGGCCATTGGTTTCCCGGTAATCGGGCTGATCGTGTCCAGGAATTCGACTTGCGATCGTGCCTGATTCATAGCCCCCATGCGGATAAAATTCCCGCCCTATTAGCCGATGCCCACGATCGGTTAGGGGGAACCACCGTGCAACGCCTATCCCAGTCCTAAGCGCCAGTTGCTGTTGCAACACAATAACCAAAAGTCAGAGAACCTTGACAAAATCTCCGTAGGGTAACGACCAGAGTAGCGCAAATTCGACAGAAAAATTAAAAAAACTTAACTAAATCTCCGTAACACAACGGGGACTGCTCGTTGCATCACCGCAAAATTGTTGCCAATACGGAGAAAAAGTTAAGAAAGCATGACTAAATCTCCGTATGGTGGCGGCGGGCAATTTGCCAACTGAGCAAAATCACGGGGAATAACCCCACGAGAACGATCGTCAGGGCGGGGGCCGCTGCTTCGGCTAGGCGTTCATCCGACGCCAGGTTGTAGACCCGGACGGCCAAGGTATCGAAATTAAACGGGCGAATAATCAGGGTGGCGGGGAGTTCCTTCATGACATCGACAAACACGAGCAAGGCTGCCGTCAACAAGCCGCCCCGCAAGAGGGGGAAATGCACCTGGAGGAGGGTACGCAGGGGGGAATAGCCCAGGGAGCGAGCGGCATCATCCAGGCTGGGTTTAATTTTGATCAGGCTAGCTTCGATTGTATGCAGGGAAACGGCCAGGAACCGCACCAGATAGGCAAACACCAGGGCAGTGATCGTGCCACTCAGTAATAATCCGGTAGAGATCCCGACAACCGATCGCAGGGTGGCAGCGATCGCATTATCCAGGCGACCCAGGGGCACCAAAATGCCCACCGCAATCACAGAACCGGGCACGGCATAGCCCATCGCGGCCACCGATACCGCCCCCTGCATGAGGGGGTTACCCACGAGCCGCCGCCCGTAGGCCAGGATCAGGGCCAAGAGCACGGCCAACAGGGCCGTGACGATTGCCAGGACCAAACTATTGCGGGCAAACACCCAAAACTGACCCTGACCAAACGCCCCCAAGTTGCCCAGGGTCATGTGGAGTAAGACCGCCGCGGGTAACACAAAGCCCAACAGAACGGGGAGACTGCATAGGCCGATCGCGGCCACCGCCCGCAGGCCCCGGAGTTGGTAGGGGGGCACCGTCGGAGCCTGTCCGCCTTTTTGGTAAAAGCGTCCCTGCTGTCGCGATCGCTGCTCCCAGAGCATCAAGGTCAGGATAAAGAGCATCAAAACCGCCGCCAGTTGGGTGGCCGCTACCCGTTCCCCCAGGCCAAACCAGGTGCGGTAGATGCCGGTTGTAAAGGTATCCACGCCAAAGTACTGCACCGTGCCGAAGTCATTCAGCGTTTCCATCAGGGCCAGGGCCATCCCCGCCGCGATCGCCGGTCGGGCCAAGGGCAACGCCACGCGCCCAAAACTTTGCCACGGTCCACAGCCCAGGGTCCGACTAGCTTCGATCGTCGTCAGCGATTGCTCTAGAAAGGCGACCCGTGCCGGGAGATATACATAGGGATACAGCACCAGCGTCAGCAGTGCGATCGCCCCCCCCAGCGATCGAATATTCGGAAACCAATAGTCGCCATAGCCCCAACCGGTCCACTGGCGCAGGGCCGTTTGCACCGGTCCGGCAAAATCGAGCAAATCCGTATAGGTATAGGCCAACAGATACGCTGGGGCGGCGAGGGGCAATACCAGCAGCCATTCTAACCAGCGCGAGGCCGGAAATCGGCACAGGGTCACCAACCAGGCCGTCCCCACCCCAATCACCAGCACCCCCAGACCCACCCCCAGCATCAACCAACCGGAGTTGAGGAGATAGCGGGGCAAAACCGTGGTCGCCAAATGCTGCCAGATGGTGCGGGAATCGCGGAACAGGCTACTCAGGACAAACAGGACCGGCAGGGCCAAGAGCAGGGCCAACGCCAATACCCCGATTGTCCAGCGATCGGCTTGAGGCGTTGTGGCGCGATCGGGCCACCCTTGCCGGAGATATTGCAAAAAACTTGTAGCTTGACGTGGCAACACAGGCATACTCAAGGCTGAGGGGATAGGTCATCTTTTAAGATTAAAACCCAAACTTATTGAGAACTAGTCTCACTAAGTACATTATGATGATCAAGGGAAGCAGCACAAGCCTGTCTGACACCCTAGGTAGCCTTCCCCCAGGCAGCGCCCTCGGTCTGCGGTCCTGGCTGAGGGCGCTGGGTAGACCGCCCAATGGGTGGTCCGATTTTGAGGATGTCCGATTTGAGATCCCAATCTGAGATCCCGATTTGAAACCCGATTTGAAATTTAACCGTTATTACCTTCATTAGGAATTATCTGATTACCCCTATGGTCCAAGAAACCGCCATCCTACAACTGACCAACGTGACACGCCAATTTACCCCCGATCAAGCGGCTGCGGTTGATCAGGTCTCCCTCACGCTCCACCCTGGCGAGATTTTGGGCCTGTTAGGTCCATCTGGTTGTGGGAAGACCACACTCCTGCGGCTGATCGCGGGGTTTGAGGTACCGCAGGCTGGCCAAATTCTCCTGGCGGGCCGAACCGTCGCTGGCCCAGAGACATGGGTAGCCCCAGAGCATCGGGATGTGGGGATGGTGTTTCAGGACTATGCCCTCTTCCCGCACCTGAACGTGGCTGAAAATGTGGCCTTTGGCTTGCGGCAATCAACCCGTCGCGGGCGTGCCCGTTACCGTCCCGCTGAAATTCAGCAACGGGTCCGCGAGACACTGGCCCTAGTGGGGTTAGAGCATTTGGAACGGCGGTATCCCCACACCCTATCGGGGGGGCAACAGCAGCGGGTGGCCCTCGCCCGTGCCCTGGCCCCTCAACCCCAGTTGATTTTGCTCGACGAACCCCTGAGTAACCTGGATGTACAGGTGCGTCTGCGCCTGCGGCAGGAAGTGCGGGAAATCCTCAAGGCGACGGGCATTTCGGGTGTCTTTGTCACCCATGATCAGGAGGAGGCATTGGCTATTTCCGATCGCGTGGCGATTATGCAACACGGCCAAATTGAGCAGTGTGGTACGCCAGAGGAAATCTATCGTCTGCCTGCCTCCCGCTTTGTGGCGGAATTTGTGACCCAGGCCAATTTCCTCAGTGCCCAGCGTCAAGGCCGCGTTTGGCAAACTGAAGCCGGAACCTTTGAAACCGCCGACGGCCTCTCCCCCCATCCCGAAGTGTGTGCCCAGGCTTGGGCGGAAATTACTGCCGCCGAGTTAATGATCCGTCAGGAGGATTTAACAGTCATTCCCGATGAATCGGGGCAAGTGGTGGTGTGCGATCGTCAATTTTTGGGCCGGGAGCATTGCTACTGTCTGCAAACCCCGTCGGGGAAAAAGCTCTATGCCCGCACGATCGCTGGACCCTTGTTACCGGCGGGTACACGGGTGCGTCTAGCCTGTAATAGCAACCGGCTACAAGTTTTCCCCGTGGCGGCACCACACCGGACACTCGCCCTGACATAAGCTGACTGGGTCTTAGTGTTTGGACGATGCATCGCAGACGATTTTGGCACCTGTGGCTAACCGATTTACTCGCACAGTAAGGTGTTAATAACAATGTTGAGTTGACAACTTTCTTCGCAGTTGCTAACAGGTAGCAGTATCGGCATCGTCCATAAAATAGAAACTTATCAAACCTTCTGAACACAATTTTAAGGATTTGATAGGTTTCAACACGCGTTTCTCAATCTACTCAAGGACACACACATCCGATAAACAAGGGGGATCAGTCCCTTGACTGTCGATCTTGGCGGCAAAAACGGCTATATAAATTTGATTGTATTTTTGTAAATACTTATTAAGGATTATCATTTCTCCCCATGTCAACTGGGATACAGAATGGCCTAGTGTTAAAAAAAACTGAGGTTTTGCCCCATGATCAATCTTGTCCTTGATGATCAATACTGTGGGCTATTGAATGGGGATTTGTGCAGAGAAAATGAATTGTAAAACTTAACAAGTTAGCGACGAGGTTTGTAAGATTTTCTTAAGGAATTGGGTCTGAGAAAGTGAGTTCCAGCCAATACAGATTCAGGTACAGATTCAGGGATAGCAGTCGGTTAATGACAGTTAGTTGATGACAGTCCGTTGTAGCAACCAGTTATGGCAGGCTGTCAATCCTATGTCGGCCTTTTAGGGTTTTTGAGATCTGTTAGGCTCTTCAATGCATTGATCTGTTGTCTAGTTTTAAGCATCAATGATGCTTTCTCAGAGAACCCTCGCTTTTAGACATTCTTTAGTAAGCATCCATCAAAAAGATTTTTCGCTGGATTCTGACGCATACCCTCAATGTTTGAGGCCATCATTATGAGTACGAAAGCTGTAGCCACGATCGACGGGAATGAAGCCGTTGCCCGTGTTGCCTATCCTCTGAACGAAGTCATTGCAATTTACCCGATTACGCCAGCTTCCCCAATGGGCGAGTGGGCCGATGCCTGGATGTCGGAAGGCCGCCCCAATTTGTGGGGTACGATTCCGAGTGTTGTGGAGATGCAGAGTGAGGGGGGGGCTGCTGGGGCAGTTCACGGTGCCCTGCAAGCGGGAACCTTAACGACAACGTTTACAGCCTCCCAGGGCTTGCTGTTGATGATCCCGAATCTCTACAAAATTGCTGGGGAACTGACCTGTGGTGTGATCCATGTAGCGGCGCGATCGCTGGCGGCCCAGGCCCTCTCCATCTTTGGCGATCATCAGGATGTGATGGCGGCACGGGGGACTGGGTTTGCCTTCCTCTGTTCGGCGTCCGTGCAAGAGGCCCACGACTTTGCCCTGATTGCCCAAGCGGCAACGCTGGAAGCACGGGTACCCTTCATCCACTTTTTTGATGGGTTCCGCACCTCCCATGAAGTGCAAAAGGTAACGCTGCTGGATGATGACGATCTGCGGGCCTTGATTCGCGAGGACTTAATCCTGGCCCATCGTTCTCGGGCATTGACGCCCGATCGCCCGGTGCTACGCGGGACCGCCCAAAACCCCGATGTCTATTTCCAAGCGCGGGAAACCGTGAATCCCTTCTATGCTGCCTGTCCCGAAATTGTGCAGCGGGTGATGGATCAGTTTGCCGCCCGCACGGGACGCCAGTATCGCCTGTTTGAATACCACGGGGCACCGGATGCAGAGCGGGTAATTATTTTGATGGGGTCGGGTTGTGAAACGGTCCATGAAACCGTGGATTACCTGACCGCTCAGGGCGAAAAGGTGGGGGTGCTGAAGGTGCGCCTCTATCGCCCCTGGGATGTCCAAGCGTTTTTGGCGGCATTACCGACTACGGTGCAGACGATCGCAGTCCTCGATCGCACCAAGGAGCCAGGGGCCAGTGGCGAGCCGCTCTATCTGGATGTGGTCACGGCCCTGATGGAAGGGTGGACTGGGGCGATGCCCAAGGTCGTAGGTGGACGCTATGGTCTCTCCTCGAAGGAATTCAATCCGGCGATGGTGAAGGCGGTGTTCGATAACCTGAGTCAGGCGACGCCGAAGAATCACTTTACCGTTGGCATTGAAGATGATGTCAGCCACACCTCCCTCGCCGTTGATCCCCACTTCTCCACGGAACCGGAATCCGTTGTCCGGGCGATGTTCTATGGTCTGGGGGCCGATGGTACCGTTGGGGCGAATAAGAACTCGATCAAGATCATCGGCGAAGAAACCGACAACTACGCCCAGGGCTATTTTGTCTACGACTCGAAGAAATCGGGATCGATCACGGTTTCCCACCTGCGCTTTGGGCCACAACCGATTCGCTCGACCTATTTGATTTCTCAGGCGAACTTTATCGGCTGTCACCAGTGGAATTTCCTGGAAAAGCTGGATGTGCTCAAGGAAGCGGTGACTGGAGCCACCTTCCTACTCAACAGTCCCTATGGTCCCGATGAGGTTTGGGATCACCTGCCGATCGAAGTTCAGGAGCAAATCATTCGCAAGCAACTCTCGGTCTACGTGATCGATGCCAACAAGGTGGCCCGCGACAGTGGCATGGGCGGTCGGATTAACACGATCATGCAGGTGTGTTTCTTTGCCCTGGCCAAGGTGCTGCCCCGTGACGAGGCGATCGCCCAAATTAAAAAGGCGATCGAAAAGACCTACGGCAAGAAGGGCACCGAAATTGTCCGGATGAACCTGCAAGCGGTGGATAACACCCTGGCCAACCTATTTGAGGTGTCGATTCCCAGCGAAACCAGCAGTACCCTGCATCGGCATCCCCCGATTCCGGATACGGCTCCAGCGTTTGTGCGCGAAGTGTTGGGAAAAATGGCCGCGCGGGAAGGCGATACCTTGCCCGTCAGTGCCCTGCCGATCGATGGCACCTATCCCACCGGCACGTCGAAGTGGGAAAAACGCAATATCGCCCAGGAAATCCCGGTTTGGGACCCGGATGTGTGCGTCCAGTGCGGCAAGTGTGTCATGGTTTGTCCACATGGCGTGATCCGCGGCAAAGCCTACGACGCGGCAGCATTGGCCCAGGCCCCTGCGACCTTTAAGGCGACGGCAGTCAAGGACAAGGAATTTGCGGGGCAACAGTTTACGATTCAAGTCGCGCCGGAGGACTGTACCGGTTGCGGCATCTGTGTCGATGTCTGTCCGGCCAAGAATAAATCCATGCCCTCCCGCAAGGCGATCAATATGGAACCCCAATTACCGCTGCGCGACCAAGAGCGCCAGAATTGGGACTTTTTCCTGAGCCTGCCCAATCCCGATCGCCGTCATTTGCACCTCGATCGCATTCGGCAGCAACAATGGCAGGAACCCCTCTTTGAATTCTCCGGGGCCTGTGCCGGGTGTGGCGAAACGCCCTACATCAAGCTGGCAACCCAATTGTTTGGCGATCGCATGATCGTCGCCAACGCTACGGGCTGTTCTTCGATCTATGGTGGCAACCTACCGACAACCCCGTGGACGCAAAACGCCGATGGGCGCGGTCCTGCCTGGTCCAATAGCCTATTTGAGGACAATGCCGAATTTGGGTTGGGATTCCGGCTGGCGATCGACAAGCAGACCCAATTTGCGGGGGAACTGCTGCAACGCTTAGCAAGCCAAATTGGCGATTCCCTGGTCACGGCGATCCTGAACAATGCCCAGAAGTCGGAAGCGGACATTTGGGAGCAACGGGAACGGGTGGCGCAACTGAAGCAAATCCTGCAAGGGTTGAACACCCCCGATGCCCAAAAACTCCTGAGTTTGGCCGACTATCTGGTGCGCAAGAGCGTTTGGATCGTTGGTGGCGATGGCTGGGCCTACGACATTGGCTTTGGTGGCTTGGATCACGTCCTGGCCAGTGGCCGCAATGTCAATGTGCTGGTGTTGGATACCGAGGTTTACTCAAACACCGGCGGTCAATCCTCCAAGGCGACGCCACGGGGAGCCGTCGCCAAGTTCGCCGCCGGGGGTAAACCCTCACCGAAGAAGGATCTGGGCCTGATTGCCATGACCTACGGCAATATCTATGTCGGGAGTGTGGCAATGGGGGCACGGGATGAGCATACGCTGCGGGTGTTCTTGGAAGCGGAAGCCTACGACGGCCCCTCGTTGATCATTGCCTATAGCCACTGCATTGCCCACGGTATCAACATGACCACCGCCATGAGCCATCAAAAGGATCTAGTGGAAAGCGGGCGTTGGTTGCTCTATCGCTATAACCCCGACCTGCGTCAGGAGGGCAAGAACCCCTTGCAACTGGATTCGCGGGCACCGAAGCAACCCGTGGCCCAGTCCATGTACAACGAAAACCGCTTTAAGATGCTCACCAAGAGCAAGCCTGCGGATGCCAAGCGGCTGCTCCAGGAAGCCCAGGCGGATGTGAACCTGCGCTGGCAGATGTACCAATACCTGGCGGCGCGGCCAGTGGAAACGGGCAATGGCCACGGTAATGGTCACGCTCCAGCGGCAATGGATACATCGACAAAGGCGGGTGGATCGTCGCCGCCAACGCCCGTCTAGTGGTAGGGGCGGGTTTACCCAAATGTGTCTTTGTGCGCGAGGGTCACAATAACCCGCCCTAACCCATTTGCCACGCTTCACCCGTTCCACTGGATTTGATTGGTGACAAGGAGAACACAATGGTTGATTTAACCACGACCTATCTGGGCCTGAATCTGAGATCGCCCCTGGTGCCTTCGGCGGCGGCTCCCCTGACGGAGGATTTGGACAATATCAAGCGCCTAGAAGATGCAGGAGCAGCAGCGATCGTCTTGCATTCGCTGTTTGAGGAGCAGCTATTACGGGAAAAATTTGAACTGCACCATCACCTCACCTACGGCACCGAAAGTTTTGCCGAATCGCTGACCTATTTCCCGGAGCCGGAAGCATTCCACGTGGGACCAGAGTTGTATTTGGAACACATTCGCGCTGCGAAAGCCTCGGTTCAGATCCCTATTATTGCCAGTTTGAATGGCTTTTCCCGTGGGGGGTGGGTGGAATATGCGCGGCTGATGGAGGAAGCCGGAGCAGATGCGATCGAACTCAATATCTATTATGTGCCCACGAATCCGGATATGCCGGGATCAGCCGTAGAGCAGAATTATATCGACATTTTGCAAGAGGTGAAGGCTGAGGTAAGCATCCCGGTAGCGATTAAGCTCGGTCCCTATTTCAGCAATATGGCGAATATGGCCAAACGCCTAGATGAAGCGGGAGCGGATGCCTTGGTGTTGTTTAACCGGTTTTATCAGCCGGATATTGATATTGACAACCTGGAAGTCTATCCCCATTTGCTCCTGAGTTCGCCCCAAGATTTGCGTTTACCTATGCGTTGGATTGCCATTCTCTATGGCCGCATTCGTCCCGATTTAGCCGCCACTAGTGGGGTGCAAAAGGGCCATGATGCCCTCAAGTTACTAATGGCGGGGGCGAAGATTACCCAGATCTGTTCCGTGCTGTTGCGGCACGGGATTCCCCACTTGCAAGTCTTGGAGCAGGAAATGCGTCATTGGCTGGAGGAGAATGAATACGAATCGATCCGGCAAATGCAAGGCAGCATGAGCCAGATCAACTGTCCAGATGAGAGTGCCTTTGAACGGGCGCAGTACATGAAGGCGATCCAAACCTATCATCCCCACTGGGAGAATTCCTTGGCGAATCTCATGACCCCATCGACGACCACCTAACTAGGTCAATGGGCCGATCGCCCAAGGGAAAATTTCCTACCTTGGGCGATCGGCTACACAGTCTAGGTGTGAAGCATGATGAAAGATAAAACGGAATCAGGTTATAGAATTTTAAAGGCTACTGAAAAGTGTTACAGCGTTTCCCAAGTCTCTGAAGGGCTGAAGTACCTGATGAACAATTGGCTCAAGCCAATTGCCTGACCCTCATTGAGGCGACACAGGCTGTATTGGGGTCTCGTAGGCTTGACTCCAACCTGCAACCCCTAACTTTTGGAAGCCTTTAGCCACCAAACACAGCCCTCAACACAACCACGCCCACGTCTATCTTCATCCTGCCGCCAGTTTTCAAATCACAGCCACAACCTCAATGCCTGGAGCGACTTCAACGGTCACCTCGGCGTTGACCGCTCCCATTGCCAGCGCTTTAACACTGCCCTTCAATGCATTGCGCGCACTCATTTCCATTGCGATAAAACCTACATTCTTTGGAATCAGCCTCTTTGGAATCAGCCAACCCTACCCGTCCCCTCGCTCAGTTCCCTGAGTAGGTTTACTCCCCAAGCTAACTGACTCGGTTGAATCCTTTTGATACCTGAGCTACAGAACGATGTGCAAGTATATTGGCATGATGTTAATCATACTTGCATCCGGTTGTTGCGGCGGGGAAGTTTTGTCAGGAAATGACGAGAAAACGACGCTGGTTTTGGGTATTGGCGTTAGTGGGACTGTTGACAGCGTGTGGCGTGTCTAGGATGAATCAGTCGCTGACTGTATCTGATGTAGCTGCGACACCAACGGCTGCGCCGATTACTTTGACGGTTTCTGCAGCGGCTGATTTGAATTATGTGTTTCCAGAAATTGGTAAGTTGTGGGAGCAGGAAACGGGGCATCGGGTCACGTTCAATATGGGTTCAACGGGGCAACTGGCCCAGCAGATTGAGCGGGGGGCACCGGTGGACTTGTTCGCAGCGGCTAATAAGAAATTTGTCGAGGATTTAGACAAAAAAGGGTTAGTTTATGCCGACACGAAGGCGCTGTATGGTGTGGGGCGGCTGACCTTGTGGCAACCGGAAGGAGGCCCCCATGCGATCAAGGACATCAGAGACTTGATGAAGCCGGAAATCAAGCGGGTGGCGATCGCTAATCCCGATCATGCGCCCTATGGGGTGGCAGCACGGGAAGCGTTGCAGTCGGCAGGAATTTGGGAGGCCATTCAACCCAAGCTGATCCTGGGAGAAAACATCAAACAAGCCCAGCAATATGCGCAAACGGGCAATGTCGATGTGGCGATCGCGGCCCTTTCCATTAGTGTTCAAAAACCGGGAAAATGGGTTCTGGTGCCACAGGAACTGCATGAGCCATTAGAACAAATGTTAGCGATTCCTAAAAGTGCGGCCCATGTGGAGGAGGCTAAACAGTTTGCTGCCTTTATTAATGGCGCAAAGGGAAGACCCTTAATGCGGAAATATGGCTTTATTCTACCTGGGGAGGAACCGATCTCATGATTTGGCAACCGGCTATTTTGTCGCTTCAGGTTACTGTCCTGGCAAGCTTACTGATTTTTAGTTTGGGTCTTAGTTTAGGGATTTTCCTGGCCAAAAAACACTTTCGGGGGCAGATTTTTGTATCTACTGTCCTCAACCTACCCTTAGTCTTACCGCCCAGTGTTGTGGGCTATTTCCTGTTGCTGATTTTGGGTCGAGGTAGCCCGATTAAGGAGTGGTTCGGGATTGATTTATTGTTCACCTGGCAGGCCGGGGCGATCGCGTCTACAGTGGTGGCCCTGCCCCTGATGGTGGAATCCACCAGAGCCGCGATCGCTAATGTCAACCCGGAACTGGAGGCGGCGGCCCGCACTTTGGGATCAACTGAGTGGGAGGTACTGCGGCGGATTACAATTCCCACGGCTTATCGGGGGATTCTGGCGGGGCTTGGACTCAGTGTGGCCCGTGGTTTAGGTGAATTTGGCGCGACGCTGATGGTCGCAGGTAGCATTCCCGGACGCACCCAAACCCTACCGCTGGCGATTTATGATGCCGTGCAAATGCAGCGTTATACCCTGGCCAACCTCATGGTGATTATCATGACGACGATCGCCTTTGGGCTGCTCTGGTGGGTCAGACATCTTGAAGCGCACCACGCCCACAGTCAACAGCGGCCAACACCACGGCAACTATCCCCTCGGAACCGCCCGCACGCAACCCAGCATGACCATGAAACTGATCGTCGATATTCAAAAACACCTGCCCCATTATGACTTGGACATTAGTTTTAGTCTTGCGGGCGAAACCCTGGGCATCCTAGGTAGTTCGGGTTCGGGCAAAAGTATGACCCTGCGTTGCATTGCGGGGATTGAAACCCCCACCAGGGGCACGATCGTCCTCAACGATCGCGTTTTATACGACTCGCGTCGGGGGATTAATGTACCCAGTCGCGATCGTAAAGTAGGGTTTTTATTTCAAAACTATGCCCTTTTCCCCCACCTGACGGTGGCCCAAAACATTGCCTATGGGTTGAAAAAATTACCCAAGGCGGTGATCAGCCATCGGGTAATGCAGCATCTTGAGCAGGTTAAACTCAGTGGACTAGGCGATCGCTATCCCCAGCAACTATCCGGTGGGCAACAGCAGCGAGTAGCTCTAGCAAGAGCATTAGCGCCGGAGCCGGATATATTGTTACTAGATGAACCCTTTTCTGCGTTAGATACCCATTTACGCCATGAACTGGAAAAACATCTGATCAAAACCCTTGCTAGCTACAAAGGATTAACCCTATTTGTCAGCCATAACCTGGAAGAAGCCTATCGAGTTTGTCAAAAGTTACTGGTTCTGGATCAGGGTAAAATTGCAGCGGCGGGAGATAAGCAAACGATTTTCGATCGCCCCGGTACCCTCGCCGTTGCCCAACTCACCGGGTGTAAGAACCTCTCGCCGATTCAACCGATCGATCGTCATACCCTGCGTGCTTTGGCTTGGGGCTGCACGCTGCAAACGGCGGGTCCGATTGCCCCCCACCACACGCACATCGGCATTCGTGCCCACCAGCTTACTTTCTTAGAAAACCTGGATCAGTCCCGGACATTGCCCAACACTCTACCGGCTTGGGTTGCCTGGACCAGTGAAACTCCCCATCGCATGACGATTTATCTTAAGCTAGGAGAGCCACCCGTTGACTTGGATGATTATCACCTTCAGGCCGAAGTCTTCAAAGAAAAGTGGCAGCGTCTAAAGGACCGTTCCGCACCCTGGCTCGTTAGTTTGGACCCGTCCCGGCTTTTCTTGCTCCGGTCATAACTCAATAACCTCAATGAAGCAAGAGCGTAATCTTGGCAATAACCTGAAACAAATTCGACTGCGGCTGGGGATGAGTCAACAGGATTTAGCCGCGATCGCGGGGGTTTCTCGCCAGACGATCAGTGGGGTCGAGGCAGGGCAGTATGCGCCATCTACAACCGTTGCCCTCCGGTTAGCCAAAGCATTGGGCTGTCAGGTCGAAGATTTATTTTGGCTCGAACAAGAGACGCCCGCACTCGAAGCCGTCCCGACGCAAGATTTTCCCAAAAATACCCCGCTACGCTTAAACCTGGCTCGCGTTGGCGGACGCTGGATCGCCCATCCTTTAATTGGTCAGAATGCCTTTCGGTGGGAAATGATTCCAGCGGATGGCGAAGCGGTTTATACGGCTGACGCCCCAACCCTACCGGTCAAGTTACTGGATGATCCAGAAAAACTGGAGCATACGGTCGTTCTGGCGGGTTGTACCCCAGCCCTTTCCCTCTGGGCACGCGCGACTGAACGGTGGCATCCCAACCTGCGCGTTCACTGGACTTTTGACAACAGCCTGAGCGCCCTCGATCGCCTTTGGCGTGGGGAGGTCCACATGGCCGGGATGCACCTCTATGATCCGATCACGCAAGACTATAATGTGCCCTTTGTCCAAGCCACAGTGCAGGGAACTGCCGCTGTTGTGATCAATCTAGGTAGTTGGGAGGAAGGCTTACTGGTTCATCCTGATAATCCCAGCCAGTTGGCCACGATCGCAGATGTGACGCAGCCCGGTGTCACGATCGTGAACCGAGAGGTGGGGGCGGGAAGTCGGCAATTATTGGAGCGATCGCTTCAGCAAGCTCAGATTCCGTTCCAAGCAGTGCGGGGATTTGAGCAGATTGTGTACGGGCATTTAGAAGTGGCCCAGGCGATCGCAACCGGAAAAGCGACAACCGGCGTCAGTACGGCTTCCGTGGCCCAAGCCTTTGGGTTAGGATTTATTCCCCTATCTCGTGCCCGCTACGATATGGTTGTCCTCAAACCCTATTTAGAGGAATCGGCGGTCCAGCAGCTTTTGAGTACCCTGGGCCATCGCCGAGTCCTGTCCCAATTGGCAGCCCTAGGGGGCTACGACACCAGCCAAACTGGCGAAGTCATGGCCACGATCGAACCATGCTGAGCAAGGTATCCGAGGGTGTTATGTGGGCACCTCGAACAATAGGCAGGAGGATCTCAGTGTGAGATCATTAATGGGGTTTGAACCAAAGATTCATGGGCGGGCCTATTGACATCAGCCCTTGTTTGGTGATGCCGATCGTCCCGCCAACGCCTGCACAAACCCCTGATGGGCCGGGTCAGCGATGCCAGCTTGCAGTACACTCAGCACCTTCATCATCCTGCCCGCTAGCAACGCATCCACCGCCAACCACAAACCTGGAAACACAGTGCTACAAATCATGCCCTCACGAGGTAGTCAACGTCAGTACAAACATTGCAGCAAGTGGGGTTTAGTCACCATTGAGCAGACAGACACTGGGTATTCCGCCTATTCTCCAGACCTACCGGGATGTGTCTCGACGGGGGCAACCCGTGAAGAAATTGAACAAAATATGCGTGAGGCGGTAGAGTTCTATCTGGATGGTTTGAAGTTGAAAGGATTAGAGATTCCGCAACCAACCACTTCATCAGCCTATGTCGAGGTTGCCGCCTAACCAGAAGTGTTGAATGATAGCAAATATAATGATAGCAAATATGTTTAAAAAATAGCCCCTAATCGTGTAAA
>CAZHXN010000013.1:0-41608 GCA_964536415.1 uncultured bacterium
GCGTGATTCTGACGCCAGTCTATCTGCTGTCGATGCTGCGGGAGATTTTCTACGGACAGGAAAACCCGGAGTTGGTGTCCCATGAGGTCCTGATCGACGCCGAACCCCGCGAGGTGTTTACCATTGCCTCGCTGCTGATAATGAAACCACCCTACTCTCCCAGAACGGGAGAGGGGTTGGGGTTAAAGTCCTTTTGCCCCTCGTGGGAGAAGGGATGTAGGGATGAGGGGCAAAGATTGGTCAGTCAACCTGGAGCAGAGGGCCTTGGTTCCTACTGACCTCACGCCTCACTCAGTTCTCTCTCCTCAGGTAAGGGGAAAAGAGTGGTCAGTCAACCCGGTAATCAGACAGGGGCTTAAACGGAAGTCGGTGCAAGGGTGGCCCGTGGCTTGCCCCATCCCGTGGTATAAATTATCGAGAATCACAGGGGCGATTTCCCATCGTTGTATGCCATCTGGCTGTCGGACAATCTCTGTCTGTTGCTAGCCCTTTGCCCCTAAAACAACCGATTCTCATCGCCTATTGTTCGTAGCTGGCCGAGCTAGCGTTATTAGAAATGTCTTTAGTTAAATCAGACTTTAAATCAGAACCGTTCCTTTGGATTCATTTAGCCGGGTTGGCAGCCGTACCCATCTGGCTAGAGTTGGGTTGGTTGGGGCTAGCGACGGGGAGTCCCCTGCTGCCTGTGCCGTTGGAGGTGGGTATTGTGGCCCTAGTGGGGGGGGCTTTGCCCGCTGGGATGCAATTGGTGCGTCCGTTTTACATCTTTAGTATTCCAGGGCTGATTCTACGGGCTGAGCAGTTGGCCAAATCGCAGCGCCAGATTTTGCGCTACCTATACGATCGCCGCAATTATTTAATCATTTTGGCCGTCCCCCTAGTATGGGCGGTGATCGTCTGGCAACTATATCGCTTGGCTCCCCTTGTCAGTCGCCTGAGTCCCTTACCCGCCAGTTGGCATGTAGTGGGGTTAGCGATCGCGATCGGGGCTTTCACGCTGGCCAACCTCATGACCCAGGTTCCCCTTGCGGTCTTGCAAGTGTTGTTGACCCCTGAGGCCGAACTAGCAGCCTTAGAACCCTATCCCACCGCAGAAATTGCCCAGGACTTTACGGGGTTAGGGTGGCCCGTCGATCGCATCCCTTTCGTGCCAACCCCCTTAGCCGCCGATGAAGGGGCAGAGGGCTAGGGCAGAATTCCCCCACTTATCTGCTGACGGCTTCAGATCTACGGCTTAAGATCAAAGAGGAACGCAGTCCCTAACCCATGTTCGCGCCGTGTCTTCCTAGACGCATCGCCCTCTGAACGAGAATTACCTTGAACCTCGCCAGCTTGTGGATTTATTTTATCCCGCCCATTACGGGTAGCATCATTGGCTACTTCACCAATGATATTGCGATCAAAATGCTGTTCCGCCCCTACCGTGCCTATTACTTGGGCCAGTGGCGGATTCCCTTTACCCCTGGTCTGATCCCCAGTAACCAAGAACGGCTGGCCAAACGCATCGCCGACACGATCATGGGGTCGCTGCTAACGCCGGAAGAATTGCAAAAGCTGGCCCGTCGTTTACTGCAAACCGAACGCGTACAAGGGGCAATCCATTGGCTATTGCTATCGGCCCTGGAGCAGGTGCGATCAGATACGGAACAGAAGACAGCCAAAATCCTGGCGGGTATTTTGCACGATCTTCTGGGTGACTCGATGCCGCGATTATTGCGGGTATTGGCCCGTCGTGAAGATTTTCTCGAAACCCAACTGAATCATATTTTTGATCAGGTTTTACTGGAACTGCAATTAAGCCGTGTGCAAGCTGCCCAATTGGCTGATTGGATTTTGGAAACGGCGTTGCCACCGGATGCGATTCGTCAGATTTTAATTGATTTTCTGACGGATCATAATATTCAGGTTATTGACGAAGGGTTTCGGGAAAAAACCAGTGGTACCTATTGGGTAGTTGCCAATCTGTTTGGGGTACGCAATGCTCTCCTCCGATTACGCACCTATTGTCTGGATGAAAAGGAAGCCAGTAACACCCGCATTGCTGAATTGGTTGTTGCCCTGCGGATTCGGCAACGGTTACAGGAATGGCTCCAAAATCTCTCCCTGCAAAATCTACCGGTTTCTACGGTACGGCAACTGCGACAAACGATGCGGGAAGCAGTGCGGACTTATTTACAAGAGCAAGGGGCGGATCTGCTCCAGGGACTAGCCCAATCGGTTAATTGGGAGCACATTGCGACGCTGATTCTCAATCGGTTACGCAACTCCACAGTGGTGAGCAGTTCTCTGGTAGGGGTGAGTAGCGAGTTGGCCTTGGTGTTAGAGCGTTATTTAGAAAAAGACTTGGAAACGATCGTCACCCAGGTCATTCCGATTCTCAATATTGATCAGGTTATTGTGGAGCGAGTCAAGGCCACGTCCCCGCGCAATCTAGAACTGGCCATCCAGGGCATTGTCCGGAGTGAATTGCAGGCGATCGTGAACTTGGGTGGCATCCTCGGCTTTATTGTCGGCTGTCTGCAAGTCGTTACTTTGCTGTTTCGCTAAATTGTGTCGGCTCTCCTGAGATTTTGGTGTAACAGTGAAAAAAGCTACAAGTTAAAGAACTAAAATTCTGGGTTTATGGTGGGGGCGCTACGCGCCCCCACCATAAACCCAGAAGAAGCATTGTGTCGTTTTCTGAAGGATGGCTAGGGCCGTGCTACCTGGGCGCTAACCTATCCACACCAGGGAACTTATGCGCCAGCATGAGGGTCAATCTCGGTAACAGCCTTTGCTGGTTGTAAATGTTGCGTTGTAGAAGAGAGAGGTAATCATGGTGCGATCACAGGGCTATCTTCGACCAACGGCTTGGGTCCTGAGCCTGGGGTTAATCACGACTTCCCTCCTGCCACCGATCGCGGCTCCAGCGATCGCCCAAAGTACCCCTAGCCAGGGTCGCCTCCTGACCCAATTTGCCCCAACCCAAGTGCGGATTCCTGCCGGGACTTATATTTCTACCCGCTTTACCAAAGCTGAGCGGATTGTGGTGACGCCAGAAGAAACCGCTCCGGTGGAACTCATCGTCGCCAGTGATATTCGGTCTTCGCTGGGAACAATTTTGGTCCCTGCGGGCAGTACGATTCGGGGAGAATTACGCCCGGTGGGTAATAACGAGGGGACGCAATTTGTCGCTAAGACGCTCGTGATCCGCAACAGTAATCGGGAACAGGCCATCAATGCGGTCTCGACGGTGATCAATCGGCGTGAAACCATCAAAAAGGGTACAAATACGCGATCGATCCTGACCGGAGCGGCGGTGGGAGCAGCGGCAGCAGCGGTGATTGCCGGAATTACGGGCGATCGGGTGATCGAGATTGCGGAAGTTCTGGGGGGGGCCGGGTTGGGTGCCCTGACGGGTTGGTTGGTCCGGGGTCGCCGCACGGCTGAGGTGATTATCGTTGAACCAAACCAGGGCGATCTGGACCTTACTCTGCAATCAGACTTGATAATATAAACGTTCCATATGAGCACGTGCTTGACAGATCCGGTGGTTTAAATAGGCCACCCACTCCCCTAAGCAGGCACTCTCGGATTACGGGATTGCCACCACGATTGTGGCGAAGCCTTGTAGGTGGCATTGGTCGTGCGGGCGTACCCATTGACGCAGTTGAGTTTGCCGTTGACGATAGAAGTAGGGGGGCCATAGTAGTCACTGCGAGTTGGGCCACTTTAACGTCGTATGGTATCCCCCCGTCTGGCTAGCGCTTGTTACGGTAGTCGTGCATTCTAATGGAGTCAGCCACGGCAAACTGAGGGTTCCAGCCTGTGATGACCATTCCTATGCATCACTAACCCGACAAAACAACCTGCTCACCTGTTATCAGGTTACCAGATATTAGATCTGCAATGAGGTTGCTTTGAGGCGTTCCATACGTGTCTGTATTTTGGGATGAGGCTCTACCTCCAAGGTGTGTAAAATACTTTGCCAACGATAGGCCCAATCGTGTCGGAGGAGGGTGTTGACAATGTTATTATGGCGAATTTGTTGCAGGCGATCGGGTTGTCGATCGAAATCAGCAATAATTTCCTCCACATTGGTAGCATCGGGTGGAACTGCAATTACGGCATCTGGCCAATCGAATTGTTCATAGAAGGGAGGGGTACCTGGTGCCGCACCTAAAAGAACAGCTCCTCCCGCAGCCCCTTCATAAAAGCGATAGCCAAATTCCTTCTGACTCCCTGTTTGTAAAGGCTCATTAACCTTGGCATAGTTCGCAAAGAAATACCGGCTACGCTTGATCGTACTGGCTAGTAGATAGCGATGTTCTGTCGGCTCGTAAACAGAGAAGTTGCTAGCTGTGTCGTAGACGTAATGAATTTTGTTTGCTTGGGCCATCGCCAGAAGCACTTGATGGACGGGCTGAGTTCGTCGCCCCATATAACAGACATCAATGTAGCGATCGGGCCAAACCGGATAGGGACAAAAGGTGAGAGCATCAACTGCCAAGGGCAAATAGCTGCAAGGTCGCCCTGTGGCTTTGCTAATGTCATCAACGCTGTAGTAAAAACAGGTGAAGATGTGATCAAATTCGCTGAGTAGTTCTAGTAAATCCTTCCAACCTTCAACATCCTTCTGCCAAAGTTCAATGATCAAACAAGCAGCCTTCTGAGTTTTCTTGCGCCAATTTTTGATCGAGTCAATTGACAGAAATTCCCAAGGTGTTTGAAAAATAGCAAAAAAAAGCTCAAACTCTTGGGTAGGTCTGTAAGGGTTAGGATCGGGTTTGATCATGCTGGCTAGTTTACTCGATCGCGTGAAGTATTTCGCCATTGAGTAAAAGTTTTGCGAATGCGTATACGTTTTGAGTGGCGAAAAAATTTCCACGTCGTCCATCTCACTAATGAGATCTTCAAATTCAAATGCAGCACAACCGGCTACATGTTGTTTGATTTTACGCTGAGATAGTATAAGGGTACGGGGCATAGTACTGTACTCCAAATTTTTTATCCTGGCAGGGTTAAGATGGACAAACGTGATGAGTCATGACAAAAATCATCAGTTTAAGTACAAGAAGAACACTCAACCATTAATTCTCAATCCAGAAGTATACAGCGTTTCCCAATTCTCTGAAGGACAGAAGTACCTGATGAACAATTGGCTCAAGCCAATTGCCTGACCCTCACTGAGGCGACACAGGTTGTAGCAGTGGATAGTCGTCCTGCTTGGATACAGGTATCGTATTGCCAGCCTGACTCGATGTCACCAACGCTTAACTGAATAGTGGCTGGTCAATCGTCATGGACCAATCACTGTTGATGAATCCTCACAGTTTTTCTCAAAATTTACTTGACCCATTACTTCCAGGAAAATTGCCGGACAGGCTATAGATACAACTGAGTACCTCCTCAAAGCGGCACGGGTGGAGACACTACAGTTCGGGTCGTAAACCCTTTCTGCAACCCCGTACAGCCGTGGGGACAGGCGATCACAGCTAGGTCGTGGGTGGGATTTTTGCTGTGGGCTTCAACTTTTTTTAGCCCGATTCAGCCATCTAGCCTGTCCCCAGTGTTAGCTTCATACACTACCCTAGGTAATGAATGATTACGTCCGCTAGGAGCGAAGCATCATGGCTGAGTCAGAAATCCCCAAGGAGTCCGCGATCGTGGAGGTTAGCGAAGAAACCAGCCAACTGGTGGAGACGCAACTGAAGGATGAACCCGACGAACTCAAACAAGCCACCAAGGAATTAATCGAAGCCTTGAAGCGTAAGACGGAGGCAGAGGTGAAGGAAGCCACCGCCGTCACTCAAAAGGCGTATGAGACTGCTGTTGCCCAGGCGCGAGAAGCCTATCTCAACTTTATCCAGCAGACGACCAAGGCCGTTGAAGAAAAGCGGATTGTTGACCCGGAAGGCATTGATAAGACCCTGGACCTGATTAAGTCCCAAACGGAGAAGAATTGGGACTGGGTAACCAAGGAAGTGACAGACTTGGGCGATCGCATTACTGAAGCCGCCAAGGCCGCCTGGGAAAAACTGACCGCCCCCCGTTCTGACGACAAATCAGATGAGGGGTAAGCTGGGATACCCCTTTGCCGTAGAGACAGATTCCCCGAAGCGGACGATCGCGGCTGACGGGCCATGCTCCGGGGGCAAGGTGTCACCTGTCTATGGTAGGAAGGGGAATGCAGCGATGGTTGGGGTGTGTCGGGCAGACAACGGCATAGCGTATGCGGGTTCGGGTGCCAGTCCTTAAGCCAACCGACAAACTCCCCTGGCTTTGCGGTACTCTAGAGGCTCCCGTTGCGGTTTAACGCGGCTCAACCCATCGTCAACTTATACTCATATCTATAATCAACATCAACGCGCGATTCCCCCAACAAACAACAATGCGGACTTATTACTGTGGTCAACTCCGGAGCAACCAGGTCGGCGAGACCGTTACCCTCTATGGCTGGGTCGATCGCCGTCGCGACCACGGGGGCGTGATTTTCCTGGACCTGCGCGATCGCAGTGGCATTGCCCAGATCGTCGCGAATCCGGATCAGCCCACAGCCTATGCCCAGGCGGATGCGCTTCGCAATGAGTATGTCGTCCGTGTGACTGGCCAAGTGCGGCAACGCCCCGAAGAGTCCCTCAACCCCAATCTGCCTACCGGGGAAGTTGAGGTCTACGCCGATACGATCGATCTCCTGAACCCGGTCTACAAGCAACTTCCCTTCCAGGTATCTGCGGCTGAGGCAGAAAGTGTGCGGGAAGACCTGCGGCTGAAATATCGCTATTTGGACCTGCGGCGATCGCGCATGAGCAGCAACCTGACCCTACGCCACCAAGTCGTGCAGGCTATCCGGCGCTACCTAGAGGATCAGGAAGGGTTTATCGAAGTTGAGACACCGATTTTGACGCGATCGACGCCTGAAGGCGCACGGGATTACCTGGTCCCCAGTCGTGTGAATCCAGGGGAATGGTTTGCCCTGCCCCAGTCGCCCCAACTGTTTAAGCAATTGCTGATGGTATCAGGCCTCGATCGCTACTATCAAATTGCCCGCTGTTTCCGGGATGAGGACCTCCGCGCCGATCGCCAGCCGGAATTTACGCAACTGGATATGGAGATGAGTTTTCTTTCCCAGGAAGAAATTCTCCAGTTGAACGAAGGTTTGGTCTGCCATATTTTCCAGGCGGTGAAGGGGATTGACCTGCCGCGTCCCTTCCCCCGCTTAACCTATGCCGAGGCAATGGCCCGGTTTGGTACCGATCGTCCCGATACCCGCTTTGGTCTGGAGTTGGTGGATGTGTCGGACTTGCTCAAGGATTCGGGCTTTAAGGTGTTTTCCGGCGCGATCGCCAGTGGCGGCTGTGTGAAGGTATTGCCCATCCCCAACGGGAATGATCAGGTGTCCAACGTGCGGATTAAACCGGGCGGCGACCTGTTCCAAGCGGCGACGATCGCCGGGGCCAAGGGGCTAGCCTATATCCGCGTGCGCGAGAATGGCGAGATTGACACGATCGGGGCCATCAAGGACAACCTGAGTCCGGAGCAGAAAAAGGAATTGCTCGATCGTACCCAGGCCCAAGCGGGACACCTGCTGCTGTTTGGGGCCGGTCCTACAGAGATTGTTAACAAAACCCTCGATCGCCTGCGTCAATGCCTCGGTCAAGAAATGGGGCTGATCGCTCCCGATCAGATCAACCTGCTCTGGATTACCGACTTCCCGATGTTTGAGTGGAACGCCGACGAAAAACGCCTGGAGGCCCTGCACCACCCGTTTACTGCACCTCACCCCGATGATCTGGCGGATCTAAAAACCGCCCGTGCCCAAGCCTATGACCTAGTGCTGAATGGCCTGGAAATTGGCGGCGGCTCCCTGCGGATTTATCAGCGATCGGTTCAGGAACAAGTGTTTGAGACGATCGGTCTGTCTTTGGAAGAGGCGTATAGCAAATTTGGGTTCCTGCTGGAGGCATTTGAGTACGGCACCCCACCCCACGGGGGCATTGCCTACGGGCTGGATCGCTTGGTCATGATCCTGGCTGGGGAAGACTCGATCCGGGATGTCATTGCCTTCCCGAAAACCCAACAGGCCCGCTGCCTCCTCACCGACGCCCCCGCCCAAGTTGAACGCAAGCAGTTACAAGAACTTCAGGTGGCCTCGACCTACAAACCTAAAGCGGCGGCCTCAGCAGCGGCCCCAGCGGTTTGAGGATCAACTTGGCTGGCAAGCGGCAGTTCCGACCGGAGCAGAGTATAGTGATGTCAACGAATATGCCTTTTAATCAACCCCCAGAAAAACCTGCTGCGATCATGACACCTGCCCCCGACAAAGACAACCATCTGGAGCCGGAATTACAAGAGAATCCGTGGGTTGAGGGGGTTAAGACGATTGTCGTAGCCTTGCTGCTGGCCTTTGGGATTCGGACCTTTATCGCGGAGGCTCGGTTTATCCCCTCCGGATCAATGGAGCCGACGTTGCAGGGATCACCCAACCGCTGGTATGCCGATCAAATTCTGGTGGATAAGGTGGGCTATCGGTTCAGCCAGCCCCAAACCAAGGATATTGTCGTCTTTCGGCCAACGGATGAGTTAAAACGCCAGCACTTCAATGATGCGTTTATTAAACGGATTATTGGGGTGCCAGGGGATCAGGTGGAATTGCGGCAAGGACGGGTTTACCTCAACGGTGCTCCCTTGCCAGAACCCTATATCTATCCGGGAGCAGAAACAACCCTCGCTACCTGTCAGGGCAGTCCTTCTGAGCTAAATCCCTTTCTCAAAAATGCTGTGACGATTCCCGAAAATCATTACCTAGTGCTGGGGGATAACCGTGAGAGTAGCTATGATGGCCGCTGTTGGGGGCTAGTGCCGCAGGATCGCATTATTGGGCGGGCTGTGTTCCGCTTTTGGCCCCCAACCCGCATGGGCGGACTGAATTAGCCAGCCATACCCTTACACGGCAAGGGCAAGGGGAGCTTCTGGTAAAAAGGCAAGGATGATTTGCTCTGGGGGAACGCCGCGATCGAGCAAATTTTGGGTGATGCCCTGCTCTATACCGTCATACTCCAGATAAATGCGGTCATGTTGCAGGGTGATATAGATCCGATTGCCCCGCACCCGGCGTCCCTGGCTCCAGCCCGTCTGCATTAGAGCGTAGCGATCCTGGCTGTCATCAAAAACGGTATCTAGCCGAATTTGCCCGTGGGAGGGTGTTAACCGGGCATATTCGCTAATCACCTGTTTGACGATTTCCCTAAAAGTGGCGGTATCCATTGTTTCACCTCGACAGTCTCGACATCGACAACTAATAAATTCACCGGTGGTTACCGCGTGCGGCTCCAATAAACCATCCAGTTATGCCCAAGTCTATAAATAGAAATCGCTCCCCATAGGAAATCACATAGGGATCATCGGTAATGGTCCATCCCTCACGTTGCAGGGCAGTTTTTACCGGGTCACGAATAACATCTCTGGAAGGCATTGTAGTTTAACGAGCTAATCCATCATCAGTTCTTATAACTACCTGGGCAGCTTCTAGGGATAGGATCTGAATGTCAAGGTTAAATCTGATTGGGATCGATGCCCAACTCTCGCAGCTTGGCGGCCATTTTTTCGTTCTGTTCTTCTGGGGTGGGCACCAGTTGTCCTTCCGGGGTAAAAAACCGGAGTTGTTGCTGATGAATCCCTAGGTACAGGCCCAACTGCTGACTCCAACACCAGCCCTGCTCGGTAGCGACGATCGGCTGGTAGATCCCATCGACGAGATGAAAGCCTGCAAATTCGAGGCTGTAGGGATCAAACCAAAAGTATTCGGGCGTGCGGAAGGTGTCTTGGTAGAGGATTTTTTTGGTACCGCGATCGACGTTGGCCGTTGAGGCCGAGAGTAATTCAATAATGACATGGGGGTACTTGCCTCCTTCCTCCCAGACCACCCAACTTTTGCGGGGATGGTTTGCCGTCCCCAAGACGACAAAGAAATCTGGCCCCCGGAAATCTTCCGTTTTCTGCCGCTTGGGGCTGTAGTAAATCGTCGTATTCCCCGACACATAGTAGTCAGGGCGATAGTTTGGCGGGGGAGTCCTTTGCCCCTCACGCCACCACCAGCGGAGGAGCCGAATCAGCAGGTCGATTTGATCACGGTGTAAATCAGTTTCCAAGGGGGGTTCGTTGCTCTCAAGGTCACTGGGTAGGAAGGGGATGCGCTCACTCACTGCGTCTGCCCCTAGGGTTGGCGATCGCGCCTCCTCTGGGGTGAGGGTGGCTGGGGCTGATTGAGTCGCACTGGAGCTAGGGGGGGCAGGCATAGGTTGTTGGACACGAGCATTCTTTTTTAGTGTAGCGGTTGCCTAATATTGGGCTAGCCCGTTTGCATCACGCCCTCCTAGAGAATCGCCATGCACCTGCTATTCTGGTTCATTGGCCGTGGGTGCCCAGGTTTTGACCACCCGCCCCGTGAGAGTTTGCCCTAGCCAGGGGGTATTGGTGGCCTGGGACGCCAAGGTGTTGGCACTCACAACCCAGGGGTGTTGCGGATCGAAGAGCGTTAATTCGGTGGCTTGACCAGGGGTGAGGGTTGGGGGGGCTTGCTGGAGGCATTGGGCAGGGGCGGTGCTGAGGCAGCGCCAGAGGGTTGGGGCGGGAACCAAACCCGGTATCACCAATTTTTGCCAGAGTAGGGGCAGGGCTAATTCGAGACCGATCGCGCCGGGGGGCGATTCGCTAAACGCCACTGTCTTTTCTTCATAGGTGTAGGGGGCATGGTCAATGGCGATCGCATCCAAGACCCCGGTGTTAATGGCCTCAATGAGGGCCGTGCGATCGCAGGGCGTCCCCAGCGGCGGCGCTAGGTGCAGGCTAGGGTCATAGGCGTACAACCCAGACGAGCCATCCAAATCCGCTGTGCTGAGCAACAAGTGCATCCAAGTCGTACTCGCCGTAATGGGCAAGCCTCGTGCCTTCGCATGAGCAACCAGATCGACCCCGCGTGCGGTGGAAATGCGCATGAGATGCACCGGCGTTCCCGTTGCAGCAACGCATTCCAGAATGGTGGCGATCGCGATTGACTCCGCAATGGCCGGCACCCTGGGCAATCCCAAACGGATCGCATCAGTTCCTTCCCGGACGCCGCCCTGGCGGTTCAGTTGCGGTTGACAGGGCCAGAGGGCGATCGGTTTACCCACGGGTTGGGCGTAGTCCAAGACGCGCCACAGTAACAAGGGATCTGCCAAGGGGTACCCATCCGCCAGTCCCACGACCCCAGCGGCGGCCAGATCCGCAAACTCCGTCATTTGTTGCCCCTGGGCCGCGATCGTCAAGGCTCCCCAACTGTCAAGGCGCACGGGTAGATCAAGCTGGGCAAAGGTGGATTGTAGCCAACGCCATCCGGCAGGCTGATCCAGAACAGGCTGGGTATCGGGCAACAGGGTCAAGCGGGTAAAGCCTCCCGCGATCGCCCCCCGTCCCAACGATGCCAAGGTTTCCCGCGACTCAAATCCTGGTTCCCCGCTGTGACTATACAGATCCACTAATCCGGGTCCCAAGACTAAGCCCTGACCATTCTGCCGGGGGATTTCCGGACCAGCCGTGAGGCCATCGCCGATCTGGGTGAGGCGGCTGTCCGTGATCAGGACATCCGTGACATAATTGCTGGGGGCGATCGGATCAATCAGTTGGACCTGTTGCAATAACACAGAAGACATAGACAACTCGCACAAGCGGGGAGCATCCACACTTTACCGGAAATGGCCAACCTTTATGGGGATAGGTGCCTACCCCACGGGTATACTTGCGGCCAAACCCGCTAGGCTAGTAAAGGTAAAGTGTAGTGAACGGATAGCCAGCGATGATTCTTCCCGGTGCCACGGTGCGCGTGACTAACGTCGATGACATTTACTATGGCTTTCAGGGCCTAGTGCAACGGATTAGCAATGGCAAAGTTGCCGTCCTCTTTGAAGGGGGCAACTGGGATCATTTGGTCACCTTCCGGCCCTCGGAGCTAGAAGCGGTCGATCTGAGCAAGTCTAAAAAGTAAATGCTAACCAGTGGCGTTCGCGTAGCGTCTCCGCAGTAGAATCGCGTAGCTCGACCCAGGAGAATCGCGAATTGCCCTTGGAGACCTCCCCCTGCGATCGCGCAGCGTCTCCCCCGGAGAATCGTCGATTCAGAGAATCGCTAGAATGGGGGCGTGCTGGCGATCGCGCAGCGTCTCCCCCGGAGAATCGGTTGACCTTTAAGCAATGGGTTGGGAGATCTATTGGCCCAGCTTCTGCTTCACTGAGGGTTCTGAGTATACCTGGATGGCTCGGATCGGGCTAACGAGAGGTACTCTTAGTAGAGGGGTAGCATCACCATTTTAGCGAACTCGCTTGGCACGTTGTCTCCAATGGCTCATGCTCGCGCGGTGATGAGGATCAAAGCACGCTTACACAACCTCCGCCCCTGGCGACTCCCCCTACTGATTGCATCGGGCGTGACAGGGGTGATCGTCCTCCTCAGTTTGACAGGAATGTTTCAACTCCTGGAGTGGGTGTTCCTGGATCAGGCATTTCGCTGGCGACCAAAGGAAAATACTGATCCCCGGATGATCATTGTGGGCATCTCGGAAGCAGATATTGCCCATCTGCAACAGTGGCCGATGCCGGATCAGATCCTCGCCCAGTTACTCGAACGCATCCGCAGGGCGCAACCCAGGGTCATTGGCCTAGATATCTATCGTGACTTGCCTGTGGAACCGGGTTATTCGGAACTCGATGCGATCTTTCGGACGACGCCGAACCTGATTGGGATTCAGAAGACTTTGGGCAGTAGCGTTAGCCCACCCCCAACCCTGGCAGCTAAGGAACAGGTGGGAATGGCTGATTTTGTCATTGATTCGGATGCTAAGATTCGCCGGGGATTACTCACCGCCACCAATGCCCAAGGAACGGTAGCGGAAAGCCTCGCCCTCGTCCTAGCGCTGCGCTATCTGGAAGCCGAAGGGATTACGCCCATCCCCATTCCTGATCATCTGCCGGGACTGCGCTCACGGGATCGGGTGCGGTTAGGGCAGGCAACGATTCAGCGGTTTGTTGGCTATGATGGCGGTTACCAGGGGGCTGACGATCGCGGGTACCAAATTCTCCTCAACCTGCGCGGACCTGCTTGCCATGACAATGCGCCGGACTGTCCGTTTCAGATGGTGACGATGTCCGATGTGTTAGCCGATCGCGTGCCCGATACCCTGTTCTACGATCGCATTGTTCTGATTGGCCCCAGAGCACCTAGTCTCGGCGACTCCTTCTATACCTCCTACAGCACCAGTGACCTCACCGCCCATACCGGCATTGAAATTCATGCCCACCTCACGAGTCAATTGATCAGTGCCGCTCTGGATGGACGTGCCCTGATTCAGACGTGGCCGCAGTGGCTGGAATGGCTCTGGATCTGGGTTTGGGCAGCCGGTGGCTCGGCGTTAGGGGTTCATTTTCTCCGCTATCGTTGGCTGGTGCCGCTGGGGCTGCTTGGCTGGGGGGCAGGGTTGGTGGTGACGGCGGATCTGCTCTTCCTACTGGGGTGGTGGGTGCCCACGTTCACGCCGCTAGTGGCGATCGGCAGTGCGGCGATCGTCAGTATTGGCTGGGTCCTGTGGGCAAATCTCAAGCTCTCCTATCAACAATTGGAAGAGTATGCCCAAACCCTGGAGCAAAAGGTTGAAGAGCGGACCCAGGAATTGCGCCTGGAAATTGAGCAGCGTAAGCAAATTGAGCTAGCCCTGCGGGAAGCCAATGAAGAGTTACAGCGCATTTCGATCCTGGATGAGTTGACTGGGATTGCGAACCGCCGCTGCTTTGAAGAACGTCTGACCTATGAATGGCAGCGGATGCTGCGGGAACAGGGCTTCCTATCCCTCATCCTTTGCGATGTGGATTACTTTAAGGCGTATAACGACACCTATGGCCACCCGGCGGGCGATCGCTGTTTGCAACAGGTGGCCCATGCCCTGCAGCAAGCGGCTCGCCGCACGACGGACTTAGTGGCTCGCTATGGGGGGGAAGAATTTGCCGTCCTGCTGCCCGGTACGCCACCGGCGGGGGCCAAACGGGTGGCGGAGGCGATCCGTGAGGAGTTGGCTAAGCTGCAGGTCGATCATTTGGACTCTGCGGTTAGCCAGTATGTCACCCTGAGTTTGGGGATTTTTGGTTTTGTGCCCAATACCGATCGCACGCCCCAACAGTTGGTGTCGGGGGCTGATCAGGCACTCTACCAAGCCAAACATCAGGGCCGGAATCAGGTGGTGCAGTATGTGCCGAAGACGATCGCTGCACTCTCCCCCCAGGACTCCTTACTAGCTGAATCGCGACGGCAAGGCTCCTTACCGACTGAGGGCTGAGGGGACGGCTGTGGCCTCGGTTTTGAGGGCAAAGATTTTCTCGATGACGCTTTCAACGACCTTGTCCGGTGTGGACGCGCCCGAGGTGATGCCAACGGTGATCTCGCCTGCCGGGAGCCAGGGATCTTGGATGACTAAATCCTGCCCCAGGGGTTTGTGCTCTACCCGGTTGCCAGGACCGATGCGATCGGCGCTGTCGATGTGGTACGAGGGAATGTGGCGTTCAACGGCAATTTCCTGCAAGTGGGTGGTATTGGAGGAGTTGAAGCCGCCAATGACCACCATGAGATCTAGAGGGGCCTCGACTAAGTTGAGCATGGCATCCTGGCGCTCCTGGGTAGCGTCGCAGATGGTATTAAAACTCAAGAAGTGCTGATTCAGGTCCACGGGACCGTATTTTTGCAGCATGGTGTGCTCAAACAGTTTGCCGATTTGCTCGGTTTCGCTCTTGAGCATAGTGGTCTGGTTGGCAATGCCGACCCGTTCCAGGTCACGATCGGGGTCAAACCCTGCTGAACAGGCCCGCCCAAATTTCGCCATAAATTCAGCGCGATCGCCACCCTTGAGGATGTAATCACACACGTACTGGGCTTGTTGTAGATTCAGCACGATCAAATATTTGCCAGCGAAGGAACTGGTCGCGATCGTCTCTTCGTGGTTGTATTTACCGTGGATGATAGAGGTGTAGTCTACCTTTTTGTGTTTCTCAACCGTGTTCCAGACCTTCGAGACCCAGGGGCAGGTAGTATCCACGATCGTGCAGTTTTTATCATTGAGCAATTGCATTTCCTGAACACTGGCCCCAAACGCGGGCAGGATCACCACATCCCCGGCTGCAATGTCGGAAAAATCTTTCTGACCCTCGTTGACCGGGATGAAATCAACCTGCATCTCCCGCAGGCGTTGGTTCACGGAGGGATTGTGGATAATTTCATTGGTGATCCAAATCCGTTCCTGGGGAAAATGCTGCCGGGTCTCATAGGCCATTGCCACGGCCCGCTCTACGCCCCAACAAAAACCAAAGGCTTCCGCCAGCCGAATCGTGACATCGCCGCGCCGCAACTGGTAGTGATGATCCCGAATTTCCTGGATCAGGCTGCTCTGATACTCCTGCTGCATGACCCCGGCTACTTCGGTAGCGTGGCCGAATCCCTTGCGGTGGTAGTGGTCGGAGTGCTGGAGCGCTCGCTTGAAGGCTTTGGTATCCATGCGATCGACGGTTATTAAACGTGTGTGAACAGGTCCCTACTCCTAACACTCTACCAAAAAAGGTCTAACGCTCCCGCTTACAAAGCTGACCTTCCTAAATTCATCACACCCATAATCACTCTTCTATAGAGATGATTGATGGGGACGTAATTATATTTACATTCAGGTCTGGATTGAGTTATCAATAGTCAACGAGTAGAATAAATCGCCCATTCGTCATTAGAAATACAGAGGCAACTCGCCTAGAAAACCAGACAAATAATACATTTGACCATCATTTTAATTAAATTACAGCCTTTGTCGCCTCAGTGAGGTGCAGGCAATTGGCTTGAGCCAATTGTTCATCAAGTGCTTCTCTCCTTCAGAGACTTGGGAAACGCTGTAAAAGTCTCTATTTAAGCCAAATTTCAAACTGACCTGACGGGACACGATACCCTGCCTTTGAGAGATCGATTAGCTGTAAAGACTGTATACCTTGCTTCTCCTGAAGATAAGCTTTCAAGTTTTCTGATTTCTGTTTGTCTGATGCATTCGCATATCGAATACTATTTTCTGTGATTCCCTGAACTCCTTCAATGCCAGGAGCTGATATACCAATCTCCTTGAGATATTTCTGAAGACTTTCTGCAACAGATTTAGCTTTACCACTTTGATTTTAATACTGGATATACACGAGTCTAACGCCACTTAAAGTCATAGTCGAATCTCCAGAGACTGGTTGTAATGCAGCTACAGTGCGATTCTCGCTTCTCTAACCAAGACGATATCCCTCATCCTCCCGCCCCCTATTTTCCGGATCGCCCGCCTCATGTCCTGAGATTAAGGGATAGGGCTGACTCACAGGCCCACAAACTGGTATAGCCGATCGCTCGATGCAGGGGGGGAAGATGGCTGAGATTCAGAAGCACGTTGAGAAACTGATTCAGGTGGCCCAGTCGGGCGATGAGGTCTCCCTGATACACTCCATTACTTGGCTCCACGATCGCCGCTTTAATCCCGAAGATGCCGTCGCGATCGTCGTTGAAGCCAGCGTTGCCCTCCTCCACAACGGCCAAAAAGCCCAAGCCCGCCAACTCCTGGAACGCTTTCTCGAAAACGCCGCCCCTGAACTCGTTGCCAAGACCAAGACCCGCCTACAACAACTCATCCTCCACCAGGAAGCCGCCGCCCAACCCAAAGCCAGCTAGTTGCCCCTGCTGCCGCCACCGGCCTTCCCCGCACCTTCCCGCCGTACCCGTAGTCACCAGAGATTGCGTACAGTGGTTAGAGGAAAGCACTTGCGAGGAGACCGTTACATGGCCCATACGATCGTGACCCAGGTATGCGAAGGCATTGCCGACTGCGTTGATGCCTGCCCCGTTGCCTGTATCCACCCCGGTCCTGGGAAAAACAACAAGGGAACTGACTGGTATTGGATCGACTTTGCCACTTGCATCGACTGTGGCATTTGCCTACAGGTTTGTCCCGTTGATGGTGCGATCGTCCCGGAAGAACGCCCGGATCTGCAAACGACGCCGACTTAAATCTAGGAGGAGAGAGGAGAGAGTGGGGAGGGGGCAACGGGCTATCGACAGATGCTCCCTGCTGCCCCTTGCCCTTCTTAGCCGTCTCCGCTGAGCAATGTCCATAGCTGAGGATCGCGAAAATCTTGAATCACCCAGCTTGCGCCCACGGCCTTCAACTCAGCCGGGGGATGGGTAGAGGCGACGCCTACGGTGGGAATGCCTGCGGCTACTGCCGATCGAATCCCTGAGGCCGAATCTTCAAACGCGATCGCCCGTTCCGGCGAGACCTGAAGCTTGTCCAGGGCCAATTGATAGGGAGCCGGATCAGGTTTGCCCACAGGTAACTCGGCGGCAAAAACGATCGTAGGGAAATGGTCCCAGAGGTCGAGAACTGTCAGCGTAAATTCCACGTTTGCACGAGGCGCATTCGTGATCAACGCCTGTTGCAGTCCCTGCTCTCCTGACCAGTTTAATAATTCTGTCAGACCGGGCATCCGGGTCAAAGCGGCAGCCAATTGGCGAAAGTAGGCTTCTTTTTCCTCAGCTACCTGTTGCCCCTGCTCAGGGGTTAGCTGGGGGAGCAAGTCCTGCACAATATCCGGATTCAGACGACCGCTGATCCGTTGCCGATAAAAGCGATCGTCAATCTCCAGACCATAGGTGCGCAGGTAGGTTTGCCAAGCTTGAAAGTGGAAGGGATCGGTATTGGCAAGGGTCCCATCCAGATCAAACAAGAGTGCCGTTGGCATTCGGGTAACCCCTAGGCTAAGGTCGCCAGATCGGTCATGATCTCGTCTTCACCCGTTTGTTCGGAGAGGGAAGCGACCGAATTGGCCGACACGACCGCACCTAAATCTAGCTTTTCCTTCACCTGTTGCTCGATCGTTTTCGCGATCGTCGGATTGCTTTCCAGGTATTGAATCGTATTATCCCGACCTTGGCCAATATTATCGCCGTTGTAACTATACCAGGCCCCCTTCCGGACGATCACCCCGGTTTCTTCCGCCAAATCCACCAGGCAACCTACACTGGAAATGCCTTTACCAAAAATGATGTCGAATTCGGCTAGCCGGAAGGGCGGGGCCACCTTATTTTTCGCCACCTTCACCTTGGCGCGAATCCCAAACTCCTCCGTGCCCTTCTTCAGAGTTTGAATCCGGCGAATGTCCAAACGCACAGAGGCATAAAACTTAAGGGCCTGCCCCCCCGTCGTCGTTTCGGGGCTGCCGTAGGTGACGCCAATCTTTTGCCGCAACTGGTTCAGGAAAATCACCGTACAGCCCGACTTGCCAATGTTGCCGGTAATCTTGCGCAGGGCGTGGCTCATCAACCGGGCCTGGGAACCCACCTGAGTCTCGCCAATCTCGCCTTCAATTTCCGATCGCGGCACCAACGCTGCCACCGAGTCCACCACCACAATATCCACCGCCGTTGATCGCACCAGTTGATCCACCACCTCCAGGGCCATTTCCCCCGTATCCGGTTGCGAAACCAGCAGGTTTTCAATATCCACCCCCAAGGCCGCAGAGTAGGTGGGATCAAGGGCGTGTTCGGCATCGACAAAGGCGGCAATGCCCCCGGACTTCTGGACTTGAGCGATCGCATGGAGTGCCAGTGTCGTCTTCCCGGAACTTTCAGGGCCGTAGATTTCCACGACTCGCCCCTTGGGCAAGCCCCCTCCCAGGGCAATATCCAGCGTTAACGCCCCCGTGGGAATCGTTTCCACCTTCATGCGTGCGGCATCCCCCAGCCGCATGATCGATCCCTTGCCAAAGGTGCGCTCGATCTGGGTGAGGACCTGGGTTAGGGCCTTATCCCGCTCTGGGTTACTGTTTTGGGGTGGGGTTGCCTTGCTATTGCTACTGGCGGCGGTGTTGGTTGCTTTTGGTGCCATGCTGCTGGTTTCGGTAAGGTCGGTAAAGAGGGACAGGGTAAGCGATCGGGCCAAAATCCTAATTCCCCTATTTTAGCGGTTTCCGATTCGGATCAATGGGTTAGGCAGATAATTTGTACTATAAATTTAACCAATTGCCAAGGGGGAGGTGCCCAATCCGTGTCAGAGGTTCCAGCCCCCCGCCACTTCAATCACCTGGCCGGTGTAATAGCCCGCCTCCGGGGCCACGAGAAAATCAATGACCCGCGCCACTTCGGCGACGGTAGCCATGCGTCCCATTGGAATTTGGGTGACGGGTTGACTCACAGAGGTTTCCACCACCCCTGGAGCGACCACATTGGCAGTGATCTGGGAGGAGGCCAGTTGTTTGGCCAGAGCTTTGGTATAAAGAATCACGCCCGTTTTGGCGATCGCGTAGGGGGTGATCTGGGTGCGGGCGACTAAATTCTGTGCCCCGGCAAAGCCCAGGTTGATAATGCGTCCCCACCCAGCAGCCTTGAGATGGGGTAGGGCAGCCTGGGTGACATAAAAGGTAGCATTAAGGTTGGTATCCAGGATCTCGTGCCATTCGGCGATCGTCATCTCATCAATGGGCTTTTTGAAGTAATTCCCCACATTGTTCACAACCACCGACAGTCCGCCAAATTTGTCAGCTACCGTATCCACCAGGGTTTGCACGGCCTGGGATTGGCTCACATCAGCAGGAAGGGCAATCGCCTGCACCTGATGGGCACGCAAATCCTGAACCGTCTGCTGGGCAGCAGCCTCGCTACGGTGGTAATGCACCGCCACATCAAACCCTTGTTGGGCCAGGGTCAGCGCGATCGCTCGTCCAATGCCCTTAGCCGCACCGGTCACTAACGCCGTTTTAATCATGATGATGAGCCGATGCTAGAGAGGCTAAGATAATGTTCAACGAGAATTCTGGTATAGGAATTTAACGGGTAGGTCAGTGCTTCCTGGGGAGAGAGCCATTCCCATTTGACAATTTCCTCATTCGGAACGATCGTTTCCGTAGTGGCCGTTGCCCAATAATTCAGTAAAATAAAATGAGCTTCCCGATAAAACTGGGGATCTAATACGGCCTCTTGCAACAGGGCAAACTGGATATTATCTAACTCCAGACCGACTTCTTCAAGAAATTCCCGCTTCAGCGCCGCTTCTAAGGTTTCACCCCAATCGACCTTGCCTCCCGGAACCCCCCATGTCCCGCGCCATTTCGTCGTTCGGACAATCAACACCCGTCCGGATGGCCCCCGCACCAGGGCACCGACAGTGGTTAGGGGGAACGATCGCTTCAGGGAAGAAGGTTCACTCATCATCGAAATTGCGGCAGGGATAGTCAATGCTGCAATTATTATAGGGAAAAATCCGCTTCCCAAACATGAACAGCCCGCTGCGCTAGTTGCTCCTGTCGGGCAGTTAAGGTGTGGGGCGTCCATGCTTCCGCTAATATAGTTTGCGTTAGCTGATATACACTTTTTTGATAAACTTTCTGCTTAATCAGATAAGACTCATTACCAACTTGACGATTCAGATGAGGCTCTAAAGGCGTGAGATTTCCAAGCCGGTAGACCATTGTTTCAATTTCAGTTTCAGTGAAGTTTTTACGCCAAGCCTCAGTAGGAGATTCTGGTAAGATATGCTCAATGGAAAAGCCATCGCTGCCCACCACAGGATTGCTAAAGAGAGTCTGCGGCTGACCTACCCCGGCCTCGTTCTGGCAAATGGGCTTGCAGGCACTCTAGGGCAACACGATCAAAAGTACACTTGGCATTACTGGCGACGACGGGTAATAAATACCCTTAGGATAACTACAGGCTCTATTATCACTGCCCGCCATGACTGCAACCTATACCGTTAAGATCCACGACCGCTTTACCGATACCCACTACACTACCCAAGTGCCCGACGATCGTTACATCCTCCACAGCCTCGAACAGCAGGGGATCACCCTTCCCTTTGCCTGCCGGAATGGCGCGTGTACGACCTGTGCCGTCCGCATTCGTTCTGGCGAAATTTACCAACCGGAAGCGATGGGGCTGTCCCCCCAGTTGCAGCAGGAGGGCTATGCCCTGTTGTGTGTCAGCTATGCGAGATCGGACCTGGACCTGGAAACCCAGGATGAGGATGAGGTCTACGAGTTACAGTTTGGGCGCTACTTCGGCAAGGGGAAGGTACGCCTGGGGTTACCTCTGGACGAGGATTAGGCAGTTTTGGCTCTGGCACGTTTACTAGAAAAATGGGTCTAAGGCCCCGTCCTGCTAGGACGGACGGCTTGTACTATCCTTGGATATCGGACGTTTAGCAATTTCTTTAAGTCCCGCAACGGCAAACGCCAGGGTCCCACGATGAACCCACCTGCCTGCAAACGCAAGGGCGATCGCCAAGCGGCACGGTTCACGCGGACTGGGTTTACTATCCATAATGGCAAGCTTTATCTAGCTAAGGTGGGCGAACTCTCAGTGAACTGGTCCAGACCGCTGCCGTCTATCCCCAGTTCGGTCACGATCATCAAGGAGACGACGGGTGAGTATTATCTGAGCTTTGTGGTTGCGGTTGAGCCCGAAGTCATTCCGGCTAAACAGGAAGCAATTCTCCTACGGAGACGCTGCGCGAACGGAATTGACTTGGGGATAAAGACATTTGCCACCCTCAGTACCGGTGAGCAGGTCAATGCACCTGACAGCCAGCGGCTAGAGCGCCAGATCAGACGGTACCAACGTCGTCTTGCTAAACGGGTGAAAGGTTCTAAGCGCCGTGAAGTCATGCGGCTAAAGGTCGCCAAACTGAAGGCGAAAGCACGCAACATCCGCAAGGATTTTTTGCATCAGTTGTCTACCCGGATCGTTCACGAGACCCAGTGATCGTGCGGGAGGACTTAAATGTGTCTGGATTGATTAAGAACCACCGCCTTAGTCGGGCGATCAGCAAGGCAGGGTGGCGGGCGTTTCGGACACTGTGCAGTGAGAAGACGGTTAGGTACGAGCGGGATTTTCGGACGGTTAGCCGTTGGAAACCGACCAGTCAGGTGTGTTCCATCTGCGGCTATCGTTGGGGCAAGTTAGACCTATCGGTGCGTGCGGTGGTCTGCCGGAACTGCGGGACCGAGTACGATCGGGAGGTGAATGCCGCTCTTAATATCCAACAAGTCGGGGCGGGGCACGTCCACGACTCAAAACGGACGGGGATGGGAGGTCAGACGGGTTCGCCCGCGCTTCCAGAAGAGCCGTCAACCCACCTAAGGGCAGTGTAGTTAAGTCTGTTTGCTCGTTAGGCATCCCCGCGTCTTCAGCGCGGGGGGGGGTCAATGTCCCAGCTCTTGTAATACTTGGTTTGCCGTTAACGTCAATTCGGAGAAGGTAGGGGATTGGAGGAGGGCCTCTCCCTGAAATTCAGCTACGTCATTGGCACTAATTCCCCATCAACCAGTTCATAGCGCGTATCAGTACCGTCGTCATAGGTCAGGTATTCCGCAAACGTGATCCGCTGGCTAGTAGCTGTCATATGGCGTAACCCTCAACCCGTGCAAGCGTGAATATGGCCCCTCAAACATAGCCCCTCTCCTTCTATCTTGACGGATCGGTGCGCGATCGCCCCTTCGGCCAAGTGTGTCTCCTCAAGCATTAACATTTGTGACGACAGCCGACTTCTGTGTTAGAATTAATGGCCGGAGCTAAGGGCGTGTAGCTCAGTGGACTAGAGCACGTGGCTACGGACCACGGTGTCGGGGGTTCGAATCCCTCCTCGCCCGTTTTAAGATTCCTAACCTTAGGGTTAGGCTATAAGGTCTCGATTCGATGAGCAGGGGGGTTAACCCCCTTGCCTATCCCGCTCCTGAGTTACAGGGCTGTCCTGCTGCGATCGATTAGGTCGAGATCCGATAACTATCCCGGCCCCGCCCTAGGGCAAACCGGAGCGATCGGGGCACATCCTTGCCAATTTGGGTCATAAAAACAATCAGCGCAATCCCCATCAGGGCTGCCGCTAACCCAAAGGCCAGACCGTAGCCCGCTCGTTCGGCAATTAGGCCGATCAGGGGTCCCGCGATCGCAATCCCCAAATCCAGGCCGCCCATACAAACGCCCAAAACCCGCCCCCGTTCCTGCTCCTGGGAACGATCGGCCATGAGTGCCGCAATCATGGGCATCATCACCCCAAATCCGGCCCCCTCCAGCAGGGCAGCGCCCAAAAAGAGGGGTTTGGTCTGGGCCAACCATAGGATCAGGGTTGCCAACGCATAGCACGACAGGCTGAAGGTAATAAATAGCCCCCGCCCGTAGCGATCGGAGAAACGCCCAATCAGCGGTCGCAGGAGAAAACTCGCCGATGCCCCGACTGCATAAAACAAACCGGCATTGAGCGCAATCCCCCGCTCCCGCAATAACAAGGGGACAAAGGAGACAACTGTGCCCAGGGAAATCCCAAATAACACCAAGACCAGGGCCGGCACCCGAATGCGAGGGCTACTGAGCAGCGATCGCAAACTGTTGCCCAGCCGATCAACGGTAGTTGTGGGGTCAGGGGGAACCCGGTGATCTTGCACCCATAACGTTAAAAGAAACCCCATCAGGCCCAAACTGGCTGAAATCACAAATAAGGGGGCGTATCCCCAACTGGCCTGCATCCCCCCCCCTAGCAGTGGCCCCAAGCTCGCCCCGATCGGGTTGGCCAAGCTCATGTAGCCAATAACGGTTCCCCGTGCATCCACCGGCGCGACATCCACTACCAGAGTGGTATAGGCCGTGGCAAAGGCGGCAATACTGACCCCATGAAAGGCCCGCGTGATGCAGATAGGGAGCAAGGCGGGGAAGAAAAGATAGCCCAACGGCGCGATCGCGGCCACCGCCAACCCGATCGCCAGAACCAGCTTCCGGCTCCGGTAATCAGCCAGGTAGCCCATCCAGGAACGCGACGCCAAAAGGCCGATCGAAAAGGCTCCCATTGCCCAACCCACGGCCTGTCGGCTGCCCCCCACATCTTCAACATACATCGGCAACACAGGCAGCATCGAGGACAGGCTCATCCAGAACACCAATCCCACACAGAATAAGATCGCTAAATTTAGCTTGACGGTGCGATCGAGACGTAGCCAACTCAAGGCAATACCTCACACCACCCGATGAGTTCCCGTTTGCTGGTTGTGTTACACATCTGTTCTCTCGTGTTACACATCTGTTCTCTCATTGCTGCTCCTGAGTTGCCGTTTTTTCAATTTCTCTCCTTTAGTTAGTGATAGCGCCAAACCGGTAACCCTTGCCATAAACCGTGTGAATGAGGGGTAGCTCTCCTGGACCCTCAATTTTGCGACGGAGCAGGCGGATTTGTGCCGCTAGGGCATTGCTGGCCGGTTGATGGTCACCGCTCCACAGGTGGGCCTGAAGTTGCTCATGGGTGAGCAGTTCATTGGGATGATCGAGGAAATAGGCCAGCAACTGGGCCTCTTTTTCCGAGAGGTCGATCGTCCGATTGCCGCGATAGGCCAACTGATTCTCCCGATCCAGAGACAAGTCCCCCACCTGAACACGATTCTCTTGTGGAGACGCTACGCGAATGGGACTGGGATGGCTGTCTAGCATCACCGGGCGTCGCAGCAGGGCACGCACCCGCGCCAGCAGTTCCCGCAGTTCAAAGGGCTTGACCAGATAATCATCCGCCCCCGCATCCAGGCCCCGAACGCGATCGTCCAGAGTATCCTTCGCGGTGAGAAAAAGGACCGGCGTTTGTTGGCCCCGCGATCGGAGGAATTGGCAGAGATCCAACCCAGAGCACCCCGGTAACATCCAGTCTAAAATCAACAGGTCATAGACACCGGCTAGGGCTAACCGTTGCCCTTCCGTGCCATCACTGGCCACATCTACCGTATATCCCTCCCGCTGTAAGACCCGACTGAGCGGCGTCGTGAGTTCAACTTCATCATCCACGAGGAGAATACGCATGACCCCACCTATACCTATCTTGTCCTGTGCCCTTAGCGAACCACCAAGCCACAAAGGATACCAAGCCCCCAGATTCTTTGTGGGTCTTAGTGTTCTGGGTGCCTGAGTGGTTAAAGCTCCATCCGACTTCACCCACAACAAAACCCCGCGCTGTCTCAACTTAACGTCAGGCGGGGCTGCAATACTCTCGTGAAATCAGATTGGAATTGGGGTAACACTCGGACAGTTACAAATCCTTCTCGCCCAACTCACGGGCCATATAGTCAAACGGCTGCTCCAGGAAACCCGTATCGGTAATGCCAGCAGCAGCCACCTGCGCCTTGACAATTTCCTTCATCATCAAAATCCCCTGCACCGTGGGACCTACGGGCACCCCCAAAGAGTTATAGGTTTCCCGCAACCCCTGGAGCACCCGCTCATCGAGGACATCCATATTACCTGCCACCAAGGCATAGCTGGCATAACGGAGATAATAGTCCATATCCCGCAAGCAGGCTGCGTACCGCCGGGTCGTATAGGCGTAGCCCCCCGGACGAATGAGTTCAGGCACCTCATCAAACAACTGTGAACCGGCTTGCTTGACGATCGCAGCCGCATTGGCATTGATCACCGCTGCCGCTTGCACCCGCGCTTCACCACTTTGGAAGTAGTCCTTGAGGGTATCAATGGCATTCCGGTCTAGATAGCGACCGGCAATGTCATAGCTGGCAATTAGACTTGTGACGGCATCCCGCATGAAGTTGCTCTCCCAAACAAAGTTTTATTAAGACTTATCATTACTAGGAATCAGCCTAACCTACTGGCCGGATGAGTCGTCAGTCCTCAGCCATGAGGACTCCTTGACCCACTCAATCCGCATACAAAGCAGGCAGCATCAAGATTTCAGCCTCAAGCTTACCATGTTGCCGAAACGGCACAACAGATTCTCAAGATTCTAGGCCAGAGGTTGACGAGAACGGCATTTTGTTAAGTAATTATGCTGGGTGCTATGCCCGCAGAGGTGTCCAACCCCTTAAAACCTCTTGCCAGGCCCTTGGAACTCACCTGGCTAGTCGCATTGCCCCGCGGTTATCTCTCGCTCTAGGCTTGGGATTTTTGTAATTTCCGATACAAATTATCGCAGACCCTATTCATAGGATGGGTCAGTTGAGCAAAGGAGAATCCTATGGCAGCGTCCCCCCAGGATGTCTTGAATCTCATCCGTGAGAAAGACATCCAAATGGTCGATCTTAAATTTATTGATCTTCCTGGCATCTGGCAACACTTGACCGTGCATTCCAGCCAGATCGACGAGAGTAGCTTTACCGAAGGGGTGCCCTTTGATGGGTCCAGCATCCGGGGTTGGAAGGCGATTAATGAATCGGACATGGCAATGGTGCTTGATCCGACGACAGCCTGGATGGACCCTTTTATGGCAGAGCCAACCCTGAGCATCATCTGTAGCATTATCGAACCCCGGACGGGCCAACCCTACAGCCGTTGCCCCCGCGTGATTGCTCAGAAGGCGGTTGACTACCTCAAGAGCACGGGCATTGGGGACACCGCCTATCTGGGGCCAGAAGCTGAATTCTTTGTGTTTGAAGATGTCCGCTTCGATCAGACGGAAAACAAGAGTTACTACTACGTTGATAGCGTGGAAGGGCGCTGGAACTCTGGTCGGGTTGAGGAAGGAGGCAACCTGGGTTATAAGCCGCGCTACAAAGAAGGCTATTTCCCCGTAGCCCCCACGGACACGATGCAAGATCTGCGCACCGAGATGCTGCTGACAATGGCCAAGTGTGGGGTACCGATCGAAAAGCATCACCATGAAGTGGCTACGGGTGGCCAGAATGAGTTGGGTTTCCGGTTTGCCGAGTTGGTTCAGGCTGCTGACTACTTGATGACTTACAAGTATTGCATCAAGAATGTGGCCCGCAAGTACGGCAAGACGGTGACTTTCATGCCCAAGCCGCTGTTCAACGACAATGGCTCCGGGATGCACACCCACCAGTCGATTTGGAAAGACGGTCAACCCCTGTTTGCGGGTGACAAGTATGCCGGTCTGAGCCAGTTGGCCCTCTGGTACATTGGCGGTATCCTCAAGCACGCCCCGGCCCTATTGGCTTTCACGAACCCGACGACCAACTCCTACAAGCGGCTGGTCCCCGGTTTTGAAGCGCCGGTAAACCTGGCCTACTCCCAGGGCAACCGATCGGCATCGGTGCGGATTCCCCTGTCGGGCAATAATCCCAAAGCCAAGCGCTTGGAATTCCGCTGTCCCGATGCCACCAGCAACCCCTACCTGGCTTTTGCCGCGATGCTCTGTGCCGGGATTGATGGCATTAAGAACCAGATTGATCCGGGTGAGCCACTGGATGTGGACATCTATGATCTCAGCCCGGAAGAGTTGGCCAAGATTCCTTCAACGCCGGGTTCTCTGCTGGATGCCCTGAAGGCCCTGGAAACGGACCACGACTTCCTGACGGCGGGTGGCGTCTTCACTGAAGATCTGATCACGACCTGGATTGAGTACAAGCTCGACAATGAGGTGAACCCGATGCGTTTGCGGCCCCACCCCTACGAGTTTGCGCTCTACTACGATTGCTAAGACGGGTTGTGGATACCTAGCTGGGTGACGATCGCTGCCCTCGGTCAGTTGTTAGGGCATGACCAGTGGTCTAGGCCGGTTAAATATCCCCATGAGATGGATTGAGTTTGACTAAGGGGCATGCCAACTGAGATGAGGGGCGAAAGCCCCTTTTTGTATGTGGGCATTTTGTATGTGGACATAGGCTGCTAACCCCACACCCATCGTCTCGACCCGGATAGTCCGCTGCCGACCTTTAGAGGCGGGTATCTTGCGCTCAACTCATACTTTCTATCCCACTATTCAGATTTACCCGTCAGCCAATATCGGAACAGTTGCCAACCCAGCAGCACCACAAACGCAGGATTATTAATCAAATAGCGTCGCCACAAGCGACGGGGTTCTATGAGCAAGCGGTATAGCCATTCTAAACCCCGTGCCATCATCCAGCGGGGAGCCTGGGACACCTCACCACTATGGAAGCTAAACGCGGCTCCTACCCCAATCATCACCATTGAGAGCTTACCTTGCTGTCGCGCCATCCATTGCTCCTGCTTTGGGCAACCCAACCCCACCAGTAATACCTTGGCCCCACTCGCCTGAATCTGCGTCACATCCGTCGCTTCCTCCTCTGGGGTTAACGGGCGAAAGGGCGGGGCATAACAGCCCACGATCGCAATCCCTGGAAATTGCACCGTTAACCGACTGACCAGCTTCGCCAGCATCGTCGGCGTCCCCCCATAGAGATAGAGCGGTAACCCCGATCGCGCCGCCCGATCGCACCACGCCAGCATCAGATCAGGTCCATACACCCTAGTGGCATCAGGCACTCCCAGCAGTCGTAAAGCCCAGACTAGCGGCATTCCATCGGGGGTCACCAGTGCAGCTTGATTTACAATCTGTTGGAAAGCGGCTTGCCAATAGGCCGTCATCACCACATGCACATTGGCCGCAATAACATAACAGGATTGACTCGCCTCGGCCCAACGCTGAATCTGATCGCAAGCGGCTTCATAACTCGTCGCATCGACCCGACTTCCCAGAATAGATCTAGAAGGGCATCTAGCCCCCTGATTCATCGTCATTGAGAACCCTGTGCAGGCAGAAAGAACCCATCCAGCATATCAAAACCTTTCTGAGTGAAAGTTTGTTCGCGTTAGCACGAGCAACAAATAATTGCAATACTGATTGACAAAACGTAATATTAGTTCTAATCTAAATCTTAGGATGCCCTAAATGACATCCACTGCTGTCCTTTCGCTCCACTCACCCCTCTCATATTCATGACGCAAACTGCCTTTGTCTCCTGCAAGCTGCTGACCTCGCGTGATCAATATCAAACCTGTCATATTGTCGTTCCTGACCTCGAACAGCCCTTGGCGGCGATTCAGTTGGGCGATCGCTACTACGGCCTCTTCCAAACTTTGACCGACAGTGAGCGCGTTCTGAAAGTTCTGATCAAACTGCACCAGCGGGGTGATGAAGTGATCGTCACCAAAGCGGGTAAAGGCTATATCCTGTGGATCTGGGAGCCAGAGGCTAACCTGAAGAAGGCCGTTGCGGCTAAACCCACACTGGCTCCCCCTGCCTCCTTTAAGCTCCTCGTGACCCCCGATCAGTTTCCCTTTTGGACCGTCCAGGTTCCCGATCTCAGCCAATCCCTACAGGCCGTCGAAGTGTCCGGGCAATACTACAGCCTCTTTCGGCTCGAACGCAATGTCGATCGCCTCTTCGAGATTGTGGCCAAAATGACCCAACAGGGGGATGTCACGATCGTGTTTGAAGCGTCCCAAGGCTATGCCGTTTGCGTCCTCGAACCTGACGCTCAGCCCATCCAACGTGTCTCGCCTACCGCCTTTTTCCAGACGACACCCCAACCAGCGGACCCGTTTCAGATCAGGATGCCTAACCTGGCGATCGCCTGACCACCGACTTCCTATCCGTGTTGGCAGGCCAGCCAGTCTCAAGACGATTCCCAGGCAACGAGGAATCGCTGCCGCAATGCGCTAAGGAGTGATGGCGGCTCCTCAGTATCTAGCCGGAGCCTGACCCATCCGTTGGGTAGTAGAGCTACGACTTTGCCTCGGTTCGGTAAAGGGGCAATAGCCGAAACGGAAAGACGGCTTTCATCCCCAGGCTAGGGTCCCGATTCTCTTTACACTTATTTATAGGTTTCTCAGTTTTATCGATCGACGGGGTGTCCCTAGACCCTCATCTGGTTGACCATGCCCCGTCCCTCGATCGTTGTCACTTTGCCTAGGGATAGATCATGGCTATTCGAGACAATACCAAAGGCCCGCCGCGTTTTCGGCTGAGTAATATCTTTCTATTGCTCGCCAGCTTGTTTTTTATTGGCAATCTCCTCTTGCCCCTGATTCTGGGACCCCAGATCCCGCAGGTGCCCTACAGCCTATTCATTGATCAGGTGAATGATGGCAAGGTAGAGCGGGTTTTCGTTGCCCAAAATCAAATCCGTTACCAACTCAAGAGCGAAGGCGACAAACCGGGCCAAGTCCTCAGTACGACCCCGATTTTTGACCTGGAACTACCACAGCGCCTGGAAAGCAAAGGGGTTGAATTTGCGGCTGCCCCACCCCCCCAAAATCGCTGGTTTACCACCCTCCTGGGGTGGGTTGTCCCCCCGTTAATTTTTGTTGCGATCTTCCAGTTTTTTGCGTCGCGACAACAGGGCGGTCCCCAGGGGGCACTGTCCTTCACCCGCAGTAAGGCCAGGGTCTATGTGGATAGTGAAGCCACCAAAGTGACCTTTAGCGATGTGGCGGGTGCTGATGAAGCTAAGGCTGAGTTATCAGAGATTGTAGACTTTCTCAAAGCGCCGCAACGGTTTACCGCGATCGGTGCTCGGATTCCCAAGGGTGTCCTCCTCGTCGGCCCGCCGGGGACAGGGAAAACGCTGCTCGCACGGGCCGTGGCCGGTGAAGCGGGGGTTCCCTTCTTCAGTATCTCTGGCTCCGAGTTTGTCGAACTCTTTGTGGGGGCCGGGGCCGCACGGGTGCGGGATCTGTTTGAACAGGCGAAGAAAAATGCGCCCTGTATTATCTTCATTGATGAACTGGACGCGATCGGGAAATCCCGCGCCAATGGAGCGTTCATCGGAGGCAACGACGAACGGGAGCAAACCCTGAACCAGTTGCTCACAGAGATGGACGGTTTTGCCGCTGGGGATGCCACAGTGATCGTCCTCGCCGCTACCAACCGTCCCGAAACCCTAGACCCAGCCCTGTTACGCCCCGGTCGCTTCGATCGCCAGGTCCTCGTTGATCGTCCCGATCTCTCCGGTCGGGAAGCCATCCTCAAGATCTATGCCCAAAAGGTCAAGCTGGCAGACGATGTGAACTTGCACGAACTGGCCACCCGGACACCGGGCTTTGCGGGGGCGGACCTAGCCAACCTGGTGAACGAGGCGGCCCTGCTGGCAGCCCGTTCCCGTCGTGAGGCTGTTACCCAGGCGGACTTTGCCGAGGCGATCGAGCGGGTGGTTGCGGGTCTGGAGAAAAAGAGCCGGGTCCTGAACGAACGGGAAAAGACGATTGTGGCCTACCACGAAGTGGGTCATGCCCTAGTTGGTGCCCTGATGCCGGGGGGGAGCAAGGTTGCCAAGATCTCGATCGTTCCCCGGGGGATGGCGGCTCTCGGCTATACCCTGCAACTACCCACGGAAGATCGTTTTCTGCTGGATGAAGGTGAACTCCGGGGGCAGATTGCCACCCTTTTGGGGGGACGTTCTGCCGAGGAAATTGTCTTTGGCAGCATCACGACTGGAGCGGCTAATGACTTGCAGCGGGCCACCGACCTGGCCGAACGTATGGTGACTACCTACGGCATGAGCAAGGTCTTAGGACCCTTAGCCTACGAAAAGGGTCAGCAGAATGCCTTCCTGGGGGATGGGGGTATGATCAATCCTCGCCGCATGGTGAGTGATGACACGGCCCAGGCGATCGATGCCGAAGTCAAGGAAATTGTCGAAACGGCCCATCAACAGGCCCTCAATATCCTCAAGCACAATCGCGACCTACTGGAAAAACTTGCCCAGCGCATTCTTGAAACCGAGGTCATCGAAGGCGAGGAACTGCAAACTTTCCTGGCGGAGGCCAAGTCCCCTGAGGCTGCCATGCCCGTCCCCATCATGGCTTAGGTGATCAGAGGTTGGGGCTAGTTGAGGGGCAATAACCATCATTGACCGTCACTGGCCCGACCCCCTCGTCCAGAAAGCCTTTCGTCAACCCAGATTCCAACCCTTGGCTTGAAGCAGATGGAATAATCCAAGCTAAGCTAGGGTTGGATGGCTGTCTTTGATTGAATTCCTGTTGCTCACACGTCTCCTTTTTCATTCACCCGAACGTACCCGAACGCATGGTTACTAAGCCCACGATCGCCATTTCCCACCTTGGCTGCGAGAAAAACCGTATTGATAGCGAACACATGCTCGGTTTGCTGGTGCAAGCGGGCTACGCCGTCGATAGCGATGAAGAGCAGGCGGATTACGTGGTGGTCAATACCTGTAGCTTTATTGCAGCCGCCCGTGAAGAGTCGGTGCGGACGCTGGTGGAACTGGCGGAGGCCAATAAGAAGATTGTGATCACCGGCTGCATGGCCCAGCATTTCCAGGAGACCTTGCTGGAGGAGATCCCAGAGGCCGTGGCGGTGGTCGGTACCGGTGACTACCACAAGATTGTCGAGGTGATCGAACGGGCGGAAGCCGGAGAGCGAGTCAAGGAAATTACCACCGAACCCACCTACATTGCCGATGAGTTGACGCCCCGCTATCGCACGACAACGGAAGGCGTGGCCTACCTGCGGGTGGCGGAAGGCTGTGATTACCGGTGCGCCTTTTGCATTATTCCCCACCTGCGCGGCAATCAGCGATCGCGCTCCATTGAATCGATCGTCGCCGAGGCCGAACATCTCGCCGCTGAGGGCGTGCAGGAATTAATCCTGATTTCGCAAATTACCACGAACTACGGTTTAGATCGCTACGGCAAACCGCGCTTGGCGGATCTGCTGCGTGCCCTCGGACGGGTGGACATTCCCTGGATTCGGATGCATTATGCCTATCCCACGGGCCTCACCCCCGATGTGCTGGCAGCCATGCAGGAAACCCCTAATGTGTTGCCCTATCTGGATCTGCCCCTGCAACACTCCCATCCGGAGGTCCTGCGGGCCATGAATCGTCCCTGGCAAGGTCGGGTCAATGATGAGATTATCGATCGCCTCAAGGCAGCGCTGCCCGGTGCCACCCTCCGCACAACCTTTATCGTGGGGTTCCCAGGGGAAACCGAAGCCCATTTCGAGCACCTACTCAACTTTGTCCAGCGTCACGAATTTGATCATGTGGGCGTCTTTACCTTTTCCCCAGAGGAAGGCACCCCTGCTTACGATTTGCCCAATCCTGTCCCTCAAGCCGTCATGGATGAGCGGCGTGAAGCTCTGATGCAAGTCCAGCAGCCGATTTCGTTGCGTCGTAACCAGGCCCAGGTGGGGCAGGTCGTGGATGTCCTCATTGAGCAGGAAAATCCAGCGACTGGTGAATTGATCGGGCGATCGGCCCGCTTTGCCCCAGAAGTAGACGGTCTGGTATACCTGCAAGGGAGTGCCCGGTTAGGCACGATTATCCCGGCGAAAATTACCCATGCCGATGTTTACGATCTCTACGGAGAAGTGCCTTAAAAAGCTTAGACAGCACCTATCAGCTTGCGACTATTGGTGCCGAAAAAGTGCCGACAAAGAAACCGGGCCAGCTATTTTTCCGGCTACTTGCCCCTATACGATTGCCCAAATTCTCGACCCAACTTTCCTCCCTGGAACGGATACCCCCCTGTCGTTCTAACCTGTGTACACTATCCTCCCTGTGGTCAAGCATATGTCGGTACAAGTTCACTTTTTACCCAACCAGGTGACGATCGCGGCGGCACCGGGCGAACCATTACTCACCGTCGCCGATCGGGCGGGGGTGACAATTCCCACCGGTTGTTTGATGGGTTCCTGTCATGCCTGTGAAGTAGATCTCGAAGCCGGGGCAGACTGTGAATCGATTTGTGCCTGCATTACCGCCGTCCCCAACGGTCCCACCGAAATTACCATCAATCTCTATGCCGATCCCACCTGGTAGTGAGGGATTGCGGGGCTAAGTGGGTTATGCTGCTACAGCAACCAGGTCTTTTGGGGGGGCGACTCAGCTCTGAGCCAAGGCCGCAGGGAACTCAACATCAGCCCTTGTTCTGGAAGGTACCGACCAGATAAGCCCATGTCGTCCCCTGCCTCCAGCCCTGTATGCCCAGCCCTATACACCCAGCAAGGTCGTGGCCCGCTGCACTAAGGACTCAGGCGTAATGCCATTAAAAGTCATAAGTTGATCCGCTGAAGCCGTGGTTTCGCCCCGCCGCCAAGCAAAAACATCCCGTTGGGCGCGACTGCGCAACATGATCGGTTCCAACATGGCGCTGGTGCCCCCCGTGACGCCTAGCAGGACATCGCCACCCAAGAGGCGATCGAACCCCGTATCATCCAAAAACTCACCATCGGCGAAGGAGCAGGTCTCCCAGCCCGTATCTGTGGGCCGATAGAGCCGTCGGGGATTGATCACCGAGACAATGCGGGAGCCAATCCCTTGGGCCTGAAGTTGTTCAGCAGCAGCGTAGACGGGAATCAAGGGCATATCGCCAATCACCGCAAAGACGATCGTGCCTTTTCCGGGTAATTTCTGAAGGGTGACGCCCCCGTGGCGCAGGGCTTCACGGGTTTGCTCAAAGGTAGTCCGCACGGGCAAGGGGGATTTGCTGGCGGTGATCGTAATTCCCTTATTGCACGTCGTCAGTGCCCACTCATAACAGACCTGAATGCTGTTGGCATCGGGGGGAAAAAGGGCGAAAACATTGCCATTACGCATCATGGCCGCGAAGTAATTTTCGATTTCGGGCCGTTGGTGGGTCCAGCCATTGCGACCTTGCTCCAGAGCACCCGCCGTGAACAGGGCGATCGTTGAGGGGGTGGCGCGGCGTAGTTCCGCCATTGCCTGGGTAACGGTTTGCCAGATGGGCAGGCCGTTGATGGCAAAGGATTCGTAGGAACACCAGAGGGTGCGGGCACCCATGAGGGCCAAGCCAGCCGCTAATCCGGCACAGGCATCTTCACTCAGGGGTTCGTAGACTTGCCCTATCGGTCCCTGGTTATACAGTTCATCCGGCGTGGGGTGAATAATCTTGAGGGCCTGGTTGATGTTGGCAATCCCAGACGCTTCGTTACCATCGGCGTTAGTCACCAGGAAGTTGGGATCGGCTTGACCCACGTGGGCCACGAGTTGGCCCATTGCTGTGGTAGCCACCTGTTTAGCCCCGATCGCATACTCGCTTAGCGGTAGGCTGGGAATCGGCGGCAGGGGGTATTCAAATTCCGTCACCACGGTTTGGGCAGCGGGGCCACCATGGGCGCGTTCGCAGTTGGTGCGCACCAGTTGCCAGGCGTCGGGATGGAGTGCCCGCGCCTTGAGCGCACTGACAATATTGGGGTTATCCAGCGTGTGGTGGGCGTAGAGGTTATGGGATTTGGAACCATAGGCATGGACGCCGGCCCCCTTGAGTTGTTTAATAATCAGCACCGTCAGCGTCCCACTCAGGGCAGAGCGGATCGCCTCATCGGTGGCCACCAGTGCCGATTGGGTGAAGGCAAGGCGTTGCTCAAAGGAGAAGCGGGTGCTATCGACAAACGGTCCCGGCTGGTTCTGGTCATCAAAGTCCTTGGCATCCACCAACACCACTTCCTCGAAGCCGTTACCGGTCCAGTAGGCCATCATTTCCTCATCGGATTTGGTCGAGACCATGCTGTGGTGTTCCTGGGAGTAGCCGTTCCAGACCAGGATGGGCAGGAAGTTTGTAACGCCGGGGAAGGCGGTGTGGAAGTGGGCCATGCTGCTCATGACGTAGGGTTCGCCAATGCCACCATCACCGATCGTCACAGGGAAGAGAATATCGCGATGCAGCAGCGCCGCCGCCATTGCAAAGTGTTGGCCTTGGCCGAGGGGACCGGCGGGATTGAGCAGGCCAGGGATGTAACCCGACAGGTGGCCCAGTAACCCGTGCATTTCGCGGAAGCGATCGCGCAATTGCTGCACGGTGTAGATGCCCATCGCCTCTAGGGAGCGATCGAGGAACATGGCCGAATAAAACCCTGGGGCGTGGTGGCCGACTTCGGTGATGATGTTTTTGTGACCCAGGAGGGTGAGGGCGGCGTAGATTTCCGCCTGACTGGCAAAACCGCCGGGGTGACCCGATGCTTTACTGGCGGTCATTTGCAGAATGAGGTAACGCAGGGCATCGGCGGTCAGCAGCGTTTGGTAGGCGGCGGCGCGATCGGTGACATCAGCGATCGCAGTGTGGCCGCTGGCGATGACGGGGGTTTGGCCGTACTGGTCGAAGTGGGGGGGCAGTTCGCCGAAATACTGAATGCCTTCGCAAAAGGCGGGGATGGCGGCAGAGGGGGCGGTCGGGGTGACTGTCATGGTGGAGATACCTGCGTTAAGCGGCAGCGTTGGTTAAAAATCACGTTAATCAAAGATTTTACAACCTACTGTCGCTGGCTTGAATAGCAGGCTGGTCGGGCCTTAGAGTTAGGATTTTCTCTATTGATAGGGTTGACGATCGTCTGGAATGTCGATCGTGGTTTGCATCATTCAACTGCTTTTGTTGGGGTTTTCACTGTGTTTGTTGAGATAGGCTATTACAATTGTACTTAGGTGATTTAGAGTCATGCATCGGTTTCCTGTCGTTTGGGCGTACTGTATAGATAATGATCATGTTCGGCTGACCAATCGCTAGGGGCTTCAATTGTTCCAGCAAGAGATTCTAGTACGTCCCAGGTATCACGAGGGGGATGTTGGTGGTGTTGCTTTAGGGTGATGATAAAGGTTAGAACTTAAGGTTAGAACTTGTTGTTGCAGGTCATCAGCTAATGTGTTCATTTCGTCAATGACTTGGGTGACGATCGGGCTGCTCATGATACTTTCTCCACTGCGATTTGCGTCATTATAGGTTCCTTAGCTATTTCTTGGCGAGGTTTGTCGGAGTAGGTTATTACAATTGTACCCAGGCGATCGCGAAGCCAGTAAGTTGGCGACGATCGCTGCCTACCCTAGGAGCCAACTCTCTTCCGCACAGCTTCCAGATCCATACGCAGTTTTTTTAACTCGACGAGAGGCCAGAACTCATCTAACTCCACAACAACCACTTTGCCCAGTTTCGGCCTGTCAATTAATAGAAATTAATAGAGTAGAACCGTTTCTAACTTCATTCATAGGGGTTTACCTCGCTAGCAAAGGCGGTGAGGTCGTTGTCCTTGGCATCAGAGGATCAACTGCCATACTGGGTTTCCTTACTCGCTAACACCCTCTCTTCTCCCTTCTCATTCCTTTCTTCTCTTTTCTCTCCTCTCTCCTGGGAGACTTCCCTGGGGACTAACCAACCATATTGGCTCAGGATGACGTGTAGCTGTACCTCAGATTCCAATAAACAGGCATGACCACTGCGGGGTAAGAGATGCGATCGCGCGTGGGGAAGCTGCTGTTGCAAATAGTTTGCCTCAGCGACAGAGGGTAACAGGCGATCGGCTCCACTAGCCAAAATCAGGGTAGGGTGCCGAATTTGGCGCAGGGCCGTCGGGGCGGGGACAAACCGGCGCAGTTGTTCCAAGCGCCCCGCCACAGTACTCTGGGGGAGCGATCGCACGGTCTGCAACAAGGTGCGATAGATCGCTGCTGTTACCCGCTCGCGGTTTACCAGCAATTCAACCAGCGCTAGACAAGACAGATCATACAGCCAGGGCGGTAGGCATTGGGCCAGCCAACCACTGCCGTGTAGCCAGGGCTGACGCGGTAGGGATGAGGCCGGGTTGACCAGAATTAAGCGATCGACCCATTGCGGAAACTGCATCGCAAATTGCAGGGCCACACACCCCCCAAAGGACTCCCCACACAGATAGACCGGACGCTGCGGGGTAAGTTGCTGCTCCTGCTTAATCAACGCAGCCAGCCGTTGGGCAAGGGTGACCCAATCCAGAGGCAGGTCTGGCGCGATCGCCAAGCCACGCAGGGTAAACCAACGACTCAGGTGGGGAACTTGAGCGTCAAACAGGGTGCCCATCCCATCCATCCCTGGTAAATAGACCAGCAGCGGGGCCAGCGGACGCACAGGGGCCAGATCTAGTAACTTCATTGCGTTAGGCACGTTCATTGGCAGTATCGTTCATTAGCAAGGTTAGACGGTTTGACGAGTGGCCTGCTGTTAGGGAATGCTGCTCAACCGGATGGGGAATAGCGACCTCCAGCTAAACGCGCTATCATGAAAAAATAGTTTACAAAGTCAAGAGAAGCTGATATAGTGCAACCCTCACATGTTAGATGTTCATAGAGACCGATAGGCAGAAGCGAGTCGAAATATGTCAGTAGGCAAGGGCTAATGAATGCGTGTTTACACGTAGACGAGAGTCAGCCAGTGTTTACAAATGCTAACGTCTGATTTTTAGACTAGCGTACTTAGCGAGTCTGTACTTAGCGAGTTTACGGTTCGAGGTTTACCCGGACTTACAGGCAGCCCTCCTGATCGGTTAGACCAGGTTTTGGATAACTGCCTGCTAGGGGCTAACGCTGCAAGGATCGACCGCTTTCCCAGGTGCAACAGACGATAATAGGGGTGTTGATGATTAATGGCTGGGACAGCTTTGGCTACGAGATATTCTGGAGAATTGGATGAGCAGGTATCCTTCTTTCCGTGTAAATACTGAGCATCACAACCAGCAGCCCAATTGAAACAGTCAATGCAAAACCTGTGAATTGAGGGCCGGGATATTGGAATTGCTCTCTGGCCATTGGCAATGGGAGCGGATGGTCAATACGTCTCCCCTTCCCTTATCCCGTGACAATCAGGTAATAGAATAGGAAACGGTTGCTGATCGTTCAAATAAGAAAAAGTTAATGTTTCTATGAGTTCTGTTAATAAAAATTCTGAACAAACACGGAAAACCTTTGCCCTTACCACACCGCTTTATTACGTCAACGATGTGCCCCATATTGGCAGTGCGTATACGACGCTGGCTGCGGATGCGATCGCCCGGTTTCAGCGGTTGCAAGGCCATGAAGTGCTCCTGATCACGGGTACGGATGAACATGGGCAAAAAATCCAGCGGGCCGCCGAAAGTCGCGGCCAGTCGCCCCAGGCTCACTGCGATACGATCGTGGCACGGTTTGCCGATCTTTGGGATTGCCTCAATATTCAGTACGATCGCTTTAGCCGGACCACGAGCGATCGCCACCACGCGATCGTCAAGGAATTCTTTCAACGCGTTTGGGATCAGGGGGACATCTACCTGGGGCGTCAGCAAGGTTGGTACTGTGTTTCCTGTGAGGAATTTAAAGAAGAACGGGACCTATTGAGTGAAAAACGCTGTCCACTGCACCCCAATCAGCAGGTGGAGTGGCGTGATGAGCAAAATTACTTCTTCCGGTTATCGAAATACCAAGCCAAATTAGAGCAGCTTTATGCCGACCAACCCGACTTTATCCAGCCCGAAAGTCGGCGTAATGAAGTACTCAGTTTTGTCCAGCAAGGGTTACAGGATTTCTCCATTTCGCGTGTGAATCTGGACTGGGGATTTCCCGTTCCTACTGATCCCAGCCACACCCTTTATGTCTGGTTCGATGCCCTCCTGGGTTATGTGACGGCTTTGCTTGATCCAGAAGCAGAACCCACGTTAGCGAATGCGATCGCCCACTGGTGGCCGATTAATTTGCACCTCATTGGTAAAGATATCCTGCGGTTCCATGCGGTCTATTGGCCTGCTATGCAACTATCGGCAGGTTTGCCCCTGTCCCGCCAGGTGTTTGGGCATGGATTTCTCACCAAGGATGGCCAGAAAATGGGCAAGAGTTTGGGCAATACCCTTGATCCCTTCCAGTTAGTCACCGCCTATGGGGCCGATGCCCTGCGCTATTACTTCCTGAAGGAGATCGAGTTTGGTCGTGATGGGGATTTTAGTGAAGTGCGTTTCATTAACATCATCAACGCTGATCTGGCCAATGATCTGGGGAATTTGCTCAATCGGGTGCTTAAATTGGCCAGTCGATACTGTGATCAAAAGGTCCCAGCGATCGCGGTGGGTGATCTTCCCGCCGATCATCCCCTCGTGGCGATCGCGGCTCCCCTGGGCCAATCCGTGCAACAAGCTTACCGCCAACTGGCTTTTAGCGACGCCTGCACTGCCTGTTTGCGATTGGTGCAAGCGGGCAATAAGTTCATTGATGAGCAAGCTCCCTGGCAATTGTATAAGCAGGGGCAGACGGCTGAGGCTAATGCAGTGTTATATGTCCTCCTGGAAGCAGTTCGCTTGGCGGCCTATTTGTTATCCCCCGTTATTCCGACTACCAGTACAAAAATTTACCAGCAGTTGGGATTTGCTGTTGATTTTAACGATCGCGCCCGGATTGCCGCGATCGCACCCTTTGCCCAACACGCCCAATGGGGGATGCTGGCGGCTGGCCAAGCTTTAGCTGAACCCGACCCTGTCTTCCGCCGTTTAGAACGGCAGGATGTGGCTCCCGCACCGATTGCTTAAATAACACTTCCACTTCCCAGTGGGTTATCGCCGCTGGGCGGTGTCTATTAAAAAAACAGAGGCACGACAACAATGTTTGAAAATCTTTCAACAGATCCCGTTTTCACACCGGAACAGGTTTTGGAAAATCGTGGTCGGGTTGCTATTTTTATTGATGGGTCTAACTTGTTTTACGCCGCCCTGCAATTGGGGATTGAAATTGACTACACCAAATTGCTGTGCCGACTAACGGCGGGTTCCCGTCTGCTGCGATCGTTCTTCTATACCGGGGTCGATCGGACCAATGAGAAACAACAGGGCTTTTTGCTCTGGATGCGGCGCAATGGGTATCGGGTGATCTCCAAAGATCTGGTGCAATTGCCGGATGGGTCTAAGAAAGCCAACTTGGATGTAGAAATTGCCGTGGACATGATGGCGCTGGTGGGGGCCTACGATACGGCAGTCCTGGTCAGTGGCGATGGCGATTTGGCCTATGCGGTGAATGCGGTGAGTTATCGCGGGGTGCGGGTGGAGGTGATCAGCTTGCGATCGATGACCAGTGATAGCCTGATTAACGTCGCCGATCGCTATATTGACCTTGAAAGTATCAAGGACGATATTCAAAAAACCAGCCGCTCTACCTATACCTACCGGCCCCTCACGAACCTGGAGTTTGCCCAACCGGAGGAACCCCGTCCCCATCCCCATCGGCCATAATAGGGACGGGTCAGTGCCCCCGTTTTCCGGCACGCTGTTGCTCATGTTGGGATCAAGACGCTATGGCATCGCCAGTTCTTGCCCGGTTATTTCGGGCTAGGCTTTGGGCTAATTTTCGGAGTGGGTTGGGGGTCGGGGGTCGGGCGGGTGTGTTGCTAACGCTCCTGCTCGTGGCTGGGGTTGCTTGCCGGAATACGGAGCGGGCCACGGACAAACTGGCAGCGGATGTGGAAGAGGCCCGTGGCAGCAGCAGCTTGACCCTCAGTAACATTACCCTGGAACAACCGGATGAAAAGGGGACCCTGCTCTGGCGGGTCAAAGCGGATCAGGCCACCTACGATCGCCAATCGGGGTTAGCCCAAGTGGAAAACCCCCGTGGAGAATTGTTCCAGGGTGGCAAGGTGGTGTATCGCCTGGAGGCGGAGCGGGCCGATATTGAGCAGGATGGGGAAAGGATTTTTCTCCGGGGTAAGATTACGGCGATCGATATCCAGGATAAAGCCGTGTTGCGGGGCAATGAGGTGGAGTGGCGCCCCAAGGAGGACGTTCTTGTGGTGCGGCACCAGTTATCGGGCACCCATCCCCAATTAGATATCAAGGCCCAGGAGGCCCGCGCCTATAGTCGCAAGCGCCGGATTGAATTGGTGGGAGCGATTGTGGCTGAGGTGAAAGATCCCGTCCTGCAACTGCGCACGGAACAGGCCATTTGGGAGTTGAAACAGGAGCAGCTCACAATCGGGGATCAATTGCCGTTACTCACCCCGCCCCCCACTGCCGCCGGGAATCAAACCCGCCCCCGCCGCTTGATTGAGATTGATCGCTACCAGGACAACAAGGTGA
>CAZHXN010000013.1:41643-44658 GCA_964536415.1 uncultured bacterium
TCGTCGATCTCAAGCGCAAAATCGCGACGTTGAAACAAAATGTGGTGTTAACCCTACAAGATCCGCCCTTGGAGGTGAAGGGTAACCTTCTGGTTTGGGAAACCCAACAGCAACAGGTTCTGGCTGATCAACCCGTGCAGATTTTCCATCGCCAGGATCGGATTAACCTGACTGCCAATCAGGGGCAATTGGATCTTAAGCAGGAGGTGGCCACCCTCACGGGTAATGTCTACGGCACCGAACCGGAACGGCAGGCCAAGTTACGGGCCGATCGCCTTACCTGGATGATCCCCACACAGCAGATGGACGCGGTTGGTAATGTGAGCTATCAACAGGCCGATCCTCCCTTGCACCTGACGGGACCACGGGCCACGGGTAAGTTTAAGGATTCGGTGCAAACGGTTGTGGTGAGCGGCGGTCGCGTGGTAACGGAGATCGTGCCGGAGTAGGCGTAATCAAGCAGGAGGTCGGGAAATGTTAGATCCGGTGAGTACGATCGCGGCCAGTACGATCGTGAATTTAGCGTTTCAGAAGTTCGTTGAAGCGAGGGCGGGTAAACTGGCAGAACAGTTTAGGGAGGCGGCGATCGCCAAGGTAGAGGTGTTACGTCAGCGGATTGTGGTGCAGTTGCGGGGGAAATCTGGCAAGTTGGATGAGGCGTTGGTGCGGGTGGAGCAGGGCGATCGCGAGGCGTTGGCGACGATCACGAAGCATTTGGGTGTGGCAATGGAGAAGCAACCGGCGTTTGCGGAGGAAGTCCGGGCGTTTGCGTAGAGGATTAAACTGATGCAGATTGAGGACAGCAGCAGTATGAATCAGATTAATTACGGTGGTACCAATTATCAGTTGAAGACGGGGCCAGAGAATACGAATTTCTTTGGCGGTGAACATCATCACCATTAAGGGATCCCCCTGTCTCGTAGGGGTCGGGATGATTGCGATCGTTGTTTTGTACCAGGTGATTCCCCATGAGTCTCGTGATTCCTAATGAATTAGTTCAGGCGTCTGGACTCTCTGAGTCAGAGTTGCTGCAAGAATTGGTGCTGTTGCTGTTTCAACAGGAGAAAATTACCTTGGGGAGTGCTAGCCGTTGTCTAAGGATAACCCAACTTGAATTTCAGGCACTATTGGCATCCAAAAATCTTGGTATTCACTACGATGTGGATGAACTGCATGAGGATGTAAGGAATCTCAAGGACTTGGGGCTACTGTGATTGTTGTTAGTGACACTTCAGCGATCGCAAATTTGATTGTGGTTGGTTATGGGGATTTATTACCTCAACTATTTGGGACGGTTGTTGTTCCGACGGTGGTGTACCAAGAACTCCTGGAAAATGGGGCTAACCATCCGGTCACCCAAACGGTAAAGACGGTTAACTGGTTGGCGGTTAGAACGGTCCAGGCTCTGTCCGAAGCGGAAAGGTTGGAACGTGAACGCAGGTTTGATCCGGGTGAGGCCAATGCGATCGTGTTGGCGATCGAGTTGCAAGCGACGCAATTGTTAATTGATGAACGTTTAGGACGGATCGAAGCAAAACGTCAAGGGTTAAGAATTACAGGTGTTATTGGAATCTTGCTGGTGGCAAAGCGTCAAGGGCTAATTGCTGATGTCCGGCCAATTTTAGATGCCTTGATCGATGAGGCCAATTTTCGGATGAGTCGTCGGCTCTATGACGAAACGCTCGTCTTGGCAGGGGAGACAGTGTCGAATTAGACCGAGGGCATACAATTGGGGAGGAACGACAACCACTGAGGGTGGGGGGTGGTAGGTTGAGCCAGATCAATACGGGGGGCACCAACTATCAGGTCAATACCGGGGAAGACAACACCAATGTCTTCGTCGAGAATCATGATGTCTATCCGGCAGCACCGCCCACTCCGCAAGCTTTTCGGGTGCCGTTTCAACGAAATCCTTATTTCACTGGACGCGACGACATCCTCGCCAAATTGCATGAGCAGTTACAATAGCAGGGGGTAGCAGCCCTGGGGCAGGTGCAGGCGTTGCACATGCCTGCAAATCCGTCACCAATAACGGCTGAATCTGGCTAGACACCGCCAAATTCGCCTGCAACTGGGCGCGATCGATCTCCGCTCCATAGGCGTGGCAAACAAAATGACGAAACCCGCGCAAGCGATTTCACCCATCCAACGTTGGCTCCGTCAAAAAGGCCGGACGAATGCCCAGGACGGGCTGGCTCATGCGCAACAACAAGGTTCGGTGCCACTCTCCGCCCATCCCAATCTGATTCTCAAACGCTGTCGCCACCATCTTCAGCAAATTCTCTACCGCGCCGTAATAGTTATGGAGTTGATAGGCCACACTATCCAACTGTCCGGGCGTGTCTAAGCCCGCCGCCACTCGCGCTTAGAGCCGCTGGTATACTCGTTCAATCACCCGCATTTGGGCCGTTAGCTCTGCTGTTAATCCGGCAATTCGTTCGCGGTCCATGCCACTCCTGTGCGTCGAATCTTCTCAGCAAAATCACACTGATCGAGCGGCACCAAATCCACCTCACGATCGATTGCTAGTCCCAAATAAGCCATTAATCCAAACGGGTCCCCGGGTCCCAAACTTTCCACCGCCAAATCCACATCCGAATCCCGTCGAAACCGCCCCGGTTGTGTCACCGAACCAAATAAGTACCCGCGATCGATGCCAAAGCGTTGCCCATTCGCGGCCAACCAGGCCAACGCTAACACCAAAACCTGCTGGCGATCGGCCTCATTGCGCTCCCGTTCCTGGGCCAGTCGCGCATCTAACAGATGGGTAGAAAACTTGGGAGGTAACGGTTCAGTCATACCGTTAGCTTAGTGGATCGCCGCCCCTAAACCTCCAGCCCCTCAAAGGCATGGGGCAGATAGGTGGCCAACGTCAAACAGTAACCGTCTCGATACACCGGTTGTCCCAGGGCGATCGCCCCCTCCCCAGCCGACTCGCCATCCCCAGGAACTGGCACAGGTGCAGACCGCAACCGGGGGGCAGGGCCATAGGTGATCAACGCCACATCAAACCGA
>CAZHXN010000013.1:44674-60777 GCA_964536415.1 uncultured bacterium
AGTGGGGGGCATCCGCTAGAAATAATTGGGCCGCCTTCCAGAGTTTGGCCTGCTTTTGCCGGGTAATCGCCAACAAGCCATTAGCATCCCAATTCCCCTGCTGACGGGTTTTGACCTCCACAAAGGCAACGGTTGGCTGGTTAGGCATTGGGTTCACCCCATCCGCATCCCCGTCGCCCCTTCCCTGGGGAATCGCTCCAGCGGGTAACGCCCCACTCCGGACAATGAGATCAATCTCCCCCCAGTGACAATGCCAACGGTGCGCCAGCACCTCCCAGCCCTGGACTTGTAACCACTGGGCTACGATCGCTTCCCCCAGTTGCCCGACGATCGCCGTTTGTTTAGCCACAGACTGCTTGCAGGTAGAATTCAAAATTCAAAACTTAAACCTATCCCCGTTGCTGCTCCACCCACTCGATCACGCGATGGGCAACTTGGCTACCCGTGAGGCGATCGATCTCCCGAATGCCCGTGGGACTAGTGACATTGACTTCGGTCAGATACCCCCCAATCACATCAATGCCAACAAAATACAGACCGTCCTGTTGCAACGTTGGCGCGATCGCAGCGCAGATTTCATACTCGCGATCGGTCATTTCCGTCGCCGCCACCCGACCGCCCACGGCCATATTGCCCCGAAACTCTTGGCCCGTGGGAATGCGATTCACCGCCCCGATCGGTTCCCCATTGAGCAGGATGATGCGCTTATCGCCCAATTTAGCATCGGGTAAATACTGCTGCACAATCACCGGCACCTTGCCCTGTTGGGTGCTGATCTCCACCAGAGAATTAAAATTGCGATCGTCCGGCGTCAGGAACAAAATCCCTTCCCCCGCCTTACCGCCTAGCGGTTTCAAGACGGCAGCCCCCTGCTGTTCGACAAATTGACGAATTGTCGCCTTATCCTGACTGACGATCGTCGTCGGCATCGCCGTTTTGAACCGCAACCCATACATCTTTTCATTCGCCGCCCGAATCCCCTGGGGTTGGTTGATCACCAGGGTTTTGGCTGGGTCAATATAATCCAACAGGTAGGTAGCGTACAGGTACGGAATAGTCACGGGGGGATCGGTGCGCATCCAAACCGCATCCATCGTTTCCAATGGCATGGGGACGGGTGCAGCCGGGGGGGTCGCCCCCGTATGGTTTAACCAGTACCAGGGCTGGGGGATTTGCCAGATCCCGTCTACCAAGGACACCGGATTGAGACGCACAGGCTGCAAGCTCGCCCACGCCTTCCCCTCAGCAACGCTCAGCGCCTCGATTTGGGTAATCCAGACCTTATGGCCCCGTAGTTGGGCTGCTTCCATAAGGGCGACACTGGTATCGTGGCTAGGATCAAGGTTCGTGATCGGGTCAATAATAAAGGCAAATTTCATCTAGCTGGCCTGCAATAGGGGATCGAGCTGACCCTCGTCATTGAGGGCATAGATGTCATCACAGCCGCCAATGTGTTGGTCGTTGATAAAGATTTGGGGCAGCGATCGTCGTCCATTGGCCCGTGTTGCCATCACCTGTCGGGCAGACTCATCGCCATCAATACAGTATTCCGTAAACTCAACCCCTTTCTGGGTCAGGAGCGCCTTGGCCCGCAAACAAAAGGGGCAACGACTCCAGGTATAGATCTCAACTTTTGGCATCATAGAAACCTAAGGTAAAGATGCGGGAAACCATTAAGTTATGTTTCCTCCATTCTACGAGGGGATGTCCGTGCTGGGGGAACTCTGGAACTGGTTTTACTCACCGGATGGTAACAATCGCGACTGATCTGAGGTGTGAGGGTGCTGACTGAGGCTAGCTTTTAGCCGTGCTACCATAGCACCATGCTTAGCTTAATGTCGCGATTCTGCCATCTAGAGTCCGACACTATATCCTGCCCCCCAGCCAGCGCCGGTGGGCATGTCTGTCTATGGCTTCAGGTTGATGCCCACGGCAGGTCCCGGCTGGCCCCGCGAAGATGACTTGGGGGGCAGCCGTACAGATAGGAGGATAACGTTATGTCTGTAGAAACCCTTGAAAAACGATCGACGGTTCGGAAAATCGCCCCTCGTTACCGAGTTTTGCTGCATAACGATGACTTCAATTCAATGGAATATGTGGTCCAGGTCCTTATGAGTACGGTCCCTAGTCTGACTCAACCGCAAGCGGTCAGCATTATGATGGAAGCCCATACCAATGGGATTGCCCTGGTGATTACCTGCGCCCTCGAACATGCCGAATTTTACTGTGAAACCTTGAAAAACCACGGCCTCACGAGCACGATCGAGCCAGATGAGTAGGGAACGAACGGCTACCACGGGTTAGCAACCACTGGGACGGCTATCCCACCCATACTTCTATCAGGTCCCCTTGAACATTCAATTCACCCAGCTAGCCCAGGCTCCGGCACCGAAACGCATTATCAGTTTTGTGCTATTCCTGGCTGTGCTCTGGCTGCCTCTAGCCTTGCCACTGTATAGCCTTGGGCGCAATACGACCTGGGCCAGTTCCCTGGCCTTGCTCCTGCTATACGTGGAATTTTTGCTATTGGTCGCCTGGTGGGGAAAGCGGGTTTACCAGTCAGCTGCATTGTTCCGGCGATATGGTCTGGTTTGGAATCGCACCAATGGTCAGGAGTGCCTGGTTGGACTGGGGTTAGGGCTGGGGAGCTTGCTGGGCCTGTTCCTTGTCCAGGCCGTGTTGGGATGGCTAGTGTGGCGATCGCTCCCCCGTTGGGCGGTGATTGGCGAAGGGTTACTGGTGGGGTTAGCGATCGGCTTTGCGGAGGAACTTCTCTTTCGCGGCTGGCTGTGGGATGAGCTACGACGGGATTACTCGTTTAAAACCAGTTTGTGGGTCAATAGCCTCATTTTCGCAACGCTACACTTTATCAAGCCACTGGCAGAAATCCTGCGCACGGCGTGGCAATTTCCGGGGTTAGTCATGCTGGCCATGATCATGATTCGAGCCAAGGGAGCCACACATCACCGCCTCGGTTTGAGCATCGGTCTCCATGCGGGCCTAGTTTGGGGTTATTATCTGGTCAGCGTTGGCCAGTGGGTACGCTATACCGGGCAGGTTCCCCCCTGGGTGACGGGGGTGGATCAAAATCCCTTGATGGGAGCCAGTGGCCTGGGTTGCTTAGCCCTGCTGCTCTGGTTGATAACCAAGTGCGATCGAGGCCATACCTCGTAATCGCGGCAAACGCGAAGATCACGGATGTGGGGAAAAGCGGGATATGAAGTTGCCAAGGATCATGATTCTCGGAGGGGCCTGTTTAGCCGGTAGCGGCGTGGCGCTCGCAATGACCAATCCTTCCCAGGCAGACTACAACGCTTTTGCGGTTAAGCATTTATCGGAGTACCTGAAAACGGAGGTGTGTACCCTCAAACTACCGATTATTGGGGCAGCCCTGCAACCGGAGTGTGAAAAACTGGTTGATACCAATCAACCCCAGCTAAAGGAAATTATTGCGGCCAATACCCGACGCAAGGACTACCTCTTCTTCAGTCTCTATCGAACGGAATTATCCCCCCAGCAAATCTTGCCGTTTCTCCCCAGTAATCTCCTACCCAGCTATGAGGCTGAGGCGATCGGGATTTTCAACACCTTCCATCTCTACCGCGCCAGGGAACAGCCGCGATCGCAGCAAGGTTTTCAGGAAGCCCAATTCGACTGGCGTATCTCCCAATCCATACCTTCCCTAATCCTAAAAGCTGGGGCCGCCGTAGCTCAGTTTAAAGCAGCGCAAGTTCCCCTAACACCTCCAAGCGTTTGTAAGAGCTGAGGCTGCTAAAGGTTTCTGACAGGGTCTCTGCAATCGTTGGAGTAATCCAACCCAATTGCTTGAGGAGTTGAATCGCCGCCGCATGTTTGGCCCGTTTGGCTCCATCCCGCACTTTAATCGCCAACCCCATCCCTTCGCCCACGCGGCCAATACACTGAATTCCCTCGGCTCCCCCCTTACTCACCAGTTCGCCCTGGGTCAGTTGCATCAAGACCGTATCAAACTCCCCCTCCCCAGCGATTAAATCAGGATGGCTGGTCATCGCCCGGCTGATCCGCTCCATATCCAGGTTGTTGCCAGAACTGAGCTGAGCATACAGACAGGCCATCTGACTAATCTGAAACAAGTAAGTGGGCGCACCACAATCATCCCGCGCTTCGATAAATTCCGCTGCGGGCATCCGCAACAGTTCCGCAATCTTGCTGAGGATAAGCTGCTGAACCGGGTGTTTGTATTGGGTGTAGCTACTCAGAGGCCAATTCCGCTGCCGACAAACCGTGAGCATCCCCGCATGTTTACCCGAACAATTGTGCTCCAAGGGGCTACGCTTGCCCGGTGGCGTGGGGCACTGAAGCGCCGAAGGATCAATGTCCGATCGCCAGAGAACATTAAAGGCCTGTCGGGCTTGTTCAACAGTGCCCTTATGGGAACTACAAATAATGGCTAGATCCCGATCGTTGAGACCATAGCGAGCCAGCGTACCCGTTGTGGTGACCGCTAGCGCCTGAAAAGGCTTGAGCGCCGATCGCACAAAGGCTGCCGTTTCCGAATTACCGGCCACGGAGAGGACACGTCCGCGATCGTCGCAAACTACCGCCTCGACGCAGTGAACCGATTCTGCGATCCCCTCCCGCAACAGTTGTACCTTCAGTTCGGGGGTCTGTGTTCGTTTTCCCTTGTTCATGCACAAAACTGTAGCACTAGCAGGAGCAAAACGGACAACGACCTCTCTTTTTTTTGGCCTTTTTTTGGGGATTTTAGAGAATAAAAATAAACGGCAATGGGGCAGTCGCGGGGACAGAACGATGAACGTGACCGGGTAGGCTAGCCGGGAGATAGCACCGTTTACGCGATCGCCCCCTGCCGCCTACCCAACCTTGGCAGACTGCCGTCGGCCAGCGTTTTGTTATCGACGAGGAACCGACTTTTCAATGTCGATATTGAGCGCTGAAAGCCGCTGGGGTTGATTGCCTTGCGGATTGATGGCACGGGCCATGTTGAGGAACAGGGCGGGACTGCCAGCACGGGGTTGACGATCGTAGGTGGTATAGCGACGCACCGTGGTTTGCCAGATCGCTTGGGGGAAGCCCAGTTTCGCCCGGTAGTAGGCATCGTAACGGGGCGACTTAATGTTGAAGGGCACTTCACCCGTCGAGCGACCGGACAAGATGCGACGCCGTTGGTAGGGGACAATATTTTCCCCAAAGGCTTGTAGATATTCTTCACTATTGAGTAGCTGGTCTACGAAGCCGTTAATCCCTTTAGTGGCAACGACGATCGACCAAGCAATCTTTTCCCGCTCACTGTAGACATCCCGGCCCAGCACGCGCTGTACCGTTTGCTCAACAAAACGGTAATTGCTGTTGAGATCGTAGAAACTGCGCTTGTAGGTATTGGACAGCAGTAAACCGCGAATAAAATTCCGAACCGTGATTTGCCCATTGCGCAGTTGCGACTCCAGGAACCGCTCCCGATCGACCGCAAAGGCATGGAAGAAAATCTGACGATAGGCTGCTTCAATCAGATCCCCCATGTCTGACGGGGAAAGTAGGTTGTCGGTGGAGTAAATCCGGGTCTGTTCATCCCCCGGAACCTCATAATTCACCACCCGCTGATTCTGGCAAACGGGGGGATATTGTAAGAGAGGAATTGCCACGCCTAAAAATCTCCCTTTTCTTACGAAATCTTACAAAACTACTCATAATCATATCGGGATGGTGGTCGCATTATTCGATTTAGTCTGATAAAAATTACATAACTTAACCTGATGCTCAGAAATGGCTGAAGTGCTTTCCTGGTAAGGGATTAGCCCGATGGCAGTTGGGTAAGTGACTGTCGGCTTTGGTTGATGCCTCATGAGCAGTCGCGGCTCTTCCTGTGGCCGTCAGGGGACGACGATCGGGGAGGCACCCAAAACCGTTACTTGATCTGGCCAGTTGGGTATGGCTCCTCGCCAAAAGGCTAGGGAATCAGCGGCTAGGCGATAAGGGGGATAGGTTTTCAGGGTATCCTCATCGGCGGCGGGTGGTGGCAATCCCAATTCTAGACAGAGGTGGGTCAGCGATCGGGCAAAGGCGGGATGATGTCCAGGGGAGCCGACCTGGGCATGGGCATACTCATGCACCACCAACCGCCCCCAGTCAGCCGGGCTCACCCGTCCCACGTCGATCAGGAGGGTAATTGGGTTCGTCTTGAGGTTACATACCCCGTCTACCCGAAAGGCAGGAGCTAAGGGGGCGGCAAACACCTGGAGAGGCGGCTGCTCCCAGGGTAAAAAACAGGCATGACAGGCTTGCACATTGGCATCCAGTTGGGCATTAACTGCGTCGATGTGGGTCCCAATCCAGGTGCAGATGGCAGTCCGGCCTTCCCGATCGTTGACGATATCAATCAGATCCGGGATCAGCGCCAAAGAGCGCAGGCCGTAGAGGTAATCAAGTCCTCGGCTAAAGGCATCGGTACGGGTCGTCAGGATGAGTGTCAAGGACCGCCACTACCAGCCGAGGAAGGAAAGGTAAGGGGTTGGTGCGGTGGCTGTGGTTACCGTTGCCGAGGGGTTCTCAGTCGTTGGGGGGGGCGCAGTGGCATCGTCCGCTTCAATCCGCCATTCCGTGCAGAAGGTCGCGGTGGAAAACCCCCCAAACCGTTTGACCGTGCTGGTGCGCATCCGCAAACTGGGGGTAGGGAACCAAAAGCGCTCGATCGAACTCATGGTTTCATACTCGGTCGTCAGCACGAGGGCATCCTCGTCATCCATATAGTATTGGCCTGCCACTGGAATGATCTCGGCATAGCCCCGCTCCCGTAGCAGGGTGCCTTGGCGGGGATTCGCTACATCCGGGATCAGGGCAAACACGGTTGTGCCTTCATGGTTTTCCTCATCCTGATCCCAGGCCATTGAGCTACTCCAGGAGACAAAGGCTCCCCCGATCGCGGTTTGGGGGTCCACTTGATGGAGTTGGCAAATTTCAATAATGCTGGGGTCTTGGGCAGGTAAGGCTTTGACGTAGATCTCGGATTCCCCTGCTTCCGATCGCCGGAAGGCCAAGTGATGGGTGGTGCGTTGCGATCGCCATTTACCCGTACTTAACTCAAAAAATGCCATGACATCCATTGTCACCTGAATCCCCCTTAATCCCCTGCCTCAATTACAACAATAGCTGAGCCACCCAGGGCAGCCGACTGGTTTTGATCATACCGTGACTCCCCCTTGATTTAGAGCTTAGCGACTTAGGTGCTAGATCCTGGCTGTGAGACGGCGATCGCCAATTCCCGATATCGACGCGGATCACCCTCGCCCAAGACCGATCGCTCTTGCTCCTTACGGGCATACAGGGTTTCAAGAATCTGTTGCCAATCGGTTGCCGAGAGGGGCGAGGGTTTTGTGTCCTGGACGACGGGGGCTAGAGCGATTCCGGCTTGGAGTTGCTCCTGCGCCAAGCAGGCCCGCGCTCGCACCGCCCAACTGGCATCTTTATCCGTCATTTGGATGAGCTGGGTGTGAATTTGCGATCGCCAGTGGGGATAGTTTGGCCCAATCCCAGTGGCCAGGGTTTCAAGACCCACGATCGCGGCATAACGTACAACCCATTCTTCATCCTGCTGGGCCACAAAGAGCAACGCTTCTAGGGCTTCTTCCTGGGCAATTTCTAAGAGATCAGTGGGAAACCAGTGCCATTTCATGGTTCCCAACCCTCGTGCCGCTGCCCGCCGCACACTCATGGAAAAGTCTGCCGTCGCAGCCCCCAAGAGCATCACTAACCCGCGCGGATCACCAATCCCCGCTAAGGCACGAATCGCCCACGATCGCGCCGTATAGTTGTGCTGATCCAGTTGCTCTAGTAGGGCTGGGATGGCGGGTTCGCCAATTTGAATTAAGCCTTCCACTGCTGCTACGGCAGCACCAGGATTGTTATAGCTAAGAACCGCCATTAGGGTGGGAATACTGCCTTCCTGGCCAGTGGCCGCCAGCGCTCGGACAGCCTGGATCAGTTGGGGAGCCGAATGGGCTTGTTCAACGGCACGGATCAGGGGCAACAAGGAATCTGACATAGGATCAGCATCAGGGATAGGTGGGGAGGCAAACATGGACGAGCTACCTATATGCTATCCGTCTAGGGGGCGATCGGCAGTCATCTCAGGCATCGGTTGGGCGATCGCATCCCAGCGACTCTCCGAACCTGCAATTTCCGAACCTGCAATTACGGATGCACTGGCACCTACAAGAGTTGATCCATCAGGACCATGACCCGTCTTGCGTCTTCCGAAAGGGTGGGCAAGGGGGTCTGTTGGACTTGCTTTTCCAGAAGTCCTTTCAGGGAAATGAGCTTTAGGCTATTTTCCGCTAGGGTTTGGGCGATCGCCGTGGCTGCTGGCGTGTAGCCAATTGCCCCCAAATCCGCTAACGCTGCCCGCCGTAGGGGTAGTTTATCCCCAGACAAGGCACGCACGAGGCGTTCCGCATAGGCCGCTTCCTGGGTTAACGCATACATGGCTCGCGCTGCCGCGTATTGCAACAGTTCAAAGGGATGGTTCAGGAAGGGTTCAATGAGGGCAGCCGCTTCCGTGGCTCCCAGTTCACCCAAGGATTCCAGAATGGCGGCATAGGGATGGCGCAGGCGAACCCCATCATCAAGGGGTTGGGCAGCGGCTAAGCCACCGTTTAATAATGCCATCAGGGGGGGAATTGCCCGCCGATCACCCAGGCTGCCCAATGCTTGCGCGGCAGCTTCCCGGACATAAAAGTCATCACAGGCAAGGCATTCGATCAGCGCCGGGACAGCCTGGATATCTCCCAGTTTCCCCAGGGCACGTGCGGCATTGCGCCGTAAGGGATAGCCCCCCTCCGGGGTCCGATCGGAATCATCGGCCAAACTATCAATTAAAGCGGCGATCGCGTCGGGAGTGGCCACCCGAAATCGGCCCAACCACCAGGCAGCATAATAGCGCAGCCCCAAGTCAGGGCCACGCAAATTAGCAATTGCCTGTTCCACGGTCAGCGACGACTCATCACCCGCTGCATCAACCCGTGACACGTCGGGTGTACCGCCAAAGTTAGCTGCTTGCATGGACATAAGCAGAGTTAGACATTTAATCAGGCATCAGCACTACAGCCGTTGTCGCCTCCGTGAGGGGCAGGCAATTGGCTCAAGCCCCTCGTTCATCAGGCACTTCTGTCCTTCAGAGGCTTGAGAAACGCTGTAGAGGTCCCCTAGGCTTTGGCACTGGCAATGGGCGAGATCGATACGATTTGACCACCCATGCGGGTAATGCGCTGCATTTCCTCATTCATCCGGCTATAGGGAACCGTGATAAATATACTGCCGCTGGAACGAATGGGGGCATTCATCCGATCGGTTTCCTCGTTTTGACGAAGACCGGTTACCTCATAGCGAAAATACCGAGTACCCAACATGATCGCTGTGCTCCAAAAATGTTCAAAAAGTTACGCAAACAGAAAACTGGGTATAAAAATTAGGCGAACCCCCCGGTTATCTTGAAGGAAATCTTCACAACTGGGGGGATATTGCCTGCACTGGCGTTGACTGCAACCGCACCCCACCCTTTTCAGGGTATTCAGGGTATTCAAAGCCTGGGAGATGCAGCAAGTCAATCATCCAGCTTAAAGGGGCGTGATGCTAGCAATCTTGCCGCCTTGGCGCTGTACCCGTTGCATGTTGTTGGACAGTTCCTCAAAGGGGATAATGACAACCCGATTGGAACGTCGAATGCTGGGATAACCGGGCTTCGAGAGGGCCGCAATTTCCACCCGGAAGAGGCGACCTGAGCCAAAGGCTTCCGAGCCACCAAAGGCACTGTTAACGGGGACCCCGCGCATGGATGGACGGGTGTAGGGCGTTCCCGGTGCTACAATCGCAGAGGCTTCACCGCGTGCCAATTCGGTTACCAGGTTGGGATAGTTGCCTTGGAATTGTCCCCGGCTGCTGGTGGCATACCCCCGATACAGGCTGAACAGGCGGGTAAAACCCACGGTCCGCTGTCCCGCACCCGTAGTTACCAAATCCCGATAGTAGGGAACAATATTCTCACCGAAGACCGCTTGATATTCGGGTGAGTCAATATAAGAGTCGATATCAGCCTCGTAGCCAGCGTCTTCATACAGATCCAGGTGGTAGCTGATCTCAGCCTGGTCATAGGGTGCCCGCCCTAGCAAGTGCTTGTAGTTCAGTTCCGTGACCCGGCTGTGGAAGTTGTTGTAGAAAAACTTCGACTTGTACAGTTCCGATTTGGCCACGGCACGAACGAACTCTTTAACGGTAATCTTGCCGTCCCGCAACAGCGATTCCGGAATGACCAGGCGTTCGGAAGCCATCAAATAGTCATTCCCCAATAGCTGACGATAGGCAGCACGGATAATAGCGTTAACATCGTCTTCAGTCGCATTGGGACGCAGTTCGATCGGGGCAGCATCACTAAACGCTGAAGTCCCTAAGCGGGACGCTTGTGCGGTAATAGGCACTGAAATACTCTCCTTTAGTCGGTGTTTGCAGGTAGTCAGTGTTTGCAGGGAATGAGGGTGCTGGTTATGAAGGGGAAAGAACAGCGATCGCTCATCCAACCTGAACAATTATTCGTAATTAAAGATTACTGGCGACGTGGTTTTCAGTCCAGCAGGAACAAAAAACAACTGACTGAGTAACCTCATGGTTGGAGCGGCAGAAGGCCATTGCGATCGCTGATCTTTGCCGCACTACTTAAACAGGCTGGACGCTCACAATTTTGCTACCAGACCGATTGAGTTGTTGTAGTTTGCTCGACAGTTGATCAAAGGAAACTAACACTTCAATGGTACTGCGACGAATCGTGGGTGCAGCTGCAGAAGGCCCCTGCATCACCCGCACACGATACACGTCACCTCGGTTACCGCCCAAGGCTCCACTTAAGGCACCAGCGGTGGGGGGTGAAATCGGGGACGTTGTGTTACGAGCCAGTTCCCAGGTCAGGCGCGGAGCCGTCTGGGCTTGGGCACGATCGCTATTGGCATAGCCCCGATACAGTTGGAACAGACGGGTGAACCCAACCGTTTGTTGGCCAATCCCGGTGGTTACCAAATCCCGGTAATAGGGCACCACATTGTCACCAAAGCTCTGTTGATATTCGGGTGAATCAATATAGGAATTGATCTCAGCCTCATAGCCTTCAGAGGTATAGCGGTCAACGTGATAGGCGATCTCAGCCTCGCTATAGGGAGCACGCCCCAGTAGATGCTTATAGTTCAGCTCAATGAAGCGTACTTGAAAATTGGGATAGAAAAATTTACTGCGGTACAGTTCAGATTGTGCCAATGCACGGACAAAATCCCGAACGGTAATTTGACCTTGCCGCAACAGAGATTCAGCGCTAGTCAGGCGCTCACTCTGCATAATATGCTCATTGCCTAAAACTTGACGATAGGCAGCCCGAATCACGGCGTTGACATTATCTTCACTGCGATTCGGACGGAGTTCAGTGGGATCGGTTTCCTGGAACGCACTGATACCCAGGCGTCCAGACTCTTTTACACCAGCCATACTGTTTCTCCTACTTGATTTGTTATTGGGCTACTAAAATGAGCCAACCTAGCCAATCTTGTTATATCGGCGTTAAGCAAAATTGCCCGGTAAGGTCATCAACTCCGATCGCAAAACGGCGTAGAGCTGATTACCCTGCCGGGCAACGTGAACGCAATCTAGCTCAGGGCGTTGATAGCGTAGTCGATGTAGGAGTTGGCTTCCGTGCCAGGATCGCCAGTGATACCGTGGTTAGCCTTGATGTACTTCAGCGCTTCCACATACCAGCTAGGAGACAGATCAAAGGTGCTGTTGATTTCAGCCAAGCCAGCGATCAGGTATTCGTCCATCGGACCGGTACCGCCAGCGATCAGGCAGTATTGGACCATCCGGAGGTAGTAGCCGATGTCACGAACGCACTTGTCCTTGCCGCGCTGATCGGAGGCAAAGTTGGAACCCTGCATTTGGGTCGTGTAGGGGAACTTCTGGTAAACGGCATTAGCAGCGGCGTTTGCCAGATCATTGGCCTTGGCAGCCAGAGCCTTAGCAGCTTCCAGGCTAGGACCAGCTTGACGCAGACGACCAAACGCAACTTGCAGTTCGGTGCTGCTCAGGAAACGACCTTGGGAATCTGCAGCTGCAACTGCTTCAGTCAATGGTGTTTTCATCGGTTTGATATCTCCCTAATTGATTGTTTAGCAAATCGGTTTTTGTTGAGACAAATCGTGGCCATCCTACCCATAGCGTGTAGTGAACCACCGAGAGGCCTGATGATGCGGCTTAGGCAACAGCGGCAGCAGCGCGATCAAAGTAGCCAGCCAATTCAGACATCAAGGAGCTGCAATCACCACGGGTGATGCCGTTGGGATCGTTAGCGATCGCAATCGCAGCTTCCTTCATCTTTTGAACGCCCGTTGCCACAGAACCACCAGGAACACCCAGAGCGAGGTAGGTTTCGCGCAGACCATTCAAGCAACGATCATCCAGAACACTAGCGTCACCGGTGTAGACAGCGTAGGTAACATAGCGCAGGATAATTTCCATGTCGCGCAGACAAGCTGCCATGCGACGGTTGGTGTAAGCATTGCCACCAGGCGCAATCAGTTGGGGCTGTTCAGCAAACAGGGCGCGAGCGGCATCAGCAACGATCGCGGAAGCGTTACCGGTGATGCGGTTAACGACATCAATCCGCTTCAGACCATCCTTAACAATGGCGGACAGTGCATCAAGCTGTGCCCCGCTAACATATTCGCCACGAGTGTCAGCTTGGGAAACAACCCTGGTATATGCGTCTAGCATTGGTTTTAATCTCCTAAATCGTTCCTAAATCGTGTTGATGGTGTGGAAGATTGACTCTATTCCTGAACCGATTACGCAGTCAGTTATAGACAACTTAGACCCACAAGACCGGAAGCCGGAAACGTTAACAGCACTCAGACGAGTCATTCCTTTCGGATGCGCTAGGCATGATCCCTTAGTGATTTCCGTAGCTTAACTAACATCTACCTAGCTTCAAAAATGCTTTCATTAATGTACTGGTCTGTACTGAGAGCAATTTACCTTCTAGGCAGGAGTCGATTAAGTACTTCACCAAAAGTTAGCTTGCCTGACCTCTGTTTTCTTGTACTTCCGTGACTTTCATTATACTAAGACGAATAGTTCCCAATTGGTTTTTTTAGTTATCACAAGTTTTTATTTCTTTACATTTCGCAACAATTGACGTGCCGTTTCTGAATGACTTTGGCACAGTAAAACTCCTGTAATCCTTTTGGTATAAGCTTTTTAGCGATTTTGTCCTTGCCGCTGTCTGATCCGCGTTTGTCTCAGGATTAGAGGGCCGCGGGGGGCAAGGGGTAGGCTTGGGGCTGGGTTTGGTCCTGATTTCTCGGTATTCGGGGCGGGCCAGACGACGGGCGAAGTGGGACTGGCAAGGCCACGATCGCGGCTATCTAGCCTATTCCTGGGGCGGCTGATGACGTGAACAGCTTTTAGACAAGGGTTTCAGCCTGGTAACAGGGTTGATCATAAACAGAGCAACTTGTCTATATTCTTTAATATTTTGTTATATTATCCTAATAATTGCCCTCTAGTCCTGATTGATAACAGCGCGACTGCGTGGCTATGTTCTTGGCAGGATGCCCCTGTGCTGGCTTTTGTCCCCTTTTCAGGGGGAAGGGCTGCCTTCGCTAGGCAGGTCTCCTGCACGGGGAAGACTGCCAGCGGTCAGCGTTGGCCATCCTCAGATGATTCACTTGCCTCTGTCTCTATCTATAAGCCTGTGTCCTATAAGCCTTTGTCGCCTCAGTGAGGGGCAGGTAATTGGCTTGAGCCAATTGTTCATCAGGGGCTTCTATCCTTCAGCGACTTGGGAAACGCTGTGTGTATGAGGATAGATATAGATATCGATCGGGAGAACAATAACGGGGGGCGGTTGATGTCGAGATTGCGCGACCCAATAGGCTTACAGGACTGGGGCGCACGGCGTTTGGCCCAACCGACTCAAATTAAGCTGGATAGAGTACTAGGGTTGGCTTGGCTGGTTGGAGTGAGTGCGTCTGGGTTGGGGGGCTGCCAAATGCTTGCTCCCGTTGTCACTACTCCGGTTATTCGGTACGAGTATGACTGTCGTCCGGCGGCCCCTCCTCTGGCAGTGGCACTGGAATTAACCCCCCAGCGCCAACAGCAACTCCAATCTCATCTCGATCGCTACCTTACGGAGCACAACCTTCCCGGTGGCCTCCTCTGGATCAGGACCCCTAAGTCGGTTTGGGTTGGGACTGCGGGTGTTCAAGATCTGACGACTCAGAAGCCCCTACAGGCCAGCGATCGCTTCCGGATTGGCAGTATTACCAAACTATTTGTGGCCGTGGTGGTTTTGCAACTGGTGCAGGAAGGGCGCTTGGGTCTGGACGATCGTCTTCAACACTGGCTCCCGGCTGACCTGATCCGATCGCTGCCCCAGGGCGATCGCCTGACCGTGCGGCAATTGTTAAGCCACACCAGTGGCCTAGCTGATGTTCGAGACAGTCCCGCCTTTGAGGCCCAACTTCAGGCTCAGCCCCAGCATCTTTGGACCCTAGGGGAAATGCTGGCCTATGCCGTGGCCCAGCCGCCCCAAACCCACCCTGGCGAGTTTCACTATGCCAACACGAATTATTTATTGCTGCAAAAACTGATTGAGGTGCGCACAGGCCAGCCCTTAGCGATCGCCCTGCGTGAACGGCTTTTCGCGCCCTTGGGTCTGGATGACACTGCCCTAGAGACGACCCCCCAACTCAACCTGGTCAGTGGCTACGGCAACTGGGATAGCGACAACGTGCCCGATAACTTTTCCCAAATTAATGAAGCCTATGGTTTTGGCGACAGTGGCCTGATGAGCACGGCTGCCGACCTCGATCGCTTTGCTCAGGCCCTTTGGGTCCAGAACTGCCTGCTTCCCCCTGACCTGCAAGCCCTCATGCTCCAACCTCAATCCGGGATAATTCCCGATCCTGATGGCGCGATCGGCTATGGATTAGGCGTCACAACCTGGGAAACGCCCTGGGGACGGGCGATCGGCCATGGTGGTCGTTTCGGAGGATTTGTAACGCTTATGTTACATATAAGTAATTATCAACTCACGATGATTGTGATGCTAAACAACGAAAATGGGGACCCCAGAGAGCTAGCAGATATTGCCCAAACCCTTTTACTGTCAAGGATTTGATCGGTTTGAGCCGCGCAGGAAGTTCCCCGGCACACCGCAATTTGGGCACCTATTTTTTCGATAAGGCACTTATCAAAAGTTCAATTTACTTCATATACTAGGGAGTAGGTATTTCTCCCCATTAGTGTCATGTCTGGTACTGAATTCCCCTGGCTCACTGGGATATTGCTTTTCCCGCTCCTCGCCGCCCTGCTGATCCCCTTCCTCCCGGACCAAAACGGCAAAACGATCCGTTGGTATGCCCTTGGCGTCGGTTTGGCTGACTTTGCCCTGATGCTCATCGGTTTTGGGCAAAACTTTGATTTCAGGAATCCCGCGTTACAAATGGCCGAGCGGGTGACCTGGATTCCCCAACTGGGCATTCACTGGTCCCTTGCGGTTGATGGTGTTTCTGTGCCCCTGATCCTGCTGACGGGCGTGATCAACACCCTGGCGATCGTCGCTGCCTGGAAAGTGGAAACCAAGCCGCGTCTGTTTTACTTCCTGATGCTGGCTCTCTACAGTGCCCAGATTGGGGTTTTCGCAGCCCAGGATCTGATCCTCTTCTTCTTCATGTGGGAACTGGAACTTATCCCGGTTTACCTGCTGATTTCGATCTGGGGTGGTCCCAAGCGTCTCTATGCTGCCACCAAATTCATTCTTTACACGGCGCTGGCTTCCATCTTTATCCTGGTGGGGGGACTAGCCCTTGCCTTCTACGGCGATAACTTTACCTTTGATATTGCCGAGTTGGGTCTGAAGCACTACCCGATCGGTCTGGAAATTCTGGCCTACGGTGCCTTCCTGATTGCCTTTGGCGTCAAACTGCCCCTCTTCCCGCTGCATACCTGGCTCCCCGATGCCCACAGTGAAGCCAGTGCGCCGGTGTCGATGATTCTGGCTGGGGTGTTGCTGAAAATGG
>CAZHXN010000014.1:0-14676 GCA_964536415.1 uncultured bacterium
AGACCTGTATCAGCACCAAAAAAGTCGCCAGGGGTAACCCCATGTCGGAGCAGTTATCACTTTTCTCAGTCCGGGAGCAAGCCCTCAGCACCTACCAGTGCCCGACGGAACCCTTGCGCATGGGTGCGACAGCCCTACAAGCCTGGAAACAGCGGGTGTTTCAATTCCAACAACAGGTTCGCCAAACCCCCGTTCTCACCCAGAGCACCCTGTTTACAGCGCAGGAAATTCCCACCGCAAGTCCCCCCAATCCCTGGGCGATCGACCCCTTCCAACTCCCGCCCCAGAACACAGAATTTTGGCGCGGTAAATTCAACAGCATGGGGAGCGCGGCCCTGTATTTTGTCATCGATGATGAATTGCCCCTCTTGCTCTACGTGGGCGAAACGATCAAGTCCAATCAGCGCTGGAAAGGCGAACACGACTGTAAGCGCTATCTCCAGAATTACCTCGCCGCCCACCGTCCCCACGACCTACCCGTGACGGTCAATATCCGGTTTTGGCCCCACGCTCCCCGCGATCGGCGTGCCCGTCAAAAGCTAGAACTGGCTCTGATTGAAAAATGGCGATCGCCTTTCAACAAGGAAAACTGGGACCTTTGGGCCACCCCGTTTGTGGGCGAAACCTAAATTGTGAATTTTGAATTGATTTTGGGTTAGGTACAGTGTCCCAACCCAAGACTAAAGCAAGATCACTCACCCCTAAACAATGCCAGCCCGTAGAGCCATCACAGCAGCCTGGACGCGATCGTCCACCGCCAGCTTATTCATAATGCCCCGAACATGAGTCTTGACCGTGTTGGGACTCAGATAGAGGACGGCCCCAATTTCAGGGTTGCTTTTCCCCTCAACCATCAGTTTGAGCACCTCTAGCTCCCGTTCCGACAGTTGGCTGATCAGAGCACTATTCGGACTGCTGCTGGGTGGTTTCATGGCTCCCATGATTGTGTGGGCAATTTGGGGATCGAGGTAAACGGCTCCCTCCTGGGCCGCCGCGATCGCCGTGAGCAGGCGATCGATATTGGCCCCCTTAATACAATAGGCATCGGCCCCGCTAGAAAAAGCAGCGTAAATCTCGGTATCCACCGTGTGGGAAGTGAGCATCACCACATGGACATTGGGCAGCTGGGCCTTAATTTGCTGCGTGGCGGCGATCCCATCCTGGCGCGGCAGGCCAATATCCATCACGACCACATCAGGTTCAAGCTTCAGCACTTCCTCAACGCCCAAGTAGCCATCCTCGGCCTGTCCGACAATGTCCAGGTGGGGATATTCGGCAAGGGATTGGATCAAACCCAGTTGCATGATCGGGTCATCTTCAACAATGACCACGCGCAGGCGGGTGTCGGGATTAGTCGTTGTGCTTTCGGGAGGCATAGGCGCAAGGGGAATAACAGGAGCGGATTGGCGTCGATCGGACACCCAGGGAGTACTTATCACTGAGCCTATCAGATACCTCCCCAGACGATACCCCCCTCTGGCCGTCAAGGGAGTGGCAGTGTGAGGTATGCTCGCTATCTGACGATGGAGACGAAACTTCCTAGCAATCACTTAAAAAAGATCTTAAAAAAGATCCGCTTGGCCCTTAACAACAAGGAGTCTGCTGAAGGCTGCTCCCCTAGGGAAGAGTGCGGTTTGCAGTCACGTTCTAGGAAACTCGAAGGGGTTTTCCCTGGCTGGCACATCGGGAGAGATATCTCCCTAACCAAGGGCAAGGGTTACCGGGTACAGTAGGCTTTGGGATACGCTTGTATACTGTCCTGCGGTTATTGCCCATCCATGTCGCGATCGACTGCTCTGCGCTCCTACATCCTGGCCCGGTTACTGCTGGCCCCCTTGATGCTGTGGACGATTACCACCCTGGTGTTTCTCCTCCTACGGGCAACCCCTGGGGACCCGATCGATGCCCTCCTGGGTCCCCGCGCCCCCACCAGCGCCAAGGACGCCCTGCGACAGCAACTGGGTCTCGATGCCCCCCTCTGGTCCCAATACCTTAACTATTTACAAGACCTGCTGCGGTTTGACCTGGGGAGTTCCCTCGCCAGCCAAGGCCAGACCGTCTGGCAAATTATTGGTGCCCATTTCCCGGCAACTGTCGAGTTAACCCTGGGGGGGATGTTAGTGGCCAGTACGGTGGGGATTGGGGTTGGTGTCCTGGCAGCATCGCGACCCAATTCGCGCTGGGATGTGGGGGGCCGGTTGTTTGGGATTTTCACCTATGCCGTGCCGGTCTATTGGTTTGGCATGATTTTGCAATTACTCTTGGCCGTGCAACTGCGGTGGTTCCCGATCGGGACTCGCTTTCCCTTAAGTGTGTCGCCACCCCAGGGACCCACGGGCCTGTATTTGGTTGATAGTCTGCTGGCTGGCAATCTGCAACAGTTCGGTTGGACACTCTACTACCTGACTTTGCCCAGCCTGACCCTGGGCATTTTGATCAGTGGCATTTTTGAACGCATCGTGCGCGTAAACCTGCAACAAACCCTGAAGGCTGATTATGTCGAAGCTGCCCGTGCTAGGGGTATTCCCGAACGCCGGATTGTCCTGAACCATGCCCTGCGCAATGCCCTCATCCCCGTCGTCACGGTTCTAGGATTAACCTTTGCCTCACTCCTGGGGGGGGCTGTTCTCACGGAAGTCACCTTCTCCTGGCCGGGATTAGCGAACCGACTCTATGAAGCCATTTCCCAGCGGGATTATCCCGTGGTGCAGGGCTTGATGGTGTTCTTTGCCGCGATCGTGACGATCGTCAGCATCCTCATTGACATTCTCAACGCCTACATCGATCCCCGCATCCGCTATTAATTATTAATCCAAAATACTCCCTTTAATCCAAAATACTCCCTCCTCTCTCCTACTGCAAGCCATGACTTTTGCCAATGACCCAATGTCGCCGGAAAAACCGTGCCAGTGCGGATTCCTCTAGGGCCAAATAAATCGGACGCCCGTGGGGACAGGTGCGAGGATTGCGGGTTTGTTGCCACTGATCCAGCAACGCTTGCATCTCCGGTAGCGTTAATGGTGTGCCATTGCGAATCGCACTCCGGCAGGCCGTCGCGACCTGCGCCGCTTGTAGATCCCCCGCTAAACTGAGTTCGACTAATGCCGCACGACAGTCATCCCGGCTGACCAACAGGGCGGGTGCTTGGCGGATGGCCCAGAGGGATTCTCCAAACGGCTCCACGGTGATCCCCAGCCGCTCTAACTGTTCTCGTTGCGCCGTTGTTAACCCCTCCAAAATGATCGGCGGTGCCAACGGTGTTAACTGCCAACGATCGCACAATTGCTCATACAACACCCGCTCATGGGCAATATGTTGCTCCACCAACCACAACCCATTGGGATGCTCCGCCAAAATATAGGTCTGATGCACCTGTGCGATCGCCCGCAGGGAAATTAAAGGGAAATTTGAATTTTGAACTTGGAATTTGGAATTTTGAACTGTGCCATACGCCGCCCCTGCTTCAGCACTCTTCAAAACCTGTTGCATACGATCGCCATATAGCATCCCCGCCACCTCCCCCGTCGCCTGGGTTTGGAGTTGGAAGATCTGTTCAACAGCAGCCTGAACCTCGGCCTGCCAATGCTCCAGATGACGCAGATAGATCTCCGCCTTGGCCGGATGGCGGTGCCAGTCCACTTCTGAGGGGGGAATGTGAAGGTGCAGAAAACAGACGGGATAGCGATCGCGGGGGAGGGTGCGCCCAAACGCGTTAAGTAAGGTTTGTTCTAACTCAGGCGACTGGATCGGACGCCCATTCACGGCAACCTTCACCCAATCAGGACGACGACGATGACAGCGATCGGGTAATCCCAGGACGAGATTCAAGGAAGCATTGGCTGGAGATGGTTGCGGCGCAGAAGGGTTGATTCCCAACGACGCTGGTAAGGCGATCGCCCGCGCCAGTTCCCGCAAATCACTCTCGGTCACCCCCCGTAGCAGTTGGGGTACAATCACCCGTGCCGAGCGGCCCGGATAGAGACTAAACCAGGGGCGATCGTGCTGGGATACCTGCCAGGTGATGTGGGGATGGCAGAGGGCCAGGTGTTGGATCGTGAGTTGGACCGCCCGCAGTTGTTGGGCGATCGTCGGTAAACTCTGGCGACGGCTGGGCCAGCGACCGAAGAGGTTAGCCACCTGGGCGATCGTTCCAGGGGCGATCGCGATCGTCTCAACCTGTTGCGGATTGCCCTGGATATCGTAGGTGACCGCCCAACCCGTGGCCGGTTCCAGGCCATCCTGGGGACGGCTACATAACTGCAGATCCGCCAACTGGGCCAAACTATGCAACGCTTCCCCGCGAAAACCCAGGCTGGTAATTTGCCAGAGATCGGCTCCATTGCGAATTTTACTGGTGCGATGGGGGAGGGCTGCCTGTTGTAGATCCATCCAGGTCATGCCCGTGCCATTGTCTGTCACTTGCAGCCGTCCCTGCTCCGGCCAGAGGGCGATCGTGATCCGCGTCGCGCCTGCGTCGATCGCATTTTCCACCAACTCACGCACCGCCGCCGCCAGCGAGTCAATGACCTCACCCGCCGCCATCAGCGACACCACATCATCCGGCAATGGTTGAATCCCAGTGACCATTGCCCCCACTCTAGCGTGTCAACGCAAGGATTCGATCAAAATAGCGATGAAAAAAGCGCAAATTGTTAAAATTGCCCAGCGTCCCAAAAGGTCAGCCACCCAGTCAAACCAGGCTTCGACAGACTCGCACCTTCGGCATGGCGGTGATTGTGACTAAGCGCTATCCCGCGATCATTAGCTAACGCGCAGCGTTCCCCGGCGTAATCCCTCAAAGATCTCATCGATGAGTGCCTTTTCTTCCATGCTAATGTCTTCTTTGGCTAGCAACAGCGACATCAAGATTTCTTGATCTTGGCGACGGATGCGATGGGTGGCGAAAATGGTTTCGACAACAGTCTGGAGAGACGGCAGTGAACTGACTTGAGCTTGCATGGTAGTACACCCGTTCATAGGTTTGAGTATTGCAGCAGTAGTGACTAATGGCAGTGATATCTATCTGGCGAAGTGGTGATAGTTATGGTGGGCAGGTGTAACCGTTGGCACTTGCTCGTATTGATCGCTATCACAGTTGATCCGTATCACAAGGTTGACCTCACTCACCTCTATCGGCAGGCAGACCTACTAAACGATCATGCTGAGCATCAATACAGCGTTTCCCCAGTCTCTGAAGGACAGAAGGACCTGATGAACAATTGGCTCAAGCCAATTGCCTACTCCCATTCGGCGCTGGGATCGGCTGCAACTCCCCCACCGGACCTGATGAACAATTGGCTCAAGCCAATTGCCTACCCCTCACTGAGACAACACAGGCTGTAGGCGGCCAAGGGGTACCGATCTGGCCATCCCCTCCTTAACCTTTGTTGGGTGGCCCTGGGTTTGCCCCAATCCACTTGAGTGAAGGTTGACAGAACACTCGCCTTGGCCCAGCACTGCCGCGATCGCCAGTGACAGAGGACACTGCTCTACCAAAAGGGGACGAGTATCCTCAAAAATAGGGAGAAGAGATACCTGCCGTACTCCGCACAGTTGGACGATAGCCACAATCAGGGGGAGCTTACCCATTGTCTAAACTAACCGCACAAATGAGTCATTGGTATGCGCATCCTGTTAATTGATGACGACGAAAGTCTGACCCAGGCGATCGCCGCCGTTCTGGCCCAGCAGCAACACCTGACTGATATTGCCTCCGATGGACTGGCGGGTTGGGAACTGGCTACTCTGGTCACCTATGACTTGCTGTTGCTGGATGTGATGTTGCCCAAATTAGATGGAATTTCCCTCTGCCGCCAATTGCGTCAACGTCAAAACTCAGTGCCGATCTTGATGATGACGGCGCGGGATACCCGTATGGATAAGGTCATGGCGCTGGATGCCGGCGCCGATGATTATCTTGTGAAACCGTTTGATCTGGAGGAACTGGCAGCACGGGTGCGTGCCCTCTTGCGCCGTAGCGGAAATACAGCCCAACCGGCGATCGTCTGGGGAGACCTGCGCCTCGATCCCAAGACCGGCAGCGTCACCTACCGCGATCGTCCGTTGCAACTCTCACCCAAGGAATACGGGCTATTGGAACTGCTGCTCCGACATCCCCAACGGCTGTTTAGCCGCAGTGCCATTTTAGACCACCTCTGGTCGTTTGAGGAACCCCCCGGCGAGGATACCGTTAAGGCTCATATCAAGGGGCTGCGCCACAAACTCAAGGCGGCAGGAGCCAGTGCTGATTTGATCGAAACCGTCTATGGTCGTGGCTATCGACTCAATGCCCACTATGGCCCCACCCCGGCGGCTACCCTCGCCGGCGACGCCCACGGTGATCGGGGTGGATCACCGCAACCTTCTGACGGCAGCCGGGTAGTGCCGCCCCTAACTCCCGCCGCCCCCTCGGTCGGGGGGGGAGAAAACAAGGGGGTGGCGACCCAAGTCCAGGCGGCTGTTGCCAAGATCTGGCAGCGCACGAAGCCCCTCAATCTGGAGCGGCTGGCGGTGATTGAGCAAGCCATTACGGCCCTGCAACTGGGACAGCTTGAGGCCGAACTGCATCACCAAGCCCAGCGGGCTGCCCATAAGCTGGTAGGTTCTCTGGGTACCTTTGGGTTTATGGAAGGCTCCACCTTGGCCCGTCAACTCGAAGCCCATCTCAACCAGGTGATACCGACTGAACTGGCACACGGACAGGCAAAGGCGGGGACGGACGTTCGTGCCGTGTCTTCAGGGGAGACTCGCGTGAACCATGCGGTGACGGACCCGACCAGCGATCTAAACATCCTGATTCTTGGCCTCAATCAGCAGGCTCAGCGCCTACGCAAGTTGCTCGAACAGGCCCTACTAACGCCAGAGTGGGAGCGCACAGCTGCCTACCAACAGGCGGCAACGGGGATACAACCCGCCATCCCGCTGCCGCCAGGTCGCCCCCCCTGCCTGCTGATTGTGGACGATGATTCGACCTTGGTAGAACGGCTGGCGATCGAGGCGATCGCCTGGGGTATCCACACCGAAATTGCCCTCGATCTGGCCACCGCCCGCACCCTCTACGCCCAAGTACACCCCCAGGCGGTGTTACTGGACCTGTCCTTTGATCAGGGCGACTCCGATGCCCTGGGCTTTCTCTCGGAACTGCGCAGTCGCCAGCCCTATTTACCCATTCTAGTTGCCAGTGGGAGGGCCGATCTGGAGGCCCGCATTGAGGTGGCTCGACGGGGAGCGGTGGCCTTTTTACAAAAACCGATCGCCGCCAACCGGGTCATGGCAACAATTGCTCGCATCTTACGGCAAACCCAAGCCGGCCCGATCAAGGTGCTAGCTGTTGATCAAGACGAGGTCTGGCTGCAAACCCTGCCCCCCCGCTTGGCCCCTGCGGGTATTGAGGTGATTACCCTGTGCCAGCCCACGCAGTTTTGGGAAGTCCTCGAAGCAACGGCTCCCCAGCTCTTGCTGTTGGGGGTGGAGATGATGCCCTGTAGCGGTATCGATTTAGGTCAGGTTGTCCGCAATGATCCTTTCTGGAATTGCTTACCGATCCTATTTTTGGGGTCCCAAACCGAAGCCTTGGCCAAACAGCACCTGTGTCCGATGGGTGCAGATGACTATGTGGAACGGACGATCGCGACAGATCGGCTGACGGCTCGCATTCTCCAGCAGGTGGAGCGCAGTCAACGCCTGCGCCAACAGGCCGGGTACGATCCCTTAACCCGCCTCGAAACTCGTCAGCAGGCGATCGTCCTGCTCGATCGCCTGCTCAGCTTAGCCAGACGCCATAACCACCCCTTCACGATCGCCCGCTTGCACCTCACCCCCTCCGCCAATGCTCAACCCCAACCTGTGACCACTGCCAATCAAGCCCTCAAACGGTTGGCGATGGAACTGACCAAACGGTTACGGTATGAAGACGTGATTGCCCGGTGGGGTCCCTGGGAACTGCTGGTGGGGATGTATGGTGCCCGTCGGACGGATGGACTCGAACGGATTGCCGAAGTGTTAGAAGCCTTCAACGCTGAGTCGTTGCCTTCCGCCGTCACCACCGCTGATCCCTCCCCCGCTAGCCCTCTGACCATTAGCGCCGGGGTTGCCCAATATCCCCAAGACAGTACGGACTGGCCCACCCTCTATCAACAAGCCGGCGCAGCCATGACCCAGGCCCAAGCCCAAGATGGCGATCGCGTCCTTCCCACCGGTTGGCATCCCCCCCAACCTGATGTCCCCTTTGATACTGACATTACCCTGGTCCAGCCGGTGACGTCTCTGGCCATGCCCCTGCTCCAAGCCCTGGAGCGGCGTGGTTACCATACCTGCTGGTTAGCCAGTGCCACTGCAGCCGTTGCCCAACTGGTGGAGTCCCCCTTTCGAGCGAAGACGATCGTCCTTGCACCCACCGTCTTTACCTGCGAAGCAGCAGAAGCGGCATCTGAGGAGACGCTACACAAACAGCATCAAGCCACGATCGCGTTTCTCAAACCTCTGCAACGCCAGACCATTCTCCAGCAAAGCCGCTTGATCTTGTTGCTCAGTGATTCCACCCACACCGAAACCTACCTAGCTATGGGAGTCTTTGACTATGTGATTATGCCTTGCCCGATTGCCGTTCTCTTACAACGCGTCCGTACTGCCCTAGCCCAACAACCCCGCTAACAACCAGAAACTTGCTAAAGACAGCGGTTTTCAGGCATACCTTAACGCAACGACACCCCCTGATTGCATCCTACCCTATCCCTACCCCCCGTCCCGGACCAATCATTCTCGCCAGCATTACCCATGTTCCCCGCTCCCCCTGACACCCTCTTGGTTTTAGCCCGACCTACATATTCCCCTACCTCCCTATCTGATGATTTACGCAGCTTACGCCCAGCAACAGAACTTTTTTCGCATCCTGTTTGAGCAGGCGGTGATGGGGATGACCTTGAACACCCTCGACGGTTATTTTATCCAGGTGAATCAGCGCTTCTGCGACCTGGTGGGCTATACCGCCGCCGAACTGTTACAACTGACCTTCCGCGAGATTACTTACCCAGCCGATCGCGAGGCCGATGCCCAATTAACTGAGCAGCTCAAGCGCGGCGAAATTGAGAGTTTTTCGCTAGAAAAGCGGTATATCCATAAACATGGCGAACTCATCTGGGCCAAAATCAATGTCTCGTTGGCGCGGGACTCAACCCACCACCCCCAGTTCTATGTGGCGGTGATTGAAGATATTCGCGATCGCAAGCAGGCCGAATTGGATCGCCAACGGCAACGCCAGCGGGAACAATTGTTCGGGTCCATGACCCAGCGCATTCGTCAATTACTCCAGGTAGACGCGATCCTGGCGGCGACTGTAGAAGAAGTTCGGGCTTTTTTGGACACCGATCGCGTCTTAATTTATCAATTTAACCCCGACTGGAGCGGGAAAGTGGTGGCTGAGTCGGTGGCTTCGGGCTGGGTTGCGATGCTGGGGGAGACGATCCACGATGCCTACCTCTCCTTACAACTGTGTGTTGAACCCTATGTCCAGGGGGCATTTCGGGCGATCGCGGATATTTATACGGCGGGGCTAGACCCATGCTATGTGGAGTTATTGGCTCGCTATCAAGTACGGGCCAACTTGGTCATCCCCATCCTCAAAGGAGCGACCCAATTGCACCCGTCGGACACCGACCGCTCGGAACACGAATCCCTCTGGGGGTTATTAGTAGCCCAACACTGTGCCGCGGCCCGTTGCTGGCCAGAGTCCGACATCAAGCTGTTGCAACAATTGGCGACCCAGGTGGCGATCGCCCTGAATCAGGCCGACCTTTACGAGCGGGCTACGCAGGAATTAGAAGAACGTCGCCAGATCGAAGCCTCCCTGCGTTTGAGTGAAATGCGGTTACGGGCCATTTTTGAACAGGCTGCGGTTGGGATCGACTATTGCGACCTGCAGGGGAACTTTGTCACCGTTAACCAAAAGTTGTGTGATCTGGTGGGTTATGCGTCCTCCGAATTGCTCACGATGTCCTTCCGCGACATCACCTATACCGAAGACTTAGCCACTGATCTAAACCACAAAGGTCGGCTAATCGCCGGCGAGATACCGGCCTATTCCCTCGAAAAACGCTACGTTCGCAAAGACGGTACCTTGACCTGGGTGCACATTACCGTGTCCCTGGTGCAAGATCCCGCGACCCACCAACCCTTTCTGGTTACCATTAGTGAAGATATCAACGATCGCAAGCAGGCAGAAATGGCCCTGCGCCAGAGCGAAGAGCGCTGGCAACTGATTCTGCAGGCCAACAATGATGGGATATGGGACTGGAACGCAGCTACCAACCAAACCTTTTACTCACCCCAGTGGCAGGAAATGATCGGCGATGGCGACGGCGCTGTTGTCCAGTCCAATGATGAGTGGATCAGCCGCATCCATCCTGAGGATCAGGGGCGGGTCCTGGCGCTACGGGATGCCTATCTCCGCCGCGAAGTCCCGCGCTACAGCGTCGAGTATCGGCTGCGTCGTCGGGATGGGTCCTACCTGTGGGTCAATACCCGTGCCCAAGCCCTTTGGGATGAGGCAGGCCGCCCCCTGCGCATGGTAGGATCTAGCCGGGATGTCACCGCCCGCCGGCAAATGGAAGAGGCGCTGCGGCGGCAACTAAATCGTGTGGTTCTTTACCGGGAACTGACGGCAGCCATTCGCTCCCAAATTGATATTCAGCAAATTTTTACCACCACGGCCAACCAGATTGGCCAAACTTTCGGAGTGAGCCGCTGCCATGTCGTCGTCTACCACGAAGGTCCCCCAACCTGTTTGCGCATTGTCGCGGAGTACCTCGCCCCCGACCAAAGTCCCTTTCCCCATGCCAGTATCCCCCTCATTGATAATCCCCATGCCCAAAAAATTATGGCCCAGGATCAGGCTGTGGTGACGACGGATGTCTATGCTGAACCGCTCTTGGCCAACGTGGCTGCGTTTTGCCGGGTGGCTCAACTCAAATCCTTACTGGCCATCCGCACATCCTACCAGGGGGAAGTCAATGGTGGCATTAGCCTAAACCAGTGCGATCGCTATCGCCACTGGCAACCGGACGAAATTGAACTGCTCGAAGAAGTCGCCGCCCAAGTGGGGATTGCCCTCGCCCAGGCCAAACTTTTGCAACAGGAACAGCAGCGCCGTCAGGAGTTGGATCAACGCAATACCCAACTGAAATATGCCATTCGTGAACGCAGCCGATTTGAAACCTTGCTGGCAGGCCAGAGCCGCATTTTGAAAATGATCGCTAGTGGCACCCCCCTGACAACGGTATTAACGAACGTGGCTCAGTTTGTGGAATCTCAAATCGAGTTCTACCTGTGTGCCATCATGCTGGTGAATGAAGCGGGTACCCACCTCTACGTCGGAGCCGCTCCTAATCTTCCCCCCGCCTATCGCGCAGCTCTAGACAACGTGCCGATCGGGCCAAATCATAGCTCCTGCGCAGCAGCAGCCCATACCAAGACCCCGATCATTACTACCGATATCGCGACTGATCCCCACTGGGAACACTATCGGGAAATCGCTCTCCAGGCTGGGCTTTGGGCCTGCTGGTCTGTCCCTGTTCTCTCCAGTGGGGAGGAAGTATTGGCAACAGTGGCGGTTTATTTACCGTCCAAGCTCGACGAGCAGGGCAAAGCGGCAACGCCCCAAATCCGGGAGCAGCAATTCCTGACCCGCGTGACGGACTTGGTGCGGATCGCAGTCGAACACCAACGGGCACAGATGGCCCTTGCCCGTAGTGAACAGCAATATCGCCACCTGGTCGAAACCTCCCAGGATCTGATCTGGTCAATGGACCGACAGCTGCGGATTACCTTTATCAATCAAGCGGCTCGCTACATCTTTGGCTGTGACCCTGAGAACCTGATCGGGCGTTCCATCGCCGAGGTCATGAACCCCCAGGATTTTGAGCAGGTACAACCCTTGTTTGAGCGCATCCTCGGTGGCGCTTCTGCTCGCCAGCACGAAATGACGGTCCTTTCGGCAGCGGGCAACACCTGTTGCATCCTTTGCAATACAGTTCCCCTCCACGATGACCAGGGTACGATCGTGGGTATCACCAGTACCGCCAGTGACATCACGGAACGCAAGCAGGCCGAGGCGGCCCTGCTCCAGTTGGCGGCGATCGTGGAATCATCTGGCGATGCGATTATCGGGCTTGACTTAAATCAGCGCATCACCAGTTGGAATCTAGGAGCAGCCATTATCTATGGCTACCAGGCTGAAGAGGCGATCGGGCAACCGATTACAACCCTGTTGTTGCCACCGGAAGAGCCCACCACGGACTGGGAAGCCCTCGCTGCCCGAACCCACACCTATCATCAGGTCCAACACTGCCGTAAGGATGGTCAACGCATTGATGTGTTTGTGACCCTATCGCCCATTAAAGCGGCAACGGGAGGCATCATGGGTTATTCCTTAATTGCTAAGGATATTAGCGATCTCGCCGCGATTGAACGCATGAAGGATGAGTTTATCTCGATCGTTAGCCACGAACTGCGCACACCGCTGACCTCGATCCGAGCGTCTTTGGGGCTGCTGCTGACCAACAAACTGGGGACGCTGGAAGACAAAGGTCGTCGCATGTTGGAGATTGCGGTTAATAATAGCGATCGCCTCATTCGGCTGGTCAGCGACATTCTCGCTCTCGAACGGCTGGAGTCGCGGCGGGTGAGCTTAAACCTCACCCTGCAGGACTTTGGTGAGTTAATGTTGCAAGCGGTGGAAGTAGTGCAACCCATGGCGGACAAGGCCAACATTGAACTCCTGGTTGTCCCCCTCTCAGTCCAGGTTAAGGTGGATAGCGATCATATCCTGCAGGTTTTGACGAACCTGTTGAGCAACGCGATCAAGTTCTCCGACACCCACAGTCTCGTCTCCCTCACCGCCCAAGTTCAATTTCCAGCCTCTGCCTTGCCTACAGGCGCCTCGGAAGGGTCAGCTCCCCCCGCTAGCCCCCTCGCAACGCCTTATCTGCGTGTGCAGGTGCAGGATCAGGGTCGGGGTATTCCCCCCGATATGCTGGAGACGATTTTCGATCGCTTTCAACAGGTGGATGCGTCGGACTCACGCCAGAAGGGGGGGACAGGATTAGGACTCGCGATTTGTCGCAGCATCGTGCAGCAACATGGGGGCAAAATTTGGGCAGAAAATAATCCCGATCGTGGATGTACCTTCTCATTTACCTTGCCATTAACATAGTTTACCTTGCCATTAACAGTAGGAATACTCCCTACCGGATCTTCGCTTTTTTTGTTTTTTCTCCTTACCATTGGTTATCTATGGCTTGCTGCGTATACAGCCCCTCCCCCAAGCATAAAGTACGGTTTTACATGGGTGATTGCCATTGCTTAGGAGGGGTAATCTGACTTGTGCGATCCTCACCCTCAATCCCTCGCCGCGAGAGGGAGAGGGACTGGCCCATCCGGCTCCCCTTCCCCCCATCCCCCCGCAAACGGGGGGTTAGGGGGGCTGGCAGAAGCGGTTGGGGGATAAGGGCTACCGGGTACCCACCTGAGATGCGGCTAGTCGGTCCAGGTCCAACCCTTGACTGGGTACTGAGTAAGTTAGGTAAAGGCTGTATCGTAGATAGTGATACTCAAATCCTTTGCGATTAACAATTTACTTAATACTGCCAGGTACTAGGATCAATGTCTCTGCAACAGTCTCCGCAACAGGCTAATAAGCACATACTGATTATTGATGATGAGGATGATATTCGGGAAGTCGCCCAGGTTAGCCTGGAACTGATGGCCGGTTGGCAGATTTCGACGGCGGCCTCTAGCGCGGAGGGGATTACCCAGGCCAAAGCCCAGCAACCCGATGCCATTTTGCTGGATGTGATGCTACCCGATATAGATGGCCCAACAACCTTTCGGATGCTCCAGAGCGATCCGGAAACTCGCCATATCCCCGTGATTCTGCTCACGGCCAAAGTACGGTCAACCGATCAACGCCAATTTGCCGACCTGGGGGTTGCCGCTGTGATTGCCAAACCCTTTGATCCGGTGCTCCTGGCTGATCAGGTTGCCCGGTACTTAGGCTGGGAACCGCCTACCTCTGCCTAGGACAGCGCGTAGAGGGGGAGAAGGCGATGGGGGCATCGGGGGGGATCACTTGCCGTATCATAGGGTTTGGCGTTAATTAAATCATTCCGAACAGAGCGTTATGGATATCCTGACCCTCGGCTGGGTTTCTTTGTTAACTGTTTTTACGTTTTCGATCGCACTCGTCGTCTGGGGGCGCAACGGCTTCTAGACTGCGATAGTGAGTGACTATGGAATTCTCCATCCAAACCGTTTTAGCCCTGACTGCCCTGGGTTTACTGGTGGCGGTCACGGGTGGGATTGCATACCTGACTTTTGCCGAATGGCGCGATCGCCGACGCCAGCAGCGGGAGCAACGCAAGCGCTAGTCGGTCGTTAGATCGTCGTTAGATTTTTGTTGTGAATTAACCCTTATGACACCTTCCTCCTCCCCCGAAGCCCTCACGGCCCCAAAGACCGCTGCCCCTACCACCTGCGATACCCCCCCCGCCGATTCTCGGCAACGGGTGGGCAACTTTATGCGCCAGTTGCAGGACAGCATTTGTCAGGGGTTAACTGAACTGGATGGTGAAGCCACGTTCCGGGAGGATAGCTGGGATCGGGCAGAGGGGGGCGGTGGCCGTT
>CAZHXN010000014.1:14686-24137 GCA_964536415.1 uncultured bacterium
GGTCATGCAGGCGGGCCGAATTTTTGAACAGGCCGGGGTCAATTTCTCGGAAGTCTGGGGCGAACACCTGCCGCCGTCGATTTTAGTTCAGCGTCCCGAAGCGGCTGGGCATGGCTTCTATGCCACGGGAACTTCAATGGTGCTGCATCCCCGGAGTCCCTATATTCCCACGGTCCATTTGAACTATCGCTATTTCGAGGCGGGTCCTGTCTGGTGGTTTGGCGGTGGAGCTGATTTGACGCCCTACTATCCCTTCCGCGAAGATGTGGTCCATTTTCATCAGACCTTCAAGACAGCCTGTGATGCTCACAATCCCCACTATTACCAGGTGTTCAAACCCTGGTGTGACGAATATTTCTACCTGAAACATCGGGGGGAAACCCGTGGGGTAGGCGGCATTTTCTTTGATTACCAGGATGGGGTCGGCGAACTGTACCACGGTCCCGATCCGAATGGCTTAGCGGCCCAACGGAGTCGGGAACTGGGGGCGATCGCGCCGCGGAGTTGGGAAGATCTCTTTGCCTTTATCCAAAGCTGTGGCAACGCTTTTCTGCCTGCCTATGTGCCGATCGCAGAACGGCGGCAAGTACTGGAATATGGTGATCGCGAACGGCAGTTTCAACTCTATCGCCGAGGTCGCTATGTGGAGTTCAACCTGGTCTACGATCGGGGCACCCTGTTTGGCTTACAAACCCAGGGCCGCACCGAGTCGATCCTGATGTCCCTGCCACCACTGGTGCGCTGGGAATACGGCTACCAACCGGAAGCGGGCACCCCGGAAGCCGAACTCTATGAAACCTTCCTCAAACCCCAGGATTGGTTGGGCGAAGCAACCCAAGCCGCGTAACGCCGCTCAGGAAGCCGATCGGGACAGGGTGAGCATCTACAAAGATCACTCAAGAAAAGATCACTCAAGATCACTCATTAAAGATCACTCATTGAACGTGGGATAGCCGTCTCGGCTATCTGGGGGGCGGGCAGGATGTCTAGTTGTTGCCACGGTGGGATCGATGGCCGTGGGGGGCCAAATTAACGGCGGTCCCCTTCCCCTCTCGCCATCGTCTACCCCAGCGGAGTAGGCTAGATTATATTAGGCCTCTTTGGCCCAGGAGCATCTGGTCTGAGTTGCCGCAGCGCTGTCCCAGGGATTATGCATCCTGCGTCACCAGGGATGGTGAATCTTTGGTGAAGTTGGGTAAACTTTAAGGATTACTCAGGGCAATGCGAGAAATCGGGCGGAGGCGGGCATCCTTAACCAGAAGGTATTAATGAGCGGATGGGGTTACTGCCTGTCTCCCCGTAAGCAAACCGACTCAGATTTTTGAGCAACGTGACAAGAGGGTGGGCGATTTTCATGGATCAAACAACGCACACAACCCAAGATGGCACTAAAGTGATTGTTCTCACCCCCAGTGGGCGGCTCGATATCACCACCGCTTGGCAGTTTCGCTTGAAATTACAAGAAGTTGTGAAGGAAAGCCCCCATATAGTTGTTAACCTGGGGACGGTAGATTTCATTGATAGTTCGGGCTTGACCTCTCTGGTGGCCGGAATGCGGGATGCGGATAAGGCCAACGGCAGTTTTCGGATCTGTAATGTGCATCCAGAGGCTCGACTGGTGTTTGAAGTGACGATGATGGATTCGGTGTTTGAGATTTTTGAGACTGAGGCGGAGGCGATCGAAGGGGTGCCACGGGGCATTGCCCGTCAGCGTTAACCTAACTGAATGGCTATGTCTGTCCGCCACGCCTGCCAGACGGAAACGCTGGATCTCCTCGAATGGCCGCGTTTGTGCCAGCACCTTGCGACTTTTGCGGCGACTAAGCTGGGTGCATTGGCTGCGCAGCACCTCCGCATTCCCACCACCCCTGCTGAGAGTCTGGTCCTGCTGGCCCAAACCCGTGAGGTCTATCAACTGGAGGCAGCCTTGCCCCAGGGATTGAGCTTTGCAGGGATTAGCGATATTGGGGCGGCGCTGGAACGGGCAGCACGCCAGGGGATTCTGTTGGGCGAGGAGTTATTGGCGATCGCGACGACGCTAGCGGGCAGTCGGCAACTGCGGCGGCTGATTGATCAGCACAACCATCCGGGGGAACTGGCGGCGGCTGATACGGTGCCCTATCCAGTGTTGGGGGCTTTGGTGGCGGAATTGCGCACCTATCCGGAACTGGAGCAGGAGATCCATCGCTGCCTTGATGATCAAGGCCAAGTGAGCGATCGCGCTAGCCCGACTCTGGCCCGGATTCGGGAAAACCAGCGTCACCTGCGGGAGGAAATTCAGCGCACGCTGCAACGAGTCCTCCAGCGGCAAGCCAATGCTATCCAGGAGCCAATTATTACCCAACGGGACGATCGCTTTGTGATCCCGGTCAAGCTCTCGCACAAGGAAGCGATTCCGGGGATTGTTCATGACACCTCGGCCAGTGGGGCAACGCTGTATGTGGAACCCTATTGGGTCGTCGATCGCAACAATCAGTTGCGGCAATTGGTGCGGCAGGAACAGGCCGAAGCCGAAGCCATCCGCCAAGCCCTCAGTCAACAGGTTGCCGATGTGGCTGGGGATCTAGAGCGGTTGTTGGCGATCGTGACAACCCTAGATTTGGCCACGGCCCGCGCTCGTTATAGTCTGTGGCTAGAGGCCAACCCGCCCCGTTTTATCGACCCACAGGCAGGCGAAACCCTCACCCTACGCCAATTGCGTCATCCGCTGCTCGTTTGGCAACAGCGTCATGAAAACGGTAATGCGGTCGTCCCCATTGATTTACGGGTTACGCCGAACCTGCGGGTTGTGACGATTACGGGTCCCAATACGGGGGGGAAAACGGTAACGTTGAAAACCCTGGGGCTAGCGGTACTTATGGCAAAGGTGGGTCTGTTTGTCCCCGCCCGTGAACCGGTGGAGTTGCCCTGGTTTGCGCAAGTGTTGGCCGATATTGGCGATGAGCAGTCCTTGCAACAGAATCTTTCCACCTTTTCAGGGCATATTCGCCGGATTAGTCGGATTTTGACGGCCCTGGCTGAAGCCGACCTCTCACCTCCCAGTGCGCCACCCGTAACTCTGACTGCCCCTGCGCTAGTCGGCGAGCTTAACCCATCAGAAGGACAGGTCGGTGGGACGCCTCCCCCCCCCCCGCATCCCGTGAATGCCCTGGTGCTCTTGGATGAAATTGGCGCGGGGACTGATCCGACGGAGGGCAGTGCCTTAGCAACGGCGTTACTGCACTATCTGGCGGATCACGCGGGGTTAACGATCGCCACCACTCACTACGGTGAACTTAAGGCGCTGAAGTATCAGGACGATCGTTTTGAAAATGCGGCGGTGGAATTTGATGAGGCCACCCTGTCGCCGACCTATCGCTTGCTGTGGGGGATTCCAGGACGGTCCAACGCCCTAACGATCGCGGAACGGTTGGGGTTAAATCCTGAAATTGTGGCAGCGGCCAAACAGCAGGTGACACCTGATACCGAGACCGATGTCAATCAAGTGATTGCTGGGTTAGAAGATCAGCGGCGGCAACAGGAAGCCAAGGCACGATCGACCAGCCAACTCTTGGAACAGGCGGAACGGTTACACCGGGAAGTGGCCGCAAAGGCAGCGATGCTGCGGGAACGGGAGCGGCAATTGCAACAGGTGCAGGAACAAACCGTTCAGCAGGCGATCGCGGCGGCGAAGCAGGACATTGCCCGTGTGATTCGTCAGTTGCAACAGGGACCCCAGACGGCTCAGGCGGCCCAACGGGCTACGAATGCCCTACAGGCGATCGCGGACAAACATCTGCCGCCGCCCCCGCCGGTTGCGCCCCCCAGTTTCATGCCGCAAGTGGGAGATAAAATCCGGATTCCGCGATTGAATGTTACGGCAGACGTGCTGAATGGTCCCGATCCGAGCGGTGAGTTAACCGTGCGTTTTGGACTGATGAAAATGACAGTGGCCCTGGAGGAAATCGAATCGCTTCAGGGGGAAAAGCCCCAACGTCCCCTGCGGGAAGTGGCTGAACCTCGCTCCAAACCCGTCACAACCCCTGCCCAAGCCGAACCCGCGATCCGGACTTCGCGCAATACTCTGGATGTGCGGGGGATGCGGGTGGCAGATGCAGAAATTGAACTCGATCGCGCGCTTGCCCAGGCCCACGGTCCCCTCTGGGTGATTCATGGCCACGGTACCGGACGCCTCCGACGCGGGATTCATGCATTTCTGGAACAGCATCCCCAAGTCGATCGCTTTGAACCTGCCGAAGCTGCCGATGGAGGCAGTGGCGTCACTGTGGTTTATCCCATCCTTTAATGCCCCTGCGTGTCCTGCGTGTCTTCGTGCTTAGAAGGCGTTATGGCAACCCCAAGACCCCAAGATTAATCACCGGCTCACGGGGAGGGAAGGTTGCGGAACGATCGGTCCCTTGCCGTTACTTGCGATTGGCTCCACCTCTTCCCGCAGCAAGATATCACGGATCAGGCGGGCGATCGCCCGTTGAGCCAGACCCGATACCACCTGTTGCCCCATCTCCTGGACTTCGGGACGAAAGAGGAGACCCGCGAGGGCGGGGAGTTTTTGCAGGGGATCAAAGCCGGGGGTTTCCTGCAGAATGGCCAGGATACGCTGGACCGGCTCTAGCCCCTGGGAAGCCTGGGCCGGTTGGCAACCATTTTGGCTGGGTGCTGGGCTGCCAAACCATTGGGATGCGATCGTTTGCACCGTTTTTACCGAGAAGGCGTCTAATTGTTGCACCACTTCCTCCGTAATCCGGTGGCGGATGAGTGCCCCCCGTTCAGAGAGAAGAAACTCGATCGCTTGGTCAAAGGCTTGGTCAAAATCATAGTCGGTGCTACTGCGGGCATTGCGGAGCAAGTTTTCTAACCGATTCCAACGGAACCCATCCTCCCGGAAAAGTAAATCCCGAAGCGAAGCCCGTAATTCCGGCGCGGGATCAGTGAGCAACCGTTTGGCAATATAGGGATAGGCTTTACTCAACACCTTGAAGTTGGGATCAACGTTGATAGCAATCCCTTCGAGCGTAACCAGCGATCGAATAATTAAGGCATAGTAGGCGGGGACCTTAAAAGGATACTCGTACATTAATTCCGAAAGTTGATCGGTAATACTCTTAAAATTCAAATCCGCCACGCTCGCACCTAAGGCGTCACTAAACACATTGGCAAGGGCGGGCACGATCGGGCGGAGGTCAGTTTCCGGATCAAGGAATTCCAATTTTACATAGTCTTCTACCAAGCGTTCAAAATCACGGTTAACCATGTGGACCACTGCTTCAATCAGCCCATAGCGCTGGTAAGGCTTCACCTCCGACATCATGCCAAAGTCGAGATAGGCCAATTTCCCATTTGGCATGGCCATGAGGTTACCAGGATGGGGATCGGCATGGAAAAAACCATGTTCTAATAACTGTCGTAGCGAACACTGAACGCCCACTTCAATGAGTTCAGTTGCATTAATCCCTTGCTTACTTAGCTCCTCTAACTTGGTCAACTTGGTGCCCGCAATCCACTCCATTGTGAGTACCCGCCGCCGGGTATATTGCCAATAAATATGGGGAACATAAATCCCCGGCAGGTGACCATAGAGCTTGGCAAATCGCTCGGCATTCCGCCCTTCATGGGCATAGTCCATTTCTTCAAAAATCCGTGCCCCAAACTCGTCCATGATGGCAACGAGATTGCTGCGCAACTTGAGGCGTTGCTGCCCCCAACTGGCTAACTTGCGCAGAATATAGAGATCGAGGGTAATGCGCTCGGCAAGGCCGGGACGTTGCACCTTAACGGCAACAATTTCACCCGTGTGTAGCTGGCCTTTATAAACCTGTCCGAGGGAGGCAGCAGAGACGGGTTCAGGGGTGAGTTTGGCGTAGATCTCTAGGGGCTTGCCCCCCAGTTCTTCCTCAATGAACCGATAGGCCACTTCATTGGAAAACGGCGGCAGTTGATCCTGAAGCTGGGAGAGTTCTTCGAGATAGAGAGGCGGCACTAAATCAGGCCGTGTGGATAGGGCCTGACCAACCTTGATAAAGGCAGGTCCCAAGCGGGTCAGGGTTTCGCGGAGTTGAATGGCGCGACGCTTTTGATGGGTCTGCACTTTTCCCCAACGCCGATCCCACCAGAGGCCCAGGAAAAACCAAATCAGGGGGGTGAAGATGCCCAGGAGCCGCCCAAAGGCTTGCAGGGGGCGACGATCGTAGTAGCGGGAAATCGCGATCGGGTCATAGCGCAAGTCCTTAGCCAGGATCGCTGGATCAGCATCATCCGGGATTAACGGTTCTTCGGGTTCGGGGATGGTCTCACTCGCGACAGTGACGATCGTCAAGTTGTGGGGGGTATGGCTCAGGGGGCGATCGCTCACCGCACCGTGAACCTGCGTATCGGACTGTACACCCGCCTCGGTCTTCATGCGCTTAACCCACTAGCAACAATGTAAACCATTGTAACAAGTCCACGTCCTCTAGCTAGCCGATTGTCCCCTATCGCCCTTGGTGCCCTGTCTCCTTAACAGGACCGCTTCCTAGCTTCGCGTTTGCAGTTAATCTGATGTTGGTTTGACGGCTACAACATCCGCCTCGTCGCCTACTAAAAATGTGGCTCTCCTGAGATTTTGGTGTAACAGTGCAAAAATAAGCGCTATACCGGGCGTGATCACGATATTAACGTGCCGGTTTTTTTATCGGAAAAGGCAACCGAGTTTCGCAACCGGGCGATGGCCTATCTAATGCTGAACTTTGGCATGGTCAGTGACAAGATTGATGAAACGCTGGACTTGTACTTTCAGCAGTGCTCAATTCTGGTCAACGCGAGAGACCTAGCCATGTTGGCGGCGACTCTGGCAAATCGGGGGGTTAACCCGGTAACCAAAGAACGGGCGATCAATGAGCACCACGTGCAGGATGTGATTAGTGTCATGCTAACCTGTGACAGGTATGACGCATCAGGGGAGTGGTGTTATCGGGTGGGAATACCGGCCAAAAGTGGGGTAGGCGGCGGCATTACAGCCGTTGTTCCTGGCAAGTTGGGGATTGGCACGTTCTCGCCCCTATTAGATGCCAAAGGCAATAGTGTCCGGGTCGGGGCCGGAGCAGTGGGGTGCGTTTACTAAACATCCTTAGTGTTTAGACTGCTTATTAGCACAGCTTGTGGTGCTAACGCCCGGAAACGGGCAGGGAGAACGGTTGCAGCGACGCTATCAATGAAGACAAGATCGGATAATAACCGTTTATCTAAAATTATCTAAAAGCATAGTTGTTAGGAAAGACCGACTTGAGTTAATTACAGCGTTTCCCAAGTCTCTGAAGGACAGAAGCACCTGGTGAACAAGAGGCTTGAGCGAATTGCCTGCCCTTCACTGAGGCGACAAAAGCTGTATTGATAGTAGCGTTCTGGATAGGGTTTTGCAATATTTTGTTTGCATGTCTTCACATTGTCTGCCTATATTGCTGTTGCCTGTAGCATTTTCCCTATATATTCATTGGTTGGTTCATTTCTCGCCTTTTTTATTCGATTTTATGTATTTTAGGCTCTCCTGAGATGTTGGTGTAACAGTGGAAAAAGCTACAAATTAAAGACTAAAATGCTGGGTTTATAGTGGAGATGCTACGCGCCCCCACCCTAAACCCAGAAGAACCGTATTTTAAGTATAGGAGTTGAGGAAGATGAGTGATATCTATATTATTCGTTTGAAGTCTTGCTCGAGTTTTGCGAAAAACTCAGGTATAATAGGGAGATAGTTTCAGAGCTTCCTTCTAGAGCGACCGACTCTTAATTCTTGTAGTTAAGCGAACGTTGTTCCTTCGGGCCAGCAAACCTCTAAGCCTAGAACGTAGAAACAGTAGTACCTTAGTAACTTTGAATCTCTTTTTTCTGAATCCGTTAGTATTACCTGTTGTCTTTAAAGAACAAGCTCTAGACCTAAGATATGAAAGCAGTGATTTTAGCGGGTGGACTTGGTACGCGCTTGAGTGAGGAGACCACTATCAAACCTAAACCAATGGTGGAAATTGGTGGCCTACCCATTTTGTGGCACATTATGAAAATTTACTCTCACTACGGCATTAATGAATTTATTATCTGCTGTGGTTATAAAAGCTTTGTGATTAAGGAGTTTTTTGCTAACTACTTTCTGCGCATGTCAGATGTTACTTTTGATATGCGTTTTAACCAAATGAACATTCATTCAGGAAAAGCTGAGCCTTGGAAAGTTACTTTGGTTGATACGGGTCAAGAAACTGGAACCGGTGGCCGTTTAAGGCGAGTTCAGGAGTATATTAATAAAGAAACTTTTTGTTTTACCTATGGTGATGGACTCAGTAATGTTAATATCACCGATCTGATTAGATTTCATCAAGAGCAAAAGACACTGGCAACATTAACCGCAGTACAACCTCCGGGACGTTTTGGTGTATTTCAACTGATGCAGGATCAGAGTAGAGTGCATCGATTTCATGAAAAACCAGAAGGAGATGGAGCTTGGGTGAATGGTGGTTATTTTGTTTTAGAGCCTCAAGTTATCAATTACATACAAGACGATTCATTGATGTTTGAACAAGGACCCCTAGAAAAACTGGCATCCGATGGTCAACTATCCGCCTTTCGGCATGATGGCTTTTGGCAACCCATGGATACCCTCCGCGATCGCCTTTACTTAGAAAAGCTTTGGGAAAGTAAAAATCCTCCTTGGAAAGTTTGGTAGTCTTCATAAGATACTGTTTTCTCCTGTGTTGTTCGTATGTTTTGAGGGGTATACCAAATGTATGATTTTGCAATCGTAGGGGGTGGGATCGTTGGCCTTGCAACAGCGATGTTATTAGGACAGCGTTATCCGCAGGCAGAAATTGCTCTTTTAGAAAAAGAGGGCCAGTTTGCTTATCATCAAACAGGTAACAATAGCGGTTCTATTCACTCAGGAATTTACTATAAGCCAGGGAGCTTCAAAGCCAAATTCTGTCGTGATGGTGCTACATCTCTCGTTCGTTTTTGTCAAGAACATCACCTTGCCCATGAAGTTTGTGGTAAGCTAATCGTAGCCACGGAAGAACACGAACTATTAGCACTAGTAGCACTAGAGAATTTATGCCAGCGAGGTTTGCAAAATAGCGTACCTGTCAGAAAGTTGACTGCTGAAGAAGTTCGAGAAATTGAACCCTATGTTCAGTGCTTGTCTGGAGTTCAAGTCTATTCAACGGGTATTGTTGATTATAAGTAAGTTTGCCAGAAATATGCTGATCTAGTACTACAACAGGGTAGCAAACTACTCCTTAATACCCAATTACTGCGACTGGTTACTACAACTGAAGGCTATGTTCTAGAAACTAATCAGGGTGACATTCAAACTCGTTTTCTGATTAACTGTTCAGGCTTGTATAGTGATCGTATAGCTAAAATGGGCGGTATGAATCTTAATGTGAAGATTGTTCCCTTTAGGGGTGAGTATTATGAACTAATCCCTGAAAAACGC
>CAZHXN010000014.1:24175-26937 GCA_964536415.1 uncultured bacterium
TTATCCTGTTCCTAACCTAGCGTTTCCATTTCTGGGAGTTCATTTTACCAAAATGATTGATGGCAGTGTCCACGTTGGTCCTAATGCAGTGCTTAGTTTCAAACGAGAGGGCTATAACAAGACTGATTTTGACCTCAGAGATTTTCTAGAGATTATGACCTACCCTGGTTTTTGGTGACTTGCCGCAAAGTACTATGATGAAGGTGCTAAAGAAGTGCTACGATCGCTAAGTAAAGCCATATTTGTCAAAAGTTTGCAGCATTTGATCCCAGATGTAGAGATGGCCGATGTTATCCCTTTCTCCAGCCGCAACTTCATCCCTGGAAATTGGTAAAGCGATCGTCGCTCGTATTCCTGAACCTACCCATTTGATAACCTTTTTATAGGCTTTATGAAAATTCTTGTCACTGGAACAGAAGGTTATTTAGGTTCCCTGCTAGCTCCCATACTAATGGCGCAAGGACACGATCTCTTGGCAGTCGATACTGGTTTTTATAAGGTGGGTTGGCTTTATAATGGGGCTACCCTTACGCCAAAAACCTTGAATAAGGATATCCGCCAGATCACATCTGAAGATCTGCAAGGGATTGAGGCGATCGTGCACATGGCAGAATTATCCAATGATCCGACAGGGCAACTTGCACCGAATATTACTTATAACATTAATCATAAAGGTTCGGTGCGTTTGGCAGAATTAGCCAAAGCGACTGGGGTAAGTCGATTCATTTATATGTCCTCGTGTAGTGTTTATGGCGTGGCTACAGAGGGTGATGTTACAGAAGAATCACCTGTTAACCCGCAAACTGCCTATGCAATCTGCAAAACTTTAGTGGAACAGGATGTTGCTCCTCTGGCTGACGATCGCTTTTCCCCAACCTTCATGCGCAATGCTACTGCCTTTGGTGCTTCACCGCGTATGCGTTTTGACATTGTACTCAACAATTTAGCTGGGCTAGCGTGGACTACGAAGGAAATCAAAATGCTCAGCGATGGGACGCCTTGGCGTCCCCTTGTCCATGCTTTAGATATTTGTCAGGCGATTGTGTGTGCCTTAGCAGCGCCCCATGAGGTCGTCCACAACCAAATTTTCAATGTTGGGGATACGGCCCAAAATTACCAGGTTAGGGAGATTGCTGAGATTATTGCAGATATCTTCCCTAACTGCTCCTTAAGCTTTGGTACCCAGGGGGCAGATAACCGTAGCTATCGCGTTTCTTTTGAGAAAATCAATACCCAGTTACCCGGTTTTCATTGTGAGTGGCCTGCCCATCGTGGTGCGCAACAGCTCTTTGATCTCTTCAACCGGATTAAAATGACTGAAGAAACTTTTAACTTCCGAGGTTTTACACGTCTCAAACAGTTGGAATATCTGCTCAATACCCAGCAGATTGATCAGGACTTCTATTGGAGGGCCTAAAATGCTATTTACCGAAACTAAGCTCAAGGGAGCTTTCCTGATTGATCTAGAGTTGCGAGAAGACCACCGTGGGGCTTTTGCGCGTACTTTTTGCCAAGAAGAATTTGCTGCCCACGGTCTCAAGTCCCAGGTAGCGCAATGTAATCTCTCCTTTAACCATAAGGCTGGAACCTTGCGAGGAATGCACTATCAAGTTCCACCGGCTACAGAGACTAAACTGATTCGGTGTACCAAGGGGGCAATCTATGATGTCATTATTGACATGCGACCTGATTCCCCGACTTACTGCCAACATATTGGCGTTGAACTTACGGCTGAAAATCGTCGAGCACTTTATGTACCGGAAATGTTTGCCCACGGCTATCAAGCCCTGACAGATGGTGCTGAAGTTATTTACCAGGTAGGCGAGTTTTATACACCGGGCTGTGAGCGTGGCCTTCGTTATGATGATCCGTTGTTTGCTATTGCGTGGCCCATGCCCGTGACGGTTATTTCTGAAAAAGATGCGGCTTGGCCCTATCTTTCCGAATGATGAGATCTCGAATGATGAAACAAAGCGATCGCACAGAATGATCATATAGTGACCTCTGGAGTGTCTCATGTTAATTGTGGATACGGCTCTCAAGGCAAGGAAAGCTGCTGGTAACCCGGTGCGGGTGGGGATGGTTGGGGCTGGATTTATGGGGCGGGGTATCACGAACCAAATCCTCAACTCAGTGCCCGGAATGACATTAGTTGCGATCGCGAATCGTAACCTTGCTGCGGCCCAGCGAGCATATCAAGAAGCGGGGGCTAGTGACATTCAGGTTGTTTCTACAACGGCACAATTGGAGGGCGCAATTCAGCGAGGGCAATATGCTGTTACTGAAGACCCAATGTTGCTCTGTCAGGCAGAAGGTATCGATGTTTTAATTGAAGTCACCGGCACGATCGAGTTTGCAGCCCATGTGGTGATGACAGCCATTGATCACGGTAAGCACCTTGTCTTGATGAATGCGGAGTTGGATGGAACGATCGGTCCCATTCTGAAAGTCTATGCCGATCGCGCTGGAGTTATCCTGAGTGCCTGCGATGGTGACCAGCCAGGGGTACAAATGAATCTCTACCGCTTTGTTAAAGGGATTGGTTTAACTCCCTTATTGTGTGGCAACATTAAGGGCTTGCAAGACCCCTATCGCAACCCTACTACACAGGAAGGATTTGCTAAAAAATGGGGCCAAAGACCTTCAATGGTTACCAGTTTTGCTGATGGGACTAAGATTTCGTTTGAACAGGCTATTGTGGCAAATGCAACGGGAATGAAGGTTGCGAAGCGGGGGATGTTGGGCTACAACTTTAGTGGCCA
>CAZHXN010000014.1:26947-55448 GCA_964536415.1 uncultured bacterium
GAGATGACAGGTATGTACGATATTGATCATCTCAAGCAGTTGGGAGGGATTGTGGACTATGTAGTTGGTGCTAAACCGAGTCCTGGGGTGTTTGTCTTTGCGACCCACGATGATCCAAAGCAAAAACACTATTTAAATCTCTATAAACTTGGTGAAGGGCCACTTTATAGTTTCTATACCCCCTATCATCTGTGTCATTTTGAAGTGCCTCTCTCTGTTGCGCGTGTAGCCCTCTTTCGGGATGCAGTGATAGCACCTTTAGCAGGGCCGCAGGTAGAAGTGATTACAACTGCAAAAATTGATCTGAAAGCAGGCGAAGTCCTGGATGGAATCGGTCATTACATGACCTATGGTCAATGTGAAAATGCTGATATTACACAAGCACAAAAACTGTTGCCAATGGGATTGGCAGAGGGCTGTCGCTTGAAGCATGATATTCCTAAAGATCAGGTGTTGACCTATGACGATGTGGAATTACCAACGGGCCGTCTGTGCGATCGCCTCCGGGCCGAGCAAGATCAGCATTTTGGAAGTGCTTTGGTTGGATGAGTGCAGTGTATGGGCAACCCAGTAGCCCTAAAACAGTCATTGGCCTGATTCCCTGTGGTGGACAGGCAAAGCGCTTGGGTCCCCTGCCCCTGAGTAAGGAACTGTATCCGATCGGGGTACAAACGGGGCCTCAGCACCCCCCGCGTCCCAAGGTTGTCAGCCAATATTTACTAGAGCAGATGGCGAAGGCAGGGATTACCAGGGCCTACCTGATCCTGAGACCTGGGAAGTGGGACATTCCCGCCTATTTTGCCGATGGCCAGTCCCTGGGCCTAGCGCTAGCCTATTTAACGATGGGATTGCCCTATGGGGTGCCCTATACCCTGGACCAGGCATATCCCTTTGTGCGAGGGGCCACGATCGCGATGGGATTTCCTGACATCGTGTTGCAACCTGACACCATCTATGGGGTTTTGCTAGCCCGTTTAACCCAGAGCAAGGCAGCGGTGGTACTAGGGCTATTCCCCACCGATCAACCGACGCAGGCGGGGGTTGTGGCCTGCGATGATCGAGGGCGGGTACAGCAAATTATTGAGAAGCCAGCCCAGACGGATCTGCGGTATATGTGGGCAGCAGCGGTTTGGACGCCGACGTTCACCGAGTTTATGCATGACTACCTGGCCGCGATCGCCCCGGAATTTGTGCCCGCAGGCGTACCTCCCGGCCAGCCCCCCCGCACCGAGATTCCCATTGGTGATGTCATCCAAGCCGCAATCTGCCGGGGGATGCCCGTGGAAGCGGAGTGCTTTACACAGGGTTCCTACCTGGATATAGGCACACCTGCCGACCTCTTCCGTGCCGTCCAACAGTTCACCATCACATCCTTCTAGCCGATGCCGGACTTCTATCCCCCCCGTCTGAATCCCCTGCTGCTCCGCGCGTGTCAATTGATTGGCCCGATCGTCGGTCGTGGCTATTACCGGATGCAATTGCAGGTTGAGCGAGAGAGTTTACAGATCCTACGGCAATTGCGACAGGAACGAGTTTTATTGTTGCCGAATCATCCGACATTTCATGATTGGATTGCTGTTTTTTTGCTGTCAGCACAATTATCAGAACCGTTTTATTATCTGGCGGCCTATGAACGCTTTCAGGGTTGGGAACGTCACTTTTTGCAAGCATTGGGAGCCTATTCAATTCGGCGGGGGTTGGGCGATCGCGCCAGTTTTGCCTATACGGTAGATCTTCTGATGCAGCCCCGTGCCCGGTTGGTCGTGTTTGCGGAAGGGGGGTGTTCTTTCCAGAATGATACGGTGATGCCCTTTCGGGAGGGGGCCATACAACTGGCGTTTCAGGCAATGAGTCGCTGTGCGAAACAAACGGGGGAAGTCCCGAATTTATATGCAGTCCCCCTGAGTTTGAAATATCAGTATCGCAGCAATATGGAACGAGTTTTAGATGGCACACTGCGGCGTTTAGAGAACCAGTTACAAGTCCCCATCGCAACGACGCCCTACGATCGCCTGCGACAAGTAGCTGGAAAAGTGTTGGCGGGATTTGAACAGGACTATGGCTTTGATCCGGTAGCATCGGAAGCAATGCCTTGGAACGATCGCATCCAGCGCTTAAAAACCGAGGTTCTGCACAGTTGTGAACAGGAATTGGGGATCAGTCCCCCGCCCCAAAGTTCCCTACGCGAACGGGTCTATCGCATTCAACATACCTTAGAAACACGAGCCAACACCGATGAAGCCGTGGATTTAAACCGCTATGCGGCGATCCACCAGGCAACCTATCGCTTGCTAAACTTTAATGCGATTTATGATGGCTATGTGGCCGCACAACCAACACCGGAACGGTTTCTAGACACACTGACTCGCCTAGAGCGAGAGGTCTTTAAGATTGATCAACCCCCCCCAAAAGGCGATCGGGATGTTTATATCAAACCCGGTAAGATGATCAACTTGCGGGATTATTTTTCCCAGTATAAAGCCCAGAAAAGCCAGACGATTAGTGAGTTAACGGAACGTCTACGACAGGCAGTACAGGCAAATCTCGATCGCTGGGCAACCGTTGGACTCACGCCTACCAGACCTCATTGATAGCCCGAAAGCGGCGGTAAGACAAAGTGACCAACGGGCGTCAGAATCGCAGTGCGCCCTGAATGACCCGCTGCCGGATTGTCATCTCCCTGCAAATGAATGTGTAAATAGGTGTCAGGGCGATAAGGCAAACGTTCCGACCATTCGATCGCCACAATGCCCGGTTCCGTTTCAATGCCCTCCCAGTAGAGTTCGGGCGTCAATGTGACCGCATCCACAGGGTCCAAACGATAAAGGTCAAAATGATATAAAGGCAGCCGCCCTCCCAAGTACTCATTAATCAACGTAAACGTGGGGCTGTCGATTGTCTCAGTAATGCCTAAGCCAATCCCTAACCCCTGTACCAGTGTTGTTTTGCCACTTCCTAAATCACCTTCTAGGAACAACACACTTCCTGCCGGGAGCGATCGCCCTAGGGCCTCACCCAGCGATCGAGTGGCAGCGGTGGTGGGTAGAAACTGCGTGATCAATAGACCCAATGAATAGAGCGAAAGTCGAATAGATAGGTATTGGCCTCATTTTATCGGCTTTCAACGGTGTGGATGCTGGGATGGTGGCACTGTCTCCCCAGCCTTCAGCCAGATTCCGCTCATCCTGCGGAAGAGAGCCATTTTAAAGCCGCATCCGGCAAGCTGCCTCAACAGTAACGACGCACATCTTGATGACACTCATCGGCAAGATAGCAGAGTGCCCGAAACCGCAAGCCGATCACTTCTTCATAAAGGGGATTGAGGTGACACAGGGGGGGAATATGGATCGTGATGCGACCCAATAGGCAAATATCGCGCTCAAAGGGACACTGCACCGGAATGAGTTGACAGAGTATATGGGCAAGGGTCGCATTCTGGATCGGTAAGTCATTGAGCCATTGCCGAATGGGATACCATCCATCCTGGGAAGGTAGCCGAGCATCGGTTGCCCCCTCGCTGAGGATCTGAGTGGGTTTGAGCAAGTTCAACCTACCGTATAAGTTCAACATATCGCACAGGCCATCTTTAGGGTGTTGCCCTCTAGCTTAAACATAATCAGAAAGAATATGAATAGTCTTATGTTATAAATTATTTTTATAATATATAACCCCAGCTTAACTCACCCCAGATGCCACTCCCGATCAAGTTGAGGCGGCAACCCACAAGACGCTTGTGCCTAAACGTTGTTGCAAGGATGGCCCTTAGCCAATGGCTCGCTAACACCGATCCCTCTGCGATCGCTAGCCTGCCTAATGAGCCGAGCGTTCATTCAGCGGGTGTTCCAGTGCTTGCATCTCCTGCTCAAGCTGTTTCAGGCTCTGATAACGCATTACGGCTAGATCGACTGCGGTTTGCAACTGTTCTGGAAAGAAGGGCTTGACGATATATCCAAAGGGACTGATCGTCATCGCCCGATCGACGGTGACCTCGTCGGTGTGGGCCGTCAGGAACACCACCGGAATATCCAACTGGTGCTGAATTTCACGGGCCGCTTCAATGCCATCGATCGCCCCGGAGATACGGATATCCATGACGATCATATCCGGTTGTGTGGTGATCGCCCGTTGCACCGCTTCCTCACCTGAAGCAACGATGCCAATCACCTGATAGCCATTTTTTTCCAACGTTTCTTGGATACTCCAGGCAACAACAGCTTCATCTTCGACAATGAGCACATCCAACATAATGACAACCTGCTCTCGTCAATTTTGTTCTCAGAATTTTCACAAGTCTCAAAGATCCCTCAATGCCAACAGCGGTCGATGCAAAGCTACCCTTGACAGGGAAGACGCTATCCATTAGGCCTTCAAGCCAATTTATTAAACCATATTTATCAGCGTCGCCTCTGGCAATCGCTATACTGCCCAAAGTCCCGTTGCTAGGAGTACGGAAAACACAGCCCTAACCTGCCTCACTATCAACCATAGCCCCTCAACCCCAGTAACCACCACCGTGACGCTTCCCCCCCCTGCCACTGTCATTGCCTATCTTTACCAAGATCCTTTGCTGGAGCCAGAAGTGGGACCGATCGCTTGGGGACAACCGGTCGATCGCATCTATTGGGATCGGGGCGATCGGACTCAATTGGTGCAATTACTCCAGGATTGTCGTGGCGGTGCGGTCATGTACCTACTGCTCCGTCGCCTTGAGGATCTAGGGGACACGGTAGCCGCGATCTGTGACTGCTGCTGGCAACTCCACCAGTTGGGGGTACAGGTCTGTTCTCTAGCCGCCGTTCCCCCCGATGTTTTACCCACAGCAGCGCCCCTCCATCTAGACGATATATTGCAGTCTCTCGCCACCGGTCACCCCCATGCCCATCGCCAAGCTATCCAACGGGGTCATGCCCGCAACCGTCTCCAGGCGATTCCCCCTCCTGGAAAAGCCCCCTATGGCTATCGCCGGGGCAAGGATCGCTATGTAATCGATCGGGCCACGGCCCCGGTTGTGAAGGATTTTTTTGAGCAGTTTTTGCTCTACGGCTCCCTACGGCAGGCGGTGCGACATCTCCAACAAAAATATGGCAAGCGCATTGCCGTTTCTACAGGACGACGTTGGCTAACTCATCCTGTCTATCGGGGTGATCTCGCCTATCGTCAAGGAGAAGTGATCCCAGACACCCATCCCGCGTTGCTCTCACGGGAGGAGGCTGCCCAAGTCGATCGCCTGTTGCGCCGTAATCGTCGCCTTCCCCCCCGCACGGCCAGTGCGCCGCGATCGCTGGCGGGACTGGTAGTCTGTGGGGAGTGTCAGTGCCCGTTCCGCACGGTGCAGGTGACAGCCCCTCGACGGGCACAAACATACGTGTACCTCCGGCCAGCAGCGTGTCCCCACCGCCCCCCCTGTCCTGGATTGCGCTACGAACAGGTGTTGGAAAAAGCGATCGCGGCAGTTTGTCAGGAGTTGCCAGCAGCGGTAGCCGGATTGAGTAATCCCGGTCTGGACCAAATGCGGCAGCAGCTAACCGCAGTCCAATCCCAAAAGCAGGCTATTTTGGCACAACTGCCCAACCTAGTTACCCAGGGGATTTTAGATGAGGAAACCGCAGCCATTCGGGCCTATAAAATCCGCAATGAACTGGCTACCTTACAAACGCAACAAGCCCAGCTTCCTCCCCCCAATTTAGCCACGATCGCCCAGACGGTTTCCTTACCTCAATTTTGGTTTGATTTGTCAGAAGTGGAACGTCGTTTTTATCTGCGGGAATTTATTCAACAAATTGAAATCACCCGTCCAGACAACGCCTCCCCTGGCCAATCATCCCCCCACGCTTGGGAGGTCCGCCTAGTATTTATTTTCTAGATAAGGAGGTTCTCCTGAGTTTAGGGTGGGGGCGCTATGCGCCCTACTATAAACTAAGCGTTTCAAACTAAGCGTTTCGGCTCTTTGATGTGTAGTTACCTATACGGTTTACTCCATAAACTCAGAAGAGCCGATAAGGACGGTATTGTCTAGATATTAGTTTTCGCGGCAGCCTACTTCAGTCAGTCACTAAGGATAAGTCCTAGACTTCTACAGCATTCGCCGCAGACGCCGGAGGCGATTAGAATAGCTCCGCATGACTTCTAAGGCAAATTCTGGGGTTTCCTGGACCGCAAATAGGAAGTGGAGTTTATTCATCACCGCTAGTTTACAGTCGGTTCTGGCGATCGTGGTGGAACCACGGGTGCCCTCAACGTGGATTAGGGCACCTTCGCCAAAGACATCCCCCACCCCGATCGTTTCGACAACCTTGCCATCGACCAAAAAATCGACTTCTCCCTCCAGAATGCCGTACATCTCTGCCCCAACATCCCCCTCGGAAAAAATAATTTCACCGGCTGGGATTTGTTTGAAGTCGGCTTGTTGCTGAAAGATTTTAACGGTGATCGCTGGGTCCATCATTATACTGCGGGCTAAGGGTCATCACAAGCTGTGAGCCTGAGTATAGGGGTAAAGGGGGACCCCCAGCAATCCCAACGATACCCAGCCAAGCTGCTATTGGCAGTCATGCGGGAAAGCGGCTAACCCCAGCCCCCTCAGCCAGACGTGACACGTTCCCCACGAACACATTGTTGTTAAGAATTCTCTCAAATGCAGATTGGTTTGTGCATTACGGGGTTGGTGGATTTCGCGCTTGTGCGATCGCGGCTTGGACTTGTGCCCACAAGGCAGCAGGGGTCGTTGTATTATCGAGGACTACATCGGCCTGCGCCACCTTTGTTGCCAGATCCATTTGACTGTGTATCCGGGCCAGGGCCTGTTCGGCGCTGAGGTGGTTCCGCTGCATCAACCGCATTTGCTGTTGATCGAGGGAACAGGTCACAACCCAGATTTCTGTGACCAGGGAGGTGAGTCCTGCTTCAAACAGGAGTGGGATCACCAGCACCAAGGTGGGGGTGGCCGCATGGGTTGTGGTCAGGGCCGAGAGGAAGCGATCGCGGACATAGGGATGGATTTGCTGTTCGAGCCATTGGCGTTCCCCAGGGTCCTGAAACACAAGATCCCCTAACTGCTGGCGATCGAGGTGGCCATCGGCTTGAAGGATTGGGGAGCCATAGCGATCGACAATCCGCGCCCAAATCGGCGTACCAGGCTTGACGGCCTCACGGGCATAAACATCAGCATCCAGCACTGGGATCTGGGCATCGGCCAGCCACTGGGCAACCGTGGTTTTTCCCGTGGCGATCCCCCCCGTTAACCCAATGCGGCGCTGCTGGGGATTGAGTTGCCACGGCTGGCCAGCCTCCTCCGTCGCCAACCTAATCGGGGGGATTTTCCTCATGCTCCACAACAAACACATTGGAGTAGAGGTTGGCAATTACCTGCTTACCCTGCTGGGTTAAGGACAGGTAGTTCAAGCCATCCTTCACATAGGGATACACGCCCTTCCAGTAGAACTGGGGATAGTTACGCCGCAAATCGCCCGGATTTTTATAACCCAGCGCCTTATTGACCCCCGTTTCCTCAAATTCGTAGAACAAAGCGCAGATCTTGCGCAGATACCGGGGATCACTGAGTTGCCCAATCAGATCCGCCGCCCGCACCAAGCCGGGATAATTGGCCGTTTCCTGGTGATCCTCGGCCTTGGGCACAGGGAAGCGAGTCAGTTCGATATTGCGCTTGATTACCTCGGCATCAATCAGCTTATGGCCGCCAAAGCGCTCATCAACAAATAATTTAGCCCGATCGACATGGTAGGGCGTTAAACTCGCATCCGAGGCTCCTGGCGTGAGAGACACCATTGTGTCGCCCTGGCCGGTGGAATAGAGACCATTTTTATCCTGACGGCAGACTCCCTTGACATAACCAATATCGTGACACACCAGGGAAATGATGTAGTGTAGCCAATCCTCACAGGAGACCCCCCCCTCGCGGATATGCTTGCCCCGCAGGATTTCTTGGCCGACAAGCGTCACCAGGATCGTGTGTTCAACGTTGTGGTAGAGGGCGTCACTGTTGGCGATATTTTCCAGCGCCATTGAGCCAGCCCAGGCGATGATGTCTTCATAGTCAGGTTTCCAGCCGCCGTAGGTGCGGTGGTACCCAGCCCTGAGCTTGCTAACAAAGTCATCAATAAGAAGTTCGGTGGAGTTAAACAACATGCTCGTAATTACAGTTGACTGAGTGCGTTTGCCGGAAGCCTAACCAAGCGTGTTCCTTCCTTTTCAACTATATCCATTGCCTTGTCAAAGACCCTTGATTCATATCACAAGTTGCTGATATTGACCAAGGGTGTTGTCATCTCCTCGGGTACCCTGGCACGGTGATCGCGATCGCAGCCAAAGGCTAGCTCGATCGTGTATAACGACAAGAAGGGCAACGTTAAGACTGGGCTAGTACGCTGTCAAGCTTGAATTAGGTAGAGTGGGTCGCACTGGCTCGATACCAACCGACAATCCGTCAGTTTAGGCAGGACAGTCCACTTGCCTCAGGCAACCTAGCCGTCCCCGGTACAATCGCCTCTTCCAACTGCTAGAACCTCCACTCTCCCCAAAAAAATCCCCCAGTCTTAGGACTGAGGGGGCCGGCTACGAGTGATACGAGTCTTGGTGTGTAAGGTTATTTGTAGTGTGACGCTGGGAGATGACAATCGGATGACAATGATTTGACAGGGGCGTGACAATTTTGTTGATCGCGATCGGGGTACCTCACTGGTACGCAAACGCAATGTTACCCAACTTATCACTGGCAACTGTCCTATGAAAAATTCCCCTATCTCCCGTTGGTTGATCCTGGTTCTGGCTGGGACGCTGGGTTCCCTCTCAACGCTTTGTTCAGGACGGCCCGTACTGGCTGCCCCTGCCCCCACCGTTCAACTCGCCCAGGTAGAATCCCAGGGAATTGATCTGCGCCAGTTACAGCAAACGCTCCAGCAAAACCCCCAACTTCAGGAACAAGCTCTCCAACTACTCCAGCAAAACCCGGAACTGGTTATGGAGATGATGCAGACTCTGATCACCACGAATCCTGGCTTGATCGATCAGCTTCAACAGGACCCGGCGTTGGTCAAGCAAGTTGCCCAACAATACCCATTGTTAATCCAGATGTTGCAGCAAAACCCGGCGCTTGTGGAGCAAATGCATCAACTTCTGGAGTAGCTGGCTTTACCGCTAGGGCACGGTCACGGTAATAGCGTGCCAGTGGGCCACCACGCAATCGGGCTGTTCCAACAGCGCCGGGGGAGACCAGCCCCAGGTAACCCCAATACTCCCAGCAGCACCCGCAGCTTGGGCCATAACTGCATCTCCCTCGGCATCCCCAATCATCAGGGTCGAGGCGGGTGAAATGCCCAAGGTATGACACACCGATAAAAAGGGGGCCGGATCAGGCTTGGCGGGCAGCTTATCCGCGCCCAAGGCGATCGCGAACAAGGAGTTGAGGTGGTAATACTCCACAAAATCATGAACATTGGCCGTCGTGTCTGCCGATACTAGGGCAAGCTGAATGCCAGCATCGGTGAGCGATCGCAGCCAATCCACAATACCGGGAAAGGGCGGGGTATGCGCTGCTTTACGGGGAAGCGCCTGATCGGCTTCTCGGAAGGCCGATCGTGCAATTTCTAGGGCCGCATACCAACTGCGACCGGTTTCCGCCACATAGGCTGCTGCCGCAATTTCATTCTCCTGACGGGTACCCACCGCCAGTAAACCCGCCGCATCCAGGCGGGACCCGTTCAAACCAAAAGCCATCAGCAGGGGATCTTGTACCCCTGGAATTTGGGCATCGATCAGGCGCGATCGCTTATGGCCCAAGGTGCGCAAAAATTGAGCGACATCAGCGATCGTCCCATCTTTATCCAGCACGATCGCCTGAATATTCGCGAAGACAACGCCGTTACCGTGAACCGATGCCACAGGCTGAGTTAACCCTACGCCTCACTACCAGCGGCCACGGCTTCTGGCTCTGGTTCAACCGCAGCCACCGATCCCCCCTCAGCCTCCGGCAGATCGTCAGCCGCTACGGCTTCCGGTGTTGATTGGGTGGCACTAGCCGTCAAGCCCTCTTGCTTGGCACGCATTTGTTCGCGATAGCGTTCGGCCATTTCCTCCGCTTTCTCGTAGACCAGATCCGGGTTCTTAACCATATCGCCCGGTTCCGGCTCCAACTGTTTGGTGGATAGGGAGATCCGGCCCCGCTCCGCATCCAAATCAATGATCATGACCTTCACTTCGTCGTTGACATTGAAGACACTGTGGGGGGTGTCGATATGATCGTGGGAAATTTCCGAAATGTGCAGCAGGCCGCTGACACCACCGATATCGATAAAGGCCCCGTAGGGTTTGATGCCGCGCACGGTCCCAATGACCACTTCGCCCACTTCCAGGCGGTTCATCTTGCGTTCCACCAAGGCGCGACGATGACTCAATACGAGGCGATTGCGTTCCTCATCTACTTCCAGAAACTTCAGGGGCAACTCTTCACCCACCAGATCTTCCTTTGGCTTCCGCGTGCTGATGTGGGAGCCGGGGATAAACCCACGCAACCCTTCAATTCGCACCAGGGCACCGCCTCGGTTGGTGGCAAAGACGCCCGATCGCACGGTGGCATCTTCCTGCTGGAGTTGGCGTACTCGTTCCCAAGCCCGCATATACTCGATGCGCCGAATTGACAGGGTGAGTTGGCCATCCTCGTTTTCATCGCTGAGGATAAAGAACTCACGGGTCTCGTTCGACTGCAACACCTCATCCGGACTGTCCACCCGGTTAATTGACATTTCCTGGATGGGGATATAAGCCGCTGTCTTCGCACCAATGTCAATCAGTGCCCCCCGTGGCTCCAGGCTGAAAACCGTCCCTGCGACGATATCGCCAGGACTAAAGTGGTAATCGTACTTGTCCAGTAGGGCGGCAAAATCTTCGTGGGTAAACCCAATGTCTACACTATCTAATTTTTCTAACTGCTGATTGACCATGCTGCGGTTTCCTGACTTGGTGTCTCCATGTATATTGGCAGAAGTTGAAACAACGCCTGCGGCGTTAGAGCGGACTCCCACTCCCAGTTGATTCCCCGGTTCTCCCCGACACATTCAGGCTCAAGGAGACTGATGGGCATAGATTATCTATCATAGCTCAATCTGCGATCGTTGATCGGTCATGGGCAATCTGGGCAATCTGCTAAGTCTGCCCACCCAGTCCCCGTCCCTGGAACGATCGCTCATCAGTTGTTCATCGGCTGTTAATCAGCGATCGTTGGCAAACTCCCTACTTCAGCATTTGGGGTACAAGACTACCCCCTGGGGGTGGAGACTAAAGATTGGCTGGGCAGGTCAGCAGTGGGTGTCTCTGCGGGGGCAGGCGTTGGTGCTGACAACAGGGAGCGGTGGGATTGTGCTTCTGGGGGGTAGGGAATTACCTCACTGGTCGCCGCGATCGCGTCGCTTTCCCCATCTGGATCTGCCGCATCCGTGGCCGCCCGCTGTTGGCGGAGGCGATCGAGGGTGTCGATAAAGTCCCGAATCCCTTGGAACTGTCGGTAAACCGAAGCAAACCGGATGTAGGCCACTTCACTCAATGGTTGTAGGTGGGCCAAGACCAGATCGCCAATCTCAGCACTGGTCACCTCCCGGACTGCCCGCTGCTGGAGTTCGGCCTCGATCTCGTCCACGATCGCTTCCTGTTGTTCTAGGCTAACGCCGGTTTTTTCACAGGCCCGGATCACGCCCCGCAGCAGTTTAGAGCGATCGAAGGACTCACGCTGTCCATCTCGCTTGATCACCGTGATCTGAACAAATTCAATCCGTTCATAGGTGGTAAATCGTCGCCGACAGGATAAGCACTCCCGCCGCCGCCGCACGCTCTGTCCGGCTTCTGCCGATCGCGATTCGAGAACCCGGCTATCGGTATGCTGACAGAACGGACATTGCATAGGTCATGCCCCTAACAATAGCAATAGCAATCAATTCAGAGCTATGAATTCAATTTGGGCAGGATGAATAACTGATCAATGTGCAGATGAGCAAACTGCCCAGGTCATGCCATATGGCCATAGCCTGAGCAGTCATGATTTCGACCATAACCACAACCACAGTTAGGAAGCGTTAGTTACTTCCCAATCCGAGGCGGTTCCCGGAATGCGATCGCGAAAAAGAGAACCGCAATGGCTCCCGTTAAGACGAGGATATAAATCACACTTTCCATAGGAAATCGGGATGATTATTGGGATTGATGACATCGCTTCTATTCTATCAGGATGGGGAAAGTAAAATCGCAGTCTTTTGGGATTGACGATGACCGATTTTACACAAGGCTGCTGGAGTGCGCCGCTTGCCGACTACCTTACCCCCCTAACAAACAAAACAGGAGAGCCAGACTTGACTCTCCTAAAACAGTTACTCAGAATACCTGATTAAGTATTTATACGTTAACAAGTCAGTGCCCTGGATTAAATTTCTGGACTCCAACTCGTTAACACAAGCGTGGGCAAATTTTAGGCTTGACGGGTGGTCTTGTCACCCACCTTGGCGTAGAAGCCCCATTCCACTTGTTCCTCTTCCAGATCGGGGTCGATCCCGGCAAACACATCGCGGTACAGGGTGCGTGCCCCATGCCAGATATGGCCAAAGAAGAACAACAGCGCAAAGACGGCATGGCCAAAGGTGAACCACCCACGGGGGCTGGTGCGGAACACGCCATCAGACTCTAGGGTTTCCGTGTCAAACACGAAGGGTTCCCCTAACTGGGCTTGACGGGCATAGCGCTTGACCACTGCGGGATCTTTGAAGGTTTGACCATCTAGCTCACCGCCATAGAAAGCCACCGTGACGCCCGTTTGTTCAAAGCTGTACTTCGATTCAGCCCGCCGGAAGGGAATATCTGCCCGCACGATGCCATCCTTATCGGTGAGGATCACCGGGAAGTTCTCGAAGAAGTTGGGCAGACGGCGCACCGTCAGTTCCCGGCCTGCTGCATCGGTGAAGACGGGGTGACCCAACCAACGTTGGGCGATACCATCGCCAGAGTTCATCGGGCCGGCCCGGAAGAGGCCACCCTTCGCAGGGCTGTTGCCCACATAGTCGTAGAAGGCGAGTTTTTCCGGAATCGAAGACCAGGCTTCGCTCAGGCTCTTACCTTCGGCAACGGCGGCATCAACCCGACGTTCAATCTCCTGGTGGAAGTAGCCCTGATCCCACTGGTAGCGAGTAGGGCCAAACAGTTCGATCGGGGTCGCCGCACTGCCATACCACATGGTCCCCGCCACCACAAACGCAGCAAAAAACACAGCGGCAATACTGCTAGACAGTACGGTTTCAATGTTCCCCATCCGCAGGGCACGATACAACCGCTCTGGTGGCCGTACACTCAGGTGGAAGAGGCCCGCAATGATACCGACAATCCCAGCCGCAATATGGTGGGCCACAATGCCGCCGGGATTGTAGGGGTTAAATCCAGCCGGTCCCCATTCCGGAGCCACAGCCTGGACGCTACCGGTCAAACCGTAGGGGTCAGACACCCACATCCCTGGGCCAAATAAACCTGAGAGGTGGAAAGCGCCGAAGCCAAAGCAGAGCAGGCCCGACAAGAACAAATGAATCCCAAACATCTTGGGTAAATCAAGGGCGGGTTCACCGGTGCGGGGATCACGGAACAGTTCCAGATCCCAGAAGACCCAGTGCCAAACGGCGGCCAGGAACAAGAGACCCGACAGCACGATGTGGGCGGTTGCCACTCCTTCAAAGCTCCAGAAACCAGGGTCTACCCCCGTTTCTCCGGTAATACTCCAGCCCCCCCAGGACCCAGTGACCCCTAAGCGTGCCATGAAGGGTAGGACAAACATCCCCTGACGCCACATCGGATTGAGCACAGGGTCGCTCGGATCAAAAACAGCTAGCTCATAGAGCGCCATTGAGCCAGCCCAACCTGCCACCAATGCCGTATGCATCAGGTGAACAGCAATCAGCCGCCCTGGGTCATTCAGGACGACTGTGTGGACTCGATACCAGGGTAGTCCCATTGACTACGCTCCTCCTTCAAAAATCTCCGTTTCGTTAAATCCTGCTTTCAGCATCCCACCTTGGTGCCCCAGTGCGATCGGAGACTTGAGATTCAAGGACCGATCGGCCTGAAAGCCGGGGATTTTTAGCATTTTCTGAGGATAAAGTATAAAGAATTGTAACCAGCGTGAGGACGCTTGGCAAGCACTTCAGCGGTATTCTGAACTATTCTCAAATCTTGCTGGGAACACGGTAGGGTTTGGTAATTTTTATTTATAATTCTTTACAATTAGAAGGAAGACATTGTTACTAAGGACGTTACTAAGGACACTGTTACCCAGGGGAGTATGGCAGACATCACCTTTGTTAAAGAAAACCAGACTGTGATCGCAGCGGATGGGGCCAACCTGCGGCTCAAGGCTCTCGCCAATGGCATTGATCTTTATACGCTGACGGGGAAGCTGATGAACTGCGGGGGGTATGGCCAGTGCGGCACCTGTATTGTTGAGGTGGTGGAGGGGATGGAAAACCTGTCGCCCCGTACTGAGGTGGAGGAACGCAAACTCAAAAGGAAGCCTGCGTCCTACCGTCTTGCCTGCCAGACGATCGTCAATGGTCCTGTTTCCATCAAAACCAAGCCCTGATGCGGGGATTGCGGTCGCGATCGCCGGTGAACTATCGGGGATAGGTAATCTGGGTGATCTCTTTTTGCGATCGCACAATGATACGCTAGGAACTGTTGACGACTGAACACTTCACGCGAGGTGGGGACGGATGGAAGTTAATAATCTTGGTTTTGTTGCGAGTCTTCTCTTTGTACTGGTTCCGGCAGTCTTTCTGCTGATTCTGTACATCCAGACGGCCAGCCGCGAAGGCAGTAAGAACTCCTAACGCCGGTATTCGTCTGATCTGGCTGAGATGTGATCTAATGGCGATCGCGATCGCCCCCTACCTCCCTTGCTAGCCTTACGGTCCCTGGGGACACCTGGTTGGCCGGGAGGTATTTTTTTAGGCAGGCAAGTCTGGGAGCAAGTCTGGGGCGAATCTGGGGTCAAGCTAGCCCCCCCAGAGGGCGCATTTTTGAAAAAATAAAGAAAAATTAAAAAAATTGGGCGCAGTATTGAACTGAATGGGTAGCAGCGCCGTCTTAATTCTTAACAATAAGTGTGGAACGAGACATGATGGCAACATCCCAGCGTCTTGCAATCCAGGCTCGGTCTGGGGCGAAGCGACGGTATCCCCTATGGAGCAGCCTCGTCATGGGGACATTCCTCTTTCTCGCCACGGGCTGTGCTTGGCAGAACCGGGATCAGGCGGGTGCGAGGCAATCCCCAGGGCGGGGTAATCGGGAGGCAGGCCTGATCGTGGTGGAAACAGCGGTGGCCAGAACAGGGGCGATCGGGGAGGCGCTGACCTATACCGGGAGTACGGAACCCCGGCAGCAGGTGACCCTGCGATCGCAAGCGGATGGACAGTTGCTCAGTTTGGCGGTTGATGTAGGTGATCCAGTTCAGCAGGGCCAACGTCTGGGGCAGTTAGATGCGGTGCTTTTGCAAACGGCAGTCCGGCAGGAAGAAGCCGAACTGGCGGCCCGTCAGGTGGAAGTTTCCCAGGCTCGGACGTTGGTAGCCGATGCCCAAACCCAGGTCGAGCAGGCACGGGCTACCCTGCAACAGGCCCAGGCCGACGCCGATCGCCTACAATCCCTGGCTAACCAAGGCGCGATCGCCCAGCAACAAGCAGAATTAGCCCAAACCAATCGTCGCACCGCCGAGCAAGCCCTCCGTTCCGCTCAGGAGCAGGTGCGCACCCGGCAGCAGGCGATCGCGGCTCTGGAGCGGCGGGTTGCGGCCCAACAGGCGATCGTCAACCAGGCCAAGCAGCGGCTGACCCATACGGTGCTGGTATCTCCCCTGACCGGGATCGTTTTGCGTCGCTTTGTCGAACCGGGTGATTTAATCCAACCGGGTCAGGAAGTTTTGCAACTGGGGGATCTGCGGACATTGAAAGTGCGCGTTCAGGTGAGCGATCGGGATTTAGGGCAAGTGCAAACCGGCCAATCGGTCCAGGTTCAATTTGATGCCCTACCCAACCAAACCTTTACCGGCCAAGTTGCCCGCATCGCCCCCACCGCCGATCCCGCCGGTCGCCTAGTGCCCATAGAAATCAACTTGCCCAATCCCAACAACAAACTGGGCAGTGGCCTTTTAGCGCGGGTGCAATTTACCCGTCTGGCCCCGACCTTAGTCGTGATTCCAGAGCAAGCCTTAGCCGTCGGAGCCGACACCGACACCCCGACCGTCTTCGTCGTGACCGAGACTGACGCCCAGCTCACCGTTCAACCCCGCCCGGTACAGATCAGCCAGCAAGTCGAAGGCCAGGTTGCCCTCACCACCGGCCTCAATCCTGGCGAACGCTTCGTCATCCGCAGTAACCGTCCCCTGCGCCCCGGCCAGGTTGTGCAGACGAGCTTATTGTCAGAATCCTGACTAGAGGAGAGAGGAGAGAGAAAAGAGCTTTTCCTCACTCCTCTCTCCTCACTCGCCCACCCCTTATCCCACAAACGCTTATGAATCCCTTCCCCAGCCGTTCCGGCGCGAGTCTCAGTAGTCTGGCGATTCGGCGGCATATTGGTACGTTGATGTTGACACTGGCGGTTATCGTTCTGGGGGTGTTTGTGGCCCTGCGATTGCCGGTGGATCTGTTGCCCTCGATTACCTATCCCCGCATTGGTCTGCGGATGGCGGCTCCGGGGATTGCGCCGGAGGTGGCGATCGATGAAATTACCCGTCCCCTGGAGGAGGCCCTCTCGGCGACGGAGGGGGTTGTCCAGGTGTTTTCCCAAACCCGTGAGGGGCAGGTCAGTATTGATTTGTTCTTTGAACCGGGAGGGGATATTGATCAGGCGTTGAATGATGCTACGGCAACCCTGAACCGCGCCCGCGATCGCCTGCCTGATACGGCAGAAACTCCCCGGTTATTTAAATTTGACCCGTCCCAATTGCCTGTGTATGAAATGGCCCTGACTTCCCCGTCCCTGCGGGCGGTTGATCTGCGGGTGTTTGCTGACGAGGAGTTGGCGCGGGAATTGGCACGGGTGCCGGGGGTGGCCAGTGTTAATATCTCCGGCGGGGTCCGGGAGGAGGTGCAGGTTAACCTGGATCTGCAACGGCTCCAGGCGGTGGGGTTGGGTCTCAATGATGTCCTGAATGCCCTGCGGGAACGGAATCTGGATACGGCAGGGGGACGCATACGCGGGGGCAAAACGGAACCCCTGACGCGTCTGGTGGGCCGATTCCAAGATGTGGAGGCGATCCGCAATTTACTGATCACGGTGCCGAATACGACGCCGCCCCAACAGGTCTACCTTCGGGATGTGGCTACCATTACCGACGGCACCGAGGAACAACGGGTGTTTGTTTTGCTCAATGGGGAACCTGCTGTCAAGGTGAGTGTGCAAAAGCAACCGGATGCTAATACGGTGCAGGTGGTAGACGGGGTGAAGGCTCGCCTTGCCCAACTCCAGGCGGCGGGGGTTTTACCGGCTGATCTGGTCCTGACGGCTACTCTGGATGAGTCCCGCTTCATCCGCAACTCGATTCACAATGTGATCACGGCGGGCCTGTCGGGGGCGGCGCTGGCGGCGCTGGCGGTCCTTCTGTTCCTGGGGTCCCTGCGCCAAACCCTGATCATTGTCCTGGCGATTCCCCTGGCTACCCTGACGGCCCTCTTGCTCATGGGCTTTTTCAACCTGTCCCTGAATGTGTTCAGCTTGGGGGGCTTGGCCCTGGGGGTGGGGATTGTGGTGGACAATGCGATCGTCATGCTGGAAAACCTGGCCACGGGGATGGAGGTGGGCCAACGGCGGGCGGGCGTTCGCGCAGCGTCTCCGCAGGAGAATCGGCCTCTTTCATCCCAACAGGCATTACTCCAGGCCGAGGTCAGCAGCCGTGAGTTGGAGTCGGCCCTTTTGGCTTCGACGACTACCAACCTGGTGGTGGTCCTGCCCTTCCTGCTGCTGGGGGGCTTTATCGCCTTGTTGTTTAATGAATTGATCCTGACGATTAGTTTTGCGGTGGCTGCGTCCTTGGTTGTGGCCTTGACCGTGGTGCCCGCCTTGGCCTCCCGGTTGCTGGCCCTGCCGATCCGGAGTGGCCTGCGGCAGGTCTGGCTAATCCGGGTCTTTCAGCAGCAATTGCAAGGGGTCACCCGCCAGTATGCTCGATTTCTGGAGTCGGTGTTGCGCTATCGCCTAATCGCGATCGCCCTGGCCATTGTGGTGTTAGGGGGGGGAAGTGTCTGGATGTTGGGCCAGATCCCCCAGGAAATTTTGCCCCGGATTAATACGGGACAGGCACGGCTGTTTGTGCAATTTCCTCCGGGCACGCCCCTGAGTGCTAACCGGAAGGTGATGCAAACCCTGGACGAACTGCTCCTGGAGCAACCGGAAACGACCTATGTCTTTACCACAGCCGGGGGTGCCCTCTTTGGCACAGCCACCAGTGAAAATGCCCTGCGGGGGTCCAGCACAATTACCCTGAAGCCGGGAACGAATGTGGCCGCCTTTGTCGATCGCATGGATGGGATTTTCCAGCAATTGCCGCTGGTGGATACGATGATTCGGATGCAGCCAGAGACAGTGCGCGGGCTAATCCTGAGTAATTCTCCGGTACGGGCGGATATTGATGTGGGTCTTCAGGGGGAGGATGTCCAAGCGTTGGAACAGGCCAGCCGTCGGGTCCTCGCGGCCCTGCGGGAACAGGCCACCCTCGCCCGCTTCCGTCCTGAGGGTGAGCAGCGGCAACCGGAAATCCAGATTCGTCCCGACTGGCGACGGGCGGCAGAGTTGGGCCTCTCTGCTCAGGAGATTGGGGCCACGATTCAAACGGCCTTGAATGGATCAGTACCTACCCAGCTACAACGTCAAAACCGTCTCCTGGATATTAAAGTCCAAATCGCCCCAGGGTCCGTGCAGCGATCGGCCCAGTTACGCCAGATTCCCCTATTTACCCCCAGTCGTCAGCGGGTGCAGTTGGGCGATGTGGCCACGATCGCACTGGGAACTGCACCGGGGGAAATCCAGCGGATCAACCAGCGCCCGGTTTCGCTCATTGCTGGGAGTTTAGCAGACGGGGCCAGTCTCAGTGATGCCCTGGCCGAAGTGGAAGCGATTCTGGCCCAGGTGGAACTGCCGCCCGGTGTATCCGTCTTGTCCAGTGCCAATGCGGCTACCAACCGTCAGTTGCAATCCTCCCTGGTGGTATTGGGCAGCTTGGCGGCTTTTATGGTGTTTGTGGTGATGGCAGTGCAGTACAACTCCCTGCTGGACCCGCTGGTGATTATGCTAACGGTGCCGCTGGCCCTAGCGGGAGGGATTTTGGGCCTGTTTATCACCCAAACTGCGATCGGGGCGACGGTGATCGTCGGGGTGATCCTGTTGGTAGGGATTGTGGTCAACAACGCGATCATTATGGTGGAGTTGGCCAACCAGATCCGGGAACAGGAACAGGTGACGCATACAATGGCGATCCTGAAAGCGGCACCGCAACGGCTGCGCCCGATCTTGATGACAACGATTACGACGGTTCTGGGGCTTTTTCCCCTGGCGCTGGGGTTAGGGGAAGGGGGCGAATTCCTGCAACCGCTGGGGATTGTCGTGTTCTCTGGCCTGTCCTTGGCGACGCTGTTGACCCTGTTTATTATCCCCTGCTTCTACACCCTGCTCCACGAACCGCGACGGCCTCGGTGGCGCAAGCTGGAACCCCTGGCGGAAGCCCCCACGCCCAATTACGACCTTGATCCGATGGGGCGATTATGATGGGAAGATACTCGCTTGCACGTTAATCTGGCAGGGTCAGCGATGGTTAACCTTCCCCTTTCCCCCCCACAATTGCCGCCCCTGGAAAGTGGCGATCGCCTGAGCCGTGCTGAGTTTGAGCGTCGCTATGCGGCCATGCCCCATCTCAAAAAAGCTGAATTAATCGAAGGAGTGGTGTACGTGGCGTCTCCCTTACGATATCGCCGTCATGGGCATCCTCACCTGTTAATCAACACCTGGTTGGGGACCTATTGCGCAGCGACCCCAGGGGTAGAAGCAGCCGATACGCCGACTGTTCGCTTAGACGTTGACAATGAACCGCAACCGGATGCCGTTTTGCGTTTGGCGCAGGGTGGACAATCCCGAATTAGCGCGGATGACTATCTTGAAGGGGCACCGGAATTGATTGTCGAAATTGCGGCGAGCAGTGCCTCCTATGATCTACACGACAAGTTGCGGGTTTATCAGCGGAATGGGGTACAGGAGTATATTGTTTGGCGCACCTACAATCAGGCGATCGATTGGTTCTATTTAGACGAAGGAGTCTATCAACCCCTAGCGCCCGCTGCGGATGGGATTTATCGCAGTCAGCAATTTCCAGGGTTATGGTTGGCCGCAGAGCGTCTCTTGGCCCATGATCTCGCCGCAGTTCTCGCTGTTCTCCAGCAGGGGATGAATACCCCTGAGCATCAAGCCTTCGTTGAGCAGTTAAGAGCGCGATCGACAGCATCAGATTAGGGCAATGGCGATCGTGCTTCTTAACTGATACGATCGCTGCCCCACGCTTAATTTTGCATCCAATCAACCCATTTCGACCGGCAAGTCCCTTAGCGGAAATTCAGGCCAACCCCCCCTTGCAGAGAAACGGCTGCGCCCCCGGCTTCCCGATAGGCATCGAAGGCAATAATGGCATTGCCAAATAGAACCAAATTCGTATCAGGAATGGCAAAATCGATCCCCGGTTGAATAGCGAAGGAATTTTGGTTACCGACTGGCGAGGGTGATTCCCCCTTAGAGAACGAATAGCCCACCCCGATATAGGCATCACTTTGCCAACTCAAAGGAAAATCGTAGGAGACCGTGGGGACAAACGCTGTCGTTGGGTTAAACAGGAGAGTTTGCGTCCGCAGGGAGATGGGCACCTCTAGAACTTTGTACCGCGTTGCAAAGACCGCTGCGCTCTTGCGATCTTCACTATCAACCGCCCCATTCCTTGTCCCTTCGGTCAGACCGGCAGAAAAGCCAATCCCGACATAACTGCCGTAGGCGGCCTGGGCTTGGGCAGCAGGGCTATCTACCATCCAAGCCGCGATCGCGGCTCCTCCAACCCATGCGATCGCACTTAAGCTGAGACCCAAATCATATAAACGTCGCATCTGCCGCTCCTTCTTCACATCAAACATCATTCATCATTGCCAACACGGGTACGGGTCCTAGGCGGTTTCTAGGAGGTTTTCCCCAGCATCGCGCCTGGGCATATATCCGGAATCGGCATCCTGGGTGTTCATTTGGGATAAAACCATCCCGTTGCCCGATATGACTGGTTTACCTTAGCAAATGTTGGCCATTTTGCCTCATCCCTGGGGCTGACCCTGGAAAACGCCTCCTACTGAGAACGACTCGGCGGTGCCCAGCATTGGGGATGAATCCCCCCGTGTTGGCAAATGTAATCAATCTGGGTTTGGTTAAGATTGCGCACCTTAGCGAAATTCACCCCCTGCACGATCGTGGATAAGCTGGCATCACTCGCCGGACGCACAAACTCACTGCTAGCGGCGGTAGTGGGTTGGGTAAACACCACCCGATAGAAATCCGCATCCTCCAAATTCGCACCCCGCAGGTCCGCCAAACTCAGGTCTGCATGATGTAATCGGGCAAACTGGAGTTGGGCACCCTGGAGGTCGGCTCCGGCTAGTCGGGCGGCACTCAGGTTGGCCCGCTGGAGATGCGATCGCTGCAAGTTAGCCCCCGACAGATCCGCCCCCTGCCAGTCAGAGGCGGTTAAATTGGCCAGGGGCAACTGGGCACCTAATGCCTTGACCTGGCTCATCTGCGCTCCGTGAAGGTTGGCTTGGGTGAGGTTGGCATTCCCCAGGTCAGCGCCGGTGAAGCTGGCCTGCTCCAGAATTGCCTGCTCCAGGTTAGCGCGGCTGAGGTCGGCACTGCTCAGGTTCGCCCCCGTCAGTTGCGCCCCGGCGAGATCAGCCTTTTGCAAATTGCTCCGCATCAGGTTACTGCGTTTCAATCGGGCATGGCTCAGGAATGCGCCAGCGAGATCAGCCTCCTTTAGATCCGCGCCACTGAGATCGGCGATCCAATCATCAAAAGTCCCCCAGCGCCCATCGTCCCCTGCCCCATAGAAACGGCTGCCCCGCAAGCTGGCCCCCACTAGGGCTGCCCCCCGCAGTTGCACCCCAGCCAGATCCACCTTGTCCAGGTTCAGGGTGAATTGGGCCAGGGGTGAGACCGTTTGGCTCAGGTTCACCTGGCTCAGATCCAGATTGTGGATCTGGCCGCTATAGAGCACGAGGATCTTAGCGATCGCCCGTTGGGTAGCCTGCAAACGGGTTAAGGTCAGGGCCTGGGCCTCCTGCTCAGCGGTAAACCGGAGGGAACTGAGGTCATTCCGCAGGGTGCGATTGAGGCGATGCAGGTAGGGTAAAGCGGGAGGTCCGGTACTGACGAGGGCTTGGTGCAGGGTCTCCATTAGCGGCGCTTGGGTTTCCTGGCTGAGCAAGTCTACCAACAGCGGCATCGCCCGTGGCTCCCGCACCTGCCCCCCGGCATTTAGGGCACCCAGTGCCAAAATGGCTTCCTGTCGCTCATCGGTTCCCGCATCTGACGTGGGACTCAGCAGACGCACGAGGGTGAGAAAGACCTCATTTCCTTGGTTTTGCAATTCACGCTGGTTCGTCTGGCCCTGGATATAAAACTGGGTGCCGACAACCGTGCCGAGGACTGCCGTCAGACTCGACAGCAGCACAATCAGTAGGGTTAATCCTGGATGTTGCCGCATCCACGCCCAGAGTCCCTGACGGCGAGGGATTTCCGGAGCCAGGATGATCGAGGTGATCGCCGCCTGCTCTTGGAGATCGCGCCAGTCAGCCGTCGCAGCGGTGGGATCAGCAGTGTTAATGGTGTCAACCGTTATCTGGGGATAACCGGGCACGGTGTATTGCCACTGACGCGTTGGCTGGTTCGGGGCCGGGTTGCGCCGCCGTTGGTTGGTGTTTGCCCCCAGCACATAGGTTCCCGCCAGACGATCGTGGACAGTCCGGCGGTGGCGATCGCTGAGGGCGACACTTCCCGCAACCGTCATTAACGCCCCTATCAGCAGGATCAAAATGAGCAAATCGGGGAACGCCCCGGTATAGCGCCACACCAGGTAGGCCATTCCCACGGGTACCCCCCAGCGTCCGCCCAATTCCCGTAGCAGCGATCGTGCCAAACCGGGCGGCATCCCCGCAGCATCGACAACTTGCAACCCTAGCCAGCGCTTCGGGAGGGTTTGTCCTGTTTTGCCCAGTGCATGGAGTTGCCAGCCCACGACCAGCAACGGCAGGAGCAGGGCACTTGACCACAAGAGATTCGTGAGGGGAGCCACCAAGCGATCGGGCTGACGCCGGGGAATCGCCAGGGTTTGGGCGATCGTCTCCTGGGTTGCCACCACCACTGGATTGAGGGGGACCGGTGTGCCCTTAAAGGCATGGTTAGCCTGTTGCCCCAGACTCCAGGGAATCGCACTACTCACGACGATTAGGGAAACTTCGATCGTCCAAGCACTTAATCGCCGCCAACTGACAGGTAAGGCTTTGGGACGCAACCGCTTACCAGCCCGTTTGGTATGGGCAACCCTGCTACGAACGCTTGGACTCGCCATTGTAAAGTCCTCGACTCACAGATACAATCCCTGCGACCCTCCCGGTTCCCTTTCCTCGCAGAGGCAGGGTCCGGGCGCAAGGCTTCCCATGTTGTACCTTACTGGCCCCAAACTGCAAAGGGGCAACGGGTGATCGATCGTGAATACCGGGCAGTCCCCTTGCTGACCCCAGTCTGCCCACCTTCTACTGAGGAAACCGCGATCGGCTAACCGGGGCTAACCTCGTGAATCCGTGCCAAGTGTTTAGTCACAACCCTGAAGTCATTATCATTAAATTATCATTAAACATTAAATTGATACGGAATAAACTAACTAATACGAATTCAGAAGTTAACCCGCTAAGTTGCATTGAAATTAGGACGGTTCTCCTGGGTTTTATAAACCCAGCATTTTAGTTCTTTAATGTATAGCTTTTGCACTGTTACACCAAAATCTAAGGAGAGCCATTAGGACTAAGATTAAATCTTAAAAAATTTGACGTTAAAGCTATCGGCCAGCAATCGGGTTGCTATGATTTGGGGCGATACTAAACAGTAGCCATGACTCGCTAACGTGATAATTGTGCTGATTTTAACGTCTACTCGATCGCAGGTTGATTATGAACGCTGAACAAACCCGACTTAAGGCCGCTCGTGATCCCCAAACCTTTTGGAAGAAGTGGGGTCCCTATCTCAGTGAACGACAGTGGGGAACGGTACGGGAAGACTACAGCGATGATGGCAATGCCTGGAACTATTTTCCCCATGACCAAGCGCGATCGCGGGTCTATCGGTGGGGTGAGGATGGATTGGCCGGGATTTCCGATGATCATCAGGTGCTTTGCTTTGCCCTGGCCCTATGGAATGGTCAAGATCCGATTATTAAAGAACGCTTGTTTGGGTTAACTAATAGTGAGGGGAATCATGACCTCAGGAATGTTGACGAAAGAACTGATCCAGGAACTGCTCTTGGCTCCTGATGTGGAGTACGAATTCATGCGTCGCTATAAACGCTAAGCAGACCAGACTAATGCCCTCAGCACCCCCGCCCCTCTCCTAGAGTGGGCGGGGCACCAGATCTCGATAGCGCTCGCCAAGAGATGAGGATGAAGTCGCGGATGTAGCCAACAAATGCCTTCTCTGCCCGACCTGGGTAGCCGTCCAATGCTGATTCCACAACTGCTTTGCGATCGCCTAAGATTCAGGCGGCCAGGTTGACTCTTCGTGGACGGGTACCTCTTCCATCGCTAGGGGGGTTGCCTGGGATTCGGGCAATTGGGCCACCACTGTTTCCGCTGTTTTCTCCTTGATAACCACGGGGAAGCGGAGCGGTTGCGGTTCCTCGGCTTGGAGATGGGCCAACGGAAGAATCTGCATTAATTCCTCCAGCGGTCGCGGGATCACCATGATGGCGTGAAGCTCACCAATGCGTTCAGCTTCATACATCCCCGCTTCCACCGCGATCGTCACGTCACTCACCCGTCCCTGCACGATCGCCGTACACAGCCCATCCCCGATCGTCTCATAGCCAACCAACTGCACATTCGCCGACTTGAGCATGGCATCCGCTGCCCCCACCATTGCCGGAAAACCCCGAGTTTCCAGCAACCCAACCGCATGGGTACTGATCCGGCTGCCCTCCTGCTGCGCCGCAATCCGAGCAAAGTCCTTACTAATCGGTAACACCAGTTCTAAATTTGGCAGGGGACGTGGGAGTACCAGGCTGGACACATATTGCTCAAACTGCTTTGCCGTTTCCGCCCCCTGGCTCACGGCTAATCGCACATCTGCAAAGCGCCCCCGCACAATCACCGTACAGAAGCCACTCCCCGTTTTCTCGTAGCCCACCAGCTTGATATCCGCCGACTTGAGCATCATGTCCGCCGTGCCAATAATGGCCGGGAAACTGTGGGTACACACCAACCCCAAGGCTCCCAAATCCGGCTGTGTCGGGGGCAGCCCGCTACTGGGCTTCAGATCCAGGGAACTGGTACCCCGCCCCTTGGAAGAAGATGCTGTAATTTGGGGGTGAATCTGCATGGTGTTCTCTACTTACCAATCCAATGGTGACACAGAAACCCCATTCGATGCTATGGTTGCCGCGATCGGAAAGACAGTTCATCAAGAGAAAGACAGTTCATCAAGAGACTGACAAAATGGCTATCCTAAGTAATCGGCATGCCGAGCCTTTGTAGGCTGGGTCAAAGGCAGTACAACCTAACACACCCATATTCATCAGATTGCTACCCAGTCACTTGCTGTTTTCCCCAGATGATCCAGGAGACGGCGGTGAAAACAGATGATAACGTAACCGTTCAAAGTGGGCCTTACCATAGAATGATCCTGGCGGTTTGGGTGATGGTGTTGAAGGGGGTGGCGGTGGGATTTCTGGGGCAGGGGGCGCGGCTGAGGCTGGTGTTGGCTCGGCTTCTGGTTGCGGTAGCGTGACTCCCGATTCATCCGGGTAGTGGACTTCTGAGTGGAACACCGTATGCTCGGCCTCTAGGATGGGGGTCTCTGCCGATCCATTAATCTGCCGACTGGTGTCACCGAGTAGGGAGGCGGGGGGAATGAGTTGGCCGCGATCGATCGACGTATTAAACACCGTCGTCGTCGCCCCTACACAGGTATTGGCCCCAATACACCCCGACCCCACCACCAACACCCCAGCCCCCAAGGTCACACCCGCTTCGATCGTCAAATCTCCCCCGTGGGCGTGGAGGATAGCTCCCAGACCAATGCAGGCCCCAGCACCAATAATAATCCGACTACCCGGATCGGCCAGCATCAACACCCCTGGGGCGATGACCGCGTCGCGATGGATAACCACATCGCCACTCAGGTAGGTTGACAACTCTGGCGATCGTAGCGGTTGCAAGTGCATGGGTCCGATAGGGCTGGTATCAACGAGGGCAAGGGGCAACTAGGGCTTCTGGATCACCAGTTCGAGGACCCGCCGTTTGGCATTGGTATCAATCCCCAACAGCCGGACGTATTCACCCTGATGTTCCTGCAAACAAGCTTCGAGTGCTTGCAGCACCTCCCGCTCCGAAGTCGAGGCAATTGGGGCACAGCTTTCCCAAGAACTGGTACGGAAGCGACGGGGAGTCGCGTGTTCCGTGCCAATGCGATAGCCCTGGGACAGAAGTTTACGCACCTGGCTCACAATGTCGGCAGCAAGGGCAGTAGCGGCGGCACGGCTGGCAGTCCCATTCCCCGGCGATCGTCCACTAGACTTGGGTGCACTGTAGGATGATTGCCCAAAGCCCTTACCAGCCGTTGAGGCCGCCGCCCCATTCCCACTGCTCTGGCCATTAGGCCGCTGAATGATTTGTTCCGACACGCGGCGCTTGGCATTAGCGTCGATACCGAGGAGGCGCACATACTCACCCGCATGATCCTGGAGGAAGGCGTTGAGTTCCGATACAATCCCCGCTTCGTGGGTTGCTTGAATCGAACCATTTTGCCAGGACCCGGTGCGGAACCGGCGTTCGTTAGCATACTCCACCCCAACCTGATAGCCCTGGGCTAGGAGTTGCCGCACCTGGCTGGCTAGCTCCCCACCCCCATGACCATTGCCGGATGGGCTATAACTGCGAAAGCTAGGGGCACTGTCGCTGCGGCTAGGCGCACTACTACTCCGGCTGTCAGCCGCGATCGCCGCCCCTTGACCAGGCCGTTGGATCAGGACTTCGCCCACCCGTCGTTTTGCTTGGGTGTCAATGCCCAACAACCGCACATAGTCACTGGCGTGTTCTTGCAGAAAGGCGTTGAGTTCCGCGAGAATCCCAGCCTCGTGAGTGGCCTGAAGCGAAGCACTTTGCCAAGACCCAGTACGGAACCGGCGTTCATTCGCATATTCCAGCCCCACCCGATAGCCCTGGGCCAGGAATTGACGGATTTGACCAGCCACGTCCGCACTGGCTCCTGAACTCGCCGTCGTGCTGGTGGTGGACTGGCTGGTGGGCGCAGCGATGCGCACGTTGCTGCTTTGGGCCGGGGGATTCCCATCGGGCTGCTGAATCACCATTTCCAGGACCCGCCGTTTAGCCTGGGTATCAATCCCCAGTAGGCGCACATATTCCCCCGCATGTTCCTGGAGACAGGCCCCTAACCCTTTGAGGACCTCGGCCTCATAGGTAGATGAAATCGGTGCACAGGTCTGCCAGGACCCCGTGCGGAAGCGGCGGGCATCCGCGTGTTCGGTGCCCACTCGGTATCCCTGTGAAAGTAAATTGCGAACCTGAGTCACTACCTCAGAACTGAGTCCATAGCTCATACTCCTGCCTCCTTCAGTCGCGTCGCTGCGTCCATGTGTGTGTGTGTGATCGGGTGTGACATGATTGCGGATCGGGTTAATGCAACTGGCGTCTTCGGCACAGTGGTAACCGGCCCGCAGGGCATCGTTAATCGAAATGACGTGGCTGGCAAAGTTCAAGTCCTCAGCCCGCACATCCGTCAGGCGATCGACTTGCTGCTGGTTAGTAATCACGGCCCCGGAGGGCACGTATTTCCCCGGCGGAATTTCCACGTCCTGGATCAGCACATGCATCATCACGATGCAACCGTGACCAATCCGGGCATTAAATACGGTCGAGCGGAAGCCGATAAAACAGTCATTGCCAATATAACAAGGGCCATGAATCAGGGCCTTGTGGGTAATTGAGGTATTCTGGCCAATCCAAACGGAATACTCCTGCTGGTCATCCCCCAACACCCGCCCCCGCTCCAGACCATGAATGACAACCCCATCTTGAATGTTGCTGCCCTCACCAATGCGAAACGGTGCGCCCTCATCCGCCCGCACGGAGGTTCCAGGGGCAATCAGGACATTCGCACCGACCCGCACATC
>CAZHXN010000014.1:55482-56080 GCA_964536415.1 uncultured bacterium
ATAGGCCGTCGCATGGATCTTTGGCTCTGCGAGGGTTTGGGACCACGGCGTTGGGGGAGCTGCCGCTCGTGTCGCAATCCCTTGGGGGGTTGAATGGACAACCATGAGTGAAACCTCTTAAACTCAGCGCATCTCAAGCGTGCAAAGCAATAATTACCCAACAGCAATCAAGCAAAAGCGGGTGATGGCGGTTGGTAATGGCGGTGGCCACCGTCCGACAAGGAGGCTCCTGCTGGTATCTGCGATCGTCTGGGTTTCGGTCCACTCTGGTCATTGTCCCAAGCCAAGTTCCCAACCAGTGATTTTCCTCCTCCGTGACAACCAGGCCACCAACTCAGCCGTCCAGACTCAACGCCATGCAGACTGAATCTGTCCGGTTCTCATCGGGCTTCGTCTTCCCGCTTGCTATAAATCAAACGGTTTTCGACGTTAATCGTGTCAATGATGGCAACGACGGCGGCATCGATCGGACGTTCGAGGCTCCCCCGCACCTGACGGGCAGGACTCCCCCGACTGACCAGCACCCACTCGCCCACGCCTGCGCCCACCGTATCGGCAGCGACCTCATAGCCCGGTAGGGGTTCACCTTCGTCATCCA
>CAZHXN010000014.1:56090-59456 GCA_964536415.1 uncultured bacterium
TGGAGAACCAGGAGCTTGACCCCTTGCAGGCTGGGTTCCTTATAGGTACTCACGACGGTGCCCCGCACTTTGGCAATGAGCATGACTTACCTATGCCCGATAGGGCCGAACCGCATTCGCATTCTCGCGGAATTGTTCCACCGCTTCGGTATAGCGAATGGGGAGGACGTATTCCAGGTTTTCGTGGGGACGGGCAATGATGTGGTGGGAGAGCATTTGACCCCCCGCCACGCGCTTGACGGAATCCAGCCCTGCCGATACGGAGGCTTGGACTTCCGAAACATCCCCCCGGACAATGACAGTTACCCGGCCACTCCCAATTTTTTCGTAGCCGACCAGGGTGACGCGGGCTGCCTTCACCATCGCATCCGCCGCTTCCACAACCGCTGGGAAACCCAGGGTCTCAATCATCCCTACCGCAATTGGCATTGTTGCTTTCCTCTAAATGTTGGGTTAAATGTTCAGTTAACGGTTTTGTCCACCTTGCTGGGTCGATCGCCCCTTAGCAGGCGTGCGATCGCACGCGTGGGTTAAAACTACACCCGGAACTGCTCAACTTCAGGCGTATAGCGAATGGGGAGGACGTATTCCAGGTTTTCGTGGGGACGAGCAATAATATGGTGAGACAGGATTTCACCACCAGCTACCCGTCGGGCCGAGTCCAGCCCTGCCGACACGGAGGCTTGAACTTCCGAGACATCGCCCCGTACAATGACGGTGACACGGCCACTGCCAATTTTCTCATAGCCCACCAGCGTCACCCGCGCGGCTTTCACCATCGCATCCGCCGCTTCCACAACCGCAGGAAACCCCTTTGTCTCAATCATCCCTACTGCAATTGGCATGGTTCAAATCCTTTAACTAAGTGCAAAGCTTAATGCTCCCTAGCGTTGCCACCAGGGATATTTACCACGGGAACAGCCACACTAAAATTGTGGTTTTCTTTAATAAATTAAGCGTAAGTTGAATTGGATCACTTGACAATCTTGATCATAATCCTGATTCAAAATCGAAAATATTAACAATAGTAATACTTCAATGAGCGTAGGCTCAAAACCCTGATGAGATCAGCTTCTCAGGCGTTGACAGTGTGGGGACTACTGGCATCGTCAGGGTATAAGTGTGAAGATCCTTGACTAGATTTTGCCGAAGGTTACCTTTTGTGATAAGGCCACTCGTGGCAGGACGGGCAAGCTTGGGGGAGGGGTTAGGAAGGGTGCATTAAAGGAACACAGGCGAGAGATAGATTTATCTAACTTAATGGTGTGATTGGTTGTGCTTAATGGGGTGCTTATGATGGGGTGATTCAGTAGGCCGATCGCGCTGGGGGTGGGCTGAGGCCGATCTTGATAGGAACCCTGCCCTCGTGGGTATTTGTGGCGAGAAGTGGGTCCTGGGTTAGTCAGGGATTGGCGTTGTCCTCTATTCTGGATTCACATCGTTACGATGGTCCGTTTGGTTCAGGATAGGTTTTGTGACTGAGCAACCCCAAGCAAAGCGTTCGTTGGCAAGAATTGCGGGCATTGTCGCCATTGCCACCTTGATTAGTAAGCTGTTTGGCCTCGTGCGGCAACAGGCGATCGCCGCGGCGTTTGGGGTCGGCCCCGCCTTTGAAGCCTATAACTATGCCTATGTGGTGCCTGGCTTTTTACTAATCCTGTTGGGGGGCATTAACGGCCCCTTCCATAGCGCAATGGTGAGTGTCCTGGCCAAGCGGGACCAGCGAGAGGCGGCACCGCTAGTGGAGTCCATCACGACCCTAGTGAGCGGGGCGCTGTTGATCGTCACGATCCTTGTCATTGTATTTGCAGGACCGTTGATTGAATGGGTGGCACCGGGGTTAGGCCAGACGCCCGCCGGCTTGGAAATTCGGGCGATCGCGGTGCGCCAGTTGCAACTGATGGCTCCCATGGCCCTATTCGCTGGCTTGATTGGCATTGGCTTTGGCACGTTGAATGCCTCGGATCAGTATTGGTTGCCGTCAATCAGCCCCCTCTTCTCCAGCTTGACAGTCATTGTGGGCCTCGTGGTATTGGCCCTGAACTTGGGTAAGGATATTGCCACCCCCGAACATGCAATGTTGGGCGGTATTGTGCTGGCAGCCGGGACATTGATCGGGGCGGTATTGCAATGGCTGGTGCAGGTGGTTGCCCAGTGGCACAGTGGCATGGGTAGCCTGCGATTACGGTTCGACTTCCGCCATGCCGGGGTCCAGGAGGTCCTGAAAATCATGGGGCCAGCCACCTTTGCCTCCGGGATGATGCAGATCAATGTATACACTGATTTGTTTTTTGCGTCTTTTATCCCCCCAGCCGCTTCGGCCTTGGGCTATGCAGGCTTGCTGGTGCAAACGCCCCTAGGCATCCTATCCAATATGATTCTGGTGCCCTTGTTGCCGGTGTTCTCGCGGCTCACTGACCCCCAGGATTGGCCGGAGTTGAAGGAGCGGATTCGCCAGGGGTTGATTCTCACGGCTCTGTCGATGTTGCCATTGGGGGCGCTGATGGTGGTCTTGGCCGATCCCATCGTGCGGGTCATTTATGAACGGGGGGCCTTCCAAAGTGATGCGTCCACGCTGGTAGCCTCGGTGTTGATGGCCTATGGGGTGGGGATGTTTGTCTATCTGGGGCGGGATGTACTGGTGCGGGTGTTTTATGCCCTGGGAGATGCCCAAACGCCTTTTCGGATTAGTGTGTTCAATATTTTCCTCAATGCTCTTCTGGATTATTGGCTGATTGGTCCCTTTGGTGCCCCTGGTCTGGTGTTAGCCACGGTGGGGGTGAATATGGTTTCGTTACTGATGTTTCTCTGGCTCCTCGATCGCCGGTTGCAGGGATTGCCCCTGGGCCAGTGGGCGATCCCGATCGTGGCCTTAACGGCCTTCAGTGGCATCGCCGGGGTGGGCAGTTGGGGCTTCTATACGACCCTAGTGCAGTTCGTCCCCAAGGCTGGTTTTCTGACCCAGCTAGGGCTATTGAGCCTTGCGGGAATCGTAGGGCTGGGCATTTTTGCCGTTTTAACCAGTTTTTTAAAACTCCCAGAGACCGAACTGTTTCTGGCTCGCCTGCGGCAACGCTGGCGGCGATCGTAGCGATCGACTTTATAGTCATTGCATTATAGTCATTGCAATTTAGACTGAAACAGCACCCCGCCAATTCAAGAGTGAAGTGCAACACCTAGGGGTCTAGCCCAAAAGGACCTATAGGAGTAGTCTGAAGTTTCATCACAAACACAGCTAATCCTATGAGTTACCAACAGCTTAGCGCAGACGAACGGTTTCGGATCTACGAACTACACCAAATTCATCAGCAAGGCCCGAATGCGATTGCCCGGGCACTCGGTCGTTTGGCGAGGACCCTTTCACGG
>CAZHXN010000015.1:0-35612 GCA_964536415.1 uncultured bacterium
AGGCCACGCTAGCCCTAGCGTTACCTGCACCGGAAGGCGGCCCCTTTGTGGGACCCGTGATCTTTAGTGACGTGGCCCCGGAGGCGACGATCGCCCAGGAGGAAATCTTTGGTCCCGTGCTGGCGGTGATCCGGGCGGCTAATTTTGATGAAGCCCTGCGGATTGCCAACAGGACGAACTATGCCCTCACGGGTGGCCTGTATTCCCGTACCCCCTCCCACATTCAACGGGCACAGGCTGAGTTTGAGGTGGGCAATTTGTACATCAATCGGGGCATTACCGGGGCGATCGTGGCCCGCCAACCCTTTGGCGGCTTCAAGCTTTCCGGCGTAGGTTCCAAGGCCGGGGGACCCGACTACCTGTTGCAATTCCTCGAACCGCGTGTGGTGACCGAGAATGTCCAACGGCAGGGCTTCGCGCCGATTGAGGGGGCTGAGTAAACACCTAATTTTTGTGGTTATGTAGCACAAAACACGTTTTTTACTACTCGTTTTCCATGTGCGATCGCCGCATGACCGCCAGTAAAGCCGAAGACGAGTCTTTTCAACCTCCCACCGGGTAGAGAGACACGGAGAGAGACACATAGAGGCGGCTGAGCGCAGTGTGTCCAAAGCCGCCTCCCCATCGGTCAATAGCCCATCAATACGATCGCGTCGCTGGGCCGCAAATCGCTAGAACAACCGCTTGTCGAGCGATACCTTCACCGGGCTAACCTTCCAGATCTCCCGGCAGTAGTCACTAATCGAGCGATCGGACGAGAACTTACCCATCCGCGCCGAATTGAGGATCGACATCCGCGTCCAATGCTCCCGATCGCGGTAGGCTGCGCTCACCCGCTCCTGGCAATCCACATAGAACCGATAGTCCGCCAGTAGCAGATAGGTATCCCAGTTCAATAACGACTCCAACAAGGGCTGGAAGAGGTTGCGATCGCCCCGCGAGAATTCACCCGACGCAATGCGATCGATGACTTCCTTCAGTTCCCAATCGCTGTGGTAGTAGTGCCAGGGATCATACCCACTGCCGCGTAATGCATAGACATCTTGGGCCGTGAGACCAAACAGGAAGAAGTTTTCCGCCCCAACTTCCTCGCGGATTTCCACATTGGCTCCATCCAGCGTCCCGATCGTCAAGGCACCATTGAGGGCAAATTTCATATTCCCCGTCCCAGACGCTTCCTTGCCAGCGGTAGAAATCTGTTCCGACAAATCCGCTGCCGGATAGACGCGCTGGGCAAACTTGACACTGTAGTTTTCTAGGAACACGACCTTGAGGCGATCGCGCACATCCGGATCATTGTTCACCACTTCGCCGATCGAGGTAATCAGCTTAATGATCAGCTTGGCAATGAAATAACCAGGTGCGGCCTTGCCACCGAAGATGAACGTGCGCGGCGTGATATCGATATTGGGATTGCGCTTAATCCGGTTATACAGCGTGACAATGTGCATCGCATTCAGGTGTTGGCGCTTGTATTCATGGAAACGCTTGGCCTGAATATCAAAAATGGAATAGGGATCGACGGTAATGCCATTGTGTTGCTTGATGTAGGCAGCCAATTCCTCCTTGATGGCATGTTTGGTTTTCCACCACTCCTCTCGGAAACTGGCATCTTCCACATAGGGTTCCAATTGCTTAAGATCATCCAGTTTGCGTACCCAATTGTCGCCGATTTTGCCCGTAATCAACTTAGACAGGCGGGGATTGCTTAATAAGACAAACCGCCGGGGCGTGACGCCATTGGTTTTGTTCTGGAACTTCTCCGGATACATTTCGTAGAAGTCGCGCAGCACATCCTGCTTGAGCAACTCGGTGTGCAACGCGGCCACGCCGTTAATGGCATGGCTCCCCACACAGGCCAGATGGGCCATCCGTACCCGGCGACCATTGTTCTCGTCAATCAATGACATGCGGGCAAGGCGATCGTTGTCATGGGGGAACTTGGCGCGGATCGCATCCAGGAAGTGGTGATTGATCTCGTAGATAATCTCCAGGTGGCGAGGCAACATCTGCTCAAACATCGCCAGATCCCAACACTCCAGTGCTTCCGGCAGCAAGGTGTGGTTGGTGTAGGCAAAGCTGTTTTGCGTGATCTGCCACGCATGATCCCAGGGGATGCCCCGTTCATCCACCAGCAGCCGCATCAGTTCGGCAATGGCGATCGACGGGTGGGTGTCATTGAGTTGGACTGTAAACTTCTTGGCAAAATCGGTGATGGGGACCTGTTGCTGCTCCAGAATCCGCAGCATGTCCTGGAGGGAACAGGAGACGAAAAAGATCTGCTGCGCCAGCCGCAATTGTTTGCCCTGGGACAGGTTGTCGTTGGGATAGAGAACCTTGGACAGGTTTTCCGAGGTCACCTTGTCATAGACAGCCCCCAGGTAGTCACCAGAGTTAAAGGCTTCAAAGTCAAAGGATTCCGGCGCTTCCGCTGACCAGAGCCGCAGGGTATTGCAGTTGTTGGTCTTATAGCCCAGGAGTGGTGTGTCGTAGGGCACGCCCTTCACCACTTCGTAGGGTACCCACCGCACCCGCCGTTGGCCGTGTTCATCGGTATAGCGTTCCGTATGCCCTCCCAATTTCACCTCAACCGCCCACTCTGGACGGGCCAGTTCCCACGGGTTGCCCCGGCTGAGCCATTTGTCGGTGATTTCGACCTGCCAGCCATCGCGAATGCCCTGGGAGAAAATGCCAAATTCGTAGCGAATGCCATAGCCGATCGCCGGAATTTCCAGGGTTGCCAGAGAGTCGAGGAAACAGGCCGCCAGCCGTCCCAAACCGCCGTTCCCTAAACCCGGTTCATCTTCCTGTTCCAGCAGTTCATTCAGATCCAGGCCCAACTCTTCAACGGCCTGTTTGACTTCATCGTAAATACCCAGATTGATCAGGTTATTCCCCAGTTGTGGCCCCATCAGGAACTCGGCTGACAGGTAGGCAACGGTGCGGGAGGCATTGTCGGTGTAGGTGGCTGCTGTGCTGAGCCAGCGCTGGAGCAGGCGATCGCGCACGGTATAGGCCAGGGCCATGTAGTAATCATTCTTCGAGGCCAGCCGCGGGAATTTCCCTTGAATGTAGAACAGATTATCGAGAAAGGCTCGCTTGAGCGTTTCAATACTTAACCCTGTCCGGTCATCTTCCACCCGGATGTCTGCCAGTGCAGGATTACGAGCAATTTGCATAGTACCGTTTCCCTTGTGCAATCTCAAACCAAATAACTTCTTCATGACGACTCGTATGCCCTTCTATACGCTTACCCCACGGTATCCCTTGGGTATGGCCCCAGACAGGTCGAGCCGCCGCAGGCATAACCGTGGCGGTTACAACAAGAGCTATAACTTCTCTCCAGATGAGTATCGCCTATCCCCCCCTAAGCCCTGGTGGGCAAATATCGCCATCAAACCATTCAAACGCTGGGAAATCAATGGGTTAATAGCGATCGCTACAGTTTTGTTTTTTTATAAGGAATCTGCGAAAAAACTTTATGTTTCAGCCAGGCGTCGCAAGGACGATCGTGAGCAGATAGGCAGGGCGATCGCGGCAGTCCTAAAAATCGGTGACGCTAACAAATTGCAGATCGGCTGGCTCCACTTCTTTGACAATTCCCAAGATATCGCCGGTATTCGCAATCTGGATAATGGTGGCGGCGAAGGTGGTGATGCGAAAATCGAGGATGCGGGGGGTGTTGGGGGGGTAGGGACCATCGGTGTCGTAATCCCTAGCATCCCCAACCGTGAGGAAGCGTCGGGTCAGGATCAGATCATCGGCGGTGAGGCCCCCGGTCAAGCCAATGCGATCGCCCGCCTCGACTCGGTAATTTGGTCAACTGAAACCGGACTTCCGCCTCTGCCAACGTCGTCATCGTATCAGTAATTGCTATCGTCATAAGCCCCTGGAACACATTGGATTGCAAGCTTTGCCTGAATGCTAACAAACATGCCACATCCCCCATCCCCCTAAGAGCGATTCACCAGGAGAGACGCAGCGCGATCGCTTGCCCTACCCTAAACATAGAGTCAGCATAGAGTTTCCTTACTGCTTTTTAGCGGGATCGGCCTACCGAACGTCCCTATGCGTTATCTCGTCACCCCCGATCGCACGCCCCATCTCCCCATTCTCACCAACCCTAGACCTCACGTCATCTTGCCCCTCAGTTCATCCAGAACCCCTGTATCACCAAATATAATAGCCAGTAACCAGCAACCCATCCTTCTAGCCAACACGACATCTTAGTGCCAGATACGCCAGGTAACCAGCTATGACCATCGCAACCGCAAAATGGACGATCGCTGACTATCACGCCATGATTGCCGCGGGCATTCTTGACGATCGCGACATTGAACTGCTTCAGGGAGAAATTGTTGAAATGGCACCCGAAGGCGAACCCCATGCGTATTGCAGTGATACGGCGGGAGAGTATTTAACGCATTTGTTGGGCGATCGGGCCAAAGTTAGGCATAGTAAACCCGTTACCCTGCCAAATGCCTCCGAGCCAGAACCCGATATTGCCATTGTGCAACGCTTAGGACGAGAATACCTCAGCCATCATCCCTACCCAGAAAACATCTTCTGGCTGATCGAATACGCCAACACCAGTCTCAGCAAAGACTTGGAAATAAAACGCCGACTCTATGCCGAAGTTCAAATCCCTGAATATTGGGTGGTCAACTTGCAAACCCAACAATTGATTGTCTTCCGCGATCCTCAAAATGGCGACTATAACACTCGTTTTACCCTGAGCGATGGCGTCATTTCACCCCTGGCCTTTCCTGATGTTTCAGTCTCCGTAGCCGCGATCGTCAGCCTCTAATTGCTTGCCCCTTATGCAGCAACCCCCTGATCTTGAAACTGCAACGCTTGTAAGAGAATGCATAGAATCATGGTTCTTCTGGGTTTATGGTAGGTGCGCGTAGCACCCCCACCATAAACCCAGCATTTTAATTCTTTAATTTGTAGCTTTTATAGGCAGGGATGCGGTGAAGTTGGTGGCGACGGGTCAGGAGGCATTGAGTGGATCGCGCCGTGCCAGCCAGCGCTTCAAATCCACTGAATAAAACCCATAGGTCAGTTGCAACTGTTCCTGCCTAAATTGATCCATCACCGGATTTGAATGATGTGTTCACACAACGCCGCGATCGCCGGGAGGGTCTCAGCTACATTCTGCGGGAACGGATTAAAACGGATTAATACGATCGGCATACCGTTGATAGGTCTGTGTACAGGTACAAAACTCTGACAGCATCAGATAGCCTCCAATCATCTGTCCCGGCAAGTACACCATCCCCCATTGTCAACCACATGCTGGGCCGCACGCCTGCCCCTATCACCCCAGCCTTTACCCATCACTCATCACAGTCTGCACCCCACCAACGGGAGAACGACTTTGGATCTGCTGCACAACCCGCCGCAGCACCCCATTGATAAAGCGGTGCCCATCCTCATCCCCATAGAGCTTCGCCAGTTCAACGGCTTCATTGATCGCGATCCGTTCCGGCGTCCCCAGGTAAAGCATCTCGGTCGTGGCAATCCGGAGAAGATCCCGATCGATCCGCACGAGTCGCTGTACCTGCCAATCCACCAACGATGCCTCTAAAAGCTGATCAATCTCCGCCTGATTCGCATGGAGACGCTCCAAAATTTCCAGCGCATAGGCCCGCACATTCGCTTGATTCGCCAGTTGAATCCGTTCCGGGAAGTCGATCGCCGCCCCCAGACGGTTGAGGGCAGCCTGGACCTGTTCGATCGCCGCTTGGACCATCACCCGTGCACTCTCGACGTGGGCGGCCTGGGTTTCACTTTTGAGCAACTGTTGATGCCCACGATCGAGTTCCATCGCCGCCGTTTCCAACGCCTCATGGGCCTCCGCCGTCAGCGTCCGCACCGCCGCCAGGACCAGATTTTGTAACTCTTGCTTCACCAGTCGCTCCGGACTTGAGGGTAGCTGACTGAGGGCCAAGAGGGCTAACTCACGGGAAATTTGGCGTGCTCGCATGGATATTTAGACTTCCTCAACCGGCAACATGGATTCACTGGCAGCCATACTCCGGGCACGTTGGCTGTCTGGGCGCTCAGATCTTAACGTCTCCGATCTTAGCGTTTCTAAACGCACCTCCTCGCTCCGTCGTTCTCCCAAACGCCGCAAATCCGGCAAGCCCCCCCCATTCTGAGTCACTGCACTGGGATTCACAATCCCCCCTGAGATAAGCACCTTAAAAGCATCTTCGATCGACATCGAGATCGTAATAACCTCCGCCTCCGGCACGATCGCATACCACCCCGTCGTCGGGTTTGGCGTCGTCGGAATAAAAATACTGAGCATCTGGCCTGGGAAATGGGGTTCAATTTCGCTACTCACATTCCCCGTGACAAAGGCGATCGCCCACAGACCACGCCGAGGATACTCCACCAACACCACCCGCCGGAATTTACTACTCGAATCTTTGAGGAGGGTTTCCAATAATTGCTTGAGCGTTTTATACACTGACCCCGCAAAAGGGATCGCTTGCAGAACCCGCTCTCCCACATCCAGGAGCCACCGCCCAACGATATTCCGCGCCATTAAGCCAATCAGCAAAATACTGAGGAGCGGCACGGCTAGCCCCAGAGCCAGGTTAATCAGGTTAATCAGCAGGGGATCCAGATCATTGATCGGGTTCAATTGCTTGGGAACACGGGTGAGGAACCCCACCACCCAGGTGGAGATCGTGAAGGTGAGCCAAATGGTCGTGGCTAGGGGGATCACCACCAACAGGCCCGCAATGAGGTCATTTTTAAAATCTTGTTTCAGATGTTTGAACACAGTAGGCCGATTCTCCTCTGACGGACGGGCAAACCCAGTAGCAGCAGTCTCACCAGCCAATCGCTGGTAGCAGGGGACGGAGGACCAGGTGACCTAGGACAAGGCTCCCTGCTCTACCTTAGTTGTAAGACTTGTAAAGAATTGTTTCAAGTTTTTTGAGGCATTATTGGGGCGATCGCCCGCTGGCCACCACCGGTAGAACCAGGGAACGGTCACCCTTGACAATAAGTATCCCATATAACATTTAGCAGGAGGCTGGTCTGGACAATCGGACGGGGATCACGCCTTAATCACCCATCGTAGTCGAGATCCTGCTCAGTTTGATGACAACCCGTGTTCAAATTGCCCCTGTCCCTCAGACGCTAGGGCTTCACCAACCCCCTCCCAACCGCTCTCCCCCACGGTCGGTGTGCCCTCGCCTCGCACCAGCCTGATAACCCCCAACCGTTGAGTTTGCGAAGTCAGCCAAGCCAGTACCTCCCCCAGGCCAGCCCCTTACATTTGATGATTGATCAAAGCACGCAGCCCCCAGGCCCCCACAATCGCATAGGTAAGGGCAAGCACAATGCCATTCACACTCGTGCGCAGGGAAGCTTGCGAAACACGAACCTTGGCACGGGCTTCCGCGTCGCTGCGGCGCTTCTCAATCTCCTGCTTGGCCTGATTGCGCACCCGCTCCGCTTCCTGCTTGAGAAACTCATCGATTTTCTTGGGGTCCTGCTTAAACTGCTCTAGCAGGGCAGCATTTTCGGGGTCCATTTGTCCCTGGGCGATCGCCGCTTCAACCTGCGCCGGATTTGCCAACAGGGTGTTGATGCGACCCCGTTGTTGCTCTATCTGCATTTGTAGCTGTACATCCAGTTGGGATTGGGCCTGCTGCCTTTCCGTTTCAATTTGTTGCAGAGCATCCGATCGCTCGTACTGGACATTACTGAGATGGAGCGGCACCAGCACCAGAAAAAAGACCCCTAGGACCGCCGCCAAGATCAACAACCAAAACCGCAGATCAAAGATCAGCCGTCGCTCCAGCAGGGTACTCACATTCAGCCGCGCCATCCAACTACCGGTGAAGAAAAACGCAATCCCTAGCAGGGGAATCGGTCCCTGATCAACGAGTTGGGGAATGAGGTTCAACTGCCATTGGCGACTCCCCCAGTCGTAGGGCATGGCGAGGGCTAAACAGTTAATGATCGGGATCAGCACAAACACGATGCCAATCACCCGGAGAATCGTTGCGACAGTGGTGGACTTATAGGAAAGCTCGTTCATGGAAGCGGCTCGGCAATGCAGCCGATGAGATTAGCAAATGGATGTTGAAAACCATAGCACCCTTGGGCCAGTCTTGCCCCTAGGCAATAGGCTACCCACTGCATTAGGAACTGCACTAGAGCGTATTGCCCGGTTCCAGCGAAATCACAAAGGCATAGGCATAGGGACTACGATCGCGGCTGAGTTCCAGGCGATAGGTCCCGGTTTGGGGTAAACGCACGGTCCACGAAGAGGGGGGCGGCTCTAGCGGCGGCGTCAAGGGCGTACCATCGGGGGCAAACAACCGGGGCAGCGGGGTTTTCCCTGCGGTTTCAACCCGCAACTGTTGACCTTGGGTAGCCTGGAGCGTATACGATCGGGGTTCAGTCCCAGCGAAAAAGCCGGCGATGGAGACTGATCGCTGCTGGTCAGGGAAAACGAGGGGTTGGGATGATGTAGACGGGCTAGGGGTGTGCTGTTGTTGGGCGATCGCCGTCATGACGATGGGGGTCAACTTACTGCGCCAGAAGCGAATGGCGGGCATCCGCTCCACCGCCGTGAGCACCGTTGACCATTGCCCCTGCTCAAACGCCTGTTGCACCTGACTAAACTGGGTCTCCGCCTGTCGCCACTCCCGCCGCCATTGGGTCACCGTGTCTTCAATGCGGCCATAGGCGGGGCTATCGGGGGGGATTGACTTGAGAATCGCGATCGCATCTTCGAGCCGACCGGCTTGATACTGTTCAGAGGCCCCCGCCCAAATGAGTATCCCCAGGTCAGGGGTCTCCGGCAAGCTGGGTTGGGATGGCACGATCGGGGTCCGGCAGACCACCGCCGTTAACTCCTGGTAAACCCAACCGGCCACAGGGGCCTTGAGTTGAAGCCAGCCTTCCGCCTCCGCCTCCACCGTCAAGACCGTACCATTCCCCAGAGTCCCCACCACACTATCCTGGCCCCGGCTCCCCAGGGTAGACCGGACATTCAGGGGGGGGTTGGGGTCGGCCACGATTGTTACACAGGTCGTAGTAGCAAAGGCGGCCTGGGGGGAAATGGCCACCTCGCCCTGCACTAAGCGTCGAATCGTGCCGACTAACCCATACAGGAGGACGATCGTTACAGCGATACTGGCCAAGCCCAATCCCATCCAGACAAGCAGTTGACGTTGCATATAGCCTCAAAATTGGCAACCCTCATCCCCCTTGCAGACCCGTTCCACCAGGCAACGGCTCTACCTTTGCCCAGTCTATTAAGTCCTGTGGGGAGGCGTCGAATGAGTCCAACCCCTCGTAGAATGGAAAGAAGGACTTTTAAGGCGCTAACGAATTTCTGTGAACAACGTCCGCACCGTTTCCGACACCAAACGTAGCTTCTATAGCCTACACACTCGCCCGATTCACACGATCTACCGGCGGGTCGTCGAGGAGTTGATTGTGGAGATGCATCTCCTGTCGGTCAATCTGGACTTCCGGTACGATCCCGTCTATGCGGTGGGGGTGGTCACGTCCTTTGATCGGTTTATGCAGGGGTATCAGCCTGCCAGGGATCAGGAATCTATTTTCCAAGCCTTGTGTCGGGCGGTGGAAGCCGATCCCGATCGCTTCCGCCAGGATGCCGAGCGTCTGCGCAATTTAGCAAAGCAACTTTCGGCGAATGAACTCTTGGACTGGCTGTGTCTCCACTCCCATCGAGACGATGTGGCAGACCTGCAACAATACCTACGGTCAATTGCCGAGAACCCACGTTTTAAGTACAGCCGCCTGTTTGCGATCGGCATTTTCTCCCTCTTGGAATGTGCGGACCCGGAACTGGCTAAGGATGACACCCGCCTCGCCCAAGCCCTAGAGAAGATTGGCAGCACTTTAGGTATCCCGGTGGACAAATTCCAACGCGATCTGGAGCTATACCGGAGTAATCTGGAAAAAATGCTTCAGGCGCAAGCCGTGATGCAGGACGCGATCGCAGCGGAACGGAAACGACGGGAACAGCGCGAACAGGCCAGTGCCGATGCGGTCACAACCCCCATTGACAATACCCCAGAGTCGGCCTAGGCATTTCTGAAGGAAGATTGAGCGGAGGGTGCTATTGTGGCCAGTTGCCCTTATCGTGGGGGGAGCATCTCCTTTGGGGTAATTGGGGGGAAACCAGATCATGCCATCCGCAGACCTCTGGCCATTGGCACAACAGGGTAATCCACAAGCACTCGAAACCATTTTCAAGATGCACAATCCAGAACCCAGCTGGGTAGTCAAGGTGCGGCTACATAACAACTGCCTTCAGGTCCTCCTGGAAGCAGAGCCAACCCCTGACCAACAGCGGGCGGTCGCCCTGGTTCAGAGTTTCCTGGCGCAACTCCAGCCGTTAACGATCACCGCTGCGCAAACAGTTCGCATTTGGGGCCGCCGCCGGGGACAACTCCTCGCCGATTGGGTTGAGGATCTGGCCCTCACCCCCTATTTACAGCCACCAGCGGTTACGGAGCAAACCCTGGAAGCGGAACCGGTTACGGCTGATCTCGCCGATACGCAGGGGCCAGAGTGCCCCGCCACCGAGCCGGATGCGATCGCCGCTGACGTTACCGACAGTCCCGATTTTGCCAGCCAGGAACCGGAGCGAGAGACGATCACGCCAGAATTTGCGACAGGATTGGAATTTGCCAGCCAGGAAGCGGAACCCGCAGTCAGCACATCAGATTTTGCAGCGGAAGTCGAGGCAGCGGCGGATGTCCCCGAACTCGCAATCCCAGCCGTAGAGCCAGACGCGATCGCTTCAGAATTTGCCGACGAACAGACATTTGCCGACGAACAGGCAATTACAAACGAATTTGTTGACGAATTTACGGATGCTCCCGAACGTGAGCGCCTAGAGCTAGAGCCGCACGGGGGCAGTGAGACGCTTCTCGATACGTTTTTCCACACCGATCAGGAATTAGACGCAGCGGAACCGGCAAGCAGCGTTGAAGACTTAAGCGTTGAAGACTTAAGCGTTGAAGATCTGGAGGACATCCAGGAGCCAGAAATCTCACCGCTGGCACTCACCAGACTAACTCTAGCTGACGAGGAACTGGCTGATGGAGCAGAGCAGGTCTTTGGGGTAGAAGAGCATCGGGTTGACGGGGGGCTAACTGATGCAGATCTGACAGACGAGGATCTGACTGGCGAGATTGCGGGCGATCAAGCACCAGACGACTTGACAACGGCCTTACTGGCCGATGAAGCGGAGGCTGACGACGAAGGACTGGCCACCGAGGAACCCGTCATGGAGGGCCGACTGACCGATCCAGGGGTTGCAGCGGCCCAGGGAGTAGCCAGCGTATCAGGAGCCGCCCCCTTGCTAACCGGCCTGATGGCCAAATCGGCACTGGATGCTGTTGTAGCCGCTAGCACAACCGATCGGGAAGGCGAAGCCCAAGCCCTAGCACCGGAAGCCCCCACGGAAGAGGTCGCCACGGTTCAAGCTTCAGAAGCATTGGCAGGGCCAGCCCTGGCACCCGAAACAGTTGCCTCTGAAACTTTCACCGAAGCCTTGACTGATCCAATCCTGGTGGAAACAGGGGATATTGACGCTGGCAACCGTCAAGCTACAGAGTTCTCATCATTGGCCGTCGATCGCATCGAAGCAATGGAACTGGAAGGACAGGCGCTCGAACCACACAGTGCCCTCGATACCCCAGCAGAGGATTGGCAAGCAGAACGCCAGGATATCACACCCACCGCAACCCCAGAGCCACTGTTAGGCCCGCCATTGGCGATCGCCCAGCCGCAAGCCCAAGCCGAGGCTGAGACCGAGGAGGAAGAAGCCGAGTGGTTCCTGCGGCCTGAAATCGTTGTCGTGGTCCTGTTTGCCCTATTTGTCATCATTTGGCAGACCTACGAAGCCATTCTGGAGGAAGTAGGCGATAGTGATGCCTCCCTGTCCAGCAGTGGCCTTGCCCGTCGCCTGAATACCACCCGCCGCACGATCAATCGCATGAAGAAGCAGCCCGACTTCTCTCAATGGACCCAAAGCCGAGACCCCGACGCGATCGCCTGGGTTTATGGCGAGAATGGACGTTTCACCCCCGTTCTCACCCCCGTACTAACCTCGACAGTCTCCTCCACAGACACCCCGACTTAGTGGCGATGATCATAGGAGACCGACTTTCCAGCTGGCTTTTCCCCTGGAGAAAGCTGGAGAAAGGTTTAAGGTTAATAGAATATATGTAAATTCAGTTATAAAATCCAGATAAAAATTAGGATACCTTTCTGGGATTAGGCCGACAGCCGTCGTAAAAGGGAATGTTCAAGCTAGGCTTGAAGTGTATTACCATTAGCAAGAATTCATCTGGTGCTTTGCGTGTTATCTAAAGCACTAAAAACACTAGCTTTGATGACAGCAATCGATCGTTATAGTTGCAAGAATAGTTGCAAGATAACCCACAATGGCAACCCAACCTGATCTTAATCCAACAATTCCAAACTTAGTCACTTCTGAGTCAGTTTCTGAGTCAGTAACCCCGGTGCCAGTAACATCCGGCAAAGGGCGTCGCGGTCTAGGGCTTCAGGCGACGTTAATAAGCGCCATTTTAATTACGGCCAGTGCGACTGCTGCGATCGTCCATGTGTCGTGGTTGATGGTGTCGCGCCGCAATCGTGAAAGCATTGTGACCCAGGTGCATAAGGCCACCACCCGTAATACCCTTCAAGCTGTAGAGGATATTTTCTCGCGGGTGGAGTCGGCAGGGCGGTTGGTGCAACTGCAACTAACAGAGGAATTAGTCAATTCAGATAATCCCCAAGCCTTAGCCCAGTTCTACCTGCGCCTGATCCAATCCCATCCCAATTTTGCCTGGCTGGAGTTGGGGCGTCAGGATGGGGACTACCTAGCGGTACAACGCGAGTCTGATACCCGCCTCAATCTGATTCAGCGGGATTGGAATCCCGAAACTCAACAAACTCAGAAGATAACCGATCACTACGTGCTCGAAGGCAATACCCGCCGTTGGTTGAGGCGAGACATGAAAACAGAAACCTTCTATGCCCCGCAACGCCCTTGGTACCAAGTAGCCCTCGCCGAACCGGGTAAATTAGCGTGGACAGATCCCTACATCTTTCGGACCACTCGCACGGCAGGGATTAATGCGTCCTTAGCCTTGATGCAGCAGGATCAGGCAATCGGTGTTGTCAGTATCGCCTTTGAGTTAAAACAGATTAGCCGTTATCTTCAGGAACTCGCTGCACAGAATAAATTGACCGTTGCTGTGATCAATTCCAAAGGTGAATTGATCGCCACATCAATCGTTAAGGACGAACCCTATACTGTTAATGGTTTAGATACGTTGAAATTAAAGCGTCTTGAGGAGGCTACCGAGCCATCCCTTCAGCTAATCAATCAGATACTGACCAAGCAGAACCTCACGATCGCTCCGGTCGATCGGTCCCAACAGGTAACTGACCGCGATCCCACCACAGGAGAACGTTACTATCTGGCCATTGCTCCCCTGGGACTACTGGACTGGCAGGTGGTCACCCTCATTCCGGAATCAAATTATCTGGGTGAGATGAATGCTGCGATCACCAACGCCACCCTCCAGCTATCGGTGGTAACCTTCTTGTTAGCGGTGGTGATGAGCCTGCTCAGTTCCCACTGGATCTCCAAACCAATCTTGCGCCTGAGTACAGCCAGTGAAGCGATCGCCGCCGGTGATTTAGATCAAACGGTTGCTCTTCCCAAGATTAAGGAATTAAGAACTCTGGCTAATTCTTTTAACCTCATGGCTCAACAGCTAAAAGACTCCTTTGTACAATTAGCAAAGGCCAATACTGAGTTAGAAGATCGTGTCACAGCAAGAACAGCTGAACTCTCAGACGCATTGATTGATCTCCAACAAATGCAGGCCCAGTTGATCCAAAATGAAAAAATGTCAAGTTTGGGGCAATTGGTGGCTGGCGTTGCTCATGAAATCAATAATCCTGTTAATTTTATCCACGGTAATCTTCTTCACGCCCAAGAGTATGCAGAAGATTTATTAAGAATGATCGATCTTTATCAAACGGCTAATCCTAATCTGGATAGGCAAACGCAGACAGAACTGGATACTATTGATATTGACTTCATCAAGAGTGATTTTCCAAAGTTGTTAAGTTCAATGAATGTCGGCACTGAACGCATTCATAACATCGTCAAATCGCTGCGTCACTTCTCCCGTGTGGATGAGGCCGAATTTAAGGAAGCAGATATTCACGAGGGACTCGACAGTACCCTGATGATTTTACACAATCGTCTGAAAGCACGTCCCGATCATTCAGGGATTAATGTGATTAAAGACTATGCGGATCTACCGAAAACTGAGTGCTATGCAGGGCAACTCAATCAGGTTTTTATGAATATTTTGACCAATGCGATCGATGCCCTAGAAGCTTATGCTCGTAACAGTACCGAGGAAGAACAGAAAGCAGACCCACCCACGATCTGGATCAAAACCCAACAGATCAACGCTGACTGGGTCAGCATTCATATCATTAATAATGGCCCCCCGATTCCTGCCGAGATTCAGTCAAAACTCTTTGATCCCTTTTTTACCACTAAACCAATCGGTCAAGGAACGGGATTAGGACTGTCGATCAGCTATCAGATTATTGTTGATAAGCATAAGGGGACGCTCAAGTGCGAGTCGCAGCCAGGCAAGGGCACCGCATTTATCATTGAAATCCCAATCTATCAGGGCAATGCACCCGCAACGTCTGCATCCCTATCTACCCCATCTACCCCACCTGCAACGGAGCACTCTTGATCTACCCAAAATTCTGAAGTTCAGGCTCTTCTGGGTTTATGGTGGGGGAAAGTGTCCCGATCGGGTTTTAGGATGGATTAGGACTAAAAGGCAACACGATCGCGGGAGGGGTGCTTGGGTCTGGCCGCTATCTCAAATCTGGGTCCTGTACGGGTGGCGGACCTTGCCACTGGCTTAATGCCTGACTTTACCACCTATTTTGAGACGCGGGAGCAGCAGGGGTGGGCACTGTGGATCAACGGTCAGGCAGTGGGCGATCGCTTTTTCACCCAAACCCGACGCCTTGCCCAGGATCTCTATCAGCAGGCCCGCCAGCGTGTTCCTGCTGCTCGCCCGGTGAAGGTTATCCTGCGGCACCGGGACCCCTTCACCTTTTTAAGCCACTTCGCTGCTGCTGGTTTGACCCAGAGCCAGGTTTATCTCGCCAATCCCCAGTGGACCGATCGCGAGTGGCAAGCGGTACTCGACCAAGTCCAACCCGACGCGATCGCCACTGACCTTACTTCTGAGGCCGGGTTCATCTGGCCGCCTACACCGTCTACTTCCCCCGCTCCCCTCCCCCCTGCTGAACCGTTGATCATGATCCCAACCGGTGGATCCTCAGGGCACATTCGCTTTGCTACGCATCGCTGGTCAGGATTGGTCGCGGCAGTCGTGGGCTTGCAGCAGCATTTCACTAGCCCTGAACTTGCCGCGATCGGTGTCCTGCCCCTCTACCACGTCAGCGGTTTGATGCCATTTGTGCGATCGTTCGTCTCTGGGGGAGCACTGGCGATCCAAACATTTCGGAGCTTGGAGGCGGGTCAGTTGCCAGTCCTGGAGCCGCGATCGGCGTTCCTATCCCTCGTTCCGACTCAACTCCAGCGTCTATTGACCGCCGCTCCACCCGTGTTGCTTCCCTGGTTAGCACAGCTACGGGCGATCTTCCTAGGGGGCGGTCCTGCGTGGCCCGACCTGTTAGCAGTTGCCCAACACCAACATCTCCCGATCGCCCTGACCTACGGCATGACCGAAACGGCGGCCCAAGTTGCCACCCTGCATCCCCAGGAATTTTGGGCAGGTAATCGGAGTGTGGGGACAGTGCTACCCCATGTACAACTGGCCATCCTGGACGACAGCGGGGAACGATTGGCAGCGGGACAGGTGGGAACCATCGCTCTGCAAACCCCCAGCCTTGCGCTGGGTTACTACCCCCAACCGTTCCCCCCCTCAGACTGGTTTCTGACCGACGATCGCGGCTACCTTGACGATCGCGGTTACCTATACATCGTGGGCCGCAATAGCCACAAAATTATCACTGGGGGCGAGAACGTCTTTCCTAGCGAAGTGACAATGGCCCTGTACCAAACCCAATTAGTCCAAGATGTCTGTGTTGTGGGTTTGTCGGACCCCGTGTGGGGGCAAGCGGTCACAGCGGTGTATGTACCCAGCCACGATCGCGTTACCCCTACCCAGCTCAAGCAGGCGATCGCTCCCTACCTGTGTGCGTTCAAGCATCCCAAACGCTGGCTGGCCGTGGATCATCTCCCCCGCAGTCCCCAGGGCAAGATTAACTATCGCGCCGTGCAACACCTGGCCCAAGCCGCCCAACCCCTCGATAGTCATTCTCTCTAGAATATCTCATGACTGGGGATTCCCCTTAGTCTTCTCGTCTGGGTGTTCCTAGCAGCCAGTCTGAGCCTAGTCTAGAAAAAATCTTGCAATAACATCGGGAGTGCCTGTCGTTGCCGAGTTTGGGGATGAATGCACAGATGCACCGTGAATGCCTGGGCCACCGGTCCCACCGCCGCTCCTTCTCTGGAACCCCGATCGATCTGATAAACCAGTTTAAACTTATCCGTCCCTAACCTTTCTGGCAAAACGCAGACCGCAAGCCTATCCCCACAAAAGACTGGTTGATAAAAATCCACTTCGGCATGGACGATCGGCAGGGCAAAGTCGGGGTGCTGGAAAAATAACTTTAAGTCAATCCCCCGCCCACAGAGCATCTCCTCATAGGCTTCATGACAAATGGTGAGGAGATTGCTGAAAAAGACGACCCCCGCTGCATCGGTATCCTGGAACCGGACGATACGATCGTAGATAAATGCCATAATAATCGGTGGATCATGCCAGTGGACAATCGCTCTGATTATATCGCTCTCATGATATGGATATGATTGATGGATATTATTGATGTGCTGAAAGCTGATTACGCTCGATTTCCTAGTGATCAAACCTATGACATTTATGCCCCCGATGTTTATTTTCAAGATCCCCTAAATTCATTTCGGGGGATCGATCGCTATCGCCAAATGATTGGCTTTATTGAACGGTGGTTTCAAGAACCGCATTTGGAATTACACGAAATTCAACAGTCCAGCCAGCAGATTACCACCCGCTGGACCCTTTCTTGGATAACTCCCTTGCCCTGGCGACCGCGCATTACCATTCCTGGTTGGAGCGAACTCACCCTCAACGATCAGAATTTGATTATTCGCCATGTTGATTACTGGCACTGTTCCCGGCTAGCGGTCGTGTGGCAACATGTCTTCCCCCACAACCTGGAGCGATCTCCCCATTAATGGCCCCTGTTCATCACCTGGGTTAATCGCCCTCGTTGCATTGCCCGATCGGGGGAGCCGGTGCAGTGCGGGCAGTCTCCAAACCCGTGCCTATCCTGGAGAGCACAGAATTTGAGGTTTTAGACGGATGACTAGGAAGTCGCACCCGCCTGTTCAACTTTTTGCAAACTGAGTTAGCCCTCTCCCCCGCTGCGATCGCGCTCGCCCTGCGGCAAGTGGGACCCGACCGCCTTTACAAACAAGCCCTGCCTCTCTGCCAGTGGCAGCTTCGGAACTCAGTCGCACGAATCCTCCCAGAAGGTGGCAAGATTGGGGTAGAACGTGAAAGTCAACCTGTCCGCCTTGACCAAAATCCGTAGGTGCGAGTTATGAGTCTGTTCAACCGCGATCGCGTCCTGGTACCCCTGGACTTTTCGGATGAAGCCTTTGCTGCGGTCACGGAAAGCCTAGCCTTTGTCGAAGATCCCACCCATCTCCATATCCTCCATGTGCTCCAAAAGCTAGAAGTCACGGAACCGGGCATGGTATGGAATACCCTGGACCTACAAACCCGCATCCATAATGTTAAGGCCGCGTTCTACCAACGGTGTAACAGTCCTGCCTATCAACAAGTCCAGTTCTCTGTCGCGATCGGGGATGCAGCGGCTGAGATTATTGACTATGCCCAGAAGCAGGCGATCAGCTTGATTGTGATTCCCTCACGGGGGCGCACAGGTTTGAGTCGGTTTCTGCTGGGATCCGTCGCCGAACGGGTTGTCCGCTTTGCCCATTGTCCCGTCCTAGTCCTGCGCAAATAGGGCGCATTTCCCGGCACTTGTCCCCACTTGACTAAACCGAACAGGCAGAGCCTTCGATACTGTCCCGATGCGGTAACGAAACAGTGAACTGGAGGACGCGATCGGGATGGGTAACGGCGATCGTCGCGCCCAGATGATCCACCATGCGTTTTACGAGGGCCAACCCTAGCCCCGTTCCGCCATGTTTCCAGGGATCATTACTGGGAATGCGGTAAAACTTTTCAAACATGCGCCCTAATTCCACCTGGGGAATCTTAACCCCAGAGTTACTGACCCTGATGATCAGGGCCTGATGGGTCGCCTGGGCTTCCAGGGTGATCGTCTCATTGGCAGGGGTATACTTGCACGCATTATTCATTAATTCTCGGACCAGCCGCCCCAGGTACGCAAAATCCGTGGTGAGGGGGGGCAAGCTGTCTGGGACGATCATTTGCAACTGCTGCTGGTGACTGGCTGCTCGACTGTAGAAGGGTTCAACCAAATGGGGAAGCCAGTGTTGGATGGCCATTGTTGTCAGGGTCAGGGATTCCGTCCCCGCTTCTAACCGCGAAAGATCTAAGAGGTCATTGATCAGGCTAATTTCCCGTTCACACTCGTCCTGAAGAATCTTGAAGTAGCGATCGAGTTGGGAAGCACTGGCCGGGGCAGGAGCCGCGATCGCCGTCGGTTGTGGAGGTTGGAGTAGCCCTTGCCGTTTCAGCAAGATTTCCAGCATTTGGGTCGCCATTTTGATATTCGACATGGGCGATCGCAACTCATGGGAGACTGTACTTAAAAAGTCATCCTTGAGGTGATTTAAACGTTCTAATTCCTGGACTTGCACCTGGGATGCCGCATAGAGGCGGGCTTGGCGCAGGGCGATCGCACACTGGGCCGCCACCTGCTCGACAAGACTAATCTCCAGGGGATCAAAGCTTGCCTGGGGACCGCGCACCAGCCACAAATCGCCTAAAACCGACTGATCATCTACAATCGGACACACCAGGATCACCTGCGCTTGCTTGGCCGGTCGCACGCTACAGGGACCCCACCAACAGAATTGAAAACTGTTCCCGCGGGCAATCTGCGTATACAGATCGCGGCAGGTCGCCATTGGAATCACCGTCTGGGTAGCAGCAGGAATCACCGGGGTATATTCATAGGCGATCGTGGCCGTAGTCATATCGGCATCATAAAGGGCCGTATCGCAACACTTGACCCCCAATCCCTGGCCCAATTCCCGAACGACTGTTTGTAAAATTTGCCCCTCATCCAGGCTATCACGCACCTTTTCCGTGATCCGCTTCAAGAGCGCTTCAAAATCCAGGACCCGCTGTAATTCTGCCGTGCGGGCCTGCACCTGCCCTTCCAGATCTTGATTAAAGCGATGCACCAGACGATAAAGTTCCGATTGTTGAATCGCGATCGCCAATTGATCAACCAAAATCTGAATAATTTCAATCTCAGCCTCGCTCCAGGTAGGCTGAGTATGTTTACCCAAGCGTAACCGTCCCCAAACCTTGGGTGCATCCGGATCGGCACTCTGGTAATTAGGAATCGGGACGAGAATACGAGCACCAATCAGGGTTTTCCCCAAAACTGGATGGACAAGATCTAGATAGCTATTATCGGTTAAGGTGACCCTCTGAAGTTGCTTCAGTTGTGCCGTCACCGGATTATTCTCATCGGGGAAGGTATGCCCTAAGGTGGACGGAAACGCCTCCGGATGGGAAGAATAGCACGCCACCTGACGCCAGAGTTTTTCGGCAGGGATATATTGGGCAATATCCGCAAAATCGACATCCAGCAACGCGCTAATTTCCTGCATTGCCGCCGAGAACACGGTATCCAACAGCAACGATCGCCGAATGGTTTGGGTCACCCGGTTAACGGCCTGCTCTCGGCGCGTTTGCGATCGCAGACGCGCTTCCGTTTGCTTGCGATCAGTAATATCCTTGGCAATCGCAATATCGCACTGGGGAATCCCCGCCGGCGATCGTACCAGCGCCACGCTAAGCTGCACCCAACGCACCTCACCATCTTTCCGGATCAGCCGTTTTTCCAGGGTGTAGGACGGGATTTCTCCCTTGAATAATTGCGTCGATAAATTCAGATTGGCATTGAGGTCATCGGGATGGGTAATATCAGCAAATGAACGTCCGATTAATTCCGCTTCTGAGTACCCCACAATGTCACAAAAGCATTCATTCACCCGGATGAAGCAATGCTTGGCATCAATCTGGCTCAACCCCATTGCGGTTTGCTCCCATAACGCCTGAAAGCAGGCCGCATCACTCATGGCGGTGGTCAGGGGGGAAGGGGATAGGCATTCAAGTGACTGGAGGGTGACGGGTAAGGACGGGGCAGTAACCGCAGGCGGCACACCTTCCCTGTCACGCTGACTCAGTTTCAGCGCGATCGTCGCCGCCACAGCCTGCACCACTGCGAAGACACTCGCCTCTCGCCATTCATGGGCCGGATGGTCGCAGCGTAAAACCCCCCAGCACTGTCCCTGCACTCCGATCGGGCTAACCAAAACCCAGAGATCACGACGGGTCTCTCCCTTGGCTGATCGGATCTGAGAAAAATCCGCTAAACGACCGTTCAGGGTTTGTCCTTGTTGCAGACGGCGCAGGGCCGATCGCGACACCTGCCAATAGCTCGGTACCGAAGCGGGCATGGAATCAACCGGACGGGTAACGGTCGATCGCGACCAATACGCTTGGCAATAAAGGGAGGTCCCTTGCAGCGGCACCGACTTGCCTTGCCAGTAAAGCACTCGCTGAGCCGCGATCGCCAGCCCCAAAGCTTCTAAGATCTCGCTCCAGCTATCTTCAATGCGGGGATGGGCAAACACCGCTTGCTGGATAGCCAACAATGTTCCTAGAGCGCACTCACGCCCCTGACAAAGATCCTGACTGGGCAGTCGCGTCATCAAAGTCTGGTGGAGCAAACTGGGGGGCACACAGATAGTCACAATACGCTAGGGGGCGTTACCCCATTATGCCCTAGAGGGCAGGACACGGCAGGCATTTTACCCTATGCAGCTCCACAATGTTCCCAATTCCTTAATCTTCCTAAGATTTGGCGACCTCACCGAGAGCACGATCCCCATCAAGCCGGACACGCCGACACATTCCAAAGGACAACGGTTGAGTCAGCCGACTCGGCCTCGGACGGCAGGTTCAAAAAAGCTTCCACCTGAGCGGACGATCGCAAGCGGACCCAAATTGTATAGCTATCCTCTTCATAGGTCACGATCACCGGAATCCCCTGTTGGCTCAGTTGACAGGCTTGCTCCTGCACCCAAACCCGGCGGTCTGAGTCAAACACCCGGAGGGCAAAAAATAATTCGTTATTGTGGCACAGCCCATCATGCAGTTTGCCATTCTGCCAAAACTTGAAGGTTCGCAGATTTAGTTTGTTCAGCAACAGTGGCAGCATTTCCATAATGCTCGTTCAGTCCTTGGAGACCCTAGCTTCACTTTCACCGTAGAAGGTGAAAATCTTGTGAACGTTGTCAATAAAAATAAACAGATTACGTCGCCACGCACCGCACTACCACTGAGCCAAAAGGTTTATTCACAAAGGGTGTGGGTTTGTCTAGCGTAAAAATCAATAACTTTTAAAAAAATATTAAATGTAGTGACACGCGGCGTTTCACGCACGGGGTCGATGTTAGCTTCAAAAAATGCATTTTTGATTATCGCCAGGGCTAACCAGCCTTGTCAGTTAACTAGACTACAAGTTTCGCCAATATTGACGTTTGCAAGGACGACTTTGGGGGGGGAGGTTGAGGGAACGCGTTAGGCTCCCGATCATTCTGTACGAGCCAACTGTACGGCTCTCCTGGGTTTATGGTAGGGGCGCGTAGCGCCCCTACCATAAACCCAGCGTTTTGGCTCTTTGATGTGTAGTTACCTATACGGTTTCTTCCATAAACTCAGAAGAGCCACTGTACTAGCGAATATGATGGTTAAGGGCAGCCCGTAGGTGGCCGTGGTGGGCATCTAGCAGCGCGGTGGCTGCAACGGGTTCGAGGCCCGTCCAATGCATCAGGAGTGCCAGTTTCACGGATTTGCCACTGCGATCGAGCAATTGATTGGCGGCTTCGCGATCGAGGCCGGCCAAATCCGACAAGATCCGGAGGGCGCGATCGTGGAGTTTTTGGTTCGTGACCGCCACATCAATCATGCGATTGCCATAGACTTTACCCAGCTTGACCATTGCCCCCGTGGAGAGAATATTCAGAGCAAGTTTGGTCGCTGTTCCTGCCTTGAGCCGGGTAGAACCAGCCAAGATCTCCGGTCCGACTAGCAGCCGAATATCAATATCCGCTTGCGACGACACTTGTTCCGCCGGGACACAGGCGATAAAAACCGTGGTTGCACCCCGTTGCTGGGCTGCCCGCAAGGCTCCGGCCACATAGGGCGTCGTTCCCCCTGCCGTGATCCCCACCACCACATCCCGGGCCGTAATCGCATGGTGGGCCATTGCACTGGCTCCCGCTTCGGCATCATCCTCTAGCCCCTCGGAACTTCGCACGAGGGCTGCTGGTCCACCAGCAATAATCCCCTGAACCCATTCCGGTGGGGTGCAAAAGGTGGGGGGGCATTCTGCTGCATCCAGAACTCCCAAGCGACCACTAGTGCCCGCCCCGATATAAAACAGGCGGCCTCCCTGGGCAAGGGCCGTGGCGATCGCATCAATAGCAACGGCCAGGGATTCACGGGCAGCCGCGATCGCCGCGATCGTGTTGGCATCCTCCCGGTTGAACAGATCGACTAATTCCAGGGAACTGAGTTGATCGAGGTTATGGCTATCGGGATTGGCCTGTTCCGTTAGCAGGTGGCCCCGTTCGGGCAAGGGCAAGCTCATTTCCATGCGGCAGGGGATCGCTATAACAATCCTTCGAGTTGACGACGAATGCGATCGAGATCAGCCGACGATAGGTCGGATGCTGCCTCATCATCGGCTGTACTCTGGCGACAGGGTTGATCGGGCGACCAATCGGTTTGTTCAACATTTGTTTCCGGTGGCGTCAGGAGCAGGCGATCGTGCTCCCCTTGGGGAACATAGCCTGCTGGCACCAGTTGACAACTGTAGTTCGCCTGTGCACAGAACGCTTCCACTTCTTCCTGGTCGATAGGTTCCACCGACGGCAGGGGAAAGTCCTGGGCTTCTAGCAAAAGGGCATAGCGAGTGGCATCATCCTCCGACTCAAACATCAGGACCAGGTTACGTCCCCCAATTTGGAGGGTATGGATACCCTCGTTATCAGTCCCGGCATTAAACAGTAAGACATAGACTCGCATAGCCCGATTTCGTAACCCCCGTCTGCGGCACATCACTTTCCATCCTACTGGTTCCTGGGGATCGGCGTTGCATTTTGCGGTGGGGGATACCAGCTTCTTCAAAGGGGGTTCCGATCGATTCAAAGCCTAATTTCAGGTACAAATCCTGAACATACATCTGAGCATGAAGGAGCACGGTTTGCACCCCGGCGCGATCGAGGTGCTGGAGTGCCCAGCGCATCATCTGCGAGGCCATGCCTCGGCCCCGATAGGCGGGGATCACCGCCAGTCGTTCTAACTTGACGGTATGGGGATCTAAAGGGCGAATGCGGGCCGTCCCAATCGGTGTTGCCCCTACCCAGGCAAGAAGATGTTGGGCCGTGCGATCGCGACCATCACAATCCAGGGCCGCGTCCACCCCCTGTTCTTGCTGAAAGACCTGTTGTCGAATGGCAACCGCGTGGGCAAAATCGGGATGGTCGGCGCTGATCCACGCGATCGTTAAAGTTGGGTTGGCAAGCGGGTTTGTGTCGATACCGGCGTCTGTAACTGCGAATTGAGCCATAAGATACAAAATGTAACACCCTAATTGCTGCCCATCATACATGGGTTATGCCCACCTGTAGAGAGGGGGCAGGCTACTGCCCTGGGGTGGGTAGGGAAATCCGTATCTCGATCGCCGCTATATCCTCCCCCAGTGGCAGGCAACCCGTCCGCTATAAGGTAAAACAGGGTAGCCTGAAAGGACGAACGCCCAAGCAACCGTTCCGCCCGTTAGTTCAGCCCGTTAGTAAGCAGTCAGCCAACCGAAACCCATGACAACGATTCTGGAACAGGGGAATATTTCCATCCATACCGAGAATATTTTCCCCATTATTAAAAAGTGGCTCTACTCCGATCATGAGATCTTTTTGCGCGAATTGATCTCCAATGCGGTAGATGCGATCCAAAAACTCCGCATGGTCACCCGCGCCGGGGAATATTCGGGCGAGTTGGGTGAGCCGGAGATTGCGATCGCGATCGATAAGGACAAGCGCACCCTATCGGTCACCGATAACGGCATTGGGATGACCGCTGATGAAGTCAAGGAATACATCAACCAGGTTGCGTTCTCCAGTGCGGAAAAGTTTGTCCAGAAATATGCCGCCACCACGGAAGGAGAACAAATCATTGGTCACTTTGGGCTAGGGTTCTATTCCTCATTTATGGTGGCCAAACGGGTAGAAATTGATACCCTGTCCTATCAAGAGGGCGCGACAGCGGTCCACTGGAGTTGTGATGGTACCACGGAATTCCAACTCACTGATAGCGATCGCAGCCAACGGGGTACAACCGTTACCCTAACCCTCCAGGACGAGGAATTGGAATATCTGGAACCGGGCCGAATTCGCCAGTTGGTGAAAAACTACTGCGACTTTATGCCGGTGCCGATCAAACTCGATGGTGAGCAGATCAATCGTCAGAAGGCCCCCTGGAAGGAAGCCCCCAGTAGTCTGACGAAGGAAGATTATCTGGAGTTCTATCGCTATCTCTATCCCTTCCAAGAAGAACCGCTGCTCTGGGTCCATCTGAATACGGATTACCCCTACGCGATTAATGGGATTCTCTATTTTCCAAAGTTAAGACCGGATATTGATGTCACCAAGGGCCAGATCAAGCTGTTCTGCAATCAGGTGTTTGTCAGTGACAATTGTGAAGAAATTATCCCCAAGTTTCTGCTCCCCTTGCGGGGGGTTATTGACAGTGCTGATATTCCCCTGAATGTATCGCGCAGTTTCCTGCAACACGATCGTACGGTGCGCAAGATTGCCGACTACATTGCCAAGAAGATCGCCGATCGCCTCAAGGAACTCTACCGCGACGATCGGGCCGAATACATTCGCTGCTGGCAGGATTTAGGCACTTTTGTGAAGTTTGGCTCCCTCAACGATGACAAGTTCAAAAAGCAAGTTGAGGATATTCTCATCTACCGCACGACAGCGGATCTGAGTCAGGGGACAGCCGCCAATCCCGCGATCGAGGTCCAGTCAGAATCGGGCGATGTGTGGGAAACCGCGACGCCAGCAACTACCCCTAGCGAAGGGCCGTTCTACACCACCTTGAAGGAGTATTTAGAGCGGAACAAGGAGCGCCACGCAAACCGCGTCTTCTATTGCACAGATGCAGCCTCCCAAGCCACTTATGTGGATTTGCACAAAAATCAAGGGCTGGAAGTCCTCTACATGGACTCCTTCATCGATACTCACTTTGTCAGCTTCCTGGAGCGGGAATATACCGATGTCAAGTTCTCGCGGGTAGACTCGGATCTGGACGATACCTTGATCGATCAGGATAAGGCTAACGAAATTGTTGATCCCACGACTAATAAGACTCGGAGTGAACTGATTAAGGAGTTATTCGAGAAAGCCCTCAATAAACCCAGGGTCAATATTCGCACGGAAGCCCTGAAGGCAGATCACGCAGAAGCATCCCCCCCGGCAATGGTGCTGCTACCGGAGGTGCTGCGCCGCCTGCGGGAGATGAATGCGCTGATGCAACAGCAACAGATGGACTTCCCCGATGAGCATATCCTGCTGGTGAATACGGCCCATCCCCTGATCCAAAATCTGACCCGTCTGAGCCAGGGCGGCATTATCCAGGGAAGTGGCGAATCACCAGCCGCCGAGATGGCCAAGCTCATTTGTCAACATGTGTATGACCTAGCGTTGATGTCGCAGAAGGCGTTTGACGCGGATGCCATGAAGGCCTTCGTGGAGCGATCGAACCGGGTCTTGACCCATTTAACGGATCAGGCCATGAAGTAGAGATTGAGGCTGGTCCAAGGAACAGCCTTCCTGAACCTGGGACAGACTCCATGCTCCTATCTGGGTCGGTCCCAATTTTGGCCTCTGGGTGTCGGTGCACAACGCCTACCCTCGACACGGAGATAGGCTGAACAACAGGAGTGTTACAGCGTTTCCCAAGTCTCTGAAGGACAAAAGTACCTGATGAACAATTGGCTCAAGCCAATTGCCTGACCCTCACTGAGGCAACACAGGCTGTATTGGTAGTAAGGCATAGGAATGGTCATCACAGGCTGGAATCCCCAGTTTGCCGTGGCTGACTCCATTAGAATGCACAACTACCGTGTGATTCATAGTTATTCATAAGTTATTCATAAAGGATGGTCATTGTCCTTCTGGGCCACCGCCTTCCAGGAGGAAGTTTCAATGCCTTCAATTTTTAAACTGCGCTAGACGAAGATGCGCCGAGGTCAGCGCGAACCCAAATGGCCAGTCCTCCCCCCCGACCACGGGCCGCGATCGCAGTCGGGGTTACCCAGAAAAAGCTGAAAAAGGGTAATTGTGCGAGGGGGCGATCTTGAAAACTACCCGTTTGGGCACGACGGTTCGGGAAGGCTCCCTGGTAAAGGGGCAATCCCCCAACCCTGAGTTGTGCCCGGTTAACGTCAAAGGCTAAGAGATTGCGAGGAGCCAAGTAACGCGCCGGTCCTTCTACCTGGAAGCTAAGGGGTCCCATGCGCAACTGGTTCCGCATGGCCAGATCCGGCTCGATACCGGGTGATTCAGGCGGAGGCGGAACTGGGATGAAACTAATTTGGGCCTGGATGAGGCGCGGCAGGTAAAAACCTCGGCTCTGGGTCACGACCCCCTGGCGCAGAGTAACCTTGCCAGTTGTGGTAAAGCCCAGTTGCCAGTCGCCCAGTAAGGCAGCCAGAGGATAGGAGTGCCGGTGTTGTTTGGCCGCTTTTTCAACCTGGAGGAGGGCAGCGATCGTCGTCGCGGGTGGCGGCAACACCAGGGAGAGGTCCCCCGTTGCCTGCCATCGCTGCTGAAAAGCCATTGCCAGCTGCTCAAGAATGGTGGAGGCCGTACCGGGCGCAGTTAGAGATGGAGTGGCAGACATACCGATCGCAATACCTTGAGATTAGATCACTTCCCCTAGCCTAACGAGTTTAGGACGGTCGATCGCTGCTTTCCCATCAAGCCAAACGCGACCACTCCCCCTTGTGCCTTTTTCCTCCCGCCACTAGGAATCGGTTACAGAAAGTGTAACAATCTGGCGGTTGGCCGATCACTCAAGCCATACTGGCAAAAAGTTTCACGCGATGCTGGCCATGCCGATTACCCTTTTCCGCGATGCTCGCGACTATCAAATTGCCTTCCTCGCGACGTTTCTCCTGTTGGGAGTGAGCAATCGTGACTGGAGTCTCCGTCCGATATTCATGGGAGGGGTGGTAGCCACCTGTTTGGGCGTTCAGTTAGCGGCAACCCTGATCAGTCGCCGATGGAGAACCCCCGGTATCTCACTCCATTTCAATGTCCGCAGTCCTCTGATTACCTCTCTGAGCTTATGCTTGTTGCTGCGGGCGGATCACGTCAGTACCTTTATCCTGGCAGGGACGCTGGCCATTTTGAGTAAGTTCTTGCTTCGTTCAGGCGATAAGCATTTTTTCAACCCCGCCAATTTCGGTATTATTGCCGCCCTCCTCCTCACGGGGGATGCCTGGGTATCACCGGGCCAGTGGGGCGAGGAGGGGTGGTACGTGCTGCTGTTCGTCGGCACCGGGGGGGTAGTGTTGCAACGGGTTGGGCGTTGGGATACGACGGCGGCGTTTCTGGGGACCTATGTGGCCTTAGAGACCGTTCGGAATCTCTGGCTAGGCTGGGAGTGGGATGTCCTGGGACACCGCTTGATGAGTGGCTCCCTGTTGCTGTTTGCCCTGTTTATGATCACTGATCCCCGATCGATTCCCAATGCTCGCCTAGGTCGAATCATCTGGGCGATCGCGATCGCCCTTCTCACCTTCGTCCTGCGAAACCATTTCTTCTTATCCACCGCTGTTTTTTGGGCACTCTTTGCCCTAGCGCCCCTGACAGTGCTGATGGATACCCTCTGGTCGGCTCCCGCCTTTTCCTGGCAGACAAAATTCCAGCCAGCCAGCCGACGATCGGGTAGCCCTGCCTTGCACTCTGTCAACCCTTGAGTCACCCCAGGAGCTTGTCATGAATTGGCTGCGTGTGAATTGGTTACGGGTTTGCTTGTGCCTACTGCTCATCGGGAGTTTAACCCTGGGGCCAACCCCACCCGCCTGGGCCTTTTGTGGTTTTTATGTGTCAAAAGCCGATGCCAGTTTGTATAACCAGGCTTCCCAAGTCGCGATCGCCCGCAGTGGGAATCGCACAGTAATGACTATGGCCAACGATTTTCGGGGGGATGTGAAGGATTTTGCGATCGTCGTGCCTGTGCCGGTGGTCTTGCAACCGGATCAGGTGAATGTGGGCAAACCCGAAATCTTGCAACATCTGGATGCCTTCAGTGCCCCCCGGTTGGTGGAATATTTTGATGAAAATCCCTGCACATCCCGCCCCTTCTTGTCTAATGAACTGCGCGGTCCCATGCCTACGGCTAGTCGTGCCGAAGCCGATCGTCGTCAGCGAGATACGTTGGGCGTGACCGTTGAAGCCCGGTTCAGTGTGGGTGAATACGACATTGAAATCCTCAGTGCCCGTGAGTCGGATGGGCTAGAAATCTGGTTACGGCAAAATGGCTATCGCATTCCCCAGGGGGCCAGTCCGTTACTGCAACCCTACATTCGCCAGGGTTTGAAATTCTTCGTCGCCAAGGTGAATTTACAGGAGTATAGCCGCACGGGGTCCCAGTTCCTTCGCCCCCTGATGATCGCCTACGAATCACCCCGGTTTATGTTGCCGATTCGCCTGGGAATGATTAACGCCCAAGCCGATCAGGATATGATCATCTACCTGCTTGCCCCCAGAGGTCAGGTGGAATTAACCAACTACCGCACTGTGAACATCCCCTCAGATGCAGAAATTCCCGTCTTTGTGAAAAATGAGTTTCCTGAGTTTTATCAATCGCTTTTCCAAACTGCCCACCAGCGGGAAAACAAAAAGGTTGCCTTCCTCGAATATGCCTGGGATATGGGCAACTGTGACCCCTGCGCTGCCCAACCCTTAACCCCAGAAGAACTCCGACAAGCTGGGGTTTTCTGGCTAACGCCCAACCAACCTAATCGTGTGTTTATTACCCGGCTGCATCTTCGCTATGCTCGCAACACCTTCCCAGAGGATTTAACATTTCAGGAAACGGGCAATCAACAGCTTTTCCAGGGACGTTATATTCTGCGCCATCCCTATACGGGTGAAATGAACTGTCCCGCAGGTCGGCACTATCAGCAAACCCTGAATCAACGACTGGAACAGGAAGCCCAAACTCTAGCCCACTTAACTGGCTGGAATATCCAGGATATTCGCCGGAAAATCAACTTCCCAAAACCAGCAACTTCGACGCCCTGGTGGCGAATCCTCTGGCCCGATCGTGGCTCCTAAGCTTCTCTGGCGGTATACCCTTGTTCAGAACTACCAACCCAGCGGTTCGTAGTCAGGACTTTAGTCCTCAAACTCACACCGTAGACGTTAAACTCACCCAATTTTGGGGCGGCCCCAATCAGGTACCGGCGTTGCCAATGGCTGGGCTAATCAATCCAGATTGCGGGGGGAGTGGTTGCTGGCTCATAAGTCTTGGACGGGCTGTATCTGGCAAGATTAAACCACCCCAATGCCACTAGGAGACCGAACCCACAGCCCAGCAAAAAAATCCAAGCGTGAGACGACTCGAGTACACAGAGCAGGCGGCGATCGCCGCTATAGACCTGCACTAGCCAACCTTCGCTGGTGTTATCAAATTTGCTTCGCAGTTGAGTAGGATCAAACTTATTCATGGCGTTCGCTCCATGCTGATCGAATGTGTGTAGCGGTGACGATCAAGTGCCCGCCGCAACGGCACTACCTAGCACATAAACCTGGCACCTAAAATTTACGGGTGGGTAACTTGAAAAATTCAAGATTTCACAACAGTGCCCACGCAATCATATAAGGTTGATGCGGAATATAGGGTTGATGCGGACGGCGGAGCCGCCCACTTCCAGTCATTGAAGTTCTCTTGGGGATAGCGCGTATCTCAAGGAGAGAGCCTGGGGCGCTCAAACCTGACAGTGATTACCAGCAGAATCCCAAAAGTTGGGACATGGCCCCAGCTTTTGGAGTCTACGCCGTCTAGATTCCACAGCCCTCTGGCCCACAGAAACTTTGCCCGTACAGAACCTCCGCGTCACAGAGATAAATCATACCGGCAAAATCGGTGAAAAACTTCTCTGCGACCTGACTCGCAATCGTCTGAGCCATAATTCGATCGGGGGTGAGCACCTCAAATTTGATATTCGCCGTGGTGTCAGAAACGCTAGGATGTCCCGTCGAACGCACGTTGCGACTGCCCTTACCGCCAGTTTCCAACACCGTATAACCACTCGCCCCAGATTCTTCGATGATTGCGGCGATCTTTTTCAGTAGAACCTTTTCCGTGACGATGACAAGCTTTTTGGCTGGCTTAGCCATGTTGGTTACCTCATTACATAACAAATGCATGTTAATCTACTTGACTTGTCGGTGCTCCCCTGGCCTAGCAGACCATAACCTGTCTGGGATTAGCCGCCAAGCGACTGGGCAAGCCCGACGAAGAACGGTATACACAAGCCGATCGCAATGGGCGTACCAATGGCTGTGGACGCGCCGATGTAGGCAGAGGGATTGGCCGACGGGATACCGGCTCGCAACGTGGGTGGGCCTGAGATATCTGAACTAGAGGCAGCAATAATAGCCAGCATCACGACGCCGCCCATGCTGAATCCTGTGGTGTAGTGGGCAATCATGCCGAGACCGAAGGCGATTAGCCCATGCACAAACGGTGCCACCACGCTATACACAACGTACCATTGGGCCACCTTGCGCAGTTCACCAATACGTGACCAAGCTTCCATCCCCATGACTAGCATCAAGATCGAAAGCAAACCGCGAAAGAGGGGATCGTAGAAGCTTTTATAGACACTTTCCGGCTGGGTGAATATGCCAAGAGCGAGACCTAACAACATGGCCGATAAGGCAGGACCACGGAGGCTTTCCTCAATGATCGGCCATATCTTAACCCGATTATCCGCAGGAGCTTGCTGACTAAGATACTCCTGCCGAGTGCTGGGATAATCCCCTGCCGCAACCGCCTGCTTGCTAAAAGACACCTGCATGACAGAGTTGGCTGCCTCTTTACTATTCTTCTTGTTGAGATAAATATTAGCTACCACAATCGCAGTAACGAGCGCAGGGATATCCATGAAGGGATAGAGTGCGCCAGCCCATGCCTCGTAGGGAATATTTTGTTCTTCCAGTACCGTCAGGCCAGCAGCCATTGTGGAGCCACTCACCGCACCAAACAACCCCCCGGTCGCAATTGCATCGACGACTCTAACCTTCGGCAGCTTGGCTAAGGTATAGCGTGCGATGAAGACAACAAGAATCCCTACTATGACGGCACAGAGAATGGGTAACACCATCTCCGTCAGGTTGGAATTACGGATGGCAATTCCACCAGTCAGACCGATTTTGGTGAGCAACATGAAGATAATGATCGTACAAATCGACTCTGGGATTACCAATTCGCTCCCGAGGGCAGCAATGAGCATCCCACCAATCAAAAAGGCAAGAGTTGGGGACTGCAACTGCTTAACGAAGTCCGCCAAAAAATTGGACAAAAAATCCACGTTTTAATTCCTCCTTAATCGGATCTTAGGGGTCAGGACGGCAGACAAGCGGCACCTCGAATCTCGGATGGCTGGCTCCACTGGTCCGAGTCAGCGAGAAGGCAATCCGTCACTCCATCGCGTCTGCCTCGCGGTGCGTCGTGTACTGGAAAATAAGGTGTCGCCATAAGTAGTGCAAATGATCGCATTAATCAGTCGTGGGTCATCATTGGGGATAAGTCGTATGCAATCGGTGGGAACACCCATCTGTGCCCCAGTGAGCGATTGCCCGTCACGATCAACCCGAAAATATAAACCCTGGAAATAGACAAAGATCTATGCAAATCTCTTTTGCCATACATAAAAGTCTAAAGCACAACCTGAAGAAAGTATTTAATTGAAAGAACGTTTTTTTTTATCCTGACTATGGGCAAGGCTTATTGGTTCAAGTAGGACGTTTGCGCACGAGGGATTGATAGGCTCGTTTGCATGAAGAAGCCAAGGTAATGGTTTTCATCGATATGAGTTCAGCGATCTCGTCTTCAAGCGAACCGCAGAAAACCTGTCCTACCTGGTGTTCAGCTTTAGCTTGGGTATGGTCTAGGTGGATGTAAGTTAGTCGGCATCAGCGATCGGGGAGACCCCACGGGTTTGTACAATCAAAAGATGAGCCACGATGGCTCATTGGCCCACCGTTATTTGCACATTGCCCCGATCTCCCTATGTTTGATGCCCTCGCCGAGCGCCTAGAGTCTGCCTGGAAGTCCCTCCGGGGCCAGGACAAAATCACCGAAAGCAATATCCAGGAAGCGCTGCGGGAAGTGCGTCGTGCCCTGCTGGAAGCCGATGTGAACTTCCAAGTGGTGAAGGACTTTGTGGCAGAAGTGCAGCAAGCCGCCCAGGGCGCAGAGGTGATCACCGGTGTCCGGCCTGATCAGCAATTTATCAAGATTGTTTATGACGAACTGGTACGGGTCATGGGGGAAAGCAATGTCCCCCTTGCCCAGGCTGAGACAGCCCCGACGATCGTCCTCATGGCCGGGTTGCAGGGGACGGGGAAAACCACAGCGACGGCGAAGCTGGCCCTGCACCTGCGCAAACAAGAGCGATCGGCCCTGATGGTGGCCACGGACGTATACCGGCCAGCCGCGATCGACCAGTTGGTGACCCTGGGCCAACAGATTGACGTGCCCGTATTTGAACTGGGGACCGATGTGAACCCGGTGGAAATTGCCCGCCAGGGAATTGCCAAGGCCAGGGAAGAGGGGTTTGATACGGTCCTGATCGACACGGCAGGCCGTTTGCAGATTGACCCGGCGATGATGGCGGAGTTGGCGGAAATTAAGGCGATCGCCCAACCCCATGAGGTTCTCTTGGTGGTGGATGCCATGACTGGGCAGGAGGCAGCGAACCTGACCCGTACCTTCCATGAGCAAATTGGCATCACGGGGGCCATCCTTACCAAAATGGACGGGGACACGCGGGGCGGGGCGGCCCTCTCGGTGCGGCAAATTTCCGGCCAGCCGATTAAGTTTATTGGGGTTGGCGAAAAAGTTGAAGCGCTGCAACCCTTTTACCCCGATCGCATGGCCTCGCGGATTTTGGGCATGGGGGATGTCCTGACCCTGGTGGAAAAGGCCCAGGAAGCAGTCGATATTGCTGACGCCGAGAAGATGCAGGAGAAAATCCTCTCGGCCCAGTTCGACTTCAACGACTTCCTCAAGCAAATGCGGCTCCTGAAAAATATGGGGTCCTTTGCGGGGTTCATGAAGCTGATTCCAGGGATGCCCAAGTTATCCAGCAACCAACTGGAGGAGGCTGAAGTCAAGCTAAAGCTGACGGAATCAATGATTAATTCGATGACAGCCGAAGAGCGGCGCAACCCGGAACTGTTGGCCGCTTCCCCCAGTCGTCGTCGTCGCATTGCCCAGGGATCGGGCCACCGTGAAACCGATGTGAGTAAGCTGGTCACCGAGTTTCAGAAGATGCGCACCATGATGCAACAAATGGGCCAAGGCGGCTTCCCCGGAATGCCGGGGATGGGAATGCCCTCCCCCTTTGGAGGCCAGTCGCCCCAGGGTTGGCGCGGTCATCCGGGTGGGGGCATGAAGAAGAAAAAGAAGCTCAAGAAGAAAAAGGGCTTTGGCGATTTGTAGGGTTTCAGGGTCTCTAAGGGTTACTCACACAGTTGCTAAACTGGGAACTTTAGGACAGGATAAGGGCGACTGTACGGTTGATCATGACCGTTGATCCTTTGATCAGTATCCTTTGATCATTTGTGATCATTTGATCATTCAATGATGTTGCGCCGAAAGTGAGGGGACGATGCTGCAACTCTTTAGTTCTGGACTCATGTCCTTGTGGCTTCAGCAGGCAGGAGTCCCCACCCGATCGTTTGATTTGCAAACCTGGCAGGACACTCCAGGGTTGGTGCTCACCGACGAGGTGAATCCGCACATAGAACGCACGATCGCGCAATATCTCCAGGGACTGAATAACAAGGGCATGGCCCCAACCCAACAGGGCCTCTGGTTACAGAGTGGGTCAACCTTGCTGATGAATCATCAAGGGACAACCCCCCTCCCCGCCGCCTCCTTGACCAAGGTAGCTACCTCCCTAGCGGCCCTAGAAACCTGGGGACCCCAACATCGCTTTACTACGATCGTCCGCGCCACCGGGCCGATCCGCAATGGGGTACTTCAGGGCGATTTGATTCTTCAGGGCAATGGCGATCCCCTCTTTGTCTGGGAGGAAGCGATCGCCCTGGGGCATAGCCTCAATCGCCTCGGTATTCGTCAGGTCCAGGGGGATTTGGTGATTGCGGGCGACTTCTGGATGAACTATGAAACCGATCCCCAGATGGCCGGGAATTTCTTGCGACGAGCACTCGACGATCGCCTGTGGGATGGGGAAATTGAAGCCCAGCATGGGGCCATGCCACCGGGAACGCCGCGATCGCGGGTGGCCATTGCTGGTACGGTGCGATTGACGACGGCTGAACCCACTGGAACCCCCTTGTTACGCCATGAGTCTTTGCCCTTGGCCCAAATTCTTAAGTTGATGAACGTCTACAGCAATAATGCGATCGCCGAGATGCTGGCCCAGTCCTTGGGAGGGGGCGCGACGGTGGTTGCACCCTTAGCCGCCCAGGCAGCAGGGGTCCCCGTCACCGAAATTCGGCTCATCAACGGTTCTGGGCTGGGTCAAGAGAACCAGATTTCCCCACGAGCAGCCGCAGCCATGATGATGGCGTTACAGCGATCGCTCCAACCGCACGGGTTAACGATTGCGGACTTGATGCCCGTGATTGGCCGAGATGTGGGTACTGCCGAAGGGCGCAAGTTACCCACCCATACCGCCATCAAGACGGGAACACTTTGGGATGTGAGTGCGCTAACGGGGGTTTTCCCCACCGAAAAGCATGGCCTCGTCTGGTTTACGATTATCAATCGCGGCACGGATATTGACACGCTCCGGGCACAACAGGATCAACTGGTGCAAGGCTTGGCCCGCCAGTGGGGTGCGGCCCCCATCCCCCCCGCAACCCTCACCCCCCATATCTGGCGTAATCCTGA
>CAZHXN010000015.1:35639-38293 GCA_964536415.1 uncultured bacterium
CGCAATTATGCATTAATGCCAGGGCGAGGCTAGGGAATGGGGTTGACCAAGGATGTACGACAACATCTGCCGCTACCTTGCGGAGCATTTTAGTGCGGACCTTGCCACCTGGTTCTTGGGAAAGCCGATCGCCCTAACACGGTTGAGTCCGTCGGAACTGTCCCTGCAACCGATTCGAGCCGATGCCCTGATCCTACTTCAATCCGATGAGGTGATCCTCCATGTCGAGTTTCAGACTGACCCGGATGCGGATATTCCCTTTCGGATGACAGATTATCGCCTACGGGGGTATCGTCGCTTTCCCGACAAGCCCATGTACCAAGTCGTGGTCTATTTGCGTCAGACCCGCTCGGAGAAGGTTTATCAAAACGTGTTTGAGCTAGCCCAAACACGCCATGAGTTCCAGATCATTCGGCTGTGGGAACAACCGACTAAACTATTTCTGCGCTCGCCTGGACTACTACCGTTTGCGGTTCTGTCACAGGCGACTGATCCAGTGGCTGTGCTAAAAACTGTGGCGCGACAGGTGGAGGCGATCAGCGATCGCCAACAACGGAGTGATGTGGCGGCATCAACGGCTGTTTTGGCGGGGTTAGTATTGGATCAGCAGATCATTCAACAATTGTTGAGGCAAGAGATGATGCGGGAATCCGTGATGTACCAAGCCATCCTGGCCGAAGGCAAAGCTGAAGGCAAAGCTGAAGGCAAAGCTGAAGGCAAAGCCGAAGCGAAACGAGAGGTTGCCAGGAATTTGTTAACCCTGGGTATGGCTGTTGAGCAAGTGGCGGCGGTGACGGAATTACCAATCGCCGAAATCTTGCAACTCCAACAACCAGGATAGATGGCCTTCCGGTCAATGGGGTCAAGCGGTATGGGTGCCCAAGGGCGCGATCGTTTGCCCGCTCCTCTCTTGGCTGAGTCTCCCCCCAATCGTGGCCTAACTCGCTAGGATCGGGAGAGTTCATTTAACAGGGATGACACGCGCACGATCGCGACGGGGAGTGGGACATGGCAACGCAGACGGCAGTTATGGCAGCAGTCACCGCCCTGAACTATCGGGTGACGATCGGAGATGTGGCAACGAAATCGGGGTTGGATCTGAATACCGTGCGGCAGGAGTTGGCGACCCTGGCAGCCGCGGCAGGGGGACACCTGCAAGTTGCAGAGTCAGGGGAAGTTGTTTACCAGTTTCCGACTAATTTCCAGGCAATCCTGCGGAACCGGTCTTGGCGATCGCAGATGCAAGCCAGACTGCAAAAACTCTGGCAGATTATTTTTTATCTGATTCGCATCTCCTTTGGGATTGCCCTGGTGGTGTCGATCCTCATTATCTTCACGGCCATTATCATCCTGGTGTTGGCGCAGCAAAGTCAGAAAGGAGAAGAGCGGGAGCGGCGATCGGAGGGCGGGGATCTCTTTTTTCTGTGGCAACTGCAACGTTATACCTACCTCCTGGCCAATTGGTCAGTATTTTTTGACCCCCTTGACTACGATCGGCAGCCTGCCAAACGCCGTCCTAAACCCCAGGCAGAAGCGGGTAAATTAAATTTCCTCGAAGCGGTGTATTCGTTCCTCTTTGGCGACGGCAACCCCAATGCCGACTTGGAAGAGCGCCGCTGGCAGATGATTGCTACCACCATTAGTAACCACCAGGGTGTGGTTGTGGCTGAACAGATTGCTCCTTATTTGGACGATCTGGGATCGCAATCGGATCAGGAATATGAAGCCTATATGCTGCCTGTATTAGCGCGATTTGACGGGCGTCCCCAGGTAACTCCAGAAGGAGGGTTGGTTTACCACTTCCCTTCCCTCCAGGTCAGGGCACAGGAAGCCCAGTCCCAACGAGTTCCGGACTACCTACGGGAACACCGCTGGCCCTTCACCCAAGCCACGCCAGGTCAGGCCACTGGGGTGATCATTCTCGCAGCGGTCAACCTGGGGGGTGCCCTGATCCTGGGTGGTTTACTTCAGACGAATTCAGCAGACTTGGGAGGGTTTATTGGTTTTGTCCAGTCGATCTATTGGCTCCTATTGGGCTATGGCGTGGGCGTTGTGGTGGTCCCGATCGTGCGCTACCTGTGGCTGCAACTGCGCAATCAACGGGTGGAGGCTCGCAACCAGATGCGATCGCAGCGCACCCTCCTCCTCCAGGAGGCAACGTCTGAACTAGAGAAAAAGCGTCTGTTTGCCCAGCAGTTTGCCACTGAAGTCATCATCCGCGATCGCGATATTATCTACGCCACCGATCGCGATCTCATCGCACAGGAAGCCGAACGCTCGGCACAAATCGACGCCGAATGGCAGCGACGCCTCGATGCCGAGTCCTGAGCCATCGTGTTCGGAGGGTGATCGCGCCGAGATCGTAATGAAACGCCAACCTTTCCCATGTTCGATGCGATCGTGAATTTGATATCGTGACCTAATAGGTGTTTTCCCAACTGGTTCGTGGTGGCTGAATCCTGCCGAATTTACCGAGGAGACGATCGTGAGTACCGATACCCTACCCCATCCCCCTGCTGTTGAGAACCAGCCGCCCCACCCTGAACAAGTGGCGGCCTTTGATCAAACCGTAATGGGGACCTATGCCCGTTTCCCGTTGACCCTGATCCGTGGCCAGGGTTGCCGGGTTTGGGATGCGGAGGGTAACGAATATC
>CAZHXN010000015.1:38303-56355 GCA_964536415.1 uncultured bacterium
TTGCCACCTGTACCTTGGGCCACACCCATACCGTGATGGTGGAAGCCGTCACGCGGCAGATGCAAAAGCTGCACCATGTTTCTAATCTGTACTACATTCCCGAACAGGGTGCCCTGGCCCGTTGGTTAGTGGATCATTCCTGTGCCGATCGCGTCTTTTTCTGCAATTCCGGGGCCGAGGCCAACGAATCAGCGATTAAACTGGCCCGCAAATACGCCCACACAGTGCTGAATATTGACTACCCGATTATCCTCACGGCCCAAGCCAGTTTCCACGGGCGCACCCTGGCTACGGTCACTGCTACTGGCCAACCCAAATACCACCAGCATTTTTCGCCCCTCGTCCCCGGTTTCCACTACATCCCCTATAACGATACGGAAACCTTGCAACGGACGGTGGTCGAACTGAACCAGGGACAGCAACGCACAGCGGCGATTCTATTGGAACCAGTGCAGGGGGAAGGGGGTGTCCGGCCCGGCGATCGTGACTATTTCCAACAGGTGCGCCAGATTTGCAATGAGACGGGAATGCTGCTGATTCTGGATGAGGTGCAAACGGGGGTGGGCCGCACGGGGAAATGGTGGGGCTATGAACATCTGGGCATTGAACCGGATATTTTCACCAGTGCCAAGGGCCTCGGCGGCGGGATTCCGATCGGGGCGATGTTGTGCAAATCCACCTGCGATATTTTTGAGCCAGGAGAACACGCCAGCACCTACGGCGGTAATCCCTTTGCCTGTGGGGTGGCCCTCGCGGTGTGTCAAACCCTGGAGCGGGAAAATCTGCTGGCCAATGTGGAAGCACGAGGACAGCAATTGCGATCGGGTCTGGAGCAAGTCGTCCAACGCTATCCCAACCATCTGGCTGGCGTGCGGGGCCGAGGGTTACTCAATGGTCTGGTGCTCCAGGAGGGTAGCGAACTCACGGCAGCGGCGATTACCAAGGCCGCGATCGCGGCAGGGTTGCTGGTGGTTCCAGCCGGTCCCCAAGTGGTACGGTTTGTGCCCCCATTGATCGTGAGTGAGGCGGAGGTAGCAGCAGCGATCGCAGCCCTAGAGCAAGCCTTAGCCACCCTGATTGCCTAGGGAAATCTCTGTGGGGCGATGTCTAGGCAACAACAGGGTAACAACCAGATCAGTTTGACAGAGTACGCTTGGCTGCGCTGATGAATCAACGGAGCCAAGACCTTACCGTAGGCGATAGTCAGACACCAGACTTCCTATGCACTGCCACGACAGGGTAACTCCAGGGGTATGCCTGGGAATTGAGCTAACGGTGCGCTTAGATCTGGATAATGAACCCCAAGCAGATATTATCCTGCGCCTTGAGGAAACTGTTGGGGGAGAAACCGACATCACCGCTGATGGCTATTTACAAGGCGAGATCGACCAAGGGCTAGCGACGCTGCAATCTGATCTCAACACATCCGACCATCAGCGATGTGTCCAAACCCTTACCGATCGCCAGTAGGAAGATTCATTATCCATCCATAGGCTGCAAATTTCGTAAAAGTTGTTTTAACTCATTAATCTCTTGATTTTGATTCTCTAAGTGTTGAAGAATAGTTTCAATTTCTGCTTCGGCTTTGATATTGGTTTCATAGTCTGCCTTAGCTCTAAACTCATCTTGCTTTCCCTGTAAGGTCTGGCCGACCATAATCAATGGCATCAGCATCATTTGGATCACATTAGAGATAAATAGCCATAGCAGAAAATCAGGGGATGGATCGAACCGTAGGGTCTTAGGTGCTAATGAATTCCAACCAATCCAGCAGATTGTCCACACTAAAATGAGTAAGAAAAAACGAATACTGCCCACCCGCTGGGTGATGAATAGGGCCAAGCGATCGCCCCAGTTTGCTCTTTTGCGGAACTCTTGATGGGGATTACGAATCGGCGATCGAGGCTGGCGTGGTTGCTCGAAATGGCGAGGTGGTTGATGTTGCATCTAGATCGTTCCTAAACCTGGTAAACAGTAAGGTAGATACATCCTACACCTCTGTCGATTTACTGGGGGGGTGGCTAATACTGTCGAATTAGCAAGCGCCGATCGACTTATTAGGATTGGGCAGACAACTTAGAGCAGTTTGACCGATTCAGTCGCCAGTCTGATGTAGGGCAGGGCAAAGAGAGCTTAACTTTGGGGTTTCCAGGTCATACTCAGAATATCTTTGAGCGAACCGGCGACGGGCACAGCAATGATCAGCCCCAATACGCCAGCTACTTTAACGCCCACCAGTAGGGCAATCAAAATCCATACGGGGCTAAGGCCAGTGAAGCTACCGAGCAGGCGGGGCGCTAAACCATTCTCAATGAACTGGTCAATCAGGGTGGCAACCAGCAGCACTTTGATCCCTAACCAAATACTGTTTAGGGCGGTTAAAAAGCTAACCATGATAATGCCTAAGGCCGCGCCAAAAGGAAACAGGGCCATCACACCAATGCTTAGGCCGAAGACCAACCCAAAGGGCACACAAATCACGATAAAGACGATCATCATGGCTACGCCCATACAGAGGGCCAGGGTGGCCTGTCCCACAAAGTAGTTATGGAAGTTTTGCTTCAGGCTTTGCCGTAACCATGCGCCTACCGGGGCTGGTAGCCGCTGCAACACGTTGTCCCACAGGGTTTGGCCGTGCAGCAGCAGGTAAAAGGTCAGGACCAGGGTCAGCATCAGGTGGATCATCCGATCGATGGCTCCGGTCAGGGTACCGGCGATCGCGCCAGTGGCGATCTGTAGCTGGTTCGCAACCTGGTTCTCAAGCTGGCTAATCCAGTGGCTAACATCGATCGGCACCTGCCGGGAGACGGCCCAGGCCTGTAGGGCGTTCAGTTGTTGGCTACCAGAGGCAATCCATTCGGGTAGCCGTTGGGCCAGCTCATGGCCCTGCTGCAACAAGCGGGGAATCAGGGTCACCCCCAAAATACTGAAGACGCCGATCGCCAACAGCAACACGAGCAATACCGCCCGCGATCGCCGCAGCCGCCACTGCTGTAGCCAGCGCACCGGATAGTCCAGGACAAAAGCCAACAAGCTAGCCACAACGATCACCGTGATGATGCTGCGAAAGTAGTCAAATAACAGCAGGAGCGCCCAGCCATTGAGAACCAATAACGGGAGGGGCAATCCCCACAGACTCAGACGCAGCAGGCGAGATTTCCAGCTCATGGCGAGTCAGAATATGGGTAAAACTGGTGAACTAATGGCATAGCGCTCCTATTTCTTAGATCACGGGATTATCCTTCATCAAACCGGGTTGATTGTGAGTTGTGATGGAGGAACGATACAGGGCCTATATCAAGAGGGCGATGTTGACTGACGTTTGAGCTTGATTTGCTCATAGAGAACCAGCAGTACAACACCGACTAACAACGGCAGGAAATAGTAGATGATGCGATAAACCAACAAAGCTCCTAACAGTTGATCGGAGGCGATGGGCGGTGAAATCAACAAAATTAGTACCGTTTCAAATACCCCAAGGCCGCCGGGTACATTGCTAATAATGCCAGCGATTTGGGCCAACAGGTAACTACCGAAAAAGATAAAGTAGTTCAAACTAGCGTGGGCAGGCAACAGCAGGTAGAGGACGCCAGCCGCCAATGCCCAGTCACAGGAGGTAACACAGATCTGCGCCAGTGATAGACTCAGCGGCATCTGGGGCAGTTCCCACCCCCTGAGTTTGACCCGGCGGTGGCTGACGCCACTGAGCAGGAGGTAGGCCAGGATCAGGGCCAAAAATAAAATGCCGAGGGGATGGACCGTTGCAAAGGGCAAATGCAAAAGACTGGGTACTGATAACGGCTCCATCGCAAACACGACGCCGCCAACCGCAAATAGACCAATCCAAAAGCTGAGGTTGCAAAAGGCAATAATCTGCCCAATTTGACCGGGGGTCAGCCCCCAAGCGGTATAGAAGCGGTAGCGAATGGCACTGCCGCTGAGGAGGGCCAAGCCCACACTGTTGCTAATGGCGTAGCTAATCACCGCCACCAGTGCCGTTTTTGTGTAGGACAGGGGACGGCGCACAAACCGGGTGGCCAAGGTGTCGTAACCCGTTAGAAAAAGATAGTTGAGACCGGTCAAGGCGATCGCCCCGATCAGCGCCCAGGTTGGGATCGCCGCCATGCTGTTGAGAATTTGGCCCGGTTGATGCTGGTGCAGTTCGTTGGTGATGGCCCAGGCAGACAGACCAAACAGCCCCAGGCTGAGCATCACTGGGGCCATCTGTGCTATGCGTCTCAGTCCCTCGGTCAGAGCCATGCTGAAAAATTGCGCCCCAAAGTAGTCTTGCAGGCGATCGCCCGCATCAGCCCTGACCAAGGCCACCACCACATCGGGCAGATCAGCCAGATGCTCATATACCAAATAGCGAGACTCCCAGCGGGGATGAAACTTCTCCTTATAGGCCCGCAATCCCTGAACGCTGTAGAACTGCTCAAGATGTTGGTAGAGGTAATGCATCCCTTTTTCCAGCCGTGGGGCCGTGGGGGCTTCCCCGACCCCCGCAAGCACCACCAGACCGAGGTTAAAACTGTCGTAACCCTGGTCTTTGCAGTGTTGCATCAACGATACAAACAGAAAGTCCATCATGCCCGCCTCGACATCATGGCGGTGCCGCATCAGGTCAAGGGTGGCTTCATTACGCCGATATTCCGGAATTAGGTTGACGAAGGCCAGGGGAGTGCCCTGGGCATTTTCAACCACGGCAATGTCACACCCCCGCAGATAGTCACGGTCAAACCAACCCAGGGAAAACTTCTTTTCGGCTCCTTGCATCTGCGCTAGCCAGTCATCGCTGATGGCTTGCAGTTCCGCTAGGAGTGCATCACTGATAGGCGGTGCATAGAACTGCACCCGGTAACCCAGCCGGGTCATTTTATTAACGGCGGTGCGGAGGTTTTGTCCGGCTTTGCCTGCCAGCGTGAAGGTCTGGAGATCGACAATGGCTTCTTCCCCCACTTTCAGCGTCCAAAAACCTAGAGCCTGGTATAGCGCCAAGTCATCGGGTAGGGTTTGATAAAAAGCCGGACGCCAGTCGTTGCTGGCGCAAAAGTCCCGAAAACCCGCGATCGCGACCTGGCGATCGGCAATCGGGCCAATCGGGTCACCTAGGGCGATGGCCCCCCGCCCCTTGGCCACGTAGGCCACAACCGACTGTCCCGACGGGCTGAAGTAGTAGGACTTATCGTTCAATAACGCCAGCCGAGCCAGGGAAGAGCGCCCATACTGCTCCACAATAGCGGTGGCCCGCTGTCGCTCCGCTTCGCTGGCAGCACCCCGAAAAATCACGGGACGAAACAGCATCCATGCCGCATACAACAGGGTGACTGCACCGACGATGTAAATCGAGTCAGCAAAATATCGGCCAAAGCGGCTGGTAGGGTGCAACCCCGTACTATCAGCGGTGAAAAACATAACCAGGGTTTGGCCTAGGGCCGCTGGCAGGCTAAAGGGGGTGGCATAGTGGCGATCGAGCGCCCAAAACCCTAGGGTGCCATAGGCCAGCGTAAACAGCAGCGCCCCGGCCAAGGCCCACACGCCCTGAATCAAGGAAGGTCGATCGGACTGGGCCGTGTAGAGGGGGCGTAACCCGATCAAAAGTACCAGTAACCCCAGTGATAGCAACCCTTCTTCGTAGTCAAATCCCTTGAGCAAATTACTGACGATCGACACCACCAGCAGGCCCACTGCCACCCCCCAGGCTAACCGCTTGCGGCGCAGCAGATTCGTTGCCAGCATCAGCAAAAAAAAGCCACTGAGGGCGGCAAACAGATGGGCACCCGCACGCACTTCAACCGGCAAAATGCCCTCCAGCCACGCCACACGTTCGGGCAAGCTGGGTGTCACTGCCGACCAGAGATTGACCACCCCAACCAGAGCGATCAAAGCAGCAACCGCCGTAACGGCAATTCGTGCCAGCTTACCGGGTCGTCGGTCTCCCCAGTTGGCCATCACACACTCCTTGAAGTCGGGATCTACCGGTCAAGATTAACTCAGGTCACGCCTGGGATTGCCCCAGCTACCCAATTCTAAGGGATATGCTTAAGCTAGAGAGCCTGATTGAACTTGCCATGACAACGGTTCAGCCTGCCCCCATTCCTAGCCCCAGCGTGAGGCTCTTCTCTGAAAAGTGGCGATCGCTTAACTCGCCCAGAATTGGAATGCCGCTATGCTACTGCCACAGTTAAACCAAGGGATTAAACCAAGGGAGATTATTAAGATCTATTTCCAAATACTACCGGTGTCATCCACATTGGAAAAAATTCTGGCTAACGCATCGCCCCCATCGTATTGCGCCAAGCGAGTTCTTTGCAGAGGATTTCCAGTGCTCGCTGTTCCGTACCTTGAAATAATTGCCGATCGGCGAGATCGTCTAATATCTGTTGCGTTAAATGGGTGGCAAAACTACCACCATAGCGCAGTAACAAGCTGTAATAACAAAATTGGGGTTGTTGGTTTTGATTGAGGTGAAACTGATGGATCTCGGCTGCGGTCATCCGGACAACGGGCGTATTCACGGGCACCACCATCCGGGGAATACCATGCTGGCCATAGGGGGGGTGCGCCTGGGCAATCAGGGTCCCAATCAGTACCACTCCTAATAAGGTTCGGGTTTCTTGAATTAAATCGGGGGTAAATAAGGGATCGGGTTCACTTGATAAGCGTGGCCCCATATTGAGGAACATGGGATTAAACAGTTGGGAATTATAGACAATACCAACAGCCCAATGGCGACCATCCAGATCTTCAAACTTAACAAATGAGCCAAAACCATAGTCCTCTGGTTGGGGCGGATCGGCAACGCCAAAGCTATCATCCACTTCAACCAAATAGTCACAATGAGAATTTGATTTAATCACCTTGCCTAATCGCATTGGCTCCATCCTCAACCCTGCTCTTAACCCGCTTGAGACATCTCTACCCAATACAGGTTGCGATACGTTCGAGTAAAATCCTACCACCGCGTGAGGTACCCGTATAGAGACTACAGAAGAAGGGCAAACAACCTGCCGAAACCCGAACCAGTAATTCGTCAGCAGGGATCAGTTGAACCGTGGCAATGACCTCATCCCGTGATAGCCAGTGATATTCATGAATATCACCCCTTAGGGCTTCGCCAATCCGTTTCTCAACCCGCTGGAGCCAGCCGATCGCTACCCCAAAGTCGCACCAATATTCGGTCATCGTCGGCGATCGCTGCTGGGATTGGGATTGCTGTGGGTTACTGATATGTTGCCAAATTTGCTGCTGAACGCTGAAGCCAAAATGTCCTTGACTATACTTAACCCAGAGTCGATCAATGGTTTGTAAATCAATGCATGGGAAGGTCGCTAGGTGATCAAAACTCAGCCAACCGGCTGCTTCCTGATGCATCGCCCGCAGCATCAGCCGGGAGGTTTCCTGATCAGCGGCAGGCCAATCCCCAGCAGCCAGGAGGGCCTGTAAAGAGCGATAGTCTACCCCAACGGCAGAGGCCAGATCATCTGTCAGAGCGTCATCGATCGCCAGAGGCAGAGAGGGGGAAGGTGTACCGGGTCGGTTTGGCAGACTGGGCGATCGGGATTCTGACCTAGTCAGGGTGGGAGGCGGTGCGGGACGGTGAGGCTGGGCGGGGGGTGGGGGGGCAAACCATTGGGAAAGCGGTTGGAGGGCTGGTTGAGGTGTGCTCGGCTGAGCCTTAGGTGGTGATGGCGTTGGGCGATTGAGTACCCGTTTAGGGGACAAGGGTTCCGGTAAGGAGGGAGGCGTCAAAGGCAGCGGCGAGGTCGTCGCCGGGGCGGGGGGGGTGAGCAGGTGCAAATGACGCAGCACCTCACTGGCAGAGGAGTAGCGCAGGCGCAGGGGACGGGCCACCAGCTTATCCAGAATACGTCCTAAAGCTGGGTCGATCGGGTGTTGCAAGTAATCCCGCCACACCCAACGATCGTCAGCGAAGGAAAATAAATCAAAGGGTTCAATCAAGGTGAGCAGGTGTAGACAGGTCACGCCTAAACTATACAAATCGCTTGCAAATGTGGCTTTGCCCCCGACCTGTTCAGGAGCAGCATAGGCGGCACTCCCAATGACAGTACCCGTTTGAGCTAAGGCCAGCGGCGTGGCATGTTTTGCAGCCCCAAAATCAACCAGGACATAGCTATCTGTAGACGATCGCCAGATAATATTTTCCGGCTTGATATCCCGATGAATAACCTGATGATCGTGGATAAACTGTAAAACCGGCAGGAGGGCGTTGAGTAAGTTTAGGATACGAGGTTGATCGAAGGGTTGACCCGTTGCAACGAGGCTAGCCAAGGTTTCACCTTCAATAAATTCCTGGACCAGATAGTGTTGATCTGCAATCACAAAATAGGCCAGTAAGTCAGGGATTTGCGGGTGATGTCCCAGGGATTCTAATTGTTCAGCTTCTTGCCGGAAGAAGGTAATGGCTTTTTGAGAATTTTCTGGATTCGGGCTACGGGGGAAAAACTGCTTAATCACACACAGGGGTTGCGAGGGTTTATCCGTATCCACTGCCAATACCGTCCGTCCAAACCCCCCCTGACCGAGGGGCCGGACTGCCCAATACCGCGATCGCAGCAGGAGAGGACGCCCGCAGGACTGACAGAAGTTGGCATCGTCAGGATTCTCAGGATGTTGACAACTGAGGTTCAGGCAGTAGCTCATCATGCAGCCGGGGCGGAGTCCAGCCATTACGAAAATTAACCGGCTACTTTGAGTATAAAGAGATTCGCCTGCATTCACTCCCTTGCTAACGGCTGAGGCTGGGGGGTGGACCGTTCTTATTGTGATCGATCGATCTTCAGCACGGCCATAAAAGCGGATTGGGGTACTTCCACTGAACCGAGGGCCTTCATCCGTTTTTTACCCTTAGCTTGCTTTTGCAGCAGTTTCTTCTTACGGGAAATATCACCGCCGTAGCACTTGGCTAACACGTCTTTACGCAGGGCAGGGATGTGTTCACTAGCAATCACCCGACTCCCGATCGCCGCTTGGAGAGGAATCTTAAACTGATGGCGGGGAATCTCTTCCTTGAGCTTTTCTACTAGGGCTTTGCCCACATAGTAGGCTTTGTCACGATGGACAATCGTGGCTAGGGGATCAACCGGATCATTGTTAATGAGAATATCCAGCTTGACCAAATTATCCTCACGGTAACCAATGAAATGGTATTCCATACTGGCGTAGCCGCGCGATCGGGACTTCATCTGATCAAAATAGTCGGTCACGACTTCCGCTAGAGGAATCTCATAGATCAGGGTCGTGCGCGACTGGGTGAGGTATTTCATGTCTTTGAAAATGCCCCGCCGACTTTGGGCCAATTCCATCAACGCTCCCACGTAGGTTTCTGGTGTGATCATGTCAACCTGAACGTAGGGTTCTTCGATCTTCTGGCGATATTGGGGATCGGGTAATTTACTCGGATTGTCGATATAAATCACTTCCCCATCTAACAACGTCACCCGATAGATTACCGAGGGAGCCGTGGTGACCAGATCCAGGTTATATTCCCGTTCCAAGCGTTCCTGAACGATTTCCATGTGCAGTAGCCCCAGGAAACCACACCGGAACCCAAACCCCATTGCACTCGACGTTTCGGGTTCATAGTGCAGGGCGGCATCGTTAAGTTTTAACTTTTCCAGGGCTTCCCGCAAATCTTCAAATTGATCGGCATCGCTGGGGAAGAGGCCGCAGAAGACCATTGGTTTGGCTTCGGTATAACCGGGGAGGGGTTCCGTTGCCGGTTTATTGGCGAGGGTGATGGTGTCCCCAACCCGGGCATCTTCTACAGTTTTAATCGCGGCTGCTAGGTAGCCCACTTCGCCCGCATGGAGGGTATCCACGGGGACTTGCATGGGGGCTAAAACGCCTAACTCGTCGATCTCATACTCTTTCCCGGAGGCCATCAGGCGCACGCGATCGCCCTTTTTCAGGGTGCCATCCATGACCCGGAAGTAAACGATGACGCCGCGATAACTGTCGTAATAACTATCAAAAATCAATGCCCGGAGGGGTTCGTCCACCGTATCCCGTGGGGGAGGGATGAGGTGGACAATGGCCTCTAGGATTTCGGGTACTCCAATGCCTTCTTTAGCCGAGGCTAAAATCGCCTGGGAGCAGTCGAGACCGATGATTTCCTCGATTTCCTGCTTGACGCGATCGGGTTCAGCACCGGGCAGATCAATTTTATTAAGAACGGGGATGATTTCGAGATCGTGTTCTAGAGCTAGGTAGACGTTGGCAAGGGTTTGGGCTTCAACGCCCTGGGACGCATCAACAACGAGTAAGGCTCCTTCACAGGCAGCTAGCGATCGCGAGACTTCGTAGGAAAAATCGACGTGGCCAGGGGTGTCGATCAGGTTCAACACGTAGTTCTGACCGTCCTGGGCCTGGTAGTCCATGCGGGCGGCTTGCAGTTTGATCGTGATCCCCCGCTCCCGTTCGAGTTCCATGTTGTCGAGGAACTGGGCTTTCATTTCGCGATCGGCGACGGTGCCGGTAGCCTGCAAGAGCCGGTCTGCCAGGGTGGATTTACCGTGATCGATGTGGGCAATAATCGAAAAGTTGCGGATTTGGGCAACAGGGACTTGGGTCATAGGGTGTTGGGTAAATCCCCAGGGGGTGATGGATCAGACTGCTTAACATATTTTAAGGCTTTGGTTCCCTTTCGGGGGATGGGCTTGGGGTAGGGAGAGAAACTTCAGGGGTTGGGTTAACCACTAAGACACTAAGGGCACTAAGGGGCACTAAGAGTTGGGTCGATCGCTGTGAGGGTAGGCGAGGTAAATGGCTTCGAGGAGGTGTTCGTCGGTGAGGCCGGGGGGGAGGGTGTCGATGTTCAGAATGGTTTTGAGTTGGGTGGCGAGTTGGTGGGTGAGGCGATCGCGGGCGTGGGGGGTCATGAGCGATCGACGTTGCAGGTAGTCGCGAATGATGGCGAAGTCGTCGGGGAGGATGGGGCTGAGATCAACGGTGTTAAGAAGCCGAGTGGCAGCGCGTTGGGCCATTTCAGAGGTTTTGAGGGTATCAGTGACGACGGAACGTTCGACTTGAATGACGATCGTACCCGCCACTAAATCCCCTAGGCGCTTTTCTTTGGGGCTGAGGACTATGAGGAAAAAGCCAAGGAAGAGCAGGTCGTCGATGGGACGAAGGAGCGATCGTAGGGTGGCTTGATAGAGGTTAATGGGTTGGCCGGTGTCTTGAATAACGCGAATTTTGGCGATGCGTTTACCAGGGGTTTGGCCTTGCCAGAGGGTTTCAAAGAGAACAAAGTAACCCACATAAATGGCAAACCATCCCAGAATGCCGATCGCGACCAGCCATAGCCCAATATTATTCCCACCCCCTAACTGAACTACGAGATCGACAATTTGTGCAGCTAGCAAGGTGCCAATAATAATGAAGCCTGCTAAGGCTAAAAACCAAAGGGTATAGTCAATCAGCAGGGCGTAGACACGACTGCCGATGCCAGCCAGGGTAAACTCTAAATTAACGCTTTCGGGTGTTTTGAGGATAATTCGCCGCAAAAATTTCATAATTGCCTAATTGCCGGTATTTATCAAGGGTTTTACCTGACAGTATACAATTCATCATAAACCCAACTCTCGATCTCGCAATTGCAAATCTAGTCCTTCCTTACGTGCCCGTAGATCGTAATAAATAACTGCTTTAAGAGCCTGCCAAAAAGGCAATAGAAAAATATTACTTAAGAAGCTGATTAAATAGCTAATGATGATCATAATTGTCGCCAAAACAGGTGAGTCTCTGGCAAGAAAAATCGTCACAATTGGCTGTAAAATATTTACAATCACTTGGACAATAAAAATGAGCGGCAAGGTCACAATAAAGGCTACACTAATAATCAAGACAATACGCCACGCATAGTTTTGGGTTAAATGCCAACATCGACTAATCGCCGCTGATGCTGTTAGGGAATCTTCGACAGCCAGCAGTGCCTCAGGGAACCAAAATCTTGCCAATAGCCATACCCAAAAGATTGAAAAGATAAGTAACAAGAGGAAACCTAACAAAACTGATCCAATAATTGCAATAATACTGCCTTCTGTATTGCCAGCCATGCTGATTAAAATTCCCAGGGGCATAACCAAAAAGAGACTTATGGCGAGTAATACGCCCAGCATGATTCCCACAAAAATTAACCCTAATAAAAGAGCAGCGTTCAAAAAGCGCCACATTTTAGATTGAACCTGCCGCTGGGCGATCGCCACACTTTCGGGTTGGCCCAGCAATTCCCCAAAGGCCAGTCGGGTAATCAGAGCGGCATTGGTTAATGACTTGGCTAGGCCATAAACGAGTACTACCAGAAACAGTAGTAGGGCCAGTAAAAATCCCAGGATGAGCATCGGAGAAGGTTCAGATGTAGGCGCTAACCCCAGTACAATCAGCAGGAGTGGGATGAGGGCAAGCACGGGGAGGAGGGTCCAGAGGGTGGCGCGGAGGGAAATCCCAAAATATTGTTTAAGATGGGCACCATAGAGCCGGAATCCGGCACTAATTACATCACCCACATCGAGGGGACGACTGGGAGTTGGGGACGGTGGGGTTGGGGACATAGGGCATACCGATCGCACGGCGATCGCAGCGAGGAGTTAGCAGGACAACGACTGAGATGAATATCAAACGATGGATTGCGCGGCGGGAACCCAGCTGGCAACAGTTAGAAACCCTGCTCAGGCAGGCCGAGCAACGTGGCCTCAAGTCTATGGGCGTTACCCAGATTAAGCAAGTGGCCAGTCTTTACCGTTCCGTGGCCGCTGATCTCGCCCGTGCCCAAACTACCCAGGTCAGTCAAACCCTGATTCAAGAGCTGCAAGGACTCACCGCCCGCGCCTATAGCCAAATTTATCAGGGTTCACGCCGCCAGGACTGGCAAGCGGTCCTGGATTTCTATCGCTGGGGTTTACCACGGGTCATCCAGCAAACCAGTGGTTACATTGCCCTTGCTACTGCCATCTTCCTTCTCGCTGGGCTAATCGCCTGGTGGTATTCCTGGCAAGATCCTGCTTTTATGGACCTGTTATTGCCAGAGAGTCTGATCAGTAAAGTCCGCGATCGCGGCGAACTCTGGATGGGGTCGATCGTGGGCATTGAACCCCTCGCCTCTAGTCAGATTATGGTCAACAACCTGAGTGTTTCCTTTGCCGCGATCGCCGGGGGCATGACCTTTGGCATTTATACGGTTTATCTACTCTTTTTGAATGGTTTAAATATTGGTGCCGTCGCCACGCTGGTGGGCCAAAATCATTTAGCCTATCCCTTTTGGGCCTTTGTCTTTCCCCACGGTGCTCTCGAATTACCGGCTATTTTTATCGCGGGAGGAGCAGGTCTCTTAATCGGACGCGCACTCTTATTTCCCGGTCGCTATCAGCGCTGGGATGCCCTCAAGCTATATGGCAAACAAGCTGCCCAATTAATCTATGGTGTCATTCCCCTATTGATCCTTGCGGGCGTGATCGAAGGATTTTTCTCCCCTAACCCGATCGTGCCTTCTCCGCTGAAATATTTACTGGGCATTAGTTTATTCAGTGGTCTTGTCCTCTATTGCCGACGCGGTTTAGCGCAGTGAGAGTCAATGGTTGACAAGTCCTTCGGGAGCTGAGCGCAAGGGGTTATAACTCGTATCCCTTCCCACCCTACCGCAAGCGGCTCCGAACTGTGGATGAGTGTCCAGGCTTTACCGATCGTCATCCGACCTCTACAATGGTGCCTGCATCGTAGTTGTTATCGCGAGTGTAACCCAGGAGTAACTTGTGAAGGACCTGATTACAACGTTCGTGACTAGCTCATTAGGCCAAAACCTGGAGCAATGGGCGGCGGACGCATCATTGGTTGGGGATGCTGCCTTTTTCACCCGTGAACAATTCCCCTGGGTCAATACCTTAGAGGCAAACTGGCAGTTGATTCGTCAAGAATTAGATCAGATTCTTCAAGATGTCGATCGCCTCCCCAATTTTCAGGACATCATGCCGCGCCAGTACCGCATTACCCAGGACGATCGTTGGAAAACTTACTACTTTTGCGCCTTTGGTTATGTGGCACAGAAAAACTGCGATCGCTGTCCGGAAACCTGGAAGATCATCCAATCGATTCCCGGCTTAAAAGTAGCTTTTTTCTCAATTCTGGCCCCTGGTAAGCACATCCCCGAACATCGGGGTAAACATAAGGGTCTCATTCGCTGCCATTTGGCATTGAAAGTACCCGAACCTAAGGAAGCCTGTCGCATTCGCGTGGCTGATCAAATTGCTCATTGGGAAGAAGGAAAATGCCTGATTTTTGATGATACCTTCTACCATGAAGTTTGGAATGAGACCGATGGCTACCGAGCGGTTCTATTCCTAGATATTGCCCGCCCCATGCGTTTCCCCATGTCCCTGTTGAATTGGCTCGTTTCCCAAATCCTGGTTCTGTCCCCCCTAGTAAAGACAGCAAGAGCTAACCATGAACATTGGGAAAAACAGTTTGAGACCGTTCCTGAATCAAGCAATGCTCAATAGTCGGGTAGCACATTAATCAGCTAGCCAGCCAAAGAGTTCACCGATCGTCAATTCTACATCCCGTGCCCAATTCGGTGCGGGTAAGATGGCATCCAGTTGAGCGAATGTGCGTGATCGACTGTCTTGCGGCGAAACGATGACTGTTTTTTCATCGGGGTCAATCAGCCAGCCCATCTGACAGGCATACTCCAGACAATGCAGAATATTTTTCGTGACCTTTTTGTAGTCCTGATCGGGCGAGAGGATTTCAATGGCCCAATCCGGTGCAATCTCAACCCAATTGGCAATTTCACCCTTCGCATCATAAGGGATGTGACTCTTTTGTAAAACCACGACATCCGGCACGATCGACCTGCCCCCAAAGCTACAGCGCAACGCTGGAAATACCTCTGCACTTCCCTGTAGCAATGCTGAAGTTTGGAGCATGACACAACCCGTAACTGAGCGGCTCTGCTCCAGAGGTTAACCGATCGCGGTCCAGGAATCCCGTGCATTGGATTTAGGATCGGGCGATCCCACCCTGAATCACCGGCAAGATAAGCAATCCAAATACAAAAGGCCCTAGCGGTAACACTAGAGCCTTTGAAGCTTGACTAGTAGCTTGTCATGCTTCAAAGATGGATTTCAGGCTGCTGCAAAGCCAGCAGGCCAAAACACACATCGGCATTGCTGGGTCGTACTGCGCTTGAACCAACCTACAAAATTAAGCGTGACCAAGCACTAGCTCTATAAAAACAGTCGAGTCTTGGGATCGCGTAATGAATCTTAGTAGCTACGGGAGAAGCTATTGCTCCGACGCCCACCGCCAAAGGAACCACCACCACTCCGGTTTTCACGGGGTTTGGCCTTGTTAACCTTCAGGTCACGGCCCATCCATTCGGCCCCATCCAGCGCCTCGATCGCGGCTTCTTCTTCTGCATCGGTACCCATTTCCACGAAGCCAAAGCCCCGCATCCGACCCGTTTCACGATCAGTGGGCAGTTGCACCCGCTTAACAGAACCATATTCTGCAAACACAGAACTCAAATCCGCTTCCGTAACCTGATAGGAAAGATTACCTACATAAATCGACATAGCTTGTCTCCAAAATCGAGAAAAACGCAGAGAGTGAAATTTCGGAGAGAAGCTTGTCAGTGAAAAAACGAAAACCCGTTCGTACTAGAAACAACTGCTGCAACCGATATTTACCTCGTCTCCGGGATTATAGCATCTTTGGAAAGGCGGAGGCAACCATCCAGCAGGAAGAGTACGAAGAGCGCAAAGAAAACGGAGACGATATGCGTTTCCCCTGCTGTGGGACTGGTGGCAACGGGTGCGCGATCCGGAACTACGCCAAACGCCCCTGTTAACAATCTCCCCCTTCCGCAGTGATGCCGCCCTCGAAATTTCTGCTTAACCTGATTACGGATGCTGCCCGCCAAGATGCCGAGGATGCTCTCAAGGTCCTCAGCATTTACCGCCAAGACCCCAACCTCTGGCCCCAAGTCCAACAACAAGCCACCGATCGTCACATTGGCCATCGGCGGCCTGCCATCACTGTCCCTCAATCGGCGATCGTCAAGGCAATTTTCCCCAGCGTCGATCCTTGCTCCAGGAGGCGATGGGCCTCAGCGGCTTCGGCCAGCGGGAACGTATGGCTCAGTTTGATCTTGAGTTGTCCCTGATCAATGAGGTGAGTGCATTGCTTGAGGATTTTGGCTTGGTCTTGTTGGGCGCGTTCCAAATTTTGCAGCATGGGGGTGAGCATGAGTTCTAACCCAATCCGCAAATTACGATCGCGGGCCACTTTCCAATTGGTCTTAGGGTCGGGGGCCAGGATACTGACAATATCTCCATACACCCGCACTGCCGGAAAGGTTTGCTCTAAAACGGGACCACCGATCGTGTCAAAGGCCAGATCCACCCCTTCGCCGTGGGTCCAATCCAGGACGGCATGGACAAAATCCGTTTGGCGATAAAAGATCGGGAATGCGGCTCCGAGGTGACGGACAAATTCGGCTTTTGTGGGTGTACTGATTGTCGTGGCGACCTTAGCTCCCTGGAGATGGGCCAGTTGCACGGCTACATGGCCAACCCCCCCCGCTCCCGCATGGATCAGCACCGATTGACCCGCCTGTAGGCGTCCGCGATCGTAGAGGGCCTCCCACGCAGTGATTAACACTAGGGGAGCCGCAGCAGCTTCGGCAAAGCTCAGGGACTTGGGCTTGGGGGCCACAAACCGCTCATCCACTACCGCAACTTCCGCATAGTTACCGGGATGACCGCCTAAGCCCGCATTACAGAAATAGACGGCTTCCCCGACCTGAAACCGTTCGACCCCTGGCCCAACGGCTTCCACAATTCCAGCCCCATCACAGCCCAGGATGGCAGGCATTTGCTCAGGATAAAACGTACCCCGACTACGCAGTTTCGTATCAATAGGATTAACGCCCGCTGCCTTTAACCGAACTCGCAGATCGCGATCGTGACGAATTTGGGGTTCTGGGACCTCCTGGAGTTGGAGCACCTCTGGCCCACCGGGCGCAGTCATCACTACAGCTTTCATTCAGCCTGACCTCTCAGCACGGAATATGGTTCTTTACCATAAGCCTACGTTTTTTTGTCCACTGAGTTGTGGTGATGGCCTACTGGCGAACGCCTACCTGGCGGGGGGCCGCGCCATTAACCCACTGCATCGTGTGTATGTTAACGACAGGGGGTTACTTGCGTTAGCAAGGTCGCAATTTGGTCAATCCCGCTGACGAGGGCTGTGCCATCCTGGCTGGGATGGTTGGCCAGAATGCTAAAGGCCACAGTGCCATAGCCAGTACCATCGATATACCCAGATAGTGCCCGGACCCCCCGTAAGGTTCCCGTCTTCGCATGGACCCGTCCCCGCGCAGGCGAGGATTGCAGCCGATTACGGAGTGTGCCGCTCACCCCAGCTACAGGCAGTGTTTCCCGGAAGAGTTTGGCATCCGGTGCGGTCGTCATGGCCTTGAGCGTCTGAACTAGGGCAGTGGGAGTCGCCAAATTCTGGCGAGATAGCCCAGACCCGTCCACTTGCACAAAACTGGCGGGGTTTACCCCTAGAACGGCTAGGGCATCCCTGGCGATCGCACTCCCTCCTATTTGCTTGAACAGGGTATCGGCAGCAGCATTATCGCTCCACCGATGGATTTCCGCGATCGTGTTGGGGAATGAGGCCGATCGCGCTTTGACTGCCGGATTATAGATCTGCAACGCGGCGGCTGTAGTGAACAGCTTGTTATTCGAGGCTGGGATGAGGTAGGTATCAGCATTATGGCTATACAGGGGCATTGGTGACGCCACTGGCTCCACGAGAACGCCCCACGTGCCGCCAGCGTAACGGGGGCTATTGATGACTGCTTCAATCTGACTGACCAGTTGGGGCGGGCAAACATTCCCCGCGATCGTGGGGCGGGAGCTAGGCTGTTCAGGGGGGGGAACGGGAATCGGAATGCTCTGGGAGGGTGCCTCTGAAATAGGCCGCGATCCCGGTGGGTGGGGGGGGGCGGGGGAAGTGGGTTGGCGAG